>JAFZPZ010000067.1 GCA_017552435.1 Bacteroidaceae bacterium
GAGAGAAGGCGGAGATCGGAAGTAAACTCTTCACACTTCACTCTTCACTCTTCACTTATCAAGGCCCCCGTCAGACTGAGTTCAACAAACTGAACCTCAGCTATACCCTGATGAGCAAACGCAACCTGCTGGCATTGGTCAAGGAAGGTTTGGTCAGCGGTTGGGACGACCCCAGAATGCCGACCATTTGTGGCTTCCGTCGTCGCGGCTACAGTCCTGAAAGCATTCGTGGCTTCATCAAGAAGATTGGCTATACCACCTTCGATGCCCTCAACGAGATGGCTCTCTTGGAGAGTGCCGCCCGCGAGGACCTCAACAGTCGTGCCATCCGTGTCAGCGCTGTACTCAATCCTATCAAGGTGGTTATCACAAACTATCCCGAAGGACAGACCGAGCAACTCACTGCCATCAACAATCCCGAGAATGAAGCCGATGGTACTCACGAGGTAACCTTCAGTCGCGAGATATGGATCGAGCGTGACGACTTCCAGGAAGAAGCCGAGAAGAAGTTCATGCGTCTGGCTCCCGGCAAGGAGGTGCGTCTGAAGAACGCCTATATAATAATGTGTACCGGTTGCACGAAGGATGCCGACGGAAACGTCACCGAGATACAATGTACCTACGATCCCGAGACCCGTAGCGGTATGCCTGGAGCCGACCGCAAGATCAAGGGCAAGACGCTGCATTGGGTCAGCTGCGAACATGCAGTAAAAGCCGAGGTGCGGCTCTACGACCGGCTCTGGAAGGTAGAGAACCCGCGCGACGAACTGGCTGCCATACGCGAAGCCCAGGATTGCGACCCCGTAACAGCCATGAAGCAAATCATCAATCCCGACAGCCTCACTGTCCTGACTGACTGCTACGTCGAGGAGTTCGCTGCTACGATGGCTCCCATGAGCTACTTGCAGTTCCAGCGAATCGGTTACTTCAACGTCGATACAACCAGCACCCCAGATCATCCCGTGTTCAATAAGACTGTAGGGCTGAAAGACACTTGGGCGAAGAAATAAAATGTTGGCCTACGGACGGGCAATGGTCAATTATCAATATTCAATGGTATAAATGGACGATAGCAACAAGTATTACCAGTCGCGGCACTTCCTCCGGCTTCTGCATCGCTACGAGAAGGCTGTTTCCGAGGGGCATGTGCCCTATCTGGAGGCGGACGAACTGACCGATATTGCCGAGTACTATATGACCGGCAAGCAGGACGCCAAGGCCACTCAGGCAATACAAGCTGCTATCGAAATGCACCCCGACAGCGTTGACCCGCAAATCTTCCTGGCTCGCCAGAAGATGTTCTATGGACAACTCGACGAAGCCCGGGCTATCGTCGATGGTATTACCGAACAGCAGGACTCCGAGGTCATATACATCCGTGCTGAATTGCTTATCAAGGAGGGAAAAGCCGCAGATGCCTCTGCCTTCCTGCTCCGACAGGAGGAACAGATGCAGGACAGCCTCGATACCTATCTCTACGACTGTACCGCTATCTTTATGGATTACGATCAGTGGGAGTTGGCACAGGAATGGTTGGAACGCCTCAGGGAATCCTTCCCAAGCCATCCGCAACTACCCATCATGGAGGCAGAGATTCAGATGGGTTTGGATAACTACGAGGATGCTCTTCCGATGCTTCTGTCGATACTGGAAGAAGAGCCTTATAACTCCGAGGCATGGAACCTCTTGGCAGAGACATACGTGGCACTTGAAATGTATCCTGATGCTTTGGAGGCTGCCGACTATTCTCTCGCCATTAATCCGAAGGACTGCAATGCTTTGCTCATGAAGGGTAATGCCTATATGCGCAACGAACAGACTGCATCTGCTATAGAATACTATACACAGTATCTCGAAATTCAGCCCGACGACCTCAGTGTGCGGCTTTCACTGGCCATTTGTTACAGCAGCGAGGAACGCTATAAGGAGTTGCTGCCGCTGCTTGAAAAGGCGGAGCAGTATGCGCGCAAGCTGCCCGACAGAGAAAACGACCTGCCGCAGATTTATCAGATGCGTGCCTATGCCCTGAGTCGTCTGGAAAGAAGTACCGAAGCATTCGCTGCCATCGAACAGGCTCGAAAACTCGGCGATAAAAACATGGCTTGGAGGCTTGATATGACCGAGGGGGATATCTTCCTGCATTTCAAGCAGACAAAACAGGCAGAGGAATGCTTTGCTGCAGCACTGGAGAAGAGTCCCGAGCAGGGTGAGACACTCTTCAATATCGCAATGATATACAGCAATGCCGGCTATAACGATACAGCTATCGACTTGCTCGATGACGTCTGGACTATTTTCGGCACACGAGAAGGGAGATTTGTTGTCCCCTACCTGGCCAATTGCTATTTGCGCAAGAATGATATGGAGAGCTTCCTGGGATTTCTAAAGCTTGCACCATTCTGCGACCGTGAAGCTACCGTTCAACTGTTTCGCGACCGCTTCCCGGACGTTGCTCCGGAAGACTACTATGCCTATGCCTATAAGGAGGTTCATGGAGTCTTCCCCGATTCATTCAAAGAAGAAAGAGGAGAAGAAGAAGCGGACGACCTCCCTTTCTAAGGATCAAATGTGTTTCTCACTTCCGCTGCGTTTCTCGCGGCTGTAGGAGCGGTATTCGTCAAGGGGAATTTCCACATCCGGTTCCACAAGGGGCGTTCCCTGTCGCAAATGGAAACACAAGTATTTGATGTCGATTCCCCGAGCTTGCCACATACTTTCGTAGTAAGTCTGGATAGCGGCAGCGGCCTGAAGATACTTCTCCCCTTCTTGGGGGATTGAGATAGGGCCATACAGATTCCGCGTCTTCACTTCGGGCTCTATGCTGTTGGCACGGAGCATTTCTTCGGTGTAGGTAAAGAGGAAGTTCGAGTCGGTCTTCAGGTGAACCAATCCGCCATCTATCATGAACTGTCGGTACCGTTCCAGGAAATAAGTGCTGCTGAGTCGCTTTGTGACCTTTTTCATCTGCGGGTCGGAGAAAGTGAGCCATATCTCGCTGACTTCACCAGGTGCAAAGAAGCGTTGGATGAATTCGATGTTCGTACGCAGGAAGCCTACATTCTTCATATCGTTCTGCAAAGCTTCCTTGGCTCCCGTCCACATGCGGGCTCCCTTGATGTCAACGCCGATGAAGTTCTTTCCTGGCACAAGCTTTCCAAGTCCCACAGTATATTCGCCGCGTCCGCAGCCCAGCTCCAGGACGATGGGATTGTCGTTGTGGAAGAAGTCCTCGTGCCAACGTCCGCGCAGGGGAAAAGCGTCCTGCATGACGGCAGCCATAGGGCATTCCACGACCAAAGGGTTCTGAGCTATCTCGGCAAATTTAGCCAGCTTCCCCTTACCCATTATTTGTCGAAGGCAAAGTTTGTGGTACCGATATTCTGTCCGTCGGCGAAGATATCAACACGGTAGTTGCCTGCACTCAAAGCCTCGGCAACATCCCAATAAACGACAACACTCTGTTCTTCACCTGTGTATTCGATATCCTTGCGGATGCTATATTCCAGCTGGCGGTTCTCATAGGTGAAGGTACCGCCCTTGGAAAGGACATCGCCTGTCGGGGTGCTAATGCGGACATATAGGCTGCGGATGCCTGTTGCAGTAGTGACGTTTCGGGCGATGGTGAAACCGATGACGAACTTCTTGACATCCTTTATCTTCTTAGCCGCCTTGCCCTTCTTGTTGCGTCCCTCGGCATAGATGTGTGTTGCATCCAGCTGGCTGGCGATGGCCACCTTGTCCGAGAGCGTCTCATTCTCCGTGGCAAGGTTCGAGATGTGCTGCTGGGCTTGTCGGTTCTGCGTCTTCAGGTTGGAGTTCTCCTGTGTCAGCGCCTCGTTCATGCGGTTCAGCGAGTCAATCTGCAGGACATAGCTGCGCAGCACCTCGCGCAGTGTGGCCAGTTCCTTCTTCAGTCGCATGATCTCGGCAGCATCGCTGCTCTTCACACGCTTCAGTTCAGCCAGCAACTCCTCGGAGCGCTTCTGTTCCTGTTCCAACTGGGCAACGAGTGAGTCGTTGTTTATCTGCGTCATCATCTCGTTGTATTGCATGGCGAACTGTGCATATTCGTTCTCCAACTCCCGTTTGTCCATCTCGGCCAATTCCAGCATCTGCTGGTTTTCCAGCTTCTGTTCACGCATCATGTAGAGAAGGAATCCTATGACAACTGCTGCAATTACCGCAACCACAGTGAGCAAAATCTTCTGTTTCTTATCCATTTTCTATATTTTTAATGGTTTCTGGGCACAAAGGTACGGATAAGCGAGCGAAATGCAAAAGAAAAGCTCGTTTTTCTTTTCATTTCCGAGCGAAAGTACCTTCTTGCGCTCCGTAGGTGCCTATTTCTTCAACAGGCGGATGAGTCCCATGCCATTGGTCTGCATGAGAAGGGCATCGCCGTAAGGAGCACAGTCCTCGAACTCGGCAGGTACCTGTTCCTGGAAGTCGTAGATGCCGTCGAGGCGCTTCTTCTTCAGGTTCCACACATAGAGGATGCTGGGCTGTTTTTCCGTACCGACGCCTACGGGTATGAGCATCCAGTCCCGGATGATGCAGGCTCCTTGCCCGATCTGCTGCGATGGGTAGCGGTTGTCAAGATCCTGGATGCAGTAGTTGTCGAGGGCGTCCTCTGGACGGAGGTGTACGACCGCCCCTTCATCGAGGCGAGGCAGGCGGAAGGTCATCATGCGCCAGCGGTTGCCCTCGGCCAGGTTCTCTTTGGTATTGCCGTAGCCAATCAGCAGCTTGCGGCGATGGTCAATGACCCATTGCAGGGCATAGCCGAAAAGGCCGTCGGGATCATCGAGGACAATGGTTTGCACAAGCTGCGGATCACCGTCGAGCCGGATGCGCTCCACGAAGCACACATCCTTCAACCCCTCGTAACGATCACGAGAGCATTGCGACACATAGAGTACAGGGAAAACATCATCTTTTGCCACGCGTTCGATACCGAAGTCTGCCACATTGGCATGATTGACTTTATGATGGCTGGCCAACGGGAACTGATGGATGCGTTCTTTGCTTCGCTCAGGCGCAGGCGGAACCTTGCCACTTTCAGTGAGGCGGTAGATGGTAGCCAATCCGGTATTCTGGAGACTGACAAGATAGTCGCCATAGATGCTCATACCTTGAAAGCTCTGTTTTGAAAAGCCCTCAAATTCCCCAAGTTTCTCAATACGTTCTGTTGTGAACGTCACTTCACGGACACTTGTACAGCCCGTTGTCAGAAGCAGCATCGGCCAAAGTATGGCCAAATGCCAAAATGATAATTTTCTTAGTCTCATCATTGATATTATTCTATCCCTGTGAAGCAACACATACAGGAAAACAGTCACAAAATTAGGGAATTTTTCAATCCCTCACAAGGGATTCAGAGAATTTAACACAAAAATCCCCGCCGCAGAACGCATGTTTCCGCAGCAGGGATGCGTGGTTATTGTCAATGAGTTTTACTTAATCAAGACTTTCTTGCTCGTTCTTGGATGCTCTAGCACCAAGGCGCCGTTGTAGCGGCGGGACACGTCGGAGTAGCGGATGATGTTGATGCCATTCTGCGGAGCAGCCAACTTGCGACTTCTCATCTAGTCAACAGCCAAAGGATTGTCTTTAATTTCGAACAATTTACAACATTTTGCTTGATTTGAATCAACTCGTTGCTCAGGTAACCCTTGGCTTAATAGTGTTGTTGTTAAACCAAATGTAGTCTTTTAGCCAATCATTGGTTAATGATACAAGATATGCCCGATTACAATTCTTGCTAAAACTTGTTCGTGTTTTATATTTCTTAGCTTCCTCATAACATGTCTCGTAAGTCCAATAGCCCTTTGGCTTTTGCTTCTTATATTTAAACCAAGTATAGTCATCCAGCCATTTATATTTCCTTGCCGATTGATAGGCAGGACTGTTGCCATGACAAAAACTAATCCTGCTATCATATTTTTTTGCTTCTTGATAACAATTATCGTAATTGTCCCAATACCCTTTAGGTGATAATTGCCTTTTCAGCCAAGTATAATCTTTTATCCAATCATTTTTCTTTGCCACTTGATAGGCTCGTTGAGAGTCGTATCTAAAATCTCTGAGCAACTGATATTTCTTTGCTTCTTCAAAACAATGCTCATAGTTCCAATATCCATTGGGGCGTATCCTACGTTCGAGCCATGTGAATTCGTCTAACCATTCGTTTACCCTTGCAGCGTAATAAGAACTTTGATTCCCGTTTTGATATTCCTTTCTTGTTTTGTACTTCTTTGATTCTTCAATGCAACGCTCTTTTGTCCAAGATCCATGGAGAAAAGAACCTAAACATCCTGTTGGAGCTATATTGACAATTTTCCATCCTTTGCTTGCATATTCGCTCAAAACCTCCCCCTCCTTGATGCTTGCCTCCAATGGTGTTAAATCAGTAAATGTGATTTTCATTTCAGGAATACGGACATTATTCTCCGATGCATATTTTGAAACAGGGCTACTACTCAAATGTTCCTTAATCCTGCCTTTTATCCTTCGAGTGGCAGTTAAACCCACATAGACAGCCTTATCCTCAAATTCGTATACATAAACATTATGTGATTTCTTTTTTGACTCCAATACAAAATTGGGCTCTTTCTGGCTCTTATCCTTTTTGCCTCCATTGCTGTCGAAGAATCTTCCATCTAAAAGCCAATCGAATTTCTTTATCCAACCTTTGTTAAACGATATTCGATAAGCCTTAATATTCAATCTTTTCAGGTCGGCCTTAGTAACACATTGTTTCGCCAATTCATAACATTCTTCATAAGTCAGTAAGTTCAATTGAGGTTTCAACCAATCGTAATCGTCAATCCATTTATTCTCTTTTGAAATTCGATAGGCGGTTTCATTCCCATGTTTAAACTCATTTCTACTACTATACTTTTTTGCTTCTGCACAACAAGTATTGTAGTTCCAATAATTTTTAGGTTTCCTCATGAGTATTTTTGCGTATTTGCCTTGCAAAGTTATAAATAATTCTCGTTATTAATATATTTGTAATGTTTTTTTTGACGAGAAACCATGCTTTTTCGTAGTTACTTACGGACTTACTATTTGGGGGGCTAAAAATTTTTGCAGGCGGGGGCAAGTTATCAACAAAAATTGTTGAA
>JAFZPZ010000068.1 GCA_017552435.1 Bacteroidaceae bacterium
CACCGTCTATGCCGACGGCTTCGCTGACAGCCCCTATCGTAATCTCAAACTGGACGAGGCGGCTGACAACAGCTTTGCCCTGAACGCATGCGACGGCGCCGTGGCCGATGTCGTCACCGTCAAGCGCACGCTGAAAGCCGGCTCGTGGAACACCTTCGCCTCGCCCGTCGCCATCGACGCTGACCAGCTGGCCGCACTCGGCATCACCGCCGTGAAGCAGCTCGGCACATCGAGCTTCAGCGAGGGCGTGCTCACCCTGAACTTCACCGACGCCACAGCCATCGAGGCCGGCAAGCCCTACCTGGTGAAGGTAAGCGCCGACAAGGAGATAGGAGCCTTCGACGGTGCCACCGTCAGCGGCACCACGACGGCGACGGAGACCACTGCCGCAGACTTCATCCCCACGCTGGGCAAGACCCTCGTCACAGGCCCCGCTGGCGATGAAAGCAACGCGCAGTCCGTCCTCTTCCTCACGAGCTACGAGAGCAAGAGCTACCTCATCTATCCCTCCGTGGTCAATGAACAGGAGAACCCCAACAGCTACCTGAAGGGCTTCCGCGCCTACTTCCAGCTGAAGGGCGATGCACAGAATGTCAAGTCCTACACCATCAACTTCGACGACGGAGAGACAGGAATTGGTGAAATTCATAATTCACAATTCACAATTCACAATGAAGATGGCACATGGTACGACCTGCAGGGACGTCGCGTCAATAGCACTGCGCATAAGGGCGTGTTCATCGTGAATGGAAAGAAAGTAATCAAGTAATCCTCAATTATTGACAACTATGATTAAGAAAGAATATATGAAGCCCGAAGTGCTGGTGGTGAAGCTCCAGCACCAGACACACATTCTGATAGGTTCCGTGACCGGCCTCGAAGCCACTGGCCTTGGAGACGACATTCCCATCCTTCCTCCCGGTGCTGGTCCCGGCATTCCCGGTACAGACATCGGCGGCATCCTCTGGAACGACGCCTGGTAAACCTCCAAGAAAAGCTTCCCCCGCAAGAGGGAAGCTTTTTTTCAAACAAACGGTTGCTGGCGACCGAGATAACGTTATTTGGAGCTTAGATACGGGCATCTCCGCGGTTAGATGCCCGTATCTGAAGCCTTTTCAACCATTATCTGGAACCCTAGGAACGGTTATCTGGAACTCCAGCAACGATTATCTGGGGTTCAAGAACTAAATCCCAATAAGTCAAAGAACGCAGTAAAAGGATTTTATTTCGTCTTTCAGGCTAAGCCCCCCTCTAAGACCCCCTTTATAGGGGGGTCAAAGAGGAGGGGCTTTCGCCTAAGACTCCTCGCTTTTTACGACGCAAAATTACAGAAATGAAAATAAGGCGTTTTCCCCACAAGGAAACAAGAGGAGGGAAACACCCAATTCTTTAAACTTTTTTAAGATTAATTAAACACACAACACTAGTTATTCTGTCTTTCATTCTTTCACTCTTACGAAATGAAAGGGCCATAGCCTCCCCCTAAGACCCCTATATAAGGGGGTCTAAGGGGAGAGGCTTACGCCCAAGACGCGCTTGGGCTGGCGGCGATAGATATTATCTCGTTCAATTCTACCTGTTGCTCTAATTATCTTCCCCTTTTCCCACTTCTTACTTGCTTTTCTTTGATCAATCATACATCTTGTTGTTTATTCCTGTCTCTTCTGAAACCTCCCCGCCGCCCGTCGCGACTGAGCAAGCGGGAAGGACACATCATAGAAACGGTGAAGCAGTGTGAGTTATTATTTCTTCTTCGGATTCTTGTTGAAGTGCCAAACGGCGTGGAACATGACGTAGTGCGGAAGGGAACGGTAATAGGTTTCGGTACGACCTTGAGCGTTGACGACATAGTCAGTGGGGGAGAGCTGATGCAAGAGGTCAAAACCTTCGAGGCGGAAGATAAGCTTACCATTCATAAAAGGCTGACTGAGGGAGGCGTTTAGCACGAAGTCATCGGTATTTAGCAGAGCACTTCCATAACCACGACGGCTGTACATCGTTGCATCGGCCGCGAGGGTCATGCCTCCGATCTTTGTTCCCCAGAGTGCGGGAGTGGTGTAGTTGGCGCTGAGACCATAATGGAAGTCAAAAGCATTGAGTGTTGAGAAATCGTACATCTTGCCCTCGCTGTGTCGCCAAAAGATATCAGCCGAGGCACGGAGTCTTAGCTGATTGCGCTTGTACTGGACGTAGGCACCGTCATGTAAGGTCAGTGTATTGACGGTGTTCTCGCGACTCTCCGTCTCGCCTGCCAGCATAGCATGGTCTTTTGCGTGGTCGAACCTAGCATCGGCATCGGTATGCCAGTTCCAATAGCGCTTCTCACCAACGGATTGGTCGAAGCTGAGGCGGATATTGGCATTATATGCCCCGCTGATATTCATGGGTTGATAGGTATAGACTCCGCTCGCAGGATTGTAGCAGACAGACTGTGCCACATCACGATGCAGATAGGTAAAGCCACCTGAGGCGTTTAAGGCGTGGCGATGGAAACCAGAAAAGCCGTCAACGTAAGTGGTATAGATTCCTGATGCCACCCTGCCGTTGAGATTGGGATTGCCAAGTTTCACGCTGAGCGGCTGGCTGTCGTCGCGATAGGTGATTCGATCCATGAGGTTGGCCGTGCTACGGTTGTGGTAGGCTTGTATGGTCATGAGGCGCCTGTCGCTTCCAAGGGTAAAACCATAGCCGCCAGTCACGTTCAGGAGCAAGTTGTTCTGGCGTGCTAATGTATCAAGTGAGCCGCGTCGATAGTCGAGAGACTCATGGCGATAAGGCACTTCCAATTTCACAATGTATTTATAGTAGTACTCGCCCACTGGCGCACCATCTGCAATCGATCGGAATTTGCTTTTAAAGAATTGAAAATCCAACTTGTTTTCTGCTATTCTATGATGGCTGTCGTAAGAATTGGTGGGATCGGTGATAGCTGTGAGTGCATCCAACTGCGAAGGAAGTGCCAGCGAATCGGGATGATAGAGGTAATCGTGAGTGCATTGATCGGTGAACTCGATGACTTCATTAATTTGCAGCGTCATTTTATCACTCAAATCCTTGCTATAGCTCAATCGTCCCACACCAGATGTCGTGCGATTGTTGATATCGTTGGTATTGTGTAGAATGTTCGTCTGTTGGGTGGATTGTGTAGCGTATTTGCTGGCCTTCTCTGACTGGTCATCATCGTGTTTCACTCTTGCATAGAAGTCGATGTGCTGTTTTATGTGTCCCAACTGGATTGCTCCGTTCGCAGACACATATCCATTCCAAGCGGTGCCTTCGCTGAAGCCTACGGTGCGTTGGGAAGCTATCAGAGAGTCGTTCCACTGTTCGAAAGCAGAATGGAAGGAACCATTGCGATGAGCATAATTGAAGTCTGCATTAATCTCCAACCAGAAAGGCTTCTGCAAAACCAACGTATTGTGCAATGCCAGTTTCTTGCTGCCTATACTGTTGAAAGACTCTGTGAAAGATGTCGGCTTACAGCCTTCGAGGAACTGCTCGTAGCGTTGGCGCATGGTTTGTTCGTTGTTCGTTGACGTGAACTCTGCTCGGAAGGTCTCTTGCAGTTTGTCCTCATAGGTGTGATAGTCGATTTCTGCTCCTACACTTCGGGTCGTCAGCATCGAACGCGGCGATTGTTCAGGTGTCCAATGCCCTGATTCCCCAATATGACGGTACTCATTGACATTGTTCACATTGCCTAAAAGCGTAAAACGAAGATTGTCTGCATATCCTAGTAGGAATGCACGGGAGAGCCATCTCTCACTTGTTCCTCCTGCCGCTTCCACGTTACCTATGTATCCTTGCTTGTATTCATCTTTGAGAATCACGTCCATAACGTATTGTCGCGGCTCTACATCATATCCCAAAGCCATACTCTTGCCCGTCTGTTTCTCATAGACCTTGAGGTGTTTCACCGTGTAGTAAGGCAAGTTCTCCATGAGTACTCGCTTGTTACCACCGAAGAACGAGCGGGAGCCCAGTAGCAGTTCATCCACCTTCCGTCCGTTGACGAAGATTTCACCATCGTCATTCATCGTCACCCCTGGCAGCTGACGGATGAGGTCGTCGAGCATGGAACCGTCAGGCATCTTGAAGGCTGTCGCATCATAAATCAACGTGTCGCCGCGGTAGAACATCTTGATCTTAGTAGCCGTTACGGTCACTTCCTTCATCGTTCGGGTCTTCGACCTCCGCATTTCTAACGTTCCTGCCCCCACCCGTTTTTCCTTGGGGTTGGTGATAATCACCTTCTGCCAGATGTCATCGTAGCCATCCAATTGCGCGTGAACCAGATACTCTCTGAGATTAGCCTTGACATCGGCGTAGAACATGACTTGAATAAGTTTATGGTCTCCATATATATTTATATTCTCTATGGAATCAACCACTACTGTGCTGTCCATACGGTGTACCGTCACCTTGACATCTTTCAGGGGAATCTTCAGGAAAGCGTCCCTCACACTTCCTGTAATCTGAATGGTTTTGTCAGAGAAATCTTCCTCCTTCCGATACTGCACGAATATCTGCTTGCCCTTCGTTTTCACCTTCACGGGCTGCCCTTTACATATTCGCTTCACAGCATCGGGAAGTTTCATTTCCTTAATGCGGGCCGAGACTTGCAGGTGTTCAAGATCATCGGTGAGCATGACAATGGTGTATGACGATTGGCTTTGCTCTATCGTTCGGAGAGCCTCAGTCAATGGCGTATTGCGGAAGTCGTGGCTGATTTGCGCCTGTAAGGACTGTGTGACAATCAGCAGTAGGACAATCAAATAGTGTCTCATTCAGCGTCCTCTTTTAATTCTGTAGTTTCAACGAAAATGGTGTCTTGCTGAATGGTTAGCAGAAGACCGTCAAACATGTTAAGGCCGTCAATGAAGCTGGTTAGCGATGAATCGGGGTTCCACGCCATGATGAATTTCATGCCCTTGGCCTCTTCGCTGCGGAAGCTGACTTCCTTGCCGTAATGTGATGATACGACGGATAGAATGCTGTCGAGGCGCACGTCATCAAAACGTACTGGTGCTACAGCCTCTTGATTTGCCAGTTCCGTATTCACGTGTTCCGTCTGAGGCACTTGTGGTCTGGCAGAGTGATTCCGCATAAATTGGATAACGGCAAAGGCGATGCCCGATATAAAGAGAATACCAATGAATGAGGCGGCGATGCGCATCCAATGGTGCAGGGGCCTCTGCTGCGGATAGTGCTTTTGCTCGAATCGCTGCCAGGCGGCATCCACATCGACAGATTGTTGGGGCTGCTTCCAACGGCTGCTGCGCTTGGCCTCCACCATCAGGCGGTATGTCTCGCGGATCTCCTCGTCGCAGTTGATGATGTCATGGATTTCTTGCTCTGAATATGCTGCGGGGTTATCGAGCATGTCAAAGAGCTTACGGATATTATCATTGCTTGTGTCCATTGCGATTGTAGATTTAATGGTGTAACTTTAAACGGATTTGCTGAATGCCCTGCCTGAGATACTTATAGACGGTGTTCTGGTTCATGTCAAGGCGTTGGGCGATTTCCTTCAGGGTTAGGTCTTCGTCAAAACGTAGATGAAAGATGCTACGGTGTGGTTCCGTGAATTCGTTGGCATAGGCCTGAATGGCATCCAGCCGCTCTGTCAACTGGTCGATGGGCTGCAGATCGGTTGTATCGTCAACGGGGAGCAGGCTTTCCAGCTGCTGTCGCATTGATGTCCGCCGGATGAAATTCGTGCAACCATGGTGTACGGCAGTCATCAGATAGGCACGGATTCCTTCCGCTTCAGGAATGATGTCCGTTTCCATCAGCCGCGCAAACACGTCCTGAACAATGTCTTCGGCTTCCTCATCAGCACCAAGCAAGGTTCTGGCCAGATGAAACATCTCGCTGTAATGCTGGCGGAAAAGCCCTTCAAGTATCTTTTTATTGAGCATATCAGTCTTTCATTATTTGCTCCGTTTTGGAGACGCTTCTATATATAATACAATCGAGGACACCATTTTTTTATAGAAACGCCAACTTTTTCTTTTATTCTTTCATTTTTTCCTCTTTCAGGACTTTTTCTCTACCAAAGCGGGCGAGGATGTGTCGTTTTCACCCTCGCCCGCATTGACCTTGTGGTTTGGTTCAATCTCTCTTTCCTTCCATCTTATCAATGAAGGTCTGATAAATGAGTTGATAAGCCTGCCTGGCATCATACCCAATACCAGGTCGTAGAAGGGCTTGCAAATCGCCGACGAATTCCGGATCAGTCATCTTCTCTTCCATATTATTCACAAACTGCTTGTACGACGGAACTTTGCCCACTACAAACTCCATATACTTCTTGCAGCATTGCAAAACTTTCTCAACATCCACTTCTTTTCGCTGCAAAGCAACGTAGAGGTCGAAGAGGTCACGCCCCTTCTTGCGCTGGTACAATGCACGCAGTTTCGTACCCAACAATTCCTCGAATTGGTAGGTGGTTAGTTGCGCCTCGCCAGTAAACCATGAATTCTCTACGCGGAAAGGAATCTTTGTCAGCCCAAGAACAGAGAAATGCTCATAGCAGTTGATTTCTACCTTTAGACGCAATTGTACCGTAGGTGGCACTTCCGATTCCATACGGAAGAGCATGGTATTGTTATACCTTTTCTGTTTCGTCACCCTATCTGGCAAGAAACTAAGCACCTCGCCAAGTCTGAACATGATAGGCTTGATGGGTCCGGGATTAATCTGCACCAGATCAATGTCCTCACTATAGCGAGGTTGAGGCGACAGATACAGTTTATGAAGTGCCGTACCACCACGGAATGCTAGCCCAGAAGCCAGAAACTCATCGCTGAAAATAGCGACTAAGGCTCTTGAAATCAATAGGTCCTGTTCGACCATGGATGGTTCGGACCATGGAAACTGTTCGCTCCATGCAATAATAGATTTCCTATCTATCATATCTCGTCTAGCTCTATTTCTACATTTATATTTACTCGCCAACGATTGCTTTGTGCATCATCGCTTTGTGGATGTGCATTGCTTAGGCAGATGGTATTCCATTCCCTTCCTTGCCCCTTAATGATGTCAAACAACTCATCGGCCTTTTCGGTTTCTTCGAGTACATATTCCAACAAACATCCTAACCTACGCAAAGTTGCCTTGGTCGTATGGTCTAGAATGTCTCTCATCTTCGCCATATCCACCATTTCGACTAACTCAGCCAAGACCGTTGCCACTCTTTGATAGCCGCCCACATGCCCAGCAAACTGTACTAAGTCAACAGCTGTAAGTTCTGCTGAGGAATAACGAACCACACCAATTTCTCCGTTCTTTGTAAGAACCAAATGCTCGGGAAATTCATGACGGTAATGCCACTCTAATAGCGGATTCTTTCCTGATGTCTTTATTCTGGGCTCCACCGTCATTACTTGTGTGAGCATTGGACGTTGATGGGCGGCACCATACATGGCTGCTGCCGATAGCAAACCTACATAATACGGCTTGCCCACATGAGTCATTAAATCATCAATATAGTAGTTAGGTGGGACGATGCCTTGAAGCTGGTATTGAACGGGAATCACAACATAGAATCCACGATACACTGACTGTATCCGCCCCTTGGAGGACAGTCGTCTCAATTCCGTTTTCACTCCCTTTTCAGAGTTTTCAGGGAATGCTTGTCGCAACTCCAAGACAGAGAAAGTCATGCTTCCTCTAATCTCACGTTGATGTATCCACTCATCTATCGTCATACACTATTATGTAATCAAAGTAAGCATATTGGGCTTACTTTTGCAAGTTTTCGGTGCAAAGATAATGATTTTCTTGCAGAAAGTCTACGATTTTTTGAAAAATCACCTAAAAGGTGATAGAAATGAAAGGTTTTTTAACGGATTGGCACCTTAGAGTGGAGTTTTTGACCTCGTCGAAAACTCTCCCAGACTATTTCAGTTTTTCACTTTTTCACTTTTGACATTTGGGTTTTCACAAAATGGCAAATGTGAAAAGGAACTGAGGGGAAGACAGGAAAGACGGAGGGGAGGGAATTATGGTAATAATTATAATTATCTTATATAATATATTAAATATATTATTAAGATAAAATTTCTGCTTCTGGTTTTTCCAGAATGCAGATGTCAAAAGTGAAAAACTGAAAAAGTGAAAATCTTGGGTAAGCGAGAACAGACGGAAACACGTTTTCAGTCTGTCGAGCGGGAGAGATTTCGACGGAATGTCAAAATCTTGCAAAAATAATCGCTAAAAAGTTTGGTAATATCAGGAAAAATCAGTACCTTTGCAACATAGTTGCAAAAATGACATCAGCGACTAAAATTTGCGGCATAGCCAAAGAGAAAATTTTTCTTAGTGCACGAGATAGTTTTTCATAGCCAAACCGCAAAAACCACGACTAAGGAATAGGTTTTAAGGAAGAGGAAAAATTTTTACACCCTTAAAATTTATAATTTTATGGCACTTAAGGTAAAGGCAGTAGAGAGACTGCTGAAGTTTGACAAGGAATCGGCGGGCAAGTACCGCTATGTGATGAAGGCCGACCTGTACACCAGCCTGACTCAGGCAAAGGTCATCAAGGAGGCTGCCCTGCGCAGCGGCGTAAGTCAGGGCGTGATGAAGGCCTGCTGGGATGCAGCTGGCGAAGTGATTAAGGCATGGGCTACGGAAGGCCACAGCGTGGCTCTGCCCGGACTGGGAAGCATGCGCTTCGGTCTGCGAAGCAAAGCCGTAGAGAACGTGAACGACGTGAAGACCAGCCTCATCACCAGCCGCAGAATCATCTTCACTCCCAGCGTGGACCTGAAGGACGAGCTGGCAGACACCGCCATCCAGATCACCTGCATCGACCGCAACGGCAACGAGGTGAAGCGCGTAACCTCTACCTCTGGCGAGGTGGAAGACCCGGACAACGACCCCTCTCCTAACTCCCCCGAGGGGGAGGGTACCAACACCGGTGGTAACACTGGCGGCACCAACAATGGCGGCAACACCGGCGGTAACACCGGAGGCGACAATGGCGGCAACACCGGAGGCGACAATGGCGGAGGAGGCAACGGCGAAGGAAGTGGCGACATGGAATAGTTAAGGTAGCGCTTGAGTTTCAGGGTTCAGGTTTCAGGTGGAAACCGCCCGAGACTTGGATCTTGAAACTTGAAACATGAAACTTAAAACTACGAAAAGTTATGACGAAGAAGCGCCTTATTGAGCTTGCGGTGAAGATGGTAGTAGCCGCGCTCACCGCCTTCCTGACGGCACTCACCACCACGAGTTGCATGGGTCATGGACCGTTCTAAAGAATGAAAAAATGAAAGAATGAAAAGGTCTGATTCAAAAAAGTCCGATTTAAAAAGGTTTGATTAAAAGGCCTGTCTCTAAAAAGAATGCCGCCGAGGTTCTGTTAATAACAGGCTCTCGGCGGCTTTTTTTTTGCTTTGCTGTGTGATGAAAACGCCCCTTTTCTTTTACTTGTCCTGTAGGAAGGCAGCGACCTTCTGGGCAGTCTGCTTGCCTGAGGCCATAGCGCGAACTACGAGGCTGGCGCCATTGGCTGAGTCACCACATACAAATACGTTCTTGGGATACTCAGGATGCTCTGGCTTCAGGAATCCCATAGCCAGCAGAACGAGCTCGGCCTTGATAATCTCAGGCTTACCCTTCTCTATCATGATGGGGCGACCAGGCCCCCCTCCCGTCCCCCCTTGGGGGGAAGCCGGTTTCCAGTCAATTTCCTGAACCTTTACGCCAGTCAGCTTACCATTCTCGCCCAGGAACTCAAGCGTGTTGATATTCCAACGGCGGGTGCAGCCCTCCTCATGACTTGAGGTAGTCTTGAGGGTGCGAGGCCAGTTGGGCCAGGGGTTCTGTGGGTCTTCAGGACCTTCAACGGGCTTAGGCATAATCTCAATCTGAGTAACGCTCTTGCAGCCCTGACGGTGGGCAGTACCAATACAGTCAGAACCAGTATCACCACCACCAATCACCAGCACATCCTTGCCTTTCGCTGTGATGCGCTCGTCTTTACTAAACTCGATGCCAGCCAGCACGCGGTTCTGCTGAGAGAGCAGCTCGAGGGCAAAGTGAACACCCTTGAGGTCGCGGCCTGGAGCCTTGAGATCGCGGGCAGTAGGAGTGCCCGTAGCGATTACGATTGCA
>JAFZPZ010000007.1 GCA_017552435.1 Bacteroidaceae bacterium
CTTGCCCTGCTGCTGACTGTCAGCACACAGGCTCAGAAACGCATATCCCATGAATATAATAATGTGTCTCTCTCCGATGCTCTCAGCGGGCTTGCAGAGCAACAGACAGACTACGCCATCATGTTCCTCTACAATGAACTGGAGGACTTCCGCATCACCACTACCGTCAGTCGCAAGTCGTTGCCCGATGCCATCCTGCAGATGATAGGCTTCTATCCCATCCGCATGACCGTTGACACAAGCAACCCAGAGGGAAAGAAAATCTTCGTGGAGTGTACCCACAATACTGACCGCCACCTAACAGGTACTATCGTTGACGAACAGGGACAGCCCGTGGCATACGCTAATGTTGCCATCCTCAATCCCTCAGACTCTACGCTGCTTAGTGGTGGTGTCTCTAACGAGAGTGGTTACTTCGCCATTCCCTACGAACAGGCGCAAATCCTCGCCCGCATTTCCTACGTCGGTTACAAGACCATCTATAAACGCTGCGACCAGCCAAAAGTGGGAACGATTCGCTTGCAGCCAGAAACCTTTACGATTAAAGGTGTCGTGGTAAAGGGCGAAATCCCGCAATATAAGATGATTGCGGGCGGAATGACAGTAGAAGTGCAAAATTCCATTCTCAAAGATGTGGGTACGGCAGACAATGTGCTCTCGATGCTGCCACGGGTACAAGGCGAGGACGGCAACTTTACCGTTTTCGCCAAGGGAACACCAGAAATTTACATCAACAATAAGAAGGTGCAGAACGCACGGGAACTGAAACAATTGAAATCGTCTGACATCAAGAGCGTGGACATCATCACGTCGCCCGGTGCCAAGTACAATGCCGAGGTCGGTGCTGTCATCCGCATCAAAACCATCCGTCCGCAGGGCGAGGGCGTGAGTGTGGAGGCATACAGCCAAGTGAAGTATAACGAGAAGTGGACGACCTATGACGATGCCACGGTGAAGTATCGCGCGGGAGGGCTGGAGGTCTTCGGCACGCTGGAGTTTACCAATGGAAATCATAGTGAAGACAACACTGTTACAACCGACACGTATGCCAACGGCAATCATGTCAGTATCCGCCAATATGCACCCAACAGCTTTTGGTACACCGAGATGGGTGGGAAGTTGGGGGCCAGCTACGAATTCGACGAGGATAACTCCATTGGTTTCTCCTATGATCTGAATGGCTCGCTGTATCAAGGAGGCGAGGCGGTGTGTGAACAAACTATCACACGTAATAATTCCCTTGAAGGCATTGTTGACCAGTTGATGACGGCAAACATGGATGACACTCCTCAGCACGAGGCCAACATCTATTACGTTGGTAAGGCTGGTAAACTCGGCATCGACTTCAATGGCTCCTGGATTTGGAAGAAATCAACCCGCGACCAAGCTTCTTATGAAAGTAGTCAGCAATTAGGCGACCGCGACGTACATACTTACAACGTCAACCGCAACAATATGCTTGCAGGAAAACTTGTACTGACTTATCCGATATGGAAAGGTGAGTTGAATTTCGGCAGTGAGGCCACACGCTCCCGTAGCCACGGCATCTATGAGAATATTGAACGAGTTGTGTCACCCTCCGACGACGAAATCCACGAGAGCAATATTGCCGCTTTTGCCGAATATCAATTAAAATTGGGCGAGTGGAGCATTGGCGGCGGGCTTCGCTATGAGGCTGTCAATTCCGACTATTATTCCTTTGGCGAATATCAGACCGAGCCAAGCCGCAAATATCGCGACCTCTTTCCCAATCTTTCCGTTGGATGGCAAAAGAACAAATGGGGCATCCAACTAAGTTACGACAAGCGCATCAGTCGCCCCAATTATCAATCGCTCAATTCTAACGTGCAATACGATAACCGCTATACATATGAAGGTGGAAACCCACTATTACGCCCAACCATCAAGCAGAATCTCGACCTGAATGTCACCTACTCATGGCTGAACTTCACCGCAGGCTATAGCCATAGCAAGGACGTAAGACTAAGTTTCGGCAGTCTGTATCAGGAGGGAACAGAGATAACCATCTGGACCAACCGCAATTTCGACAAATTCGAGTCCTACAACGCATCACTGACGGCCTCGCCAAAGTTCGGATTCTATAGTCCCACGCTGACCCTCAGTTATTTTCAACAGAATTTCGACACGAAGGCATACGGTCTCGACACGAAACTCAATAAGCCCGAATGGCAGATAAACTTCCGCAACTGGTTCACCATCGACAAGACCACCAAGGCCATGCTCTATCTGCATTATTCCACCAGCTACGATTACGGATTCAGTCACAATGCCCATGAGTTCAACATCAACGCCCGTGTGCAGAAGACGTTCCTTGACGGCAACCTGACCGCCGCCCTCTTTGCTAACGACATCTTCCGTAACCTCCGTGATCGCTGGACGGGCTACTATCCTGTGACCACGACGGCCAAGGATGCCTACGTCTATACCCGACACATCGGAGTGTCGCTATCGTATAATTTCAACGCTACTCGAAGCAAGTACAAGGGCACGGGTGCAGGTAATGACGAGAAGAACCGACTATAAAATCTCTCTCGTTTCATTGGGCAGTTGTCGGCCTCACGCCGACGCTGCCCCCTTATAAAATGTAAATGTCAGACAAATGTCAGGAAGATTTTTCGGCGTATAGGTCAATTTGCAGGATAGTTTGATAGTACTATGTGTCAATGGGTCAAATTGCAGGATATCTTTTTGGCTGTTTTGTTTGGCTGTAATC
>JAFZPZ010000069.1 GCA_017552435.1 Bacteroidaceae bacterium
ACGACGAAGTATCAGAAACCTGATGCATACGGGGCACTATCGATGCCCGTTTACTATACGGCGGCGTTTGAGTTTGAGTCTGCCAAGGCCATGGGCGACGCATTTTGCGGTCGTTCCATGGCCCCGTCGTATGCCCGTATCGCTAACCCCACGGTAACCTATTTAGAGGAGCGCGTTAGGCAGATAACAGGCGCACAGAGTGTGACGGCGCTGAATACAGGTATGGCGGCTATCCACTATGCCCTGACAGCGGTAAGCGGCGCAGGCTTGAATATCGTGGCCTCGAAGCACCTGTTTGGCAACAGCGTCTCGCTGATTCGCGACACGTTGGGCAGTTTTGGTGTGGAGCCGCGATTTGTCGATTTCACAAAGCCTGAGGAGGTAGAGGCGCAGATTGACGACAAGACGTGCGCCCTATTCTTCGAGATCATCACCAATCCGCAGCTGTTCGTGGCTGACATTAAGGCGCTATCGGAGATTGCCCACAAAAAGGGCGTGCCCCTGATAGCCGATACAACCATTGTACCATTCTCCACCTTCCATGCGAATGGGTTTGGAGTGGATATCGAAGTGGTTAGCAGCACAAAGTATATCTCTGGCGGAGGTACGGGACTTGGCGGTTTGCTCATCGATTATGGAAAGTTCGACTGGTCGCAACACCCGTCGCCCGTCCTGCAAGCCCGCACCAAGCGTGTTGGCAAGAAACTGGCATTTACGGCTCGTGTAAAGACAGAACTGGTGACGAACCTCGGTTCGCTGATGACACCGCAGGCCGCTTATATGGAAACGCTGGGTCTTGACACCCTTGATATCCGTTTCCGTCGGCAGGCTGAGACCACATTGTGGCTCGCTAAGCAGTGTCAGCAACTACCAGAAATCAAGCGCGTGAATTACACAGGTTTAGAGAATAACCCCTTCCATGCACTCTCGGAGGCGCAATTCGGCCCTTTACCTGGTGCTGTCTTCACCATCGACCTCGAATCGAAGGAAGCAGCCTGGGCGTTTATCGACAAACTACAGGTCATCCGTCGCGCCACGAACCTCTTTGACCGCAAGTCGCTGGCCATCCATCCCGCCTCGACCATCTTCGGTCTCTTCACCCCCGAGCAATGCACCGAGATGTCGGTACCAGACACTACCGTCCGCCTCAGCATCGGTCTCGAAGCTGGCGAGGATCTACTAGAGGATATTGGGCAAGCAGTGAAATAAAAAAGTGAAGAGACGACTCTTCACTTTTTTGTTAGATATAGAATTCTGATGGATCAATCAACCCCGCACGGAGCGCGTATTTCACCGCTTCGTGGGCTGTGTTGATGCCCAGTTTGCGGAAGATATTCTTGCGGTGGGTGGTCACGGTGTGAACGCTTGAGAAGCGCTCCGCGGCAATCTCCTTCGTGGTCTTACCTTGGGCGATGGCCTTCACGATTTCCGTCTCTGTCTGCGTCAGGATATCGGGTTTCTCTTCTTCCTGCTGCTGGGTAATGATAGTCTCGAGGGCACGCTGACTGAGGTAGCGTGTGTGTCGGTTGACGGCATTAAAAGCCTCGCGTACTTCGCTCAAAGGACCGTCCTTGAACACCACGCTGAACTGGTGCGAGGCATAGAGTATCCGGCGCAGGAATTGAGGCGTGAGCTCATCGCTCAACAATATCCATGACGACTGAGAGAAACGCTCGGCGATGATGAGGAGTTGGTCTTCGTCCTGAAAATCGAACAGGGTGTAATCCAACACCACTACGGATGCCTCATGTTCCTTGAGGAGTGCCACCAGTCCGACTTTGTCGATTGTGCGATACACCACGGCCGTTTCATCTTTCTTGATGATTCCTTCCAACGCGAATCGCGTCAGTTCCTGGTTGTCGGCTAAGATATACTCTTTCATCATCTACTTTTGTGGTGCAAAGGTACGGAGATTAATGCAATCTGCCAAATCTTTTAGGGGATTTGGCAGATTGTTTAAGAAAAATGGTTTTTATATCAAATCTTATCCAGTGCCTGAGCGAGGTCTTCGATGATGTCGTCGATATGCTCAGTACCGATGGAGAGGCGCACGGTGGCAGGAGTGATATGCTGCTCTGCCAGTTCCTCGGGCGACAGTTGTGAGTGGGTGGTGGTGTAGGGATGGATCACCAGGCTCTTCACGTCGGCGACGTTAGCCAGCAGTGAGAAGATCTGCAGCGCATCGATGAAACGCCATGCCTCTTCCTGACCGCCCTTCACCTCGAAGGTGAAGATGGAGGCGCCACCGTTGGGATAGTACTTCTTGTAGAGGGCGTGGTCGTGATGACTCTCGAGTGCGGGATGATGTACGGCAGCTACCTTGGGGTGCTTGCTGAGGAATTCGACCACCTTCAGGGCATTCTCCACATGACGCTCCACGCGCAGACTCAGGGTCTCTACGCCCTGCAACAGAATGAAGGCGTTGAAGGGAGAGATGGCAGCACCGGTATCGCGCAGGATGACGGCACGGATGCGGGTGACGTAAGCGGCAGCGCCAACAGCGTCGGCAAAGACGATGCCGTGATACGAGGGATCGGGCTTAGAGAGTGTGGGGAACTTGTCGTTCTGTTTCCAGTCGAACTTACCACCATCGACGATGACACCACCGAGCGAGGTACCGTGACCACCGAGGAACTTGGTGGCTGAGTGCACCACGATGTCAGCACCGTGCTCCAACGGACGAATAAGGTAAGGTGTGCCGAAGGTGTTGTCGACGATGAAGGGGATGCCGTGCTTGTGTGCCACAGCGGCTACGCCTTCGAGGTCGAGCACGTCACTGTTGGGATTACCGAAGGTCTCGGCGTATACCACCTTTGTGTTGGGCTGGATAGCAGCATCGAGGGCCTCGAGGTCGTTCACATTAAGAATGGTGTTGGTGATGCCCTGAGTAGCCAGCGTGTGGGTAATCAGGTTGTAGGAACCGCCATAGAGGTTGTCGGCAGCGACGATATGGTCACCATTCTGCACGATGTTCTGCAAAGCATAGGTGATAGCGGCAGCACCAGAGGCGACTGCCAGACCGGCCACGCCACCCTCGAGGGCAGCGACACGATCCTCGAACACACCCTGAGTAGAGTTGGTCAAGCGACCATAGATATTACCTGCATCGCGAAGACCGAAACGGTCGGCTGCGTGCTGTGAGTTACGGAACACGTAGGACGTGGTCTGATAGATGGGCACCGCACGAGCGTCGGTAGCGGGGTCAGCCTGTTCTTGGCCTACATGAAGTTGCAAAGTCTCAAAACGATAATTCTTGTTCTGTGCCATAATCTTATCCTTTCTTTTAGTTTATTATTAATTACTTATTTCTTGGTGCAAGGACAGTGCAAGCCGAACGCAATAGAACTTGTTCGAATTGCTGAGGCGCCGCCTGTACTCGCTGTCGAAACTTGTTTTCGACGGCAAAGTTACGGCAATTAGAATTATCCACCAAATTTCTTGCGAAATCCAGAAGAAATACCTAAATTTGCACTCTGAAAAGAAAATCTTTCCGATTGAGGCCTCCAAAAGTCTCTCAAACAGAATAAATCTCTGAATTATGGCAGAAATTCTCGACGAAACCGACCGGCAGATACTGAAAACACTGCAAAAAAACGCGAAATTGACCACAAAAGAGTTGGCAGATGCCGTTCATTTGACCCCAACACCCGTTTTTGAGCGTCAAAAACGACTGGAAAAGAAGGGCTACATCAAAAAATATGTAGCGGTGCTCGACCCAGAGAAACTGGGTCTGGGACTTCTCGTGTTCTGCAAGGTGAAGTTGAAGCAAATCAACCACGAAATTGCCGACAGTTTTGTACGTCAAATTTGGCGCATTCCGGAGGTAACGGAATGCTACAACACCAGCGGTGCCTATGATTATTTATTAAAGGTACGCGCGCGCGACATGAAACAATACCAGGAATTTGTACTCAATAAATTGGGCGAGATAGAGAGTCTGGCCTCCATCGAAAGCACCTTCGTCATGAGCGAAATAAAGCAAGATGGAGGTTTTGTCTTCTGAATTTTCCGCCATTCCGATTAAACCTTCCTTCTTCCGATGCGTCATAGTATATGGTATGGGAAGGATAATAAGACACATTGCCTCGCTTCTGTTTTTGCTCGCTACCACCCTGACTTTAGCACAGCAGAAGCAGGCAATGTTAAATATACGCGGTACTGTCTTCGAGAACGAGACCCTGCACCCTCTGGAGGGTGCTGCCGTGAAGCTTTTCAACGAACGCGACTCGATGATTACGGGTGCCACAACCAAGCAGAACGGACAATTCCTCTTGCCCGGTATTCCTTCTGCCACATACACCCTACAGGTGTCGTTTATGGGCTTCAAGCAGCAGAGGTTCAAGCTGACCCTGCCTCAGAAGTCGGGTAATTTCAAGGTAGCAGATGTCATGATGCGCGAGGATGCAACAGTAATGGCAGAAGCTGTCGTAGAAGGAAAATTGCCGGAGATGACGGTTATGGACGATACGGTGGCCTATAATGCCGATGCCTTCAAACTGCCGGACGGATCGATGGTGGAAGACCTCATCAAGAAACTGCCTGGCATCGTGGTAGATGATAACGGCAACTATACCTTCAACGGCAAGAGCATCAGCCAGATTCTTGTGGACGGCAAAGAGTTCTTCGGCAACAACCGCAACCTGGTGCTCCAGAATATTCCCGCTGAGATTGTCGATAAAGTGAAGGCTTACGACCGAAAGAGCGATATGGCCCGCATCACAGGCATCGACGACGGCAACGAACGGACCGTACTCGACCTCGCCATCAAGAAGAACAAGAAAAAGGGGCTCTTCGGTAATGTTGACGGTGCATATGGTACACACGAGCGCTACAACGGCCGCACGAACATCAACACGTTCCAGGGCGATCAAAAGTTCAGTCTCGTTGGCAACGCTAACAATACACAAGGCAACGGCTTGACTGACCGCCAAACGCTGGGCGCGACAATGAACTGGGAAAACAAGAAAGTTGAGCTGAACGGTAGCGCCAATGGAACCTTCCAGCAAAGCAGCAGCGCCTCACAATCCAACACCCAGAACTTCGAGCTCAAGAACTCGGCCTACTCTGCCAACCAAAACGCCAGCAGCAGCCATTCGGGCAACTTTGGCTTCCAGTATAAAGTGGAATGGAAACCCGACTCCACCTGGAACATCCTGTTCCGACCTGAGTTCAATTTCGGCAGGAATCGTAGCGAGGGCATCAACGAATCCGCCACCTGGAACGACGATCCATTCCAGTACTCCCCTACCCCTCTGGCCGACTATCTGGAACTTGCAGACAAAATTGGCGTGAACCATCGTGTCGGCTCAAACTGGAACAGTTCGAAGAACATCAATGCCTCTGCCTCTTTGCAAGTCAACAAACGCCTGAAGAAGCCTGGGCGAAACATTACCGTCAATTTCGGCGGCGGCTATGGCGACTCGGACAACCTGGGGGACAACTATTCGCAGACAGACTATTATCTACTGCAGGCGCTGAACGGCGGTGACTCCATCTATCACAAAGTGCAGTATAACCGCGGTTCGAATTACAACTACAACTTCAATACACGATTCAGCTACAGCGAACCCATCGCCTACCAGACGTTCTTGCAACTGACATACAACTACCGCTACAACTTCCGCGACAACGACCGCGATGTGCGCTCCATTTTCGATCCCTACAACGACTTGCTTGGCGTGAACGTCAGAAACTATGACCAATTCTATGACAACGAATATGCGGTGCCCGACAAGCAACAATGCAGCTATACACGCAACATCGGGCAGAACCACGACCTGCGTTTGCAATTGAGGATGAACCGGACCCGTTTCCGCCTGACTGCCGGAGCGAATGTGCAGCCACAAATCAGCAAGGTGGATTATCATAAAGGCCGTATCGACACCTTGATGCGGCGAACCGTAGTCAACGCTTCTCCCGTCGTGAACTTCCAATACAGGTTTAGCCGTCAGGAACAACTGGAATTTCGCTATAATGCCGACACGGGTTGGCCAAACATCACGGACATGATTCCCGACACGCTGAACGATGCCAACCCCCTGAACATCCGTATCGGTAACGCCGAACTCAAACCGAGCTTCACCCAGCACATCAACTTTGATTATCGGCGCACCGTTATCGAGTACCAACGAACTTCGGCTGTCAACCTGCAGTTCAATACCACTCGCAACAGCACCACGAACCGGACCGAATACAACGAGGTGACGGGCGGCCGCGTCACGATGCCTGTCAACGTAAACGGTAACTGGAACGCCTCAGCTTCTTTCAATTTCAACACGGCGCTCGACCAGAAGAAGCATTGGCGCATCAACACGAACACGCAAGTCCGCTTTACGAACTCCGTCGGATACCTCTACCGAAGTAAGGACAAAATGACGGTAGAGAACCAGACCCGCAGCGGCAACTTCAACGAATGGGCGCGCCTCACCTACCGACGAGACTGGGAGAGCGGGTGGCAAATCGAAGCGAATGTCAATGGCTCCTTCCAATATAACCTGAATCGCAGCACAAATGCGACAGCCTCGAACCTTGACCATCACGATTTCAGATATGGTGGTAGCTTTGTACTTACTTTCCCTTGGGGTATGACCATCAGCAGCGACATCGAACAGCAAAGCCGTCGAGGTTATTCCGATGCCGCGATGAACACCAACCACCTTATCTGGAACGGCAGCATCAGCCAACGCTTCCTGCCCCGCAGACAGCTAACCATCAGTCTTCGTGCCGTGGATATACTGAACGAGCGGGATGATGTGAACCGCAATATCAGCGCCACAAGCCGTACAGACACTCAGAATGCTATGGTTCGCAGTTATGTTCTGCTCTCAGCCAACTGGCGCTTTGGTCGCTTCGGCGGAAGAAGAGGTGGCGGAGAAGGTCGCGGAGGAGGTGGCTCCAGAGGAGAGGGCCGCGGTGATGGTCCCAGAGGCGGTGGCGGAGGCGGTCCCCGCGGTGGCTTCGGCGGCGGCGGTGGCGGAAGAATGTAACTCTTAAAGAACAAACGGCCACCGGAATTCCCGATGGCCGCCTGTATGAAGAGTTGCTAACTCTATTGTACCGTCCAAATGTCGTTTGTCTCGAGGAGTTCGGCGAAGTTGTGGTATTTCTTCTTTGCCTTGACTTCCTCTATCTGAGCCGTTACGGAGTCATCGTAGGTGGGAGCTTCCACATCGCGAATGACACCGAGGGCGACGGGCCATTCCATTTCGGCCAATTTCAGCTGCAAGGTGTTGTCCTCACACTTGGCGTCGTGAACCAGCACGTCGGCTTCTGTGTAGCCGTCCTCGCCTAATTTAACGGCCTTAACGCCGAAGCCTTCCTGAACAATACCATACTCGTTGTTCTCGCCAAAGAGCATCTTCTCGCCGTGTTTCAGGTAAATGGCGTTCTTGGCTCTGCCAACCTTATCGTAAACAGCATCATGGGTTCCGTTGTTGAAAATGACGCAGTTCTGCAGAATCTCGCAGACGCTGGCACCCTTATGATTGTAGGCAGCCTTCAGTACCTCGATAGTACCTGGAGCGTCTGTAGCAACGGCACGGGCGAAGAAGTGGCCGCGAGCACCGAAGCAAAGCTCTGCAGGGCGGAAGGGGTCTTCCACAGTGCCGTAGGGCGACGACTTGCTGACAAAACCGCGAGGGCTGGTGGGACTGTACTGTCCCTTCGTCAGACCGTAGATACGGTTGTTCAGCAGAATCATGTTCAAGTTGATGTTTCTGCGGTTAGCATGTATAAAGTGATTGCCGCCGATAGCAAGACCGTCGCCGTCGCCGCTCACCTGCCAAACGATCAAGTCGGGGTTAGCCACCTTGCAACCCGTAGCAATTGCGGCAGCACGACCATGAATGGTGTTCATACCGTAGGTTGCCATATAGTGGGGCAGACGGCTGGAGCAGCCAATGCCTGAGATAACTGCTGTGTTCCAAGGGTCAACGCCTATCTCAGCCATTGCCTTATGGAGCGATGCGAGGAAAAAGTGGTCGCCGCATCCAGGACACCACCGAGGCTGTCCTTTCTTGAAATCATTATTCGTATAAGCCATAATTGTGTGTCCTCCTTTTATTTGTTCATAATCTTTTTGAAAGCTTCTACCAATTCATTTACGACAAAGGGCTGGCCTTTGACTTCATTATATTTTTCTGGCACGAAGCCATCTACTTTCATACGCAACCAGCCGGCGAGCTGACCCATGTTCTGCTCTGCGACAACAACCTTCGGGTACTTCTTCAGTACCTCTGCCGTATTCTTTGGCAGCGGATTAATGTTGCGGAAATGTGCAAGCGCCACTTTGTGACCCTTGTTGCGCAGCTCATCCATAGCGGCATGCAGGTGTCCGTAGGTGCCGCCGAAGCCCACAATCAGCAGCTCGGCATCATCCTTGTCGCCCAGCACCTCGAGGTCGGGAACAGGAATGGCATCTATCTTAGCCTGACGCTTGCGAGTCATTAAATCGTGGTTTTCAGGGTTCGTGCTGATGGCACCTGTCTTGTCGTCCTTCTCCAGTCCGCCCAGGATATGCTCGAAGCCCTGACGACCAGGAACAGCCCAATAGCGGACACCTTCTTCGTTGCGCATATAGGGCGTCCAGGAGCCTCTGAGTTCTTCTGGAACGTATGGTGGATTGATGGCAGGATAGTCGGCCAGATTGGGCAGTTTGAATGCGCCCGAACCGTTTGCCACAAAGGCATCGGTCATCAGAATGACGGGTGTCATGTGCTCCAAAGCCATCTTAGCGGCCTGATAGGCTGCATCGAAACAGTCGGTAGGACTGGCGGCAGCGATGACGGGCATGGGACTCTCGCCGTTACGTCCGAAGAGTGCCTGCAAGAGGTCGGTCTGTTCGCTCTTGGTGGGAAGTCCCGTTGCTGGACCACCGCGCTGAACATCCAGCACCACCAAAGGCAGCTCCATGATGACAGCCAGGTTCATGGCTTCGCTCTTCAGGCAAATACCAGGACCGCTGGTACTTGTTACGGCCAAAGCTCCAGCAAACGAAGCTCCAACGGCACTTGCACAGCCTGCTATCTCATCCTCGCACTGAACGGTAATCACGCCGAGGCTCTTGTGCTTCGAGAGCTCGTGCAGAACATCTGTGGCAGGAGTAATGGGGTAAGAGCCCAGGTAAAGTTTCAGGCCAGCCTTCTCAGCGGCGGCGATGAAGCCGTATGCCGTAGCCTTGTTGCCCGTGATGTCCATATAGCGACCGGGTACCTTGTTCTTTGTTTCGATGCGATAGACGTTCGCTACGCTCGAATGGGTATTGTGTCCGTAGTCGTAACCTGCCTGAATGACCTTGATATTGGCCTCAGCTATCTCGGGCTTCTTAGCAAATTTCTCCTTCAGGAAGTTAAAGGCAACGTCCAGGTCGCGGTCGAACAACCAGCATACCAAACCCAGCGCAAACATGTTGCGGCACTTCAGCATACTCTTGACGTCCATTCCGCTGTCAGCCAGACAATCCTTCACCATAGTGGTCAGGGGGCAGGCAATCACCCTGTCGGGATCGATGTTCATCTCACCCAGATAGTCTTCCGTTTTGAACTGCGCCTTCTCCAGGTCCTTCGGGCCAAAGCTATCGGTATCAATAATGATAGCAGCATCGGGCTTGGCATAGCGATACTGCGTCTTCAGAGCAGCAGCATTCATGGCCACCAGAACGTCGCACTGGTCGCCTGGCGTATAAACCTGACCTGCTCCGATATGCACCTGGAAACCACTCACGCCCGTCAGCGAACCTTGCGGGGCGCGGATATCGGCAGGATAATCGGGGAAGGTACTAATACTGTTACCTACGGTAGCAGAGACCGTAGAAAAAATGTTTCCGGCCAACTGCATGCCGTCGCCGGAATCACCTGAGAACCTAACTACTACAGATTCTTTTTCCTTAATTTCCATCTCGTTATGTACGATGTTTTTAAAATTCGCGTGCAAAGGTACGAAAATAAATTAAGAATGAAGAGTGAAGAATGAAGAATTATCGTGAAAAGTGAAAAATTATTCCCCTTCTTATTATTTCCGAGCGAAGAAGTACTTTCTTCTCATTCCATTGGTACTATTGCAAACGAAACGGTTACATTTCAGAGGCGGACGAAGCCGAAGGTGGTGTGGCCGTCTGTACGACGGACAAGCATCTTGCCGGCAAAGTCGTCATCGCGGAACACCACATCGCTCGTCTTGAAAGTGACGATGAGGTCGTTACCATCAGTACGTGAAGACGTAGGAAGTGCTCCCCGTCCGTAATCCACCTCGCGAGGAGAGCCGAAACGAAGGGTGGAAAGTTCAAGGTCCCTTTGCGGAAGGAAACCTTCTTCGGCTCGGATACGCAATTCGATATTGCGGCCTTTCCATTTCCCGTTTTTCATTACCCATTCGCCTTGCTTTGCGAGCAAAAGTCCGGGATCGAGAGGGATGCAGATGTTCTTGGAGCTGTGTCGGTCCATGGGTTTGTCGTCCCACTTGATGGTGTCTATGACGGCAAAATTGGCTTGTATAGCCCGCCCGTATTTGTCCTGCACGATGCGCATACGTTCGTATTTGAACCAATCTTCCTGACTGCCGTCTTTGTGGCGGGCAATGCCTGGCATGTAGGCCTCTCCGTCATCGACTTGCCAATGCAGCCCGTCGGCAGAGCGCAGATAGTAGGCAATTCGTCCGAGCCAGTCGTTGACGATGAGATTGTACTGCACCGAGTCGCGCCAAAGCACAGGGTCTTCGAAGCGTCCATCAACCTTCGGATATACGCTGCCGTCGGAGATTTGTTGCCATGTAGAGAGTCCGTTGTCACTCATCCAGATGCCTCCGCCTCGGCACACCATCAGCCATCCGCCTTCGGGTCGGCGTGCAAAGCTGAGGTTCGACAAGCCTTCGATGATAGGTTTGCCCTGCGGGTCGAACTCGAACTTACCATATTCCCAGGGCCCGTCGAGGCTTGGTGCGGTGTAGCGGCCGTCGATGACATAGAGCACCCAGGTGCCGTCGTCGGTGCGGTAAATCTCGGGGTTATGTCCCCTGCCCACGACTTCTCTGGGGTGAAACGGTCCGTGCATGGTGGGACCTACAGCGTGGATGACCCATGACTTCGACCATTCCATGTGCCCTTTCTTTGCTCCTTCCGGCCATGCTGCAACAAAGTGATGCCACAGGCCATCTTCGTCCTGCACGATATTGCCGCCCCAGTAACTCCACTGTGCATCCTCGATGCCGTTGTCTGTCAGGCGCGGACGAACATACTCGGCGCCCCATACATCGCTCCGCAACTGGGAGCCCTCCATAGGGCGGAAACGGTCCATGAAGCGTGCTCCATCCACAAGCTTAGACCATTGCTCAGGCCGTGGGCGGTCGGTAATCTGTGCATGAACTGGTGCAAGTGAAAAGTGGAAAGTGAAAAATGAAAAATTGGTTGCGCAAAGAAGCGCAAGGGTAAGGGCTGTCCTTTTCATATTAAAATTCTTAAATGTATTCTTCATATTCCTGTTTTTGCTTACAAAATTAGGAAATTTCTTCCACATCCGTCGCAAAACAATCGTCATTTGTAGATTTAATATCGCAAAATGAGGTAAAAAGTCACATTTCTGCAACAATATCTTTCATTACCTGACGAACCCAAACAGATTGCGGAAGAATCAATAAAGGAATTGCTGCCTCCGGAGTCTGCACGTGTCGCCTCGAGGAGTCTGCAAATGCAGGTTCGTGCGGAGTCTCGTTTCATGCTATGAGATACGGCGTATCGCCATCGGCATAGGCCAACGTGTAGTTGGAGGAAGGAAGTCCGAACTCGCCCTCCTCGGTGAAATGACTGTAGATAAAGACATATTTGTCCTTGATTTTGCGTTTCAAAACTTATCTAAGATATATTTGTTGGATGTAATTTGTCTGAAAATTACTAATTATGTACTCAAAACAGAGAAAAAACTTATGTCTGGAATGAAAGTGAACCTAAAAATCCCCGAATGGCACAGCCAAGTGACAACCGGACTTTGCAATCTGCCCTTATTTGAAGAAAAAATGAATCCTAATTGTTTGGATTCTTAAAATAGTTCGTACCTTTGCATTAAGCAAAAGTGTTTTTCATGGTAAATCAGTGGTTCGTGAGAATAGCTGACATTTTTTATTATTTTTAAAGCAGCACTCAGCTATTCGTGTTGAATAGCTGAGTTTTTTTATAACCTCATCTCTACTTTCCCCTTCTCGGGAAGGATGCCGAAAGCGAAGCCAGGCTGACTGCGCATGTCTTCGAAGGTGCCGCAGCGGAGGATGAGCTGGTAAGGATGGTCGGCCTGAACGCCAGTCAGTATCTTGCCGCCAATGTTCTGGAAAGGCAGTTTGGCTTCTGGAGCCACGTTGAGTAGCATAGACCATTTCAGGTCCTTGGCGGTACAGGTGGCGGTGAGGCGGTTCTCCGTCATTGTCAGATGGATTTCACCCTCAATGCCTTTTAGCGGCCAGATTACTCTCATGCCCCCTTTGAATTGCTTGATGACTGGTTCGCCGCCCTTCAACTCCTTTGGTTTTTCTCCGGGCATAGAGGCGTAGAAGCGCAGGCTGGCCATATTGTCGGCCGTGCTCCAAAGACAGCCATCCACAATGGGCAATGTCATGTAAATGCATTCATTGGAGGTGCAGACGTTTCTGAGGTAATATGACTCCATCTTTTCGTCGAACAGATGAATGTCACGGATGCCCATCCTGTCGCCTTCCCACAGCACGTTGGCGCGATAGAAGCGGCTGCCCCACCAGATGGTTCGTCCCTTGTTATCGGTGTAGTCGCTCAAGGCTGTACAGGCTGTGGCGGGCGTGACGGGATATTTCTTTCGGAAATTGCGGGCGCTCTCTATCAGCGTTTCCACCCGCAACTTGCCTGCTTTCTGCAGGGCTGCAATCTGAGGCAGTTGCACTTCATAGCCTTTCGCAAAAGCACGCCATGTGAAAGAGTTTTCCTGTCCAGCCTGAAAATAGGTATAGCCAAAGGCCGGGTCTTCGGTCTGACAACGCAGATACCAGCGCACCCATTCGGGCTGCTGGGCGTTGACGTAGGTCGGTTCAATGGTGCAGACACTCTGCACAGCACCGCCCACACCGGCACTGTACTGGTAGAGCGGATCGCTGCCCAGCATACGGAACACGGGCAGGTCTATCTGTCCCTCCTTTGTCTGGGCGGGCATATAGCCGTTCACCCGAGAGGGATAGTAGGCTCCGTGCCAATAGCCGCCCCAGAGGGTGTAGCCGTCCGTTCCCTTCTGGTCCTTGCAGTTGCAGCTGGCTTCCACGCCGTATTTGTCGTGCATATAGGCCATTGTGTGAGCATCGATGAACCACGAGCCGATGCTATGTGGATATTCTCCGAAGATTTCGCGGAACTTTTCCATATAGACATCCACCAGCCGCTCGCGCTCTGCGGGCGTATAGCCTACGGCGAAACCCTTGTCGGCATGCCAGTCCCAGGGGAAGCGTCCACGCCACTTGTAGCCTGCGGCTTCCACATGCGGCTGGGTAATCTCCCACCAACCGCCAACCTCGCAGCCGTGGGCCAATTCTTCCCGCATCAGTGCCTGATAGCGGCTGTCGATGAGTGCGTCGTATTGCAGCAGCCAGGTGCCTTTGAAGCCATATTGATGGATGGCATCGGCCTCGGACTTCACGGTCTCGAAGAGCACCTGCGGGGTGATGTTTGCGTCGCGGGGCTCTATATCACGGATGAAATTAATAAAGTTCACGATGCGAGGCACCTCTTTTTCCTTTGCCCAGATACCTGTCATCCAAAGACAGGCCAGTAAAATAAACAGTATTTTTCTCATGTGAACACTTCTTATAATCTGTTTAAAGTTTTTCTTCACAAAGGTACGGTTTTTTCCCGAGCTTCTCAAATCTTGCTCATTATTCTGTCTTTTCCTATCTTATTTTGTGTCCGATATACAAAAAATCCCCGCCGCAGAATAAATGTTTCCGCTGGCGGGGACTTCTCATTTTCTTAATTACTACATTTTGAATTTATTAATTTTTAATTTTTCATTTCTCCCCCTAAAGGGGGCCGGGGGGTCCTACTCCGCATCCCCGATGGGGCCATTGTTGTCATCCCCATTGTCATCGCCACCTCCGGAATCACCGCCGGTGCCAGGATCGGGAGTAGTTCCGCCGCCTTCATTGCCTCCGGTAGAGCCTCCGGAATCTCCGGAGTTGCCGGAATTTCCGGTATTCCCGCCTTCATTCCCCCCTCCTTGGGAGGGGTCGGGGGAGGCTGTTCCGCCGCCATCGCCGCTGCCGGAGCTGCTACTGCTGCCGCCTTTGCGGGCAATAATCTGCTTGTAGTGACGTACCTCGGCATTCATCTGGTCGATGGTGGTGGCGTAGGCCGAATCGCCCTCGTAGATGAACACCACGTTCCCCAGCTTCACGACTGCGCGGTAGGCGACAATCATCTGCTGACGCAGCTGTGTGAGTTCGCTCTTCACATAGCCGGCCTGCTCGTTGGTTCGGGCAATCATGGCTGCCTGGAACTCCTGGTTCTTGGCCTGCAGCGCCTCCACCCATGCCGTGATGCCGAGCGCAGTCAGCTGCGAGCTGTAGTTGGTGAGCAGGTCCTGGCAAAGCTGGTCCAGGCGCATCGTTTCCTGTTGGTATTCGCCTCCGGTCTTGACATCGTAGCGCTTGAAGGGCTCCAGCAGTTCGGTCGCTGCGGCCTTCTGTCCGGCAATCGGGCTCTTTGTGGCATTGTTGACGGTCCCGTTGAGGCCAGTATAGAGCGTGTCGCGCTCGTCGTCTAGCGTTTCCACGACCTTAGTCTGTCCGGCAGTCGTCGCCCTGCGGAAGGCAACATCGAATGCCTGCATCGAAGACTCCCAGGCACCAATCTCGGTGCCCAACTTTGTCATGAGCGGTGTGCTGGCCTTGGCGCGAGCCAACTGGTCCACCATGTACTGATAGGTCTCTGCCTGGTCGAGGTAATTGAAGTCAAGTGCCTCGATTTGTTTTGCGTTGATGTTCATAGTA
>JAFZPZ010000070.1 GCA_017552435.1 Bacteroidaceae bacterium
TATCTTGCCGTCGCTGTCGCAGGTGATGTCCTGCAGGGTGGCACTCCGGGTGGGCTGTTCCTCCAGCCGTTCAATGGGCATGATGGGGAAGAGCTGGTCGATGCCCCACGAGTCGGGCATGCTCTGGAAGAGCGAGAAGTTACAGAAATACTTGTCCGCCATCTGCTTGTCGAGCTTTCGCAGTTCGTCGGGAACATGCTTCTGGTGGTGTGCCAGTTCTGCCACTTCGTGACTGATGGCCCAGTAGAGGGACTCGATCTGTGCACGTGTCTTGAGGTCGATGATGCCGTGGCGGAAGAGGTCGAGCGCCTCCTCGCGGATATCTTCGGCATCGTGCCAGTCCTCGAGCAGAGAGCGCTGTGAGAGGTGGTCCCATATCTCCGTCAGGTCGTGCACGAGCTTGTGGTCGTCGGGACCTGGCTCGAAGTCCTCGGGCATCTGCGGTGCAGAGACACTCTCCAATACATCTATGATGAGGACGCTATGGTGTGCTGTGAGCGAACGTCCGCCCTCGGTGATGATGTTGGGGTGGGGGATTTCGTTCTTGTTGGCCGCCTCGACGAAGGTATAGACGCAGTCGTTGACGTACTCCTGGATGCTGTAGTTGACACTGCTCTCGCTGTTGCTGCTGCGGGTGCCGTCGTAATCGACGCCCAGTCCGCCGCCACAATCCACGAACTTGATGTCGAAACCCATGGCGTGGAGCTGTACGTAGTATTGTGCAGCCTCGCGGAGGGCTGTGCTGATGCGGCGTATCTTGTTGATCTGGCTACCGATATGGAAATGGATGAGGCGCAGGCAGTCGCGCAGTCCCAGCTCGTCGAGTTTCTGCAGCGCCATCAGCAACTCGGAGCTGTTCAGTCCGAACTTGGAGGCATCGCCGCCGCTCTCGCTCCACTTGCCGCTGCCGTTGCTGGCCAGCTTGATGCGGATGCCGAGGTTGGGATGTACGCCCAGTTTCTTGGCAGTCTCGGCAATGACGGCCAACTCGGGAAGCTTCTCGATGACGAGGAAGACGCGCTTGCCCATCTTCTGTGCCAGCAGAGCCAGTTCGATGAAGTTCTGGTCCTTGTGTCCGTTGCAGATGATGAGGCTGTCGCTGTCCATGTTGGTGGCGAGGACGGCATGCAGTTCGGGCTTGGAGCCTGCCTCCAGTCCCAGGTTGTAGCGCTTGCCGTGACTGATAATCTCCTCGACGACAGGACGCATCTGGTTAACCTTCACGGGGAAGATGATGAAGTGCTCGCCCTTGTACTCGTACTCCTTGCCCGCCTTGCGGAAGCACTCGTCGGTCTTCTCGATGCGGTTGTCCAGGATGTCAGGGAAACGGAGCAGCACCGGGGCCGTCACATGACGTGTGGCCAAGTGGTCCACGACCTCCTTGAGGTCAACCTGTACGCTGTTCTTCTTGGGCGTGACATAGACGTGCCCCTTTTCGTTGATGCCGAAGTAATTGACTCCCCAGCCCTTGATGTTGTAGAGCTCCTCGGAGTCCTCAATACGCCACTTCTTCATTTACTATTTGACTTCATTAACTTCCATTATTTACAATCCCAATTCTTTTCGGATAAGCTGTACACTGGTCTGTAGCTTGTCGTAGTTGTCGAGTAGGGTTACATCGACGATATGCTGTGCCTGGAGGTAGAACGGTTCGCGCTCCTTGAGCGAAGCGCGGATGTATTCGAGTAGTTCCTCCGGGCTCTTGCCTTTGATGAGGGGACGTTCCACACGACCCATCTTGAGGTGCTGGGTGAGCACTTCCGGTGTGGCCTTCAGATAGACGCTTTCGCTGACGCTTCGGATATAGGCCATGTTGTCGAAGAAACAGGGTGTTCCGCCGCCGCAACTCAGCACGATGTCCTCGAACTCCGCTGCCTCATGCAGCATGTTGCGTTCCATCTCGCGAAAACCCTCCTCGCCTTTCTCGGCAAAGATTTGTGCTACGGAACGGTGGTAACGCATCTCGATGTACCAGTCGAGGTCGTAGAAGGTACGACCGAGTGCCATAGCGAGCTGACGTCCGACGGTCGTCTTGCCCGAACCCATGTAGCCAACCAGGATGATGCTTTTCATTTGCGTGTGAACCGACGCTTGGCCGGCTTTGCGGCAGGCTTGTCGCTTTGTTCGTTTATTATCTCCATGCACTCCTCGTAGGTCAGATCCTTGGCGCGTTCATGCATGGATTTCGGCAAACGGTAATTGTTGCCCTTGTAGGTGATATAGGGGCCATAGCGGCCGTTCAGGACTTCCATCTCTGCATCCTCCTCGAAGGTCTTGAGGTGACGTTCGGCCTCTTCCACGTGCTTGCGATGAACCATGATGACGGCCTGCTCGAAGGTTATCTCCATAGGATCGGTATCCTTGGGGACGGAGACATACGAGCCTTTGTGCGAGATGTAGGGACCGAATTTGCCGGCGCCGATGATGACGGGCTCGCCCTCGTACATACCCAGCTTGCGGGGAAGCCGGAACAGTTCCAGCGCTTCCTCCAGGGTGATGGTCTCCAGCTTCTGGCCGGCGGCGAGCTGGGCAAAGCGAGGCTTCTGCTTGGGATCTGTGCTTCCCATCTGAGCCACAGGGCCAAAACGACCTATCTTCACGGTAACAGGGGCTCCCGTAATGGGGTCGTTGCCCAGCAAACGTTCGCCTACCTTGTGTTCAGTATGAGTGTTGACGGATTTCTCGACCAGCGGCTCGAAGCCTTCGTAGAACTTGCGTACGACGACTTCCCAGGCAATCTTGCCCTCGGCGATGTCGTCGAACTCCTTCTCGATGTCGGCCGTGAAGTTGTAGTCCATGATTTCGGGGAAGTTGTCCTTGAGGAAGTCATTTACGACGATGCCGGTGTCGGTAGGCAGCAGCTTGCCGCGTTCCTGTCCGACTGTGGTGGTATGAGACTCTGCAACCAGTTCGTTGCCGGAGAGCGTAATCGTCTGGTAGTTGCGTTCCTCGCCGGGCTTGTCCCCTTTCTCCACATATTCACGCTGCTGAATGGTGGTGATAGTGGTAGCATAGGTGCTGGGGCGGCCGATGCCAAGTTCCTCCAGCTTGCGCACCAGACTTGCCTCGTTGTAGCGGACGGGGCGCTGCGAGAAACGCTGTGTGGCCACAATCTGTTCGCGGCTCAGGCTCTCGCCAATCACCATAGCAGGCAGGGTGCTCAGGTTCTCGTTGTCGCTGTCGGTATCATTGAAGGAATCAATGCCCATATCGCTATAGACGCGCAGGAAACCGTCGAACTGGATGACCTCGCCGTCGGCCAGGAAGGTCTCTTCCTTGCCGTCGATGCTGATGGTTACGTGTGTGCGTTCCAGCTCTGCATCGGCCATCTGGCTGGCGATTGTGCGCTTCCAGATGAGGTCGTAGAGACGGCGCTCCTGTTGGTTGCCCTCGATCTGGGGCTGATCCATATAGGTCGGGCGGATGGCCTCGTGAGCCTCCTGAGCGCCCTTGGAACTCGTATGATATTGACGCGTCTTGACGTATTCCTTGCCCATCTGCTCGGTGATGACCTTCTTGCTGGCTCCCAGACAGAGGCTACTCAGGTTGACGCTATCGGTACGCATGTATGTGATGCGGCCGCTTTCGTAGAGGTGCTGTGCCACCATCATGGTCTGAGCCACGGTGAAACCCAGTTTGTGGGCTGCTTCCTGCTGGAGGGTGCTGGTGGTGAAGGGAGGTGCCGGCGTGCGCTTGACGGGCTTTGTTGCGATGTCTTGGACGGTGAAGCGGCTGTCCTTGCAACTCTCGAGGAATGCTTTTGCCTCCCCGGCTGTGGCAAAGCGGCGACTGAGTTCTGCCTTGACTTCGCTGCCGTCAGCACTGTGGAAAACGGCTGTGATGCGATAGTTCTCTTCGCTACGGAAATCCTGTATCTCGCGTTCGCGCTCTACGATGAGGCGTACTGCAACACTCTGCACGCGACCTGCCGAGAGGCTCGGCTTAACCTTACGCCAAAGCACAGGGCTGAGTTTGAAGCCCACGATGCGGTCCAGTACTCGACGCGCCTGCTGGGCGTTTACCAGATTTAGGTCAATCTGCCTCGGGTGCTCTATGGCATCCAGTATGGCAGGCTTTGTTATTTCGTGAAAGACGATGCGGCGCGTGTTCTCCGGTTTCAGACCAAGCACTTCATAGAGGTGCCAGCTGATGGCTTCTCCCTCACGGTCTTCATCGGATGCGAGCCACACCATAGAAGCTTGATCGGCCTGTCCTTTTAGCAATGCTACGACCTTCACCTTGTCGGCAGGTACTTCGTATTGCGGGGCAAACGTTTTCTCATCTACACTGAATGATTTTTTCTTCAGGTCGCGAATGTGTCCGTAGCTGGACAGGACTTTATATTTATCTCCCAGGAATTTCTCGATGGTTTTTGCCTTTGCGGGGCTCTCTACAATAACAAGATTCTCCTTCATTGTTTCGTCGTTTCGTTGTTTAGTGGTTCTTTGATGCTTTAGCACAAAGGCGCAATGTTAGTTGCGGATGTCGCGGAGTAGTCTTTTTGGGAAAGTTGCCGATGACCTTAAAGGTAATTGAACCTAAACGACCAAACGACCAATTTGCCAAACGACCAATTGCGGCTGCAAAGGTAAGGCAATTTTTTTAAACTACACATTATTTATATAGAAAAATTTATTTTCCCCCAAAAATCTTCCTTTGCACTATGACTTATGAATACCTTTTTATATACGCGACATACATGCGGACGTACGCGCGAAAAAAAACGCGAGACACTGTTGTGTATCGCGCGTTGTGGTTGGACTACCTGGATTCGAACCAAGACTAAGAGAACCAAAACCTCTTGTGCTGCCATTACACCATAGCCCAATCCAAACCAAACGTTATTAGCGTTTGCGGCTGCAAAGGTAAGACAAATAATTCAAAATTCAAAATTATTAAATTCAAAATTATTTGTTTGCCCTTGCTTTTTTACTTCTTTTTACTTTGCGATGAGCAAAAAGTACTTCTTCTTGCCTTGCTGTACAAGCAGATATTTGCCGTCGATGAGGTCGGCTTCCGTCACCATTTGGTCGAAAGAGGTGAGCTTTTCCTTGTTGAGGCTGACACCGCCGCCCTGTGTGAGCTTGCGCATCTCGCCCTTGCTGGGGAAGCATTGGGTGTGCTCGGCAAAGAGGTCAACTGCCTTTGTGCCTTCGCCTTTTAGTAAGTCCTTGCTGATCTCGAACTGCGGCACGCCGCTGAAGACATCGAGCAACGTCTGCTCGTCGAGCTTCACGAGGCTTTCCTTTGTGGCTTTTCCGAAGAGAATATTGCTGGCTTCGAGTGCCAGTTCGTAGTCTTCGTTGCTGTGCACCATGATGGTCAGCTCTTCGGCGAGACGCTTCTGCAGGAGACGGCGACCCGGGTCTTGGCGATGCTCCTCGATGAGGGCTTCGATGGTAGGCTTGTCAAGGGATGTGAATATCTTGATGTAGCGCTCTGCATCCTCGTCGGCTACGTTGAGCCAGAACTGATAGAAGGTGTAGGGAGTGGTGCGGTTGCGGTCGAGCCAGATGTTGCCTTTCTCCGTCTTGCCGAACTTCTTGCCGTCTGCCTTCGTGATGAGCGGACAGGTGAGGGCAAAAGCCTCGTTCTCCACGCCCAACTTGCGGCGGATAAGCTCTGTGCCTGTCGTGATGTTGCCCCACTGGTCGCTGCCGCCCATCTGCAGCTTGCAGTTCTTTGTCTGGTAGAGGTGCAGGAAGTCGTAGCCCTGAAGGAGCTGGTAGGTGAACTCGGTGAACGACATGCCGTCCTGAGCCTCTCCATTGAGGCGGCGCTTCACGCTGTCCTTCGCCATCATGTAGTTCACGGTGATGCACTTGCCTATCTCGCGTGCGAAGTCGAGGAAGGAGAAGTCCTTCATCCAGTCGTAGTTATTGACCAATTCGGCCTTGTTGGGCGCGTCGCTCTCGAAGTCGAGGAAGTGCGCCAACTGCTTCTGTATGCAAGCCACGTTATGCCGCAACGTCTCTTCGTTCAGCAGGTTACGTTCTTGGCTCTTGCCGCTTGGGTCGCCTATCATGCCTGTGGCACCGCCAACGAGTGCGATGGGTTTGTGGCCGCAGCGTTGCAGGTGACGCAGCATCATCACGCCGCAAAGATGGCCGATATGCAGGCTGTCTGCCGTTGGGTCGATGCCGACGTATGCCGACACCTGTTCCTTCATGAGTAATTCTTCTGTGCCGGGCATCATCTGGTGGATCATGCCCCTCCATTTCAGTTCTTCAACAAAATTCAACATATTATGTGCGATTTTTCGATTTTCGGGTGCAAAGGTACAACATTTAATTTACAATTCATAATTCATAATTCAAAATTATGTTGAAATGTGCGAGGGGCGATTACACAAACAGCGGCCACCGTTCCCGATAGCCGCTGTAAACAATTAAATTAAATCAGAATTGCTCTAAGTAAGCTATACGGCTCTCTATGCTTGGGTGGGTGCTGAAAAGCTTACTCATCATGTTGGTGAACTCGCTCTTGAAAGCATGTGGCTTGGCAATGAAGAGTTGCGCCACATCCTCGCGGTCCACGTGCCCAAGGCCTGGATCGTTGCTGATTTTCCGCAGAGCAGAGGCAAGAGCCAAGGGGTTGCCGCAAAGTTCTGCTCCACCTGCATCGGCCATATATTCGCGTTTTCTGCTGATGGCAAAGCGCGTAAGAATCGTGAAGAAATAGCCCACAGCAGCCAGCGCAATGGCAACAAGGATGACGGCAATGACTGCTGCTCCACTCTTGCCGTCGCGGCTTGTGCGGCGATTGCCTCCACCGTAAATGAAGGTGTTCCACAATAGGCGTACCGCCAGACTCAACATGGTGCTCATGATGCCCACGAAGATGATGCTCACAATCAGCAGACGGGTGTCTCGGTTGCGGATGTGTGTCAGCTCGTGCCCAATGACGCCAGCCAGTTCGTCGTCGTTAAGGCGTTCACAGATGCCCGTTGTCACCGTTACGGTGTAACTCTTCTCGTCGATACCGCTGGCAAAAGCGTTGAGCTGTGGGTCATCGATGATGTTTATCTTGGGCATCGGCATACCACAGGTCATTGTCAGATTCTCCACGATATTATAGATGCGTGGATTCTCGCGACGCTCCAGCGGTTTTGCCCCTGTTGCTTGTCGGACTATACTGGTATTGGTGAAGTAGGAAATCATAAACCAGATGCCTACTATACCTATGACCCAAGGCAACGTCATTAGGAAGGCCTCATTGGTCGCCATTGCGTCAAAAGCTATGTGCGAGGTCTGAAAGCCGTCCGGTACCTCCTGCATATTCAAGAATGCCACAAATGCATAGACGATGGCAAGGATAATGCAGGGAAAGAGCAAGAGCAGCAGCAGGCTCTTTATATTGTTCCGAACCTGCTGCGTATGGATACCTACGTACTGCACTGACTAATTAAAAATTAAAACTTAACTTCTGGTGCCTTTTCTACGGTAGCGCGTTCTTCCTGGGGAACCTCAAACATTGGCTCCTGATGGAAACCGAACATGCCGGCAAAGAGTACTGCTGGGAAGCGCTGTACACCGTTGTTGAGTTCCTTGGTGGCACTGTTGAAGAAACGGCGCACGGCAGCCAACTTGTTCTCTATGTCTGCCAACTCGCTCTGCAACTGCAGGAAGTTCTGGTTTGCCTTCAGGTCGGGATAGGCTTCTACGCTAACCTTCAAGCCTGCCAGGGCACTGCTCAGAGCATTTTCTGCCTCGATTTTCTCATTCAGAGTGGTTGCTCCCATCGCTGCTGTACGAGCTGCCGTAACACGTTCCAGCACACCTTTCTCATGCTCGGCATATCCCTTTACGGTGTTCACGAGATTGGGAATGAGGTCGTAACGCTGCTTCAACTGAACATCGATGTTGGCGAATGCGTTTTCACGATTGTTGCGCAGGGTTACCAAATTGTTGTAGATACCGATAACCCAAACTACCAGTAGTACGATGACTACTATCACGATAATTGTTGTTGTACTCATAATTTTAATTACTATTTATTGATTAACGATTTTGGTGCAAAGTTACGCAAAAAAGCGAAAATGGAGACAAAAATGACTGCTATTTTGGGAAAGTTTGTGCGTTTTTAGCACTTTTTTGCATCTTTTAGCATTTCTACATTAAATTTTAAATATAAATGTTCTATATTTGCGCGCTAAAACTCTGAAAAGAAAAACATATTAAGGTATATGAGACAGCTTAAAATTACAAAAAGTATCACCAGTCGCGATAGTGCTTCGCTCGACAAGTATCTACAGGAAATTGGTCGCGAGGCCTTGCTCCCCGTGGAAGAAGAGGTGGAACTCTCTCAGAGGATACGAAAGGGCGATCGTCGTGCACTTGACAAATTGGTGCGTGCCAATCTTCGTTTTGTGGTCAGTGTAGCTAAGCAGTATCAGAACCAGGGACTTTCCCTGCCCGACCTTATCAATGAAGGCAACGTGGGTCTGATTAAGGCCGCCGAGAAGTTCGACGAGACACGTGGCTTCAAGTTTATTTCCTATGCCGTGTGGTGGATTCGTCAGACTATCCTCCAGGCTTTGGCTGAGCAGAGTCGTATTGTTCGTCTTCCCCTCAATCAGGTTAGTGCTGTCAATAAGATTACCAAGGCAATGACCAAGTTCGAGCAGGAGTATGAGCGCAAACCCAGTGCTGATGAGTTGGCAGAATTGGTCAATGAGTTGCCCGAGAAGATAAATGATTCCCTGCGCGCCAGTGGCCGTCATGTCAGCGTGGATGCTCCCTTCATCGAAGGCGAGGAGAATAGCCTCTTGGATGTGATGACAAATCCCGATTCCCCTATGGCCGACAAAGGCCTGGTCAGCGAGAGTCTCTCTACTGAGATTGACCGGGCATTGGGTGTTCTTAACGAGCGTGAGAAACAGATTATAGAGCGCAGCTTCGGCATCAATAACCAGCCCGAGATGACGCTCGAGGAGATAGGCGAGACCTTTGGTTTGACTCGTGAACGTGTTCGCCAGATTCGTGAGAAGGCTATCCGCAAGCTCCGTGCCGGCAGCCGCAACAGTCTGCTCCGTTCTTACCTCGGTTAAGCGAAAAGGCTTTCAAATCCTATACAAAAAAGCATCCTCAAAATGGGGATGCTTTTTTGTGTCTTCGGCCTGTTCTCTTAGCCTAGAGTCTCGATGGCAAACTTCATGCGGCGGAGGGTCTCCTCCTTGCCGAGGAAGGCTGCAAGTTCGTACATGTCGGGACCTTGTCCCTCGCCAACGAGGCAGATGCGCCAAGCGTTCCAGGGCTTGATGCCGGTCTTTTCTGCCCAGATATCGACAACAGCTTTCTGGCCTTCGATGCTGAAGTCCTCGATGCCGGCAAGCACGTCGGCAAGTTGCTGCATCTCTGTGGCGGTTGTTTCTTTCCAGTTTTTGCGGATGAACTTGTCCTCAGGGTCAAACTTGGAAGGAGCAACGAAGAAGAAACGCGTCAAGGGCCAAAGGTCACTGACGAAACTGATGTTGCGCTTGTGCTTCTGTCCCTGTCCGTCGGTATATTCGATGACCTTCAACTTCATCATGCGCACCACATCTGCCTCTTGCTCGGGCGTAGCGGTGATGCCCTGTTCGCGAAGTACTTTGTCGAAACAGGGCACCCAGGCCTCGTCGGGTTGCTGAAGCAGGTATTGATGATTGAACCAGGCGGCTTTGATGTAGTCGAACTTGGCACCGTTCTTCGAGCATTTGCTCAGGTCGAAGAGCTTCACCATCTCGTCGAGGGACATCACTTCCTGGTCATTGCCGGGATTCCAGCCGAGCAGAGCAAGGAAGTTGACGACAGCCTCGGGCAGATAGCCTTTTTCGCGATAACCGCTGCTCACTTCGCCGCTCTTGGGGTCGTGCCATTCGAGGGGGAAGACAGGGAAGCCCAGCTTGTCGCCGTCGCGCTTGCTGAGCTTGCCGTTGCCGACGGGCTTGAGTAGCAGGGGCAGATGGGCAAAGCGAGGCATAGTGTCTGCCCAACCGAAAGCCTCGTAGAGAAGGACATGCAATGGGGCACTGGGAAGCCATTCTTCGCCTCGGATGACGTGTGTCACCTCCATCAAGTGGTCATCCACGATATTGGCGAGATGGTAGGTGGGCAGCTCGTCGGCACTCTTGTAGAGCACCTTGTCGTCGAGGATGCTGCTGTTGATGCGGACCTCGCCTCGTATGATATCATCCACAATGACATCCCGACCGGGTTCGATAAGGAAGCGCACGACATACTGTTTGCCTTCGCCGATGAGGGCATCCACCTCCTCTTTCGACATTGTCAACGAGTTGCGCATCTGCATGCGGGTGCTGGCATCATACTGGAAATTCTCCACTTCGGCACGCTTGGCATCCAGTTCTTCCGGTGTATCGAAAGCAATGTAGGCCTTGCCTCTGTCCAGAAGCTCGCGCACGTACTTCTTATATATATCGCGACGTTCGCTCTGACGATAAGGGCCGTGGTTGCCGCCGTAGCTCACACCTTCGTCGAACTTGATGCCCAGCCAGCGGAACGACTCGATGATGTACTCTTCGGCTCCAGGCACAAAACGGGTGGAGTCGGTATCCTCAATGCGGAAAATCAGTTCACCGCCGTGCTGTTTTGCAAAGAGGTAGTTGTAGAGTGCAGTACGAACGCCGCCGATATGTAGCGGACCTGTGGGACTTGGGGCAAAACGAACCCGCACTTTTTTCAATTCACAATCCATAATTCTCAATTCATATTTGTCATCTCCGCCACAAGACGGATTTATTTCCGTGCAAAAGTACAACAAATAAATGAAAAAGTGAAACGTGGATAGTGAAAAAATATGGGAAGGAGGAAGAACTTTCAACTTTTTTCGTAACTTTGCAAACGAATTGCAATTATGAATTGTTAATTAGGAATTGTGAATTAAGGAAATGAGCCGTTATAATCATAAGCACAAGTTGAGCGTAAAGGCATACCTTTACCGAATTCTTTTCTCCATTATCGCCATTGCTATCCTGGTGGTTTTCATGCCGCACGAAACCACTTCTGCCTTTCATTACCAAAAGGGTGAGCCCTGGGATGAGGAGGCTTTCATCGCGCAGGATAGTTTCCCGATTCTGAAACCGGAAGAACAGGTGATCCATGAGCAGGATAGCTTGCGACAGTTCTATGTGCCCTATTTCCGACAGGATGTGGATATCCTGGAGCAGCAGCTGCAAGCGCTTCGTCAGGACTTCCACTCTTCGCCAGCCGCTGGTATTCCGTACTATTTTCTGCCTCATCTGCTTGAGAAACTTCAGCACATCTATTTGATAGGCATTCTCCCGGCAGAGACTGCAGCCCGCTTCGGCGATGACAGTCCGCAAAATGTGAACATTTATCATGGCAACGAATCCCGTGCCCGCTCTTTCTCTGAACTGTTTAGCGAGAAGACTGCCTATGAATATATGGCTTACGAGGAAGATAGTATCCGTTTTAATCACAGCCATCTTCATGGACTGGATCTGGTGAAGTATATAAGCCCGAACCTGACATACGATGCAGAGAAAAGTGCTCAGCAGCGGCAGGAGGTGGACGCCAAGTTGGTTCGGACCAAGGGCGTTGTCCTGCAGGGACAGAAGGTCGTTGACAGAGGTCAGATAGTAGATGACGAGGTAATCGAGATCCTGCATTCTTGGGAACAGCATCAGAAGGAGCACAAACTCAGTACCCGCGAGCGAGTGTCCCGCATCGGAGGACGTGCCCTCTATGCAGCCATCCTGGTGTTCCTTTTGCTTATGTATTTCCAGCAGTTCCGCAGTGATTATCTGGACAGCCTTCGCACAGTGCTCCTCATCATGAGCCTCTTCCTCATTTTCCCCATTGTTACCTATACGATTATGGCTCACATGTGGGCCAGCGTCTATCTGATGCCATATTGCGTGTTGCCCATCCTTCTGCGAATCTTCCTGGATTCCCGCACGGCATTCGTTACACACGTTATTACCATCCTGGCATCGGCTGTCGCCCTGACACAGCCTTTCCCTTTCATCGTCACACAGATAGTGGCGGGTCTTGTGGCTATCTATTCCCTGCGAGAACTTTCTCAGCGTTATGAACTCTTCCGCGCTGCTGTCCTGGTTACCCTGGCAACCCTTCTCACCTATCTCTGTCTGGATTTTGTGAGGGGAACAGCCGACGGTAGCCTGCAGATCAGTCGTTGGCCTTACATCTATTTGACTGTAGCTGGTGTGCTCTCCATGCTTGTATATCTGTTGCTCATCCCTATCGAGCGTATTTTCGGTTTTACTTCAATCGTCACCCTGGTCGAGTTGCAGAATGTCAACAATCCGTTGCTACGTCGTCTCTCGGAGGAGGCCAACGGTACCTTCAATCACAGTTTGCAGGTGGCCAATCTCGCAGCGGAGGTTGCCAATAAGGTCGGAGCCAAGGCACAACTCGTCCGTACAGGAGCGCTTTACCACGACATAGGGAAACTCGAGAATGCCGTTTTCTTCACGGAGAACCAGAATGGCAAGAATCCCCATGAGGGGCTTTCCTACGAACGTAGTGCCCAGATTATTATTCAGCATGTGGAAAACGGGCTTCGGTTGGCGGACAAGTACAAGTTGCCGGCTATCGTCCGCGACTTCATTTCCACACATCATGGTCGCAGCTTGACGCGCTATTTCTATGTTTCCAAGAAGAACGAAAATCCGGATTCACCCATTGATGTTAGTCTTTTCACCTATCCTGGTCCCAAACCGCAGACTTTGGAGCAGGCTATCCTGATGATGGCCGACGCTGTGGAGGCTGCTTCGCGCAGTCTGTCTGAATATACCGAGGAAAGCATCAATGCGATGGTCGAGAAGATTGTCGGTGCCCAGGTGAACGAGGGGAGTTTCAGCGAGTGTGCTATCACTTTCCGCGAGATTGCAGAGGCGAAAGAGGTGCTTTGTGCACGTCTCCGCACCGTCTATCATACCAGAATACAGTACCCCGAGTGACCGCATCCTGTGCTCCCGGCTCCGCAAAATTGCAGAAAAGGAGCGTTTTGTATGGGTGGCAAGAAAATTTTTTTTTATTTTTCTTTGGGGTTTGGATAAAAAAGTGTAACTTTGCTCCCGATATATGCGCTTGTGGTGGAATTGGTAGACACGCCAGACTTAGGATCTGGTGCCGAGAGGCGTGTAAGTTCGAGTCTTATCAGGCGTACAATATAATTTGGGCTATGAAGAATCTTTTTTCATTCTTTCGTATTTTTGTTCTACTGTTGTTCGTGACTTCTTGTACGGAAAACATAGACACTTCTGCACGCTATGTTTTCACGGAACACACCATTGCCAGCTATCTTGAGGATCATTCGCAGTTCAGTGAATATGTGCGGCTGATGAAGGAACAGAAGGTTAGTGAGATCAGTGAAACCAGTGTATATCAGCTGATGACAGCGTATGGCTACTATACCTGTTTCGCTCCGACCAACCAAGCTATCCAACTTTACCTGGATTCGCTCGTCATCAAGGGTATCATCCCCGAAGCCAACTGGGATGCCTTCCCCGACCAAAGAACTCTGGACAGTATTCGTTCTGTGTTAGTGCTCAACAGTATCCTTGATGGCACGAAGGAGGAGACGGTATTCTACTCTGCCGAGTTTCCGAGGACCAATCAGGAGTTTTCCATCAATACGATGGCAGACAGGAAGATAAGTGTCACATACTATAGGCAGGACCCCGACAGTATGGCAATCGATGGCATCTGTCCCGTTTCCAAAAAGAACCGTGACATCGAGACCATCAATGGCTTCATCCATCAGGTCGGCTACGTCATCAATCCCAGCAACGAAACACTAGGCAGCACCCTGCACAAGTACACCATCGATTACACCAGCAACCTCACCGTGATGTCAAAACTCGTGGAGATTTGCGGCTTGATAGATACCCTCACACGCGTGAGGGACGAGCGCTACGAGCGGCTCTATCGTACCGGCGCCTTCCCCTCATTCAACTGGCAGTTGCGCAGCTGGCCGATTCCTCCACCAGAGCACCGCAAATATGGCTTTACATTCTTTGCCGAAACCGATGAGTTCTGGGAGAAAGAGCTGGGTAAGGATCGCCGCGATATCACCAAGGAGGATGTGATGGATTGGTTAGAAGAACAGGAATTCTATCCCGAAGCCGTCAGGGATGGGAATTACACCAACGAGAATAACCTGCTCAACTTGTTTGTCACCTATCACCTTCTGCCTCAGCGCATACCCGTGGACAAACTGGCTCTGCACTACAACGAGAAGGGCTTCAATTACAAAAACAAAAATGCAGCGCCCACCGTTCCCGTCTGGGCACACTATGTTACGATGGGCAAGCGTCGCCTGCTGCGCATCTGGGAGAGCGCCGAGAGTGGAGGACCTTGCCTGAACCGTTTCCCGAAACTCAACAACGGACGTCACGAGGACTACCACGAGAAGGAGTGCTCCGATGAGAATAAAGGTGTCTTCATAAACACAGATGAAACCTCTGGTATCATCAAGCTCATCAATGCCATCATCTATCCTATCAACGGACCCATCGCCTATTCGGAACATGTTCGCAACGAGTTGGGCAAAGTGCGCCTCCGCTACGATTCATGGGAGTTCCAGCCCGAAGCTATGAACAACGATTTGCGTCTCACGTCCAAGACCGATGCTTGCTGGTACTTCTCCAGCGACCCCGACAAACAGTACTTCGATAATATGACTGTCAACAGCAAGCAGACAAGATTCATGCTCCTAAGTGGTCGCGACCAGAGTTGGCCTAACTATCAGGGCGACGAGGTGCTGGCTGAAGGTGTCTATGACATCACCTTCACTTTGCCTCCTGTACCCAGAGCAGGCATCTACGAGATACGAATGGGCGTTTCCACCTATAGTGGCACACGCGGCATATGTCAGGTCTATTGGGGGTCTCGGAAAGACCAGCTCGTAGCCTCGGGTATTCCCGTCAACATGCAGTTGGGTGGTAACGCAGTTCCTAATGTCCTGGGATGGGAAAAAGACACCGACGACGAAGACTATGATGCTGAGGTAGATAAGAAAATGCGTAACAACGGCTTCATGAAGGGGCCCGAGTACATTGTGGCCAGTGCTGGTGGTAGAGAAACCAACCGAATGAACGCAGGTTCTACGCGCCGTATTGTCGTCCGCGAGCAAATGTCGCCAGACGTGGTCTATTACATGCGCTTCAAGACGGTTCAACCGGACTATAACACAAAACAGCTCTTCGTCGATTATCTCGAATGGTGCCCCAAGGAAGTTTACGACAACCCCGAGCATCCAGAAGATATCTGGTAATGTAACTCCAGGGCGGATAAAAAAATGAAGGCTGCAAATCGCAGCCTTCGTTTGTTATTTCAGTTTCGAATTGATGAATTCTTTCATCTCTGGGTAGTGGCGCTCGATGCTGAGCAGCAGGTGCAGCTGGTTATTGGCGCGGACGAAGTTGTGGTCGGGGTACTGGCACTTCCAGTACTTGTCGCCGCTAAGGTAGTCCCAGAGGAAACGGACGCATTGCATGTAGGGGAAGAGAGCTGTGGCGTAGGGCAGGTTCTCTATCTCGACGGGTAGCAGGAAGCTGCGGGCACTCTCCAGATAGCCCTCGGTGAAGGCCTTGAAGATGTCCATGCGGAACTCCACCTTGTCCATATCCGGGCAGTCCTCTGCCACGCGGTTGGCTCCGGTGCGCAGGAAGTCGCCGTAGTCGGAGAAGATGAAGTTGGGCATCACGGTGTCGAGGTCGATGACGCAGAGCACGTTGTCCTGCTTGTCGAACATCATGTTGTTCACCTTCGTGTCGCAATGGCAGACGCGTTTGGGCAGTGTTCCCTCGCGTCCCATCCGCTCGGCCTTGCACATCTCTTCGGCTCGCTTTTCTATCTCAGCGAGCATGTTCTGTACGCGCTCTTCTTTGACTCTTCCTGCAGGATCGCGTTTCACGACCTCTCTCAACTGCTCCAGGCGGAACTCCATGTTGTGGAAGTCCTTGATGGTCTCGCCCAACTGCACGGGGATGTCGGCAAGCATAGCCTGGAAGTTGCCGAAGGCCAGACCTGCAGCGCGGCTGCTGTCGGGATCGACGGCCTGCTTGGTGATGGCATCGTCGATGAAGACCATCAGGCGCCAGTAGGACTCAGACCCCCCATCCCCCTTTTGGGGGAGTTCCTTTACGTAGAGTTTGCCGTCGGCCTTTGCGGGGATGAAGCGCAACACGCGGCGGTCGATGTCGGGTGTGCCCTGTGCGGCAAGTTTTGCCCGGATGTGAGAGGTGACGGCATCAATGTTGCGCATCACCATATCCACATCGGGGAAGACGTTGTGGTTGACGCGCTGCAGCACATAGTCGGGCTTGTCCGGTTCGGCAGTCTTTACTTTGTAGGTGTCGTTGATGAGTCCCTCGCCCAGCGGCTTTATCTCGCTGACGGTCCCCTCGTAGGCAAAACGCCCAACGATGCTTGATAATAGTTCTTGGTTCATAGTTTTTCGCTTTTAGCTCAAGCAGAAAAGCCAGAGCAAAGTTAGTAGTTAATTGTTTTTATTTGCAAAGATACAAAAAAAAGTGAAAAGTGAAAAGTGAAAAAATTATTTGTATTTTTGCTGAAACGTGCAAGAGAAAAGATGGAAAAATGGGTTCATATGGGGTATGTTATTAGGTAAATCTCCGCTGCTGCCGCCTAAATGCCTTGAAAAGAGCAAAGTGAAAAAAGTGTATTTCTGTTGTAACTCGCTGAAAACTAGAGTCTCTCCGAATCGGATAGGCTCCTTTACTAGGTTTTGACCCTGAATTTCATGTCTTCGAGAGCCCGAATGCCCGCGCAAGACCGCTAACTTTTCGATGACCGCCTGATTGGGTTGGGCTAAATTTTGGTTACAGCTACGGAATTTGCACTATTGTAAATTATTCAGTTGTCTTTTCCCGACAACAATTCCTCTGCCAATGCTTTAACCTTTTGCTCAGTTATAGGCTCCTTAGACGAATACAACTCTTGCGTCAGCGGACTATTCATCACCAGCCCTGTTGCGTCTCGTGGTTCGAGATCATATTCCGATACCAGATAGGCTGCAAGGTCAGCCATCAAATCCTCGAACTTCAAATATCTCTCTTCCATATTCTGTCAATCTTTAACCAATTCTTTCAATGCCCTTGCCGTACAAAAGCAATATTGTATGTAAGTGCTGCCAAACTGCGAGACATGTTCGGCAAAGTCAAGCAAAGCCTCTGTATCCAGATAATGTTTGCCGTATTTCTGCTTGTGACGTTCAATTTCCTTATCTACGAAAGCATCAGCCACAGGGCCAATTACTATATCATATTCGTGTGTAAAAGTCTCGTCCGTACGATTCAAGATGATAAACTTGGACCACCCAGCACTGAAGCCCTTGAATATTTTTATCTTCAGCCTATGCTCTTGCGCCTTGGCAGGATAATAGAGGAAAGGTGAGACCACGATTTCTCCACCATCTCTGCTTGCCCGACGCTTACCCATCATATACGCACGCTGCCATTGAGGAGTCAGGTAGAATCCACGACCAAAGTCGTTCTTCGACTGGCATTTTACCAGATCAGGTTGCACGATTTCAACGTTGCTCCCATGCAAGAGTCTCATACAGCTTTCCTGAATTTTTCACGATTCATATTGCAGACTTTGTCAAGGTCGCTGAGCAAGGTCTCGCGAGGCAACGTCTGTTCATAGGCGTAGTTATCTTCCATGAACTGGATGCCCTTATATATCAGAAGATACTTGTAGGCATCGGCAAAAGCCATCTTCTTTCTATGGGCATACCAAGCAACCCCGATAGTCACAAAGCGTACACATTCCACCTTCTTCTCGTCCGGCTCCTTCATGCCCATTACCTGAATGCTGATTTTCTCGCCCATAGCATCCATCAGCAGCGACGCATCCTCGAATGAAATATGCGTCAACCCCTTTTCTATCTTGCTGATGCTGCTCTTTGGCAGACCAACACGCCTGCCCAGTTCCTCCTGAGTAATCCTTTTGGCTTTTCTCACCCTTTGGATAGCAGAACCCAGCATACTGACGTTACCTTCGTTTTCAAATTTTCTCTTCATATTTGCATTCCTCCGCTGCAAAATTACAAGAAATTTCCGAAACGGGAAACTTTTCCGGTAATATTTTCAGGAAACGTATCGACTTTGCTACTCTTTGTTTGCAAATCCTGTCCTTCTATCTTCCTTCATCCATCAAACAGACTCCGCGACAAACAATGACTCCATCTCGTAGGTAGGTTCATATGAATAGCTGGAGACTCTGATAATATCTTCTCCAAGAGCAGCAGAAATCTTACAAATCATCGCCATCGTCAGGTTATGAGTACCAGACAGCCAACGACTTACCTCCGTTTCCGTCTTTCCCATTAGACGAGCAAACTCTTTCTGCGACATCCCTTTTGCTTCGAGAATACTGTAGATGCGGTTAGCTATCGTAACCGACAGTTCCATCTGAAGCTCATTCCTGGTGAGATTGTACTGCGAATCTCATCCATGATTCTATTTGTTTTCATGTATGCCTCCTTTCCTTATTCATCGTCTATTGTAAACGACAATTCACCCAGGAGTCCTGTCCCTTGGCATATTCTATAATTCTGCAAACAAATCACCCACTAGGAAAGACAACGAAACTTTTAGGCGGTCACAAATGTCTTTGAGGCTTGCGCCGTTGTGGGCAAGACTATAGAAGTTATCTTCACTCAAAAGAATATATTCCCAAGTCCTGTTCATCCTTTCTTCTGGCTTCAGGCTGTTTATCTTCCGCGTCCATTCAACGGTTGCCGTTTGCTTCTGTCGAACATTTTTGTCGAAGACCTTGTCGTTGCCTTTCGTCTCAATGAGATAGACCTTGCCTGCTGTCGTGACGATGAAGTCGGGATGATAGGTCGCCATGAGTCCGTCGGCACGGATGTAGTAGATGACGGCAAAGGGATGTTGGTTCTCGCTTATCTTCAGGTATCGTTCCACTTCGCCGTCTTTTTCGAGGAACTCTATGAAAGCTTTCTCCAAGCCTCCGCCATGAGTGGGATATGCTTGTCGCTCGTAGATGGTTTTCGTTGTCTCCATCGAATAGGCCTCTCGCATCTTGATTTCCTCTACTGATGAGAACTTGGTATGCAAGACCTCTGCATCCGTTGTCAGAATCCTTTCTTGCAAACGGAAGATGGCGCGTGCCATAACTTCGATGATGTGCTTTGTGACAACGGCTTCCCTCGACAGCAGAATCTTCCAGTCGCTTCCATTGAAGGGATTAAAGGGCTGCCCGAATAGTCTTGTCCTAATGTATTGATCAACTACAGCAATCGTCTTTGCCTCGTTGATTTGCAAGTTAGGCACAGGCATTTCCCGATGTGCCGAGACGCGGTCGAAGCGTTTTGTAATCGTGTCCAACAGCTTTTGCAGGTACTCGTTGTAGCAGGTGGCAGAGAACAGATTGGCTGTCACTTTGTATCGTCCGAATTGTGTCTTCGAGAGGGCTTCTTGCGAGATAAAGGTCTCGCCGTCTTGTGCCAGGAACTGCCGGAGTCTTTCCAACGGGAAGGCGGTGAAGGGTTCAAGGCCATTGATGTCTATCTCTGCATCCTCCAGTTCCTCTTCCGCATCCTTTATTATCATGGGCCATTCGAGGTCGAACTGCTCATAGCCTTCCCTCAAGCCGACCCGGAGAATGTCGCCTGTAGAGCCGCCTTCGCCTACCTCGCCAGTTTCCTCAACAGCCAAGCCGCCTGCAAGCAATTCGTCATAGAAACGGATGAAGGCAGGATGCTCTATGATGCTGAGCATATCGAGGTAGGTCTTTGGCTGGCTGCGCAACTGGATGACACGCTTGCGGTCTTCCTCCTTGATGCTTTGATATTCCTGTTCGCGCCACATCAACCGAAGTCCGCGCCCCACAATCTGCTCCAACAGAATTGGTGCTTCCGACGAGCGCAGAGGAACGATGACGCAGATGTTGTTGACATCGAAACCTTCGCGAAGCATCAGCACAGAGATAATGACCTTTGGCCGTTTGTGCTTGTCGATGTCGAAGAGTTTCTTCTTCGTCTCTTTCCATTCATCCTCAGAGACTTCGCCCTTTGCATTACTGTCGATGACAACAACATCTTCCTCTGCCAAGCCCTCGTCCATCATAAGTTTGGCGACGAATGGCGTTACAGAAGTGTCTTCGCAAACGACCAGCATCTTTGGATTCTTCCTTTCATCCACAGCAGTAAACTCCGCTTCCAGCTTCCTCAGCTTTGCCAATCCTGCACGCAGCATGAGCCTTTGCCCGTCACTAAGGTTGCAAACCTTATTGCGGTCATCGCGTTCTGCCTTGTAATCCAAGTCTTTCAGTTCTGTCAACTCCTGTCTTCTGTCGAGCAAGAGCGTCTTGACCAATCCCTTTCGCATAGCCGTTGCCAAATCGAAGTCAACGACGATATGCGGGAAGTAGGACTTCTGGGCATTCCTTCCAGAGCCTCGCATATCGTAAGGCGTTGCCGAGAAATCAACTTGGAAGAAGCGGTCGCCTTTCTTCTCCGAGATGACATTCAAGCCCTTCTGCCATTCTACCTCTTCTGTCTCGCCATTTCGCTTTAGCTCGTGAATATGGTGGGCTTCGTCGTTGATGACCATAATGTCGTCCAGCCCTGCGAGGTATTCCAATTCAGAACCTTTGAGATATCTTCGGTCAAGCATCCCAAGGTCATTCCCTGCGGCCTTGCCAGGACGGATAGGTAGCAGCTTGTTGATGATGCCAGAGACACTTTCGTCTTCTTGTGTTTCCTCTTCCATCTGATTCTCGAACAAATGCCAGTTGGTCAGGGCAATAAGCCCGTCACCTGTTGTCTTGCGTCCGATGCCTTCTTCTTTCGTGACGACATTGTTCTGTATGAATGAAAAGACCTCTTGCCGGAAGTGAACAGGGATAAAGACCTCTTTGTTCAGATAAAAGTCGTTGGTCTCGGTGTTGCGGCCTTCTCTGTCACGCTCTAATCTTCCGCAGAAGGCATCTAAGAGGCGGTCATAGACGATAAGACCAGGAGCAACTATCAGGAAGTTCTTGGTGAAGCGCTTGTCGTCGAGGCTATGTCTGGCATTCAGCATCTGCCAAATCAGCAAAGCATGCATCACCCAAGTCTTGCCTGTGCCTGTTGCCATCTTCACGGCATATTTGGGCATCTGATATTTCTGCTGCCCCATCGTGCCGAGGTCGAGCATCGGCATCAGGTCGGGCGTTATCTGCTGATAGTATTCGAGGACGTTCTTTGCGCCCAGCACCTCGTGCAGATAGATGATGTTGAGGATAGCCTGTTTCTGCCCTGCGTGGAAGTTGCGGCTCCGTAGCGAGCAGTATTCCTCGGAGAACCAGAACTTCAGCAGCTCTCCTGTAGTGGGCGTGACCTTTTCCTGCATCTCGCCACTCTCCCAAGCCTCATTCACCGTTTCGCTCAGCCGCTTTGCCAACTCCAGCGAAGCACTAATATTCGACGCTATCATAACTATGAACTATGAATTATGAACTATTTCAATCACTTGACTCTCGAAGCCAAACACATCCACTGCTTTGATGCAAACTTGGCGCGTTTCCTTGTGCGGAACGCGGAGGCGAGTCTTATAGACGCAATGCAGCGGGTCGTTGTCGTTGCCTGTGTTCTCCCGATAGTCCTGCCAAGTGGAACGGAAGGTCGTGCCGTCGTAGTCGGGGTCAATGCTCCAGTACTCAATCAGGGATAGCGGGTCGTCGTTCATCACCTTCTGGAGCGAAGCCTTGTCCTTTTCGTCGAGCGGGATGTTGTCGGGCGAGAGAAGCACATAGTTCTCCAACTCTATGTCGAGCTCGTCGCTCTCGCCTTGCCTTGTTGTGACGACAGGCTTTGCCACAAGGTATTGCAAAGAGGAGAAGCGGACGGAGCGGTCGTCGATGAGCTTCCTGTAGCCCTTCTTTGCTAGCTTGTCGAGGAGGTCTGGCGGGATGACGAGCACTTCGACCTTGCTGTCCTGATACTTCTGGATGGCAGCCGAGATGTCGAAGGCGAAGTTCCAGCCAAGCACCACAACTCTCTCCCAGTCGCCGCCGAGCAACGAAGCCTTTGCCTCTACTGCCTTGCGGATGGTGGCGGCAGTCGTGAGGCGGTTGGGGGAATCGGCCATCACGAGTGTACGCGTACCTTTAATATATCCGAAGCTGCGGTCGTTTGTCTGTTCGGGGGTGAAGGGCAGAGCGCCATACAATCCCAAGACAACTTGGCTCAAGTCACCTACATGCTTGTAGCGTTTGTTGTTGCGGAAGGCTTCTTTCTGATAGTCGCCGATGCTCTGATAAAGGAACGGCTTCACCTCCTGGTCGATGAATCGCTTGCGCATCACCAACGAAGCAGGTTTCCCAATGTCGCAGGTTATCCATCGCCTGCCCAAACGCTCCGCCACAGCAGCCGTCGTGCCGCTGCCCCCGAAGAAGTCGCAGACGAGGTCGCCTTCATTGGAAGAGGCTTTGATTATGCGTTCAAGAAGGGCTTCGGGCTTTTGGGTTGCATAGCCTACGTTTTCCTTTGCTGAATTGTTTAACTTGTCTAAATTCCATACATCATCAATAACAACTCCTTCTCTCATTGCTTCATCCAAATAGCGTCTAACTCTATTGCCATTACCCGCATCAGACATAACATATCTTCTTCCGTTTTCATCAGTATAGGGCTTTTGTTTCCTCCTTTTTATGTATTCTTCTTCTGATTCCCATTGTTCAAAATAAGAGTTAAAATGGCATCCTTCATCATCAAAAGAATAAAAAAGGATTACATCATGTCTTTTCTCAAATGAATTCTTTAGTTTTTTGTTCCATCCAGAGTATTGCCATACTATTTCATTCCTAAACTTCTCTTTACCAAAGATATCATCAAGAATAACTTTCATATAATGTCCTATATGCCAATCTATATGTACAAACAGACTCCCTGAGCTTGAAAGTAGTTCTCTTATCAGCACCAATCGAGGATATATCATCTTCAGATACGAGATAGTTCCTTCTTCCCATGTGTCTGCGTAAGCAAACTGCTCGATGACTGTCGGCTTCTGCTGAATGTCTGTTCCTGGCAAGGATATCTTTGTGCGATAATCTGCCTTCGAGTCAAATGGTGGGTCGATATAGATAAGGTCAACCTTTCCACGAAGCGAGGGCAAGCCTGTTTGGGCATCGCCCGCAAGGAGTGCCTGCATTGCCAAGAGGTTGTCGCCATAGATGAGGCGGTTCATCCATCCTGCGTTGCCTCCTGCCATATTGAAGGCATTGGGTATTTGTGGCGTGAAGCCTCGGAACAGCCCACTTGTGTCCTTACTCGGCAGCACCAGTTCGTTTGTCTGTAACCCGATTTGTGTGCCGCTACTGAGCCGCTCTAATATCTGTGCGGCTTCCCGTCTGCCCTCGCTCACAATGCGGGGCAGCTCTTCAATCAATGATTTAGCCATACTTGCATTATATTTCTTATAATGCGTCGAGCCAATAAACAAAAGTTCCTGCAAATACATAAAACGTGGACGTTTTCACCGTCCAACGTTCAAGGTACTTGCAGGAAACCTATACTACGAAACAGGAAAACGCCCACTATCCAGTGAGCGTAACCATTATAATCGTAGTATGTTCTTTCACCTGCAAGTTTCTGAACGCTTTGTATAATAGCCAACGCTTGTTATTTACCGATAAGATCATACCGCCTCCTTGCGCTCAGGGACTTGATTTCATGCCAAAAGCATGCGTCTTTTGTGACGAAAACAGCGATACTTGCCACAAAGATACAAAAAAATGAAGAATGAAGAGTGAAGAATGAAGATTTTTCTTTCAATTTCGAGGCAGAAGCACAAAATAATCGAAAAAAACAATCTTGTAGGCTCCGCATTGTAGGCTCCGCATTGGCCTCACAAAAAAAACAGCACCCATTTTGTGGATGCTGGCTTGTGACATTAGTCTATTCAGTACTATTTTAACAGCTTTCTGCTTTCATTGGTCTTCTTCCTTGTTTTCCAACAGGGCTTTGACGGCTTTGTCGAAGTCGCTCTCTAACAATCGCATCTCCCGCTCACGATAGATTTCAAACTCATGTTCCGCCTTTTTTATGGCTTCTTCGTGCGAGATAGTGCCAGAACCTTCTAGAATGTTTTTTCTCAGGCGTAGTATCTGGTCATCGAGTGCCGCCACCCAGTCGGCCATTGTCATTGGGTTCTGTTCCAAGGCCTGGAACTCTGCATAATCGAGGAACTGCGATGTCAATAGGTTCAGGCGCTGTAGTTCCAACTCCGTCAAGTAGTTCTTGGCTATCTTCACATCGTCGCGAGTCACGTAGTTGCCTTTGAAACTGGTCATGCCCACGAAAGGCTTCTCGTTATCAACACGCTCATAAATCAGCTCTGCTGCTGTATGCTCGTGAACGGCATAGTGCATCTTGTTCTGCACGGTAGCAAAGAAGAGCTGTGTTGTTTTCGAACGTGGGTCGTAATCGGTAGAGGTTGCATAGATGTCCGTCACCTGCTGATAAAAGTTGCGCTCGCTGCTGCGAATGTCGCGAATGCGCTGCAGTAGTTCCCTGAAGTAGCGGTTCCCACCTTGTTTCAAGCGCTCATCATCCATTGCAAAGCCCTTTTGGATATATTCGTGCAGCAACCGGGTTGCCCAGCGACGAAAACGCACAGCTATAGGCGATTGCACGCGATAACCAAGGGCGATGATGACATCGAGATTGTAGTGCTGTACAGGATGAGTCTGCGTTTTACCTTCTATAGCGCCATGTGGAGTGGTTGTTCGGAATTTCCGAACTACCACTTCTTTGTCCAATTCCTTGTCTGCAAAGATGTTTGTCAGATGCTCACTGATATTCGATTTACTCGACTGGTATATTTCTACCAATTGTGCTTGTGTCAGCCACACATCCTCGTCGGCAAACAGCGTATTCACACTCAGTTTACCTTCCTCATCCTTATAGAGTATCAGTTTATTTTCTTTGTCCATTATCCTATGTTTATACCGCCTCCCTGCGCTCAGGGACTTGATTTCATGCTGAAAGCATGCGTCTTTTGTGACGAAAACAGCGATACTTGCCACAAAGATACAAAAAAATGAAGAATGAAGAGTGAAGAATGAAGAATTTTCTTTCAATTTCGAGGCAGAAGCACAAAATAATCGAAAAAAACAATCTTGTAGGCTCCGCATTGTAGGCTCCGCATTGGCCTCACAAAAATAGCCAGCACCCTGATGGATGCTGGCTAAATGATAATAAAATTTTCTTCACATATCCTCTATCGAGAGGCCGCGAAGCGAGAGGGTGTACTCGCCAAAGCTCTTTGAGGGCAGCACATTGACCTTCTCCTGCAAATCTTTAAGGCTGATTTTTCGGGGATTGCGCTTGATTTCGGCCGCCACTCCCGTGTGGTCGAACTCGTTGATGGCTATCATGTCTATCTCGTTGGCTTTCGCCTTCCTCTGTCGCGACTCGGGATAGTCAAAACCAGCTTTGCCTCTCCTCTCGCTGCTCCATCGGTTTTCGCCCTTGCGGTCCCACCAGTTGCCCACCAGCGTGTATTGTCCCGTCTCCATCGCCTGCGTCTGGAAATACTGCTCCAACGTCCTACCGGTAAACTGCTCATAGTGCTGGCTCATATTCTGACGCAGCAGCGCGAGCTGTCCCCGTTCGACGAGCGACTGGTACGGCCACACAAAGCGGAACCAGAACCGTAGGAACTGGTCGGAAATCTCGTAGGAGGTCACCTTGCTGTTGGGCTTAGCTAGCAGCGGCTTCAATCGGCTCACCATCAGGTAGTTCTTCTCAAGGTTCTGCAGATAGACACCCATGTCCTTCTGCATGGCCCCGTCGATATCCGAGCGTGTGGTCAACCCACCGGCGATCAGCTGCAGGATGGAGAAGTAGGTAGCGCTCTCGTCGCTGAACTCCTGATTCATGATGTCGCGCCCCTCGGAGAGGAAATAGGAATCCTGACGGCACACATAGTTGAGCATCTTCTCCTTCGTGTAGCAGCCCGCATCCATCAGTAATTCAACATATTTGGCCACACCGCCGGTAATCATGTAGAGGCAAAGCAAATCCTCATTTTTATAATCCGGACAGTGGTCGCGGAATATCTGCTTGAGAACGCTGATGGCGAAGGGTTTCAGCGTCAGTTTCGAGGTGGGGCGGCCATAGAGCGGCTCGTTTTCGTTCTCGAAGATGCGCTTCATCAGCGACTGGATGCTGCCCGAGGTGATGAGGTAGAGGTGCGACTCGCGGTGGTAGCGGTCCCACAGGTCCTGTATCTCGCTGAAGATGGCGGGATTTACCTTGTAGAGCGTCTGGAACTCGTCGAAGATGATGATGAAATGGCGGTTCAGCGACTCCTTCATGATAACCTCGAACAGGTCGCGGAAGTGGCTGATGGTGCCATAGATGTGGATGCCCAGCTGCTCCTCCAGCGTCTGTTGGAATTTTTGGCAGAGTACCGCCTCGCTGTCCTTCGAGACGAAGAGGTAGGCATAGTCGTAATTCTTCAATGCCGTCGTGATTAGCGTAGTTTTGCCCACACGCTTGCGGCCCATCAGCACCGTAAATACTGCGCTCTTCCTCGACTGCAATTCATTCTCTTTCAGAATGTTTATCTCGCTCTCCCTATCGTAGAATTTCATAATGTTAATTGCTATTTATATTAATTACCATTTATATTTGTGGTGCAAATTTACGAATAAAAGAAACATTAAGCAAGGATTTTGCGGAAATATTTGCAGGGTTCAGAACCTTTGGCATATATAACCGACAAAAACGGCCACCGGAATTCAATCCGATGACCGCCTGATTTTTGGGGTAGGGTTACTGTTTTTGGTAACGTTACTATGTTACCTTGCTTATTTCTTTTTGGTCAGCTGATTTACCAAACAGCAGCGCAAATGGGTTATAAAAGTTACAGTACGCCAACCAAGATATCTGCCCTTCTGTAAGAATGATGGAATGTCTTTTGCCAGAGCATTCTTGATGGCAAATAAATTAAGAATGAAGAGTGAAGAATGAAAAATTATAGTAAAAATCAATGAAATTCTTTTAAATCTGGTTTTGCTTCTACTAAAAATGACGTAACCATCAGATATTAAGCATTATTCGTTCATTTTTCCCTCTACTTTTCCTTCTACTAAAGTTCTACTAACCTTCAACTTTGCCTCTACTATTTATTTACTCATCATCTGTTTTATTTTAATAGGCGCTGTTAACAAAAGGAGTAGGGGCCGGCTTAATATTCCCACCTTGGGAATAAAATATTCCCAGCCTGGGAACAAAACATTCCCATGTTGGGAATAAATGATAAGCTACGGGCAAATATCTCATAAAAAGATTGGCTTTGAAATCAGCGAGGTAGTATCAAAGCTGAAAGACTATGGAAAATTAGTAGAGCTTTAGTAGATGGAAAGTAGAGGGAAAGTAGAAGGAAAAGTAGATGGAAAAATGAACGAATGGCACTTACTATCAGAATGTTATAGCATATTTAGTAGAGGCAGAACTAAATTTTCATTAATTGAAGTCTCTTAAGTAACTGGTTTATTAACAAAATCAAAAAACTATGGCAATCAAAATCAATGCAAGGGAGACGAACATACCCCATATGAACCCATTTTTCCATCTTTTCTCTTGCACGTTTCAGCAAAAAGCCGTATTTTTGCAGCCAACATGTAAACTCATCAATCAAACGGATAACAAAACATGAAAAAGTCACGCCTCAACTTTCTCGTTTCATTTTTCATTTTTCGTTACCTCCAGTGCTTTTGCACAGCAGGCTCCCACTACGCTGGAAGGATGGGCCGAGCGTCTGGAAAAGTTCGGTAAGACTATCCCGCAGGAGCAGGTTTTCATCCATACCGACAATACTTGCTATTTCCTGGGCGATACCCTCTACTACAAGGCCTATGTGCGTCGTAGCGACACGGGTGCCCCGAGCCGCCTGAGCGGTGTCCTCTATGCCGAACTGCTGAATCAGGACGGATACCTCGTGCAACGTCAGCAGCTGGAACTGCAAAACGGCCAGGTGCACGGCTCTTTTGTGCTGCAGGATACACTCTACGGCGGCTACTACGAACTGAGGGCCTATACGCGCTGGCAACTCAACTGGGGCATCACCGAGCATCCACACAACAAGGTCTCGGAACAGTGGTTCTATAACAAGCGTATGGCGCAGGAGTATTATCGCGACTACGAGAAGCTTTACAGCCGCGTCTTTCCTGTTTTCGACAAGCCCAAGGAACCCGGCGATTTCTTCCATGAGATGACGCTCCGGCCTCTTCGCCGCCAGTCGAAAGTTGACGAGACTTCGCCCAAGCCGAAAATGCAGCTCTTCCCCGAGGGCGGCAATCTGGTGGCAGGTGTCCCCAATCGTGTTGCCTTCGAGGTGACAAGCAACGAGGGACTGCATCTGGAGGGAAAGGTGACTGTGACCGAAGGCGCAAGTACTGTGGTAGCAGAGGCAGACGTTGAGCAGCGAGGCCGCGGCTCCTTCACCTTCACACCCCAGAGCGGCAAAAGCTACAGCGTCACCTATACGGGCAAGAAAGGAACCGTGAAGGAACACCTGGCAAGTCCCGAAAAGGATGGCTGTGCGGTACAGGTGGTGAATGAGGGAATAGGGAATAGAAGAGTAGAGATTAGGGCTGCTGGCACTGCTGCCAGCGAAGAACTTGGCATGACGGTAATGCACGACGGCGTGATGCTCGATTTCCAGACGATTCCTGCCGGATCTTCTGCCGACATTACCCTCGACGAGGCCAAACTCCGGACAGGTGTCTGCCAAGTCACTATATATAATAATGTGGGCCGCATCTACGCCGACCGCCTCTTCTTCTGCCGCAAGAATGATTTCTCGCCAACCACTCTCCGTTTCAGCGGTCTCAGCGAAAAGCCGGCAGAGCCCTTCGCTCCTGTCAGTCTTGCTGTGGAAGGCGGAAAACCAGGCGCCACAGTCAGCGTCTCGGTATGCGACGCTACCCACTCGGAGTATCTCTACGACAATGGCAACATCCTGACCGAGATGCTTCTGGCCAGTCAGATACGTGGTTTCGTGGAGAATCCCGGCTATTTCTTCGAGAAGGACGACGAGGAGCACAATCGCGCCCTCGACCTCTTGCTGATGATACAGGGCTGGCGGCGCTATGACTGGCACACAATGACCGAACCGGGTGCTTTCGTGCTGAATCACAAGCCCGAGCAGACACCGCTCTTTGTGGGCGAAGTCAACAAGTATATGGCCATCGAGCAGGAATCGATGTTTGCCGACAACTTTAGCTCCCTGGATGCGGGAAGCAATGCTACAGACGCTGTGAGCCTGACCGGAGAGAATGAGGTGGCGTCTAACATGGAAAATGACACGAAGGAGGCTACCGATGGGGGCGCAGTGACAGCAGCCCGTGAAAATACCGAGACCACCGGACGCGATATCCCCACACAAAACGACCAGCTCACTCGTCGTATGCAGAACGAAGGAACCATGAAGCGCGAGGTTCTGGTTCACGCACTTTTCACCAAACCCGGAGCAGGGCAAGTTGTCGATGGCGAGATGATGACCGAGAAGCATGCCTTCTCCATCCCATCGCCGCGCTTCTACGAGGGCAGTATCTTCTATCTGTCGGCCAGCGACAGCACAAAATGGAAGAAGGACCAGCCCCACATCTGGGACATCCCGAGTACCGATCGCAACGACAAGCTCAACTACCCCGAGTTCTATGTCCGTCTGCGTCCATTCTTCCCGCGTTTCGTCAAGCCCTATGACTGGTATCAGTGCCATTTGGCAGAGGCGCCGAAGGGCTCCGTCATCGCTCAGGATTGGCTGATGGACGGCTCGCGTATGCTCGATGAGGTGACCGTCGGTGTCAAGCGCGCCCGTCTGCGTAAGTTCGACCCCACGAAGCCCGCCTACGTCATTGATGCCTACGAGGCCTTCAACGAGGCTTGCGATGTAGGATTCTGCCCAGGAGTCTTCTATGGTAGCAACCGTTTTGCTCGCGACATCTCACGCACCTACATCGGCGACATGAACCTGTCGCGCGACTATGAACTGGTGCTCCGTATGGATGGCAGGAGCCAGTCCAACATGTCCGTCAATACACAGAACCGCACGGCCGTCGGTGGTGTTGCTCCCGCTCCAATGCCTGTCGAAACCTTCAACATGTCATCTTCCGAGAAGGAGAAGTACAACCTGCTGAAAAACCTCGGCAAGGTCTATATCTACACCGACTACAGCCCTCGCAGGGAAGGTAACTCGCTCTATGATGGCGAGGACATTCCTAATGTGGAGGTTGATATTCACCTCATTGACAAACTCGATTCGCATCGCGCCACTTCCCGAGACCGCCGCTATGTCTTGCCTGGTTACTCGGCACCGGAGGATTTCTATCAGCCCGACTACAGCAACAAGCCTTTGCCAAATGTGAAGGACTATCGCAGGACGCTCTACTGGAATCCTGACCTGAAGCTCGATGACAGCGGCAAGGCTGAGTTCAGTTTCTACGGCAATGGCAAGCAGACGCACCTGACCGTTACGGCCGAAGGCCTTGCAAACGACGGCACCCTGCTCACGGGAAAGAGCATGCCGGAAGATAGGTGATGAGATAATTCAAAATTATAAAATTATAAAATTCAAAAATTGGGATCACGCGTATTCTTTGATATATAATCTCATAATCTTATAATCTTTGAATTTAATCACTATCACTTCGCTCGATTTGCCGGGGTTGGATGTTTATGGAACGCTGACCGAAGCTCAGTTGCGCAACAGGTTGGAGCCCGAAAAGGGACTCTTCATCGCCGAGAGTCCGAAGGTGATTCTGGTTGCCCTCGATGCCGGTATGCAACCCGTTTCGCTGCTCTGCGAACGTAAGCATATCGAAGGCGATGCGAAGAGCATCATCGCGCGTTGTCCAGACGATATGCCTGTCTATACCGGCAGCCGGGAACTGTTGGCACAACTGACGGGCTACACTTTAACGCGTGGCGTGCTCTGTGCTATGCGTAGGCCTGAGCCGCTTTTGCCCGAAGAGGTCTGCAAAGGAGCTCGTCGCATCGTGGTACTGCATGGTGTGGTAGATACTACCAATGTCGGAGCCATCTTCCGTTCGGCAGCAGCACTCGGTGTCGATGCCGTGCTGATGACACGCGATTCGTGCGACCCACTGAATCGTCGCGCCGTCCGTGTTTCAATGGGCAGCGTCTTTCTTGTGCCTTGGACCTGGCTCGATGCAGAGGGGTCTATCCAAAGGTTGAAGCGGATGGGCTTCACGACGGCTGCGATGGCGCTGCGTCACGATAATATCAGCATCGACGACCCAAAGCTAAAGGCCACCGACCGCTTGGCACTCATTCTGGGCACCGAGGGCGATGGCCTGCCTGAAGCAGTCATCGATGCTGCTGATTATGTCGTGAAGATTCCGATGCATCACGGCGTCGATAGCCTCAACGTAGGCAACGCCGCCGCCATAGCTTTCTGGGAGCTTACATATCGTACTTGAGGTTCTCCCACTCGGTCTCTTGGTCGAGCTGAGCCATGAAGTCGTCGAGGACACTTTGGTCGATGTCACCCAACTCGAACTCCTTCTGCGCATCTTTCCGTATTTCGGCAATCCATGCTCGGCGAGCCTGTACATAATCCTCGTGAACCTGTTTTGCTGTTTCTTCCGTTATCTCGTCGATGCCGTAGTATTCGCAGATGAGGCGGTAGCTCCAAGCCCAGCGGTATTCGGCATAGTTGTCGTTGGCGCGCACGAACTCTTCGCGGATGGCAGGAATACTGTCCAGCGAACCGTCCTTGATGGCAGCAACGATGCGCTGTTCTTCGCTGAGTGGGATGAGCAGGCCGCTGAGGTCGCTCCACTTTCCAGTGCCGGTAGATGAAATTGGGCGCTCCAGACGGTGACGTTTCATGACGGCTCCCATGTAGATGCGGAGGGCGATGTCGTAATACTTGATACCCTTCTTGAGCGACGAGTTCTTGATGACATAGTCGTGGAAGTTGTAGGTCTCTACGTCACCCGACACCTCGCGAAGTGCCTCCAGCGTCCTTTTGGCCACCATGATGCCACCGACGGAGAAGGGGGAGAGCCAATCGAAGTTGACGATGGAGTTCTTGCCTCTGTCGTGACGCTTGTCGCGCTTCGGCCACTTGCGTATGTCGCGATAGAGACCGACCGTCGTGAGGTTACGCCCAGGCACCAGGTACATGTCGTCGCCGTAGGCAATGAGGTAGGAGAAGGGCAGCTTGTGCGTGTCGGGATGGTGCATGAGCTTGCCGAAGCAGACACTGAAGGTGCCTATGCGTGCAGGCAAGAGAACATAGCTGCCGCTGGCTGTCTTGGTGCCGCGCTCCAGTACGCCCCAGTGCATCGGTCCCATCTTGTAGGCATGATTCGAGAAGTTCGTACCGGAACCAGCATTGTAGAACGAGAACATACCGCCGATGAGCAGCGAGCTCTTGTGGTGTGAGGCGGAGAAAGGACCGCAGAAGGCAGCACAGGCCTCACCGTTGCTCATGTAGCAGTTGGCGAAGAAAAGGCTGTTCTCGGCCGTGAAGCCGTCAGTTATCTTGCAGGCCTCGCCCACGAAGCAGTTCTCCAACTTTACGGCGTTGGTGATGCTGGAACCGTTGTAGATGACCGAGTCCTTGCAGATGACGCCCACACCGATGTTCACGGTGGCGCTGGGAATACTTTTCAGTGTGCAGTCTTTCAGGCGGAGGGCACCGTCGATGACGCAGCCGTCGCTGATGTGGCAGTTCGTGATGTCGTGTGTGGAAGTGATGCGTACGTCGTTTCCTATTGTCGTAATGGTAAGACTGTGTGCCGTGATGCTGTCAGTGACGAGCCGGCGCACGATTTCGGTGAACTCCTTGTCCTGCTCATACTTCACCATCAGGGAGGCGAGCTGGGAGTTGAGGCCGTCGAATATCATCACGTTGCCGTCGCCCACCTCGTTGAGAACGGAGATGACATGCCCCTCGCCGAACGATGCATTGGGCGTAGTGTTGATCTGGCCGACATCCTCGATGAGGCAGTCGTTGCCGATGACGCAGTTGCGCAGTGTGGCGCGTCGTATGCCGCTGTGTTTGGTGAAGCCTTCGGCCACCTCTATCACCTTGTTGAAGGAGCCGAGGTTGACCTCTCCATAGAAGTCTGTTTGCCAGATATAATCGGCGCAGAAGTCGTCGGCTACAGTAATGCCCTGCCAATCTTCTGCGGTGCAACCTTGACTCTTGAGTGCCGCAATCTCGTTTTCGTTAAGTTTCCTCATATTATTGTCTTTTTACCTTAAAATTGCTCTCGGGGTGCAAAGGTACGACATATAATTCGAAATTCAAAATCCAAAATTATAATAATAGGAAAATAACTATGAACTTTGAACGATGAACTGTGAAATAATTTGTATCTTTGTATCCGAAAAGGGCGTTGCCTGAACAATACAAATAATAAAATATATATGGTATGATTATGACTAAAAAATCTCTTATTCTGTTGATGATCATGGTTATGACCGTCGGGATGCGGCAGGTGTGTCTTGCCAAGAAAAGCCAGTCGCCTATTACCATCGGCTGCATCGTGAGTGGGACAGGCAATGTGGATGCTACGTTCAAGAACCTCCGAGACATGGGATTTACGTCCTGCCAGATCGGGTTCCCGGCTAACTACACTCAGGAAACTATCGACAAACTGAATGCCGCCCGCGAGAAGTACAACATCAAAATCACTACCGTCATCAATATCCCGGGCCGCTGCGTGTGGAACTTCACGGAGGGACCTTCCACCATTGGCCTTGCTCCGATGGAGGGTCGCGAACAGAAACTCGCCGAGTACCGCAAGTGCGTCGATTTCTGTCAGAAGGCGAAAATCCCTGCTTTGCATAGCCACTTCGGCTTCATCCCCGAAGACCCTGGAACAGAGCAGTACAAGACGTTCATCGTGGCTATGAAGGGCCTGGCCCTCTATGCCAAGGAACGTGGCGTGGACATCTACTTCGAGACAGGACAGGAGACGCCGACCACCCTGATTCGCGCCATCAAGGATATCGGGACCGGCAACTGCTTCATCAACTGCGACACGGCCAACCTGCTGCTCTATGGCAAGGCCAATCCGACTGACGCGATTCGCCAGTTTGGTCACCTGGTTCGCGACATGCATGCCAAGGACGGCACGTATCCCTCGGCCGACGACCCCTACAACCTTGGCAAGGAGAAACCCATCCCCGAAGGCGACGTGGACTTCCCGGCCATCATCAAGCTGCTCAAACAGCAGGGATACACGGGGGCCATCACCATCGAATACGAGATGAGCGACAGGACCAGCGACTATATGGTCAAGACGCGCAAGTATCTGCAGAAACTTATCGATAAATACTAAAGCTTTAGAACTATGACCGCAAACGACACAATACGTGTGGCGCTCATCGGGTGCCGCGGCATGGGATGGGCCGACCTCTGCGCCATGATGCAGAACCCGGGCGTCCAGCTGGTGGCTTTGTGCGATGTGGACGGGGAAGTGCTCAATAACCGTACCGCTGATGCTGAAAAGAAATGGAGGCGGCGGCCGGACCAATATGCCGACTACCGCCGCGTGCTGGAACGTCAGGACATCGACGCCGTCATCATCGGCACGCCCGACCACTGGCATTGCCTCATCATGATCGACGCCTGTTCGGCCGGCAAGGATGTCTATGTGGAGAAGCCTGCAGCCAACAGCATCGGAGAGTGCGACGCCATGCTGGCCGCCCAGAAACGCTACGACCGTGTGGTGCAGGTGGGTCAGCAGAAGCATAGTGCCGAGCATTGGCAGAAACTCCATGAGTACATTGCCGCCGGAACGCTGGGACACATTGGCCGCATCAACATCTGGGCAAACTTCACCTATGTTCACCTGAAGGAAGCAACACCCGATGCAGAACCGCCTGCTACCCTCGACTACGACATGTGGCTTGGGCCTGCCCCGAAGCGGCCTTACAGCTTGACACGGAACCATAGCTGGCGCTGCTTCTGGGATTACGGAGGCGGACTGATGACCGACATGGGGCCGCACCTCTTGGATATGGCGCTCTGGCACATGAATATCAAGGAAACGCCGCTCAGCGTCTCTGCAGTGGGAGGTCACTTCGTCGATACCGATAACAAGGCCGAGACCTTCGACACCCTGAGTGTCCTCTACGACCTGCCGCAGCTCAGCATTCAGTGGAACAATACCGCCTTCTCCTCCGGTCCTTACGGCAGCGTCAACGGCCTGGAGTTCATCGGAGAGAAAGGTACCGTCGTCACCAACTACGATTGGTGGGAAGTGCTGCCGAACGCAGGACGCACCGAGCCGATGAAGGTCATGGCCACCCCAGGCGAACATGTGGTGCATACAGGCAACTTTCTGGATTGCGTCCGCTCGCGCCGCATCGACCAACTGGCTTGTCCCATCACGCACGGCGTGCTTTGCGCCAAGTACGCTCACCTGGGCAACATTGCCGCGCGGACAGGGAAAGTGCTGCATTACGACGACCAGCGCCACACCTTCCACGACAAGGCCGCCGACCAGCTCATCACCCGACCCTATCGCAAACCCTGGAAGATGTATAAAGTTGAGAGTTGAAAGATTATAGTTACCCGAATTACCATGAAACGTAGAGAATTCCTTCGCCAGTCAGCAACCGCTTTAGCTGCTGGCATCATATTGCCTCAGGTCTTGCAATCAAGAGCCCTTCGTGCTACAGCGGCACCAAGCGACCAGCTTCGCGTCGCTCTGATCGGCTGCAAGAGCATGGGATGGGCTGACCTTTCCGACATTATGAGGCACCCCGACGTACAATGTGTGGCACTCTGCGACGTGGACCAAGGCATACTGACGAACCGTACTGCAGAGGCTGAAAGGCTCTGGGGCCGTCGTCCCGATACTTATACCGACTACCGCCGCGTGCTGGAACGGCAGGACATCGATGCCGTCATCATCGGCACACCCGATCACTGGCATTGCCTCATCATGACCGACGCCTGCTCGGCAGGTAAGGACGTCTATGTGGAGAAGCCTGTCGCTAACTCCATAGCCGAGTGCGACGCAATGGTGGCTGCCCAGAAACGCTACGGGCGTGTGGTACAGGTAGGACAGCAGCAACGCAGCTCCCAGCTCTGGCACGAGATGAAAAGCTACATCGACAGCGGACAGCTGGGAAAAATAGCCCGTGTCAACGTCTGGGCAAACTTCGCCTATGCTGCCATCCTCAACCACGCACAGGACGGTCCCGTTCCGCAAGGTCTCGACTACGATATGTGGCTCGGCCCTGCTCCCCAGCGCACGTTCAATTCAACACGCGTGCACGGCCTTTGGCGCATGTTCTGGAACTACGGCGGCGGACTCCTGACCGACTGGGGCGTCCACCTGATGGACATGGCTCTTTGGGGTATGAACGTCACCGGCATGCCTCGCCGTGTGGTAGCCTCCGGAGCCAATCACACTTATCCCAATAACTTCGCCGAGACATTCGACAACCTAAGTGTCTTCTATGAGTTCCCCGAATTCCTGATACAATGGAGCAACGTCACCATCGAGTCGGGACCTTTCGGCATGAACTACGGCCTCGAGTTCAAGGGAACCAACGGCACACTACTGGTGAACCGCGAGAAGATGGAACTCATTCCCCTCGGCAATAAGCTCGAAGCTCAATCGTGGAAGCCCTCCAACAATGATCACTACGACCACACGACCAACTTCATCGACTGTGTGCGCTCGCGTAGCTTCGATACCGCCTGCACCATCCAGAACGGCGTCTTCTGTGCCAAGTACGCTCATCTGGGCAACATAGCGGCCCGCACAGGCGAGTCCCTCATATACGACGACCAGCGCCACACCTTCCACAACAAGGCCGCCGACCGGTTCATTACTCCGGAATACCGCAAGCCTTGGAAGATGTTTAAGGGGTAAATTTTGTATTCCGCTCACTTATTCGTACCTTTGCAGAAATTTTCATATTTATGTATTACATTAGCAAACGATTAGTTATATCTGCCAGTCATCGGTTGGAACTGTCCTATCCGAGCAAATGCAGCCAGCTTCATGGTCACAACTGGACCATCACGGTCTATTGTAAGGCCCGTGAACTCAACAAGGACGGGATGGTCGTCGATTTCAAGATTATCAAGCAGCGCATAGAGTCGCAGCTCGATCATGCAAACCTGAACGAGGTACTGCCCTGTAATCCTACTGCCGAGAACATCGCCAAGTGGATATGCGACCAGATTCCTGAATGCTACCGCGTCGATGTGCAGGAAAGCGAAGGGAATTTGGCAACTTATGTAAGTGAAGAGTGACGAGTGAAGAGTGAAGAATGAAGAGTGAAGAATGAGAGTTAACGAGACTTTTCTGTCGCTGCAGGGTGAGGGGTTCTTTACAGGAACGCCGGCTTTCTTCCTGCGGTTCTCGGGATGCAACCTGCAGTGTCCTTTCTGCGACACACAGCATCAGTCTTTTACTGAGATGACGGAGGAGGAGATTGTTCGGGAGGCATGCCGCCACAAGCCGCGCCATATCGTCATCACAGGCGGCGAACCGGCCTTGCAGCTCACACAGTCGCTCGTTGACAAATTGCACGAAGCGGGTTTCTTCATTCAGGTGGAGACGAATGGCACCTTGTCGCTGCCGGAGGGAATAGATTGGGTGACGGTTTCACCCAAAACGGACCCCCCAACCCCCTTTAGGGGGAGGTCTATAGACGAGTTGAAGATTCTCTATATGGGAAAAGACACTGACCCTGACACCATACTTAAATCACTCCCCCTCGGGAGAGAAGGAGGGGGGCTTCCTCGGCTTTACTTGCAACCGCTTGACACAGGCGACACAGAACGCAATCGCATCATCCTTCGTGAGACGATTGATTATATCATGCAGCATCCCAAATGGTCACTCTCGCTGCAGACACACAAATTGTTAGGGATTAAGTGAAGAGTGAATCCTTGTTTTCCTCTTCGAGTGTATAGAACGAACTGCCGTCGAAACAGTGCGTGCAGATGCGTTCCTTGGGCAAACCGATGGCCTTGACCAACGTTTCGAGTTTAGAGAAACGCAGCGAATCGAGGTCGAGGCGACGGGCTATCTCAGCCACCAACCGTTTGTACTCGGGACTGTCGGTACGGGTATAGGCTTCCAGATTCTTGCCGTCTTCGCCCTCGAAGTCCTTGATGATACGACGAGTGATGAGCTCCAGGTCGCTTTTGCTGGCACTATAGTTGACGAAGGGGCAGCTATAGACCAAGGGAGGACAACCGATTCGCATGTGAACCTCCTTGGCTCCCAAGTCGTGAAGCACTTTGGCATTGTCGCGCAACTGTGTGCCTCGCACGATGCTGTCGTCACAGAAAAGCAGGCGTTTGTTCTTAAGGAAGTCCCTGTTGGCAATGAGCTTCATCTTGGCTACCAGATTTCTTGTCTCCTGATTGCTCGGGGTGAAGGAACGGGGCCAAGTGGGAGTGTATTTGCTGATGGCGCGCATGTAGGGGCATCCATGTCCCTGTGCGTAGCCTACAGCCATTCCGACTCCGCTATCGGGGATACCACAGGCGCAATCCACCTCTGTATCGTCTTCCTGTCCCATCACGCGGCCGCACTCGTTGCGCACCATTTCGGTGTTGCGTCCCTCGTAGTTGCTGGTTGGGAAGCCGTAATAGACCCACAGGAAAGCGCATATCTGCATGCGTGGATTGGCAGGCCGCAGCACTTCCATCTTGTCGGCACGGATGCGGACGATTTCACCGGGGCCTATGTAGTGCATTATCTCGAAACCGAGATTGGGGAAGGCTGAAGTCTCGCTTGTTACCGCCATTGCCCCATCCTTGCTCCCGACCACGATAGGCGTGCGTCCCCACGAGTCGCGTGCGGCAATGATGCCGTCCTCGGTGAGCAGCAACATGGAGCAGGAGCCCTTGATTTGCTTGAAAACAAATTCAATGCCATCCACGAAGTTCCTGCCTTTTATAATAAGAAGGGCGATGAGCTCGGTAGGGTTGATTTTACCGCTGCTGAATTCGCTCAAGTGTCCGCCTTCTTCGAGCAGCTTTTGCGCCAAAACTTCCTGATTGTTGATTTTCGCAACTGTGACGAGTGCGAAGCGTCCCAAATGGCTGTTCATAAGCATGGGCTGTGCGTCGGTGTCGCTGATGACGCCGATGCCCGCCTTTCCCTGAAACTTGTCCAGTTCCGGCTCGAATCGTGTGCGGAAGTAGGAGCTTTCCAGGTTATGTATGCTGCGAAGGAATTCTCCTCCGTCGCTTAGAGTGGCCATACCGCCACGTTTTGTGCCAAGATGTGATTGATAGTCTGTACCGTAAAAAAGATCAGCAGCGCATTGCTGCTTCTGTATTGTTCCGAAGAATCCACCCATTGTCTTCTGTTTTGTCGTTTAGTTGTTTAGTGGTTCTTTGATGCTTTAGCACCTTCCGCCTGCGCCTGAGACGTCCGGCTTTGCCGCCTGAGCACTTGCGAAGACCAACTGGAGCGCAAGAAGGCGCGATTATAGTCGCGGAGTAGTCGTTTAGGAAAGTTTCCGATGGATGTTTGTGCTTAAACCCAAACGGCCAGACGACTAATCTCCCGGACCACTAATTTTTGTGCAAAAGTACTGCGTTTCGTGCTTTTCTGCAAGACTTTTTGCCAAAAAAAATGTGATATTGCAAAAAAAAATCGTACGTGGCGTATGAGGACGGTTTTGATGACTTCGCCGGCAGCATCCCAGCAAGCCTGCATCACGCCCTGGCTCACGCCGCTGCGGAGGGCAGCTTCCTTGATTACCTTCTGTTGGGCAAGGGGGATGTACAGCTCAGGCTGCATCACGTAGAGGTACTTGCCCGCGTCGTTCTTGTTGAACCTCACCAGTCTCTCGACTGCTTTCACTTTAAGTGCCATAATTGAATTTAAAATTTTAAGGATGTAAAACTTTTTCCTATTCCTTAAAACCTCTTCCTCAGTCCGTGTTTTTGCGCCCTAACTAGGA
>JAFZPZ010000071.1 GCA_017552435.1 Bacteroidaceae bacterium
CGGCTACAGCATCGGCGTTCATGCTGAAGCGCAGGCTGCCCAGGCCGGGGATAGCTACCGAGTGGCCTTCGGTCACCCATGCCTTGATGACTTCGCCGATGGCGTCCCATGCGCCCTTCAGGGCTCCGCGAGCGATGCCGCTGCGGACGGATGCCTCCTGGATGACCTTGCTTTCGGCCAGCCGGCTGTAGGTTTCGGGTCTCATGACGTACAGGAGCGTGCCTGCGTCGGTCTTGCTGAATTTAACCAGCGTCTGTTGTGCTTTGATGTTAATCATAATTGTTGGACCCTCTCCTTAACCCTCTCCCATAAGGGCTAGGGAACTGCTTTGCAGGGTCTTGGGCAGTTTCGTTAATAAATAGTTTTTGTTTTCTCTATATTGCACCGGTACTTTTTCTGTTTGTAAAGATATTTCCATATCTCCACCTAAAGGGGGCTGGGGGGTCTTTTAATTGCTCCGTAGGAGAATTTAATCTCTTCCGCCGAGGAAAAAATTTTGCTCCGCCGAGCAGTTTTCTCGCAGGGGCGTCTGTTGCTTTTCTTTGACAATACAAAGGTACGACAATTTCGTAGATTTGTCAAGATTTGTCACGGATGTCGGAAAGGGTTGTTACGGATCTCGTGCCTCATAGAAGGAAAGGCCCTCTCTTGGCAGTCTGGGGGGCGTAACCGTAACCCGTAACTGCCCTTTTGCACATATATACCAAGGGCAACAATCATAATATATTTTATTTCGTGTACATTATATATTATTATTTATTAAGTATGTATTTATAGAAAGAATATACTAAGAAAGATTTAGCCTCCGAGAGAAAAAACCTTTACCCCTATTTGTGTATATATATGTTTTTGGGTGGTTACGGGTTACGGTTACGCTTTCTCTCTCTAAAGCTTTGATAAAGATGCAGTTCAACAACGGTATGGACTCTACCTTCGTGTTCGATGTTACCGACCAGGTTAGCCAACGCTGCAAAGGCAGTGTGATAACAGTAGAGTATTATAGGGGCCACACTACCCCGGAAAACCATACCGAACATGAAGACAAAAGCAGAAAACTCAACCGGCCTCACCACCGCATTGACGATTGCCTACAGGGCCGTCATCCGTCTTGGTTACACACACCAGAGACTTGTCGAAGAGAACATTGGAGTGAACTATCCCACGCTTCGCCGCATCCAGAGTGGCAAACCCGGCAAAACCGCCACCGACCGCTTCTACCTGAGGCTGTTCGTGACACTGCTGAAGCAGGAGTATGAACGTCTGTCCGCAGAGGCCGACACAGCCGGTACCAGAGCCATGCTCAAAACCCTGTCAGAAATTCTCTATGCCGAGTTGGAAATCCCCGATTAGCAGGCTGTTTCGCAGAGGCCAGTGAAAAGATGAGGGGGCATTCTTTCACTGACTATTGCAGCTCCGTGGGCGTTGCCGTAAATTTGCAGTGTCATTCGCGACTGACATCAGAAAAAACAAGTAAAAACCATTAACAACCGCTATCCCCTCCGCGGAATACAAAACTCCTCCCCTCGGGGAGGTCGGGAGGGGGCTTATATGATCAAAAGAAAAGCAAACGTCACGGAGTACGACAACGGTAAGATTGTCATCGACCCCTACTGCATCACCGGTACCCACCGCTACGAGCCGCTCCTCGACACGGAGTACGGTTCTGTCACCACCACGAAGCAGCACTTCCGCGTGCTGCTGATGTTCCCCCGCAAGGCCGGCATCCTGGCCGCCGTGCGCCACCTCATCAGCGAGGCTGCCCGCATCGCAACACTCATGACTAACCTCTCATGCAAACACGATTTCTCATGAAAAAGGATTATTATGTAAAGCAACTTACGGCGGCGGACCTTCCGCCTGCCGTAAGGCCTTTCTGGACGAACATCGAGGGCACCCTGACCCAGAAGCTGGCAGTCACGCTGGCGGCCATCGTCTGCTACTGCGGTCTTGCCCCGAGGCTTCGCGTGAAGTATGTCTATGACCATTTCCTGAGCATGCTCCTGCTCAACCTGCTGTGCGTCGGTCACAGTGGCAGCGGCAAGAGCCTGGTCAGATGGGTGGTGAACCTGCTCATGCAGGGCCAGATCCTTCGCGACCGGGAGGAACGCAGCATCCTGCGCGACTGCAAAGACGAGAACCACTGCAGGGGTGGCAACCAGCGGAAGGACCATGAACCGCTCGTCGTGATACGCTTCCTGCAGAAGTTCACGCTGCCGGTGGTGACGAAGTATGCGGATTTCGCCTACCGGCGCTACAAGGACTGGCTGCCGTTCTTCCTCTTCTCCGACGAGATGAGCACCTTCACCGAGAACCGGCGCAACCAGGGCGACTTCCAGGCCGTTGCGCGCTCGGCATTCAGCCTGGGCGAGACCTACAGCCGCGACACGCTCTACGATGGCGGCTACAATTGCATGGTCGATATCAACTGGTGCTCCGTCATCTGCGGGCAGGAACAATCCCTGGCCCGGTACATCGACAAGCAGGGCGTCGTCCTGGGAGATGCTAGCCGCCAGATACTGGTCAAGGGGGACGACAGCCTCGGCGAGGAAGCCCCCATCATCAGGCCCTTCGACGAACAGCAGGAGCGCGACATCAACGGGACCGTCGGAAGGCTCATGGCCGAGACCTACACCGACGACGACCAGCTCATGCCCACGCACGAGGTGGACATGCACTGGCTCGACAAGGATGTGCGCCAGTGGTGCAACCAGCAGCGCGAGATCATCCTGAAGACAGGCAGCCGTGCCCACGACTCCTTCTACGTCCGCGCCAGTGTCAGCGCCTTCCGCATCGCCACCATACTCTATCACCTCTGGGGCGAAAAGGAATCCCGGCACAGGGAAGTGCGTCGCTGCTACTGGTACTTCGCACAGTACATCCTCGACGGCCAAATGGCGCAGTGGGGCCAGCAGTACGAGGCAGCCATGCCCAGGGAAAGGGAGTGCGTAAAAGAGAAACCCACGCTCTTCGACGTCATTCCCAAGCGCTTCACCCGCGACATGCTGCGCGAAACCATCGTCAAGGAGGAACTCAGCGCCCCCGCCCGTGTGTTCATCCACAAGTGGCTCAGCAAGAAGTGGATATGTGAGGTGGAGGAGAATGTCTATGAGAAACTCTATTGAACGTTTTCATGAAGCCGAGAGCAGAGGCCGAACTTGTTCGGACTATGCCGAGGCAAGGAAAAGGTGGGATGCAATCCAAATTCAGAAGTTCCGCGACCTTCCCATCGAGGGGGTCGCAGAGCGACTTGGGCTCCGGGTCGAGCGCCACAAATGCCTCTGTCCCTTCCACGACGACCACCACGCCAGTTTGTCGTTCAAGAACAATAAGTTCAAGTGCTGGAGCTGTGGGGAAAACGGAGACACTATAAGCCTCGCCATGAAAGTGCTCGGGAAGGACTTCAAGGATGCCTGCCGTTGGCTTGCCGACGAAAATAACATAATCCTGACCGAGTATAAGCCAAAGGAGACGAAGCCAGCCAAGCCCTTCGATGCCAAGTACTATGCAAGATTCTTCGAGCATCCTTGGTTGAGTGAAGCTGCCCGAAAGTTTCTCTTCGAGGAAAGGAAGCTGGACGAGCGTGTGGTGCGCTGGTGCCGCTTGACTTCGTGGCGCGACCGGCAGGGCATCAACTGGCTCCAGATACCCTACTATGACCGCGAAGGTAAGTTGATAGGTATTCAGAACCGCAATTTAGGACCCTCTAAATCTCCCTTAAAGGGAGACTTTCTCTCCTCCCCCTTTGGGGGAGGCTGGGAGGGGGCTGCCCCTCGTTTCCGCTTCCCACGCGGCTCTGAGTGCAGCATTTACAACCTGCCAGTGCTGAACCTGCTGAAGCCCGGCGAGGCACTCTTCATCACCGAAGGCTGCTCCGACTGCTGGGCAATGCTCTCCTCCGGCCACAAAGCCATCGCCATCCCCTCGGCAACCCTGCTCAAACCCAAAGACGTGGAGCAATTGTCAATTATCAATTCTCAATTGTCAATTACTTTTCACATGTACCCCGACAACGATGCCGCAGGGGAAAGCCTCTACAGACAGCTGCTCTCCGCCGCTTGCAAGGCAGGCTTCTGCCTCATTCGCCACAACCTGCCCGACGGCTGCAAGGACTTCTCCGACTATTGGGCAGCCAAAGCGTAACCGTAACCCGTAACCACACAAAAACATATATATACATTATGCAAATACTTCTTCACCGACACCGTATCAACGAGATCGCCTGCGACGGCACCCTCACAATCGACGACACCCGCATCTGCGACACCACCGAAAACGCCCGGTACCGCGTCCCTGCAGGCACTTACCGCATCGCCCTCAGGTACAGCAGCATACATAGCCGCAAAGTACCAGTTCTCGTGGAAAAGCCCAGCGTATGCCTCGCCATCGGCAACGGCATCTGGAACCGCACCGACGGCCGCATCCTCACCGGCACCCGCATCGCCCCCGGCTGCGTCAAGCAAAGCCGCGAACCATTCATGCAGCTCTACAACCGCATCAATGCCTCCCTCCGCCGCCACCACGAAGTGACAATCAAAATCACAGAAGACTGAAAAAGCCAGAGAAAGCCTTTCCCCCACTAATGGAAAGGCTTTTTCGTGCCTGATACTCAAATAAATTGCATATTTCTTTGCTCGTATTGGATAAATCGCTAACTTTGCAAAGCAGAATGTGTGTTATGACAGCAAAAGAAGAGGAAATAATTCAGAAATTAAAAGAAACCAGCAATCGGGTCGTTCCGCCAGGCGGTCAGGTATGGCTCTATGGCTCCCGCGCCCGTGGCGATGCCCACGAAGGCTCGGATTGGGATATTTTGATTCTGTTGAATAAGCCTAAACTGGAAGCCAGTGATTACGATGTCACTTATCCGTTCCGTGAGTTGGGATGGGATATTGGTGAGGAAATAAGTCCACATATTTATACCAAGAAACAGTGGGACGAATGGACATTTCTCCCATACAGAAAGAATGTAGAACGAGATAAATACGTACTGCAATGAGTATGACAGATGATGAACGCACAACTTTGGTCACATTGGAATTGAACCGGCTCGAGATCTTATTGAAAAGATTGAAGAGCTAATAAACAAATAAACAATATTTCACAAATATTGCCTATGGTATAAACAAAAGGATTTAGACATATAGGATGAACATCCACTTTTGATTCTTGTATTCTGAAAATCGGCAAATTGAAAGAATCGTAATCAAGAACTGAAGTAGATAGTTCACGCCGTTCGGCGTGGGCATTTGCTCGTTTAAGATTACAAGGTGTTTGCCGATACCGCAGAATACGTAGACGAAGTAAATTGTCCACGTTTTTTATGTCCTCATCAAAACGAATAACTAAAATACCAAACAAAACAATTATGAAACGAATTTTAATGACTTTTGCAGCAATGCTGCTAGTGAGTGTAGGTGCTTTTGCACAGAGTAGTGAAACTCCGCTGAAAGGTGATGTGAATGAAGATGGCGTAGTGGATGTTGCCGACATCAATGCCATTATAGCCATTATGAAGAATGGTGGTGGAACAGGACAAGAGAAATACTATTATACTTATATTGGACCTGATGCAACATTTAAGATAGTTGATGACAAGGGGGATGTTAAACCTACAGCTGCAACTAGTTTACCTACTATGCCTGAAGTCGTGAAATCTACAACAAAACCATCATCTATTAATGATGCTTATCCTGTTGGTACTGTAATTACACCTAAGGATGCAATTTCTGCTGATTATGTCTATATCATAGCATTGGAGTCATTATTTAATAAATCGGATAATACACAATATTTTAAGACTCCAAATGGTAATCCTGTTGCTATGGATGAACTGGGAACATTTATTATGGGTACAAATACATATAAAGTGTTATCAACAAGAAGTATTGTATCTCAAGTAATTGTCCAATAAATATACAATGTGGAATATATGAAGGTCTTGAATTATGGCTAAAATGAAATAAATATGAAACGAGTTATACATTTTCTGATAGCACTTGTGGCAATAGTTGGCAGTGCTAATGCCCAGAACCTCTCATTTGAGGTGCAGGCAAACGAGGCAAAGATAAGCCTCACAGGAGCAACGGAAATGACTGCCTTGCAGTTTAACATGAAGTTGCCCGAAGGCGTGAACGTCAATACAAACGATGCCACTCTTGGCTCTGCCACAGACGGACATACGCTCTGCATTGAGACGCTTGACAACGGAGACTTGCTCTTCATCCTCTATAGCATGGATCTCAATCCATTCAAAGACGGCGAACTGCTTCGCCTTCCCGTCAATGGGGCATTAGGCGATGCCAGCCTCTACATCATCCGCTATGCAGACGCAGATGCTGTGAGCCACGAGGCTGAAGATATTGTGACAGGAATCAGCCTCACCCCAACCCTCTCCAAAGGCGAGGGAGCCATTTATAATGTCTCCGGGCAGCGCTTGAATAAGCTGCAGAAAGGCATCAATATTAATGATGGAAAGAAGGTTCTGGTAAAGTAAAACTTATAATTGACAATCGAAGCGGTCATCGGATTAAATTCTGGTGACCGCCTGTTCTTTGCGGGCGTAACCGTAACCCGTAACCGCCCAAAAACAAACACATATATAGAGGTGAAGATTGGAAATGAAGCATCGTAAGTATCCGATAAACTACATGTAGTAGTACCTATATACTACAACAGCAGTTACAGTCAAAATGCGCTTACATTTATACGCAACCTACCTTTAAATTCTTTATACATCCCAGCTAAGGGGCCTAAGCTGTCTCATTCGTCTCGTCTTCAGCAGGAGCCTCAGGTTGACTTTCGTCGAGCGTTGCTTCGTCCTCGGCACGAGGCACAACACTCAGGTGACTGATGACATCGTTGCGCTTCTTGAGCTCGATGACCTTGGTACCCTGGGTAACGCGGTTCTTTGTTTCCTTGATGACGTCGGCATGCAGACGGATAGTGGTGCCACTCTTGTTGATAATCATCAAGTCATCTTCGTCCTTGATAACAGTGATTGCCACAAGGCTGCCTGTCCTTTCTGTAATGTCGAGTGTCTTTACGCCCTTTGCATGACGGTTTGTCTTACGGTAAGCCTCGACGTCGGTTCTCTTGCCGAAGCCGTTCTCGCTGAGAACCATAATACTTTCGGTCTCTGCATCGTTGATGACACACATGCCAACGACATGATTATCGGGAGTTTTTTCCTTCTCCAAATCAATGCCATAAACACCTGTTGCCGTCCTACCCATTGCACGAACCTTTTCTTCGTCGAAACGAACTGCAAGGCCTGCTGAACTTGCGATGATGATTTCATTCTTGCCATTGGTCAGCTCTACGCCGATTACCTGGTCGTCTTCGCGGATATTGATGGCATTCACACCGTTTGTGCGGACACGGCTGTATTCGGTTAGGCATGTCTTCTTAATCATACCATTCTTCGTGCAGAACACCACATAGTGATTCTGGCAGAACTCGGGGTCGCTAAGCTTGCGGATGCAGAGACAAGCGCGGACAGCATCACCCGGCTCAATCATGAGCATATTCTGGATAGCACGCCCCTTACCCTGCTTGTTGCCGTCGGGAATGTCGTAAACCTTCAGCCAATAGCAACGGCCTCTGTCGGTGAAGAAGAGCATCGTGTTGTGCATCGTAGCGGGATAAATCTTCTCGATGAAATCATTGTCGCGCGTAGAACTTGCTTTTACACCAATTCCGCCACGACCTTGAGTCTTGAACTCTGCCAGAGGGATGCGTTTGATGTAACCCATATGGCTCATCGTAATAACCACCTCATCGTCGGCATAGAAGTCCTCTGCATTGAACTCTTCTGCGCTGGGCAGAATCTCTGTGCGACGCTCGTCGCCGTACTGCTGCTTGATTTCCAGGAGGTCGTCCTTCATGACCTTGCGGCAGAGTGCATCATCGGTGAGAATCTGGTTATAGTACTTAATCTTCTCCATCAGGTCGTCGTACTCGGCATGAAGCTTCTCCTGATTGAGACCTGTGAGCTGGCCGATACGCATCTCAACGATGGCCTTGCTCTGCAATTCATCGAGTGCAAAGCGAGCCTCCAAAGCGCGCTGGGCATCCTGCGGTGTTTTGCTCTTCTTAACAATCTCAACCACCTCATTTATATTATCGCTGGCAATGATGAGGCCTTTCAGGATGTGTGCCCTTTCCTCTGCCTTGCGAAGGTCGTACTTCGTGCGACGAATGGTTACCTCGTGGCGATGAGCGACGAAGTTACTGATGAAGTCCTTCAGGGTAAGCAGCTGCGGACGGCCCTTGACAAGGGCGATACTATTCACGCTGAAACTTGTCTGTAGGGGAGTCATCTTGAAGAGTTTGTTCAAGACGACCCTCGCATTCGCATCGCGCTTCAGGTCAACCACGATGCGCATACCCTCGCTGTCGCTCTCATCGTTTACGTTGCTGATGCCATCTATCTTCTTCTCGCCGACAAGCTGGGCAATGTACTCAATCAGCTGCTGCTTGTTGACGCCGTAAGGAATCTCGCTGACAATAATCTTGTCGTGTGTGTCGCCGTTCTCAATCTCGGCCTTGGCACGGATGATGATGCGGCCGCGACCTGTCTCGTAAGCATCGCGGATGCCCTGCATACCCATGATGTAGGCACCGGTTGGGAAGTCGGGACCTTTCACATACTGCATCAAATCCTCAACCTCTAGGCTGTTGTCATCCACGAAAGCCACACAGGCATCAATGACTTCGCTCAAGTTGTGCGTTGGGATATTCGTTGCCATACCTACTGCAATACCCGTGGCTCCGTTGACGAGCAGGTTGGGGATTTTCGTAGGCATGACGGTAGGTTCCTGGAGCGTATCATCGAAGTTGTTTGTCATATCGACGGTTTCCTTCTCCAGGTCGTCCATCATGGCCTCGCCCATCAGGCTGAGGCGGGCCTCCGTGTAACGCATGGCAGCCGGGCTGTCACCATCTACGGAACCGAAGTTACCTTGTCCATCGACCAGGGTATAGCGCATTGCCCATTCCTGAGCCATACGAACAAGGGCCATATATACTGAGCTATCTCCGTGTGGATGGTACTTACCTAGCACCTCACCCACAATACGGGCACATTTCTTGTAAGGGCTGCTGTGAAAATTATGCAGTTCGCGCATACCATATAATATGCGACGGTGTACAGGTTTGAAGCCGTCTCGTACATCAGGCAGAGCACGAGCCACAATAACGCTCATCGAATAGTCGATGTAGCTCTTCTTCATCTCCTGTTGAATGTCAACTTTAATTATTCTTTCTTGGTCGTCCATTGGTGTTAAGTTTGCTATTTTTCAAGCCATATAGGCTTGCTTCGTAATTTGGGCACAAAGGTACAAATAAAATCTGTTTTTTGCAAATCCAGAAAGTAAAAAAATGATAATTATTCGTCGCCCTAAAATATCCTGCCCTGATGGAAGGTTATATGAGTTTTTAGAACGGCATTCCAACGGCAAAATGGAAGGTAAAATCGCGTTTGAAGTTAGGATGAGCGATAGGGAAATGCCTTTTACTGTCAGTATATGCGGGATGAATAGCTTTCACGCCGCCATCGAACCTCAAGATAAAGTAGTTGAAATTAAGGCGAAAACCGAGACCATACGAAACTGCAATCTGTCGCCAGAATTCATCAATGTGGAATTGTCCGCCTGGCTGTTCCTTGTAATCTCTGATGGTCCATATGTTACCAGCATCAATGAATGCTGCCCCGTCCAGTTTCCAGAAGAGATGTGTACGATACTCGACATTCAGATCCAGTTTGATATCACCTGTCTGGTTAATGAAATCAATATTACCATCCGTGCCCTGGAAACTACCAGGACCAAGCTCACGAACACTCCAGCCTCGAACACTATTGGCGCCACCGCTGAAATACCGCTTCTCATAGGGGAGAATGGTAGAATTGCCATAAGGACAGGCGATACCTAAAGCTGCATGGAGAGCCAATGAGTTGTTCTTATTGAACAAGATACTCTTGCAGAAGCTGGCGTCGAACTTGGCATACTGGGCATAGGCAATATTGAAGAGCGTGTATTGTCCGTCGGAATCTTGTTTTGTTTTTGCTGCGCTAGTAATACCATAGAGCAGGTTACCAGCTGTCTCGATGGCGAGCCGAATTGTATATGCGTTAGTGCCGTAGTTAGAGGCCGATGCGCCAAGAGGTCTGGAATTGTAGGCGAAATGGTAGCTCCAATTCATGATGAAAAGATTCTCGTAGTTGTACTTCAGGATGGCATTGCGATTCTGCGGGTCGCTGAGATACTTCTCCCGGAATGTATCGCTAATCCAAGGCATGAAGACATAGTCTATATTGAGCAGGTCAAAGCGATGTTGCAGTTGTCGGTTCATGCGTGTCCAGCGGTAACGGAGCACACCTGTCAACACTCGACGATGAAACTCTGGGCGGTCCTGTGAGTCGAAGGCAAAATTAACTTCGGTTGTGGCTTGTGCATTTCGACGGAAAGAGGAGCGTAGAAAAGGAAACTTGAAATCTGGGAAGGTAAGTCCGGTCTCGATACTGTATTCTATGAAATTCTGGTCAGCATAACCGCTCAGCCCTTTAATTGCTTCGAAAGCACCGCGAAGTTTAATATTAAAAAGTTCCGAGCCACGGAAGAGATTTCGGTTTTGAAATGTAAGACTTGCCGCAGCACCGAAGTCTCCTGCAGAGTTTGTTCCCTCCAATTCCGCGCTAAACGAATTGGGCTTATTGGGTGTCAAAGAAACGGCTACATCCAGAGTGTCACTATTATCTTCCCGCGGGTTGACACGAACATTCGCAGACATAACGGCACTAAGGCGTGTCATTCGTGCATAAGTCTCGTGCATGTCCGACTCACGATAAAGTTGTCCGCTACTGAGAGATGTAGCATTCCGCACTACTTTCGGACGCAGGAATGGTTTTGAGGAAAGATACTCGTAACTGATGTTACCTATATGATAGCGGTGATGAGAAAAATCAGAACTATCGGCATTGGCCTGAGCCTGTTTTACAATCATCTCGACATCTGCCAGATGATGTCCCAAAGTCGTGTCAACACGGAAGTGAATATACTCTTTGTTGAATTTATAGTAACCATTCTCAACCAACAATCCATAGAGGCGACTTCGTTCTTCTTCCAGCGCATTAATACTATAGGGTCGGTTCTTCTTTTCAAATTCATGATTTATTGCTGGTTGGTAACCGAAACTGTCGAGTTCTTGAAGGAGAGACTCATCCTGAACATTGAGGGTAAAATTGCGGACATAGTAGCGCTCATAAGGAAGGACGTGATAATTAATCTTTATGTGATTACGTTTGGTTGTCTCTCGCATCTGAACATCTGCATTCAGATATCCCATGTTTCGGATCACGAGTTGCATGTTGTTACATGCTTGCATCGTGCGCTCGCGGTCATAGATGACAGGAGCTTCACCCAAATGGCGGAGGAAACGATTGAACCACTTTGTACTATCCTTGCCGGAAAGGCAGTATATGCCAAGGGGAACCTTGAAGATGGAAAACCATTTGTTGTTTGGCCGCTGAGGCATATAAGCCTGTAATTCGTCGGTTCCTATATGCTTCCCTTCGGTAGTGATGGTTGTACCCGTTAGCAAATAATCATTCTCCGGGATAAACCGTGAAGCACTACATCCGCTCAAGAGTATGAGAAAATGCAACGAAAACAGTAATGTTATGAGCTGTTTGACATGTTTCACGCCACAAAGATACAAAGAAAATAAGAATAAAGAATTAAGATTTGAGAATTAAATTAAATTCCGCCTGTTCATAAGTTATTTTTATAAGGAAATACGTAGAACTATGAATTAAAAGTCGTACCTTTGCAGCAAAGCCAAAAAGGAATTCTTAATATCTTATTTATATTTTAATTATACAGAATGATAACCCGGGCTCGTATAAAATGGATAAAGTCGCTTGAAATGCGCAAGTTCCGCCTGCTGCACAATGCATTTGTGGCAGAGGGACCAAAACTTGTGGGCGAGTTGCTACCTTATTCCACTCCACTCTATGTGGCAGCCACACAAGAATGGCTAACAGAAAACAGCCATCTGCTTTCCGATTTAACAGAAGTGGATGTGGTAAATCAGGAAGAGTTAGAGAGAGTGAGCCTGCTGCGTACACCTCAAAGCGTTTTGGCTGTGATGCCTATTCGGGAGAAGAAACTTGATCTCGCGACACTTCAAAGCCAACTGGTTATCGCTCTGGATGGCGTACAAGACCCTGGTAATCTTGGCACAATTCTTAGAATTGCCGATTGGTTTGGTATCCATCAGATTCTTTGCTCAGAAGGAACGGCAGATGTATATAATCCCAAATGCGTGCAGTCGTGTATGGGAGCTTTGGCAAGGGTGGAGGTGCATTATTGTAACCTACCGGATGTACTAGCGTGTATTCAGATGCCTGTTTATGGCACATTCCTCGATGGGACCGATATTTATGGAGAAGCCCTCTCTGCGTACGGTATTATTGTAATGGGTAATGAAGGGAATGGAATCAGCAAAGAAGTGGCAAAGCTTGTCAGCCACCGTCTCTATATTCCCAACTTTCCGAAAGGTTCGTTTACCACCGAGAGTCTAAATGTAGCCATTGCCACAGGCATTGTCTGCGCCGAGTTTCGCAGGCGAATGAATTAATTAATCCTCGTCGCCTTCACTTACATCCTCTATGGAGAGGCCTTCTTCTTCAATGTCCTCGACATTTGCCTCCGGTGTGAGGCTGCTGAAGTAGGTATCGTCGTTGTCGAGAGTATCCTCATCGAGTTCGTCATTCTCATTCAGTTCATCGTTGAGCGGAATGAGATTACCATCCTCGTCGTATTCTCTTTCGGGTATATCCATGTGAATTTTCTCCACAGGATTCTTCTTTTTGGCGAAGATTGCTTCCACCCATGTACCCTTCGGAATCTCCAGAACATCAAAACCTTGTGCCACCTTCTTCTCGACAGTGCCACCGGGAGCGTGAATGCGGCTCAATGGAAGTTGTGTCGTACTTATTTCGAATCCCGTTTCGATGATGTCGCGAATGGCCAATGCAATGGAATCCCATCCACCACCGAAATTGCGGTCGATGAGTTCCAATAACATAGCTGTTGAGATATGCCTGATATTCTCATAGCTGAGATCTGTAATACGCTCGATTGCTTTGCGACGGATAGCCACACAACCCTTCGACTCCTGACAATGATTCAGTTTTGCCCAGCCTCCGTTCTCATATTTTGCCACATCGCGTTCATTTTCGGGATTGTAGTGTACAACCTCGAAAGCTATTCTTATAATATTGAGGAGCTTCATTTCGCTGATAGTGAAGTCTTCCTCCTCACGTTCTCTTTCCCATGCTTCGGCAATGGCAAACTCATCCAAATCCCAAATGTTATTGGCATTCAGGTCGAGAATGTTATCCAGAGTCTTAGTACTTTTTTTCTCTGCCTTCTTTTTGGCAACCTTCTTCTCTTCTTTCATATTTCTCCTTTTTGCGCACAAAAGTACAAAATATTTTTGAAATGTTGCTGTCAACAAGAAAAAAAATGCTACTTTTGCTAATTAAATTATGAATTCATTCGAACTTATATCAGAATATGTGCCTACGGGTGACCAACCAGAGGCAATACAGCAGTTGACTGATGGTATTCGTCAAGGAATGCGAGCACAGACATTGCTCGGCGTCACCGGTAGCGGTAAGACATTCACCATTGCCAATGTCATCCGAAACATCGGACGCCCTACCCTCATCCTGTCGCATAACAAGACATTGGCTGCCCAGCTCTACGGAGAAATGAAGCAATTCTTCCCCCATAATGCAGTGGAATATTATGTCAGCTACTACGACTATTACCAGCCAGAAGCCTATATGCCATCCACCGATACTTACATCGAAAAGGACTTGGCTATCAACGATGAAATTGACAAGATGCGGCTCTCTGCCACCAGCGCGCTTCTTTCTGGCAGGTCGGATGTCATCGTCGTGAGCAGTGTTTCGTGTATCTATGGTATGGGCAATCCCTCTACTTTCTACGAGAATCTGTTGGAGTTGCGCGTCGGCCAGAAATTTGAACGTAACGAGTTATTACGACGGCTGAACGAATTGCTTTATGTTCGTAATGATATTACCCTGAATCGTGGCGAGTTTCGTGTCAAGGGCGATACCATAGATATTGCCCTCGCCTATAGTGACTTCCTGTTGCGCATTACCTTCTGGGGGGATGAAATAGAAAGTATAGATGAGCTTGACGCAGAATTGCTTATATGCATTCAGCGCTATGAATACTACAAGATATATCCCGCCAATCTCTTCATGACTACGAAGGATGCCCAGGAACGCGCCATTGTGCAGATTCAAGAGGATTTGCGTGCTCAAGTTGCCTGGTTCGAAAATCAAGGCAAGGAGCTCGAAGCAAAACGTCTGCACGAACGCGTGACTTACGATATTGAGATGATTCGCGAGCTGGGACATTGCGCAGGTATCGAGAACTACAGCCGCTATTTCGACGGGCGTGCTCCAGGCACTCGTCCATATTGCCTGCTCGACTTCTTCCCCAAAGATTATCTGCTTGTCGTTGACGAGAGTCATGTCTCCGTTCCCCAATTACATGCCATGTATGGTGGGGACCAGGCTCGTAAGAATACGCTAGTGGAATACGGCTTCCGTTTGCCTGCAGCCAAGGATAATCGTCCACTGAAGTTTGAAGAGTTCCAGGATATGACCAATCAGATCATCTATGTCAGTGCGACCCCTGCTGATTATGAGATTGCTCAGAGCGAAGGCATTGTGGTGGAACAGGTCATACGTCCCACGGGCCTTCTCGATCCCCCGATTGATGTACGGCCAACCGAGAACCAGGTTGATGACCTCATGGAAGAAATACAACAATGTATCGAGCGCAAGGAACGGGCCTTGGTGGTGACGCTGACCAAACGTATGGCTGAAGAGTTGGCAGAGTATCTGCTCAACGCAGGTATCCAGACGGCCTATATCCACAGCGACGTGGATACACTGGAACGTGTGCGCATCATCTCAGAACTGCGCTCTGGCGTTTATGATGTCCTGGTTGGTGTGAATCTTCTGCGTGAAGGACTGGACCTGCCGGAGGTGTCGCTGGTGGCTATTCTGGATGCCGACAAAGAAGGCTTCCTTCGCAATCAAAGGAGCCTGACGCAGACCATCGGTCGTGCTGCCCGCAATGTAAACGGACACGCCATTATGTATGCCGACAATATCACGGACAGCATGGCTGCGACTATCAACGAGACGAACCGTCGCCGCGAGAAGCAGCTCAAGTACAATGAAACACATGGCATCACACCTCAACAGATACGCAAGGCAGCAACAATGGGTGACTTGATACAACATGGTCAGCATGCCGATATGAGGGCATACGTGGAGCCCGAGCCTTATGAGGTGCTTGCCGTCGCTGAACCCGAAATGCTTACTCTCGAGGAGAAGAAAAAACGTATTGCAAGCCTCAAGCGTAAAATGGAAGAGGCCGCGAAGAAGATGGAGTTTGTTGATGCCGCCATCCTTCGCGATGAAATGCTCCGCCTCCAGGCTGAGTGTTGAATCAGGAGCTTCTATCCCAAGAGAGTTTAAGGATGTGGGTGGTTCCCTCGGTGACGCGGTAACGATTGTCGCTTCGATGACCGATGAGCCAAATGATATCGTCCCCGCAAGTGGCAACGAACTGCTGAGCCTTCTCCAGTCGGTTCACCTTGCGGTCGGTCAAGTAATCGCTTACCAACTTCCTTCCCTTCATGCCGAAGGGTACAAAGGCATCGCCCTCGCGAACGGGACGCACTTCAATGGGGGCTGTCAGCAGATCTGCGTCAAAATAGGCGATGTCTGGGCCAGTCTCGGTGATGGAAGGTACTATCTCTTCATTAATTGACAATTGATAATTGACAATTGACAATGAGCGGGGAGCGAGTATCAGATTATCGCGGTCGCGGAGGACGGTGTGGGTGTGAGAGTGCCACATCTTGCCGACACTATTTCCATCTGCGCGAAGCATCTCTGCTTCCTGAGTGGCATTGAAGCCTTTGCCTGCAAGCCATTCGTGGAGTAATGGATTAGGGATTAGGGAATAAGGATTAGAGATTAAGGCCGACAGCGGAAATCTTTCCTCTGTGATGCCAAGTTCCTGAAAAGCTGCCTCTATACCTTTTATATAATATGGCAGGCTTTGGCGCATGTTGTCGCAGGCAAGAACGAGGTGCTCGACGGCTGCAGGATTGATGCTTTGGAGCAAAGGAATGACATCGAGACGAATGCGGTTACGTTGTGCGATGCGTTCGGAATTGGTGCTGTCGGTGACGTAGGGCTGTCCCTTTTGCTCGAGGTATTGCAGAATTTCTTCACGGCTCAGGCAAAGGAGCGGACGTATGATGCTGTCGTGCTTGGGCTGCATCCCGGCTAAACCGCGCAACCCTGTGCCACGAAGCAGGTTGAGCAGCAGTGTCTCTGCCTGATCGTCACGATGATGGGCGACGGCGATGAAAGATTGGTCGTTTAGGAAATTGGTCGTTTGGTCGTTTGGGAAGAGTTTGAATTTTGAATTTTGAATTTTGAATTGTTTTAGCTCTTCCTGGAACCAGGTGTAGCGAAGGTCGCGGGCTGCCATCTCGATGCTGATGCCGCGCTGCTTCGACTCTTCTTCCGTTTGGAAGTGGCGCACACGCAAAGGCACATTCTGCTGACGACAGAGTTCCTCGACAAAAGCTTGGTCGCGGTCGGACTCTGCACCTCGCAAATGGAAGTTGCAATGCAGCGCCTCAACCATGTAACCCAGTTCCTTCATGATGAGCAAAAGAGCTGTAGAGTCGGCACCACCACTAAGCGCAATAAGAATATAAGACCCGGCTTCAAGCCCTATTTCCCGCTCGATATATGCACGAACCTTATTAATCACATTCTTCACTCTTCATTTAACAGTTGTCTTGCATTCTCCTTTGCGGCTTCTGTGACGGTGCTGCCGCTGAGCATGTGTGCGAGTTCTGTGATGCGCTGCTCGGGGTCGAGCTGGCGGATGTGCGTCAGGGTGCGTCCGCTTCCATCCTCTTTATAAACAAAAAAGTGCGCGTTGCCTTTTGCAGCAATCTGCGGGAGATGGGTGATGGCAAGCACTTGCTGACTTGCATTGCTGCTCATCTGTGCCATAATCTGCGCCATCGAACTGGCCACCTTGCCGCTCACGCCTGTATCTATCTCGTCGAAGATGATGGTCGGTAGATGCGTCTGCTTGCTTGTCAGAGCTTTCAGCGCAAGCATCACTCGCGACATCTCTCCGCCACTTGCCACATCGGCCAAGGGTCTGGGCGCCATGCTCTTGTTGGCCGAGAAGAGGAAGGTGACGATATCCTGTCCCGCTGGCAGCAGTTCCTCTGCTTTTTCCATGCTGACACAGAAGACACAGGCGGGCATATCCATCTGAACAAGGGAATCTTTTACCAACTTCTCCACCTGTTTTGCAGCCTTGACGCGACCCGCGGTGAGCTTCTCTGCAAGCTTCTTCGCCTGTGCGGTATCGGCCTCTATCTGTTGCCGCAGAGCCTGGATGTTATCTTCGGAATCCGTGAGCGAAGAGAGCTGGGAACGGATGTCTTCTGCCAGAGCAATGAGTTCCTCCGCGGAGCCAACATGATGCTTCTGTTCGAGGGAGAAGAGATTGTCGAGCCTCTCTGTGACCTCTTGCAGACGGGCAGGATTATACTCCACATCCTCCGCGCGACTGCTGATGTCTCCGGCTATGTCGCGAACCTCGATAACAACACTTTCGAGGCGGTTCAGATAGTCTTCGATGGCAGGATACACCTTGGCAATCTGCTGCATTGTTTGACAGGAACGGCGCAACGCATCAATGGCTCCCGATCCATCCTCGTTGTCACTGCCGTTAAGCAGGGCATCGACTCCGGACAGCGCAATCTTGATATCCTCGGCATGCGAAAGGGCACTCTGCAACTGCCTCAGTTCCTCGTCTTCGCCCGGTTGGGGTTTGAACTCGTCGAGCTGGTCAAGCTGGAAGCGGAGGTAATCCTCATCGCCTTGCCGCTTTGCCAAGTTCTCCTCCGCCTCCTTGAGCCTGCGACGTGCCTCAGTGATGCGGGCATAAAGTCCGCGATACTGCCCAAGTAATTCGGGATGGTTGGCAATGGTGTCGATGATGCCCAGTTGGAAGGCGGGATTTTCGAGCAACAGATTGCTATGTTGCGAGTGAATATCCAGCAGTCGAAGGGCAATCTGCCGGAGGACAGTAACATTGACAGGACTGTCGTTGACGAAGGCGCGGCTCTTGCCGTTTGCTGCGACCTCGCGGCGCAAGATGCATTCTGCAGGTTCGTAATCCAGTTCGTTCTCCTCGAAGATTGGCTGCATGTCATAGCCCTCGATGCCGAAAATACCCTCAACGGTACATTTCGCAGCTCCGGGCATGATGCTCGCTGTGTCAGCTCTTTGTCCCATGAGCAGACCCAGGGCGCCGAGGATGATGGACTTACCCGCGCCTGTCTCGCCAGTCATGACGGAGAACCCGGGTTGCAGGTCGATGTCGAGTGCCTCGATGAGGACGTAATTATTGATGGTCAGATGCTTGAGCATAGTTCATAGTTATAATTCATAGTTCATAGTTCATTCTTCACTCTTTTCAGCAGGTCAACTGCTTCTTTGATGGTACTGACGTCGTCGATGAGGAGGCTCCTCTTGCCCTTGTCTTGCTTGAAGTGGCAACGGTGGGCATTGGCTGTGGCAAAATCCACAATCTGCCCGAAGATGCGCCCATCGTAGAAGGGATTGTCGTCATCTGGACCGAAGAAGAGCCTTGCATGACTGGCCTTTAGGACGATGCGCTCGCAGCCGAAATGTTTGCCGAGACGGCGAAGGGTGACAACCCTCAGCAGGTCTTCTGCCTCCTGCGGCAGCGGGCCGAAACGGTCTATCATACGCTGGCGGAACCGCTCCACATCCTCGTCGCGCTCCATCCCGTCCAGTTCGCGGTAGAGAAGCATGCGCTCGCTGCTTGTCGGCACATAGTCCTCGCTGAAGTACATGGGCAGATTGCTATCGAGTTGGCAATCATCTACCACCTCCGTACTCTCCACGATGTTGCCCTCGCGCACCTCTTCGGCATAGAGTTCGTGGAACTCTTCGTTGCGCAGTTCGGTGACAGCTTGCGAGAGAATCTTCTGATAGGTCTCGTAGCCGAGGTCGGCGATGAAGCCGCTCTGTTCGGCACCCAGCAGGTTACCAGCACCGCGGATGTCGAGATCCTGCATGGCAATGTGGATGCCGCTGCCCAGGTCGCTGAAGTTCTCGATGGCCTGCAGACGGCGACGCGCATCGAGGTTGAGGGCTGAGAGTGGAGGTGCCAGCAGGTAACAGAACGCCTTCTTATTCGAGCGCCCTACCCGACCACGCATCTGGTGCAGGTCGCTCAGGCCGAAGTTATGCGCTCCGTTTATGATAATGGTATTGGCATTCGGGATGTCCAGGCCGCTCTCGATGATGGTGGTGGAGATGAGGACATCGTAGTCGTAGTTGGTAAAATCAACCATGATCCGCTCCAGCTCCTCGGGCGGCATCTGTCCGTGAGCCACAGCGACGCGGGCATCGGGCACATGCTTGCGGACCAGTTCGGCCAGTTCCGGCAGTTGGCTGATGCGGTTGTTCACAAAAAATACCTGTCCGCTGCGGCTCATCTCGAACTCGATGGCTTCGGCAATCACCTCGGCGCTGAAACAGCAGAGTTGCGTTTGTATCGGGTACCGGTTGGGCGGCGGTGTCTGTATGACGCTCAGGTCGCGGGCTCCCATCAGGCTGAACTGCAAGGTGCGGGGGATAGGCGTAGCCGTCAGCGTGAGGGTATCGACGTTGGTCTTCAGCTGACGCAGTTTCTCCTTTGTCGAGACGCCGAACTTCTGCTCCTCGTCGATGATGAGCAGACCCAGGTCCTTGAACTTGACGCTCTTGCCGATGAGCTTGTGGGTGCCGATGATGATGTTGACCGAGCCGTTCTTCAGACCCTCCAGAATCTCTTTCGTCTTCTGGGGCGAGCGGGCACGGGTCAGGTATTCTATCTTGACGGGGAAATCCTTCAGGCGGCTCGTAAAGGTGCGGAAGTGCTGATAGGCCAGCACCGTGGTCGGCACGAGTACTGCCACCTGTTTGTTATCGACACATGCCTTGAAGGCGGCCCGGATGGCCACTTCCGTCTTGCCGAAGCCCACGTCGCCGCAGACCAGGCGGTCCATCGGGCGCTGGCGTTCCATATCCAGCTTGACGTCCTGCGTAGCCTTCAGCTGGTCGGGCGTGTCCTCATATAGGAAACTGGCTTCCAACTCGTGTTGCATGAAGCTGTCGTGACTGAAGGCGAAGCCCTTCTCCTCGCGACGGCGGCTATAGAGCAGAATCAGGTCGCGGGCAATGTCCTTGATCTTCTTCTTCGTGCGCTCCTTCATGCGCTCCCAGGCGCCGGTGCCGATGTGGCTGATGCGTGGCGGCTCGCCCTCTTTGCCCTTGTATTTCGAGACCTTGTGCAGGCTGTGGATAGAGACATAGACGGTGTCGTCGCCCGAGTAGATGATCTTGATGACCTCCTGCATCTGGTCGCCGTTCTGCATTCGCACCAGGCCGCCGAAGCGCCCCACACCGTAGTCGATATGCACCACATAGTCGCCCACCTCGAACTGTTGCAGCTCCTTCAGCGTCAGCGCCACCTTACCGCCCATCGCGCGTTCGCTGCGCAGGTTGTATTTGTGGTAGCGGTCGAATATCTGGTGGTCGGTGAAGAAGGCCACGTGCAGGTCGTCGTCGCTGAAGCCGGCGTGCAGGGCGTGGTCAACAGGCGTGAACTGGATGCCTGTCTCCTTGTCGTGGAAGATGCTCTCCAGGCGGTCCGTCTGCTTCTGGCTGTCGGCCAGGATATAGAGGTCGGTCCCCTCGTCCTGAAGCTTCTTGAAAGCATCGATGAGCAGGTCGAAGTTCTTGTGGAATACCGGCTGGGGATGAGTGTTGAACTGGATTAGGGAATAGGGATTAGGGATTAGGGTTGGGGATGGCTTTAGCTCGATGCGGCGGAAGTCAAGAATCTGCTTCCTGAACTCCTCCGGGTTGACTAACAGTAACTCCGGAGACAAGATTGTTTCTCCCCCTAAAGGGGGTTGGGGGGTCTGGGTCTCCTGCTCCACTATCGCCGACTGGCTGAAGCCCTCGTTGTAGGTCTGTTCCACCATGTCGCACAGGAACACCAGGTCCTTCACAACCATGATGGTATTCTCCGGCAGGAACTTCAAAAAGGTTTCAACCCCACGGCCTTTTACTCCCCCTAAAGGGGGTTGGGGGGTCCTTAGTTCTGGCACTATCGAGATGCTCTGCTGCCTGTCGCGGCTCAGCTGGCTATGCACCTCGAAGGTGCGGATGCTATCCACCTCGTCGCCAAAGAAGTCGATGCGGTAAGGCAGTTCGCACGAGTAGGAATAGACGTCGATGATGCTGCCGCGCACAGCGAACTGCCCGGGCTCATAGACATAGTCGGTGCGGTGGAAGCCGTAGCTGAGCAGAGTCTCCTGAACGAACATGATATCCACGTGCTCCCCTACCCCCAGCGTCAGCGTCTGTTCGCAGAGCTTCTGCTTGGTGACAACCAGTTCGCAGAGTGCCTGCGGATGGGTGACAATATACATTGAACATTGAGCATTGAACATTGAGTCCTGCCCTTTAGTATTTGCAGACATCTCTTCTGATGTCGAATGGTCAATGGTCAATGGTGAATGGTCAATGAGTCTTGACAGCACCTCGGTGCGGAGAATCTCCTGCCCAGCGTTGCGCTGCCCGAACTTGATGGCGCGTTTGTAGCTGCTTGGAAAGAAGAGCACCTGCTCCTCGCCCAGCAAGCGTGTCAGGTCGTGGTAGAAATAGCCCGCCTCCTCCTCGTCATCGAGCACAAAGACATAGGGAACGTTCAATAGCTGCGGAGCCTTCACAGCCAGAGCAGCAAACACCAGCGGCGCACTGCTCCCCTGCAAACCCGAAAGCTGTATAACTCCACCTAAAGGGGGCTGGGGGGTCCAGGTCTTCCCTATTGCTGCCGCCAGGGCCTTCACACCCGGGTGCTTGGCAAAGATGCTCTGTAGTTTCTGTATCTCCATCTGATGTTTTCAGCCCACAAAGGTACGGGTAAGTGAGAACAATACAAAAAAAAACGGAAGTTTTTTATTTTTATTGTCGAACGTAAGTACCTTCGACGCAGTCAAAGGTACGAATAAGCGAGAGAAAAACCAAATTTATTTGAGTTTATCCGAGCGCAGAAGTAGCTCGCCAATAAAAACACAAACACCTAAGGACAAAACATTCTGATACCCAATATAAAAGTTCTTAATACCGCGGACAAAACCATTCTCAAGCTTTGAAAATTTATTTTCATGGTTTGGTTATATATTTTCAAGACTTGATTATATATTTTCAAGGCTTGAAAATAATTATAAATGCCGCAGAAAAGACTTTTATCCCTAAGACAAAATTGTTTTTCTCCCTAATTCCAACCAACTCTGGTTGTTTCGCCAACAACGTTACATACATTTCTGTCGAGGTAAATTCTAATTTCACTTTGCCGCGGCCTTTTCTCGAAGCGACTCCTTTTCTGTCAAAAATGGCTGTAACGTACTTTTGGCTCATTTTTCTGCTATTTTTGCATTACAAGCGATGGGGATTCAAGAAATTACAGCACTTCGTGTACATCATATATATTTTGTGTGTACATTTTTGTACAATTTGATGTACACAAATGGCTTATTGCGCCTCCTTCTGTCTCCTTGTATCGCCTGCAATTATAGTTAGACATATACTTTATTGTCCTCCGACAAACAACTAAAAAATGAGCCATTTATATGCAAAATTAAGAAGGCTATAAGACAAAAAGAGAGGCTCTGTAAAGAGTCTCTCTAAATGCCTTTTCTGAGCCACTACGGGGACTCGAACCCCGGACCCACGCATTACGAATGCGTTGCTCTACCAACTGAGCCATAGTGGCGAATTGCGGCGCAAAGGTACAACAAAAAGTGAAAAATGAAAAGTGAAAAGTGAAAAATTTTGTGCTTCACTTGTTTTTTTGTAATTTTGTCCCTGATTTAGCATTCTGACAATGAATAGGAAAATACTCTGGACCCTGATTGGGGCTATCATCATACTAATCGGCATCGCAGTCTTCTTTATCCTCTCTTTAATGACTGCAAAGGTACAAACCGGCGTTGGAGATACGGAACAGTTGATATTCGTTGACAGGGACGACACGGCGGATAGTGTACGAACAAAGTCGGTCTTAGGATGGCGATGGGATGTTTATAGCAAGGTGTTGAGTTTTCATCCCCACACGGGTCGATATCGTATTTTGCCGGAGATGTCATGTCTGGAGCTTTACCGCCTGCTGCGTAACGGCACACAGGAGCCTACGCGTCTTGTCGTCCCGACTTCACGAACGATGGACAAACTGGCCGCTGTGCTCAGTCAGAGCCTGATGGTCGATTCGGCAGAGATTGCTTCGGCCCTTACCGACAGCGCCTATCTGGCCAGCCACGGCTATACCAGGGCTACCATTCCCGCTCTGTTCATCCCCAACACTTACGAGGTCTATTGGGACATCTCGGTGGATAAACTCATGGAACGGATGGAGCGCGAAAACAACCGATTCTGGACTGCAGAAAGAAAGGCAAAGGCTCAAGCTTGTGGCTTGACCCACGAACAGGTGGCCACCTTGGCAAGTATCGTGGACGAGGAAACAGCCAATGATGGCGAAAAGCCGATGATAGCAGGCCTCTACCTGAACCGTTTGCGCCTGGGGATGCCCCTACAAGCCGACCCGACTGTAAAGTTCGCGGTGGGGAACTTTAAACTGCGCCGCATCCTGAACAAACACCTTAAGGTGGAAAGTCCCTACAATACCTATCTCGTAACAGGCCTACCGCCTGGTCCCATCCGCATAGCAAGCATCGCCGGACTTGAAGCAGTACTTAATCATGCGGGGCATAACTACTTATATATGTGTGCAAAGGAAGATTTCTCTGGTACTCACAATTTTGCCCGAACGCTATCGGAGCACTACAAGAACGCACGCCGATACGTCAAAGCACTCAATGCGAGGGGAATCAAGTGATTTTCAATTTGACGATTTACAATTTACCATTTGAGGTTTATGCTCGTTCGGAACGTGTGATGAGGGTTTTCAGACGTTCGTTTAACGTCTTGGCATTCTGAAGCCTGGAAATGGGCAGATGTATGCGGTAGCGCCAATAGTTCTTTGGGTTGGACGGAACATTGATGCGCTCCTCCTCAAGATTGGGATTTCTGAGTTCTTCGTCCATCGAAAGCCAGTCCTGGAAACTGATGAGACATAGCATCGAAGGAGAGTTGAGGTGGTGTGCCACAATCTCCTCGCAAAGCCATCCAGGCAATTCAGCAGGAGCCTGTCCGTCGTGCTCGAGAACAGTATTATAGAAAAGCTGTGTTCGCTCGGGATTCTCCTTCCACCATAATCTGAGCGTTGGCATATCATGTGTGAATATTGTATCGACGCTGCAATATGGATTGCGATGTAGCTGTGCGAATGGTTCGCCATACGTTTTTGGCATTGCCTGTATCTCGAGGCTGAGAATACCCAGCTGCCGCATAACAGGCCCTACGCATTCGGGCACCATCCCCAGGTCCTCGCCACAAACCAGCATATTGCTTGCCCCAAGGAGTGCAGGCAGTTTCTGCATTGCCTGAGCTGCCCAGAAATCATTATGACGACGGAAGAAGAAGTCTTCGTAAAGGCGAATAAAGGCATCTTGCTCATATTTGGGAAGTGAACGCCAAACACTCTCACCTATCACACCGATACGAGGATGGTAAAGTCTCTCCCCCATCCCCTCTCCCGTGTGAGAGGGGAGATTCTCTACAAATAATTCTGGATTGAAACGCATTCCGTAGGACTCTATTTCCTCTATACTCAATGGCAATGCTGGTGAGAACTGACCCAACAGAGCCGTTGGGCTGTCTTTGGGTATCTGCCAGATTCGGAAGAAACCGAGGATATGATCGATGCGATATGCACTGAAATACTGAGCCATTCCACCCAACCTCTGTCGCCACCATAGATAGCCGTCGGCTGCCATTCGTTCCCAATCGTACGTCGGGAAGCCCCAGTTCTGTCCATCCCTCGCGAAATCGTCGGGCGGAGCGCCAGCCACCATATCCATGTGGAAGAGATACGGTTCCTGCCAAGCTTCGACGCTATTGGGACTGATACCGATAGGCAAATCCCCTTTGAGGAAGACATGGTGATGGCGTGCATAATCGGCAGCTTCGGCAAGCTGCGTATGCAAGAGATACTGCACGAAAGCATAGAAGCCAACTTCCTCCGCATGACGCTCGATATATCTCGCCACAACGCTGCGGTTGTATGTCGAGAACTTAGGCCATTTGGCAAAACAAGGCGTGCCGTATGTATCGCGCAAATGACAGAAGGCGCTATAAGGCTGCAACCATTCTGCATTTTCGCTGACAAAAGTTTGGTAGCCAGCAAAACCTTTAGAGAGGGTTTGTTCCTCATAATAAGCATGCAAGTATTCCTCCTTCAAACGGATAACCTCAACATAATCCAAAGCCGGAAGGGCATTCAACCGACGCCAACGTTCCTGGAAGGAGGCATGCTTTTCTGTGTCAGCAAGCGGCAGCTGGCGAAGGTCGGCATAAATAGGATGCAGAGCATGCACGCTGATGGCATTGTAGGGATAACTGTCCGTCGTTGTGCGCCCTTGTGTTGTATCATAAATAGGCAGGAGTTGAACGGCATGCATTCCTGTCTGGGCAGCCCAATCGACAATCTCCTTTAGGTCGCCGAAGTCCCCTATCCCCTGACTGCCTTCCGTCCTGAGCGAGAAAAGTGGCACCACAAGACCGGCGACTTTCCAATGTGGCGCCTGCAAGCGTATCTCGCCATCGGTCAAGGCGATGACCCATTGACCATTGACCATTCTTGCGCTCCGTTGGTGCTCAGATGGTAAGCCGAAAGACCATTGACTATTTGATGGACTTTCCCGGTTGGGACCTTCTTCCCAACATACCGAATGATTCTCTCCTAGCACCACATATTTATATTGGAACGGCAAATGCAAGCCGTCACCACTGATAGAGAGAAGCCATTCTTGTTGCCCAGATTGAATCATCGGCAAGGCACGAGCTATGTCCCAATTGCCGAGCGAAGGTTGGTCGCCCACAAGAGCCACCCTCTCACCCGAAGCAAGTTGAGGTGCCTGAATGCGGAAAAAAAATGTCCGAGGAAAAAGAGCAATCGAAGCAGACGACGTCTTCCAAAGCCCTGTAGCGACCTGGAATGCGTCGGTATAGCAATAAGATGCAGCAGGCACATCGCGCCAATGGTCCATGAAATAATAGGTGCGAGCATCGTCGGCAGGAAACAGGCGCGGAACGACGTCCCATTCGCGACGAAGGACAGCCTCCCCGCCAGTTACCAGATACGAATACTGGAACTGCTTGCTACGAGCGCGAAGCATACACACAGCTGTCCAGACGAGACCATCATCGGTCTCAAGAGTAATGCGCTGCCAATGCGATTTTCCATCGGAAGAAAGAAAGCAAAGTTCGACTTCGATGTTCTGTCCCCACTCTGTGCGGTATTCTATCGAGAAATGTAATGTCATTATATGATTATCTTTCGATTTTTTTAACAAAATTAGTACTTATTCAACAAATCAGCAAGAAGAAATGCAGAAAATGACGAAAAAACTTGCATAATATCTGCAGAACAGCTATTTTTGCATTATCATTGAAGTCCTAAAGTGGGTCTTGCAGCTGGCAGGACAGAGACATCATACGGGCGTACTGGTTAGATCGGGATACTCATCAATTTACATTTTATTACCGAGAACTGTTTCGCTAGCTAATGGCGTGCCATCCCTTTTGGTTAGGTGGATTACAAAGGCGGCGAACCCTCAAAACCTGTTTTTCGGAGTTTCATCACATCACCAGTGCGCCCTTTTTTTCCCCCTGCAACACTTGTAATGCTTCATCAGCACTATCGGTCAGGCAAAGGATGAGATTCTTGTATCTACCATTTTCCACAAGATGCATCATCAAAGGCCAGATAGGCACCTCTTCCGTCCAGAACTTCTTCCCCATAAAAATCATAGGAGATGCATAACCGAAGGTGAGATAGTGGTTCTGCACGGCCTCCTGGAAAATCTCCTGCAACGTGCCGGCACTGCCAGGGGTATAGATGATTCCACCTCGGGCAATGGTGAGGATGCCATCCTCGCGAATGCTGTTTTCAAAGTACTTGGCAATATGTGTGGCAAGTGGTGTAGAAGGCTCGTGTCCATAAAGCCAGGTGGGGATACCCAGACTTTCATAACCAAGATTCGGATAACGACTACGAACCTGCCAGGCTGTCGGAAGCCACCCAGGATCTGTATAGAGTGGAGCAACTGACATGATGGAAAGGGCTTCCTCCAACTCTTCTTCGGCACGACCTGCCATCCATGCTCCCAGATGTGTGGCTTCCATTGCCCCCGGACCACCCCCAGATATCATCAGGAAACCTTCCTCCGTCAAACGTTTGCTGAAACGTGCCACCTGATTGTAGGCTTCATCTAACCTCGAAAGCCCGTGTCCACCCATAACACCTACCAGTTTGTGCTCGTCAAAACGGGAAAGGTAATCCTGAAGGCAATCGCTGACAGAATGGTCATGCAAAGTCCGAGCCAATGTCTCCTTGATATCTGTGTTCTTTTTCCCCTTCTTCAGATAATGACGATAGACACGTCCATCATAACATTTCTCGTAGCTGTCCGGCTGGATAGGATTATAGCCATCATAAAGTTCCTCTGGAGAATAGAGGTGATTCGGGAAACCGAATGTCTCGCCCATATTGGGCAAGAAGAGACAACCCATTGACTGACGCTTCAGGCCCATCGGTAAGCGACAGCTAAGGAAGAGACATTCGCGATAGAAATGCCTCAATGCAAGTTCTGCGATATCGGTAAAGTTAACATTCTGGAAAGCGAAGCGCCTAAGTTCCTGCTCCGGCTGGTTCAACAATTCGGCAAGTTCATTGTTGTTTTTTATCTGTCGATAGCGGTCTCTCATAATAAAGTGAAGAGTAGAAAATGAAGAGTGATGAGTAAATTATGATGCAAAGATAACACTTTTAATTCATAATTATTAATTCTTAACTCTTAATTCTTAATTTCTTTGTATCTTTGCACACCAAATAGTACATCAAACATCATTCATCATACATGAACTCTCGCCAATCACTGCTATTCTTTTGCAGCGTGATGGCAGGTCTTGCCCTGCTCTGCATCTGCTTCCCTTCTGATGGATTACCATTGGGAAATGGTTCCTGTTTACGATTTCCCAACCTGACGGAGGTTATGGGGCAAGGAGCAGGGAGCAAGGAACAAGAAGAGATTTACGAAGAAAAGGACACTTTGCCCGACCTGACGCCGGAGGAACTGCTACAGATGCGGCAGGATGCTCTCAATGCCAAGCAGATAGAGGACTTCCGTACATATTGTGAAAAAGACGCAGCACGCATCTTTATGCCAAATGGTGATGAGACCTATCTGGACGGTCTATGGGAAATGCTGCAACTTGCTGGCACCAGACATGTACGCATCATGCACTATGGTGATTCGCAGATTGAGTGCGACCGTATCACAAGTCTTCTTAGACAACAGTTCCAGGATGAATTCGGAGGTATGGGCGTTGGCTTGGTACCTGCCTTGCAGACCATCCCCACATTCACACTCGGTTCGAGCATCTCACCAGACGACGTGCCGCAATATCTGTCATACGGACCTGCCGACATGAGGGGAACAGACAACTTCTATGGACCTTTGGCAAGGGTGACACATATTCCAGAGCATGCCACACTCCGACTCGCTGGAATCGGCGGAAAGGAATATTTCCACTCTTGTCGTTTCAGTCGGATTACCGTTATCACGAGACAACCTGCAACACTCCTGCTGAAAACAGGCGAGGATGAGGAAGCGCAGGAGATGACGAGTGAAAGTGGTGGCGAGCCATGCTTCTACACAATGACATTTAGCAGAGGTATCAACAGCGCCACTTTAGAAGTGGAAGGCGAGACAGATATCCTCGGCATCCAGTTGGACGGGCAGACGGGTGTCAACATGGACAATATTCCCATGCGCGGAAGTTCGGGCAGCAACATCACTAGCATCAGCCGCTCATCGCTTCGTCCTTTCTTCGACCGCGAAAACGTAGCACTCGTCATTCTACAGTTCGGCGGCAATAGCCTGCCTTATCTTAATCGCGACAAGCTGCATGATTTCAAGGAAAGCGTTAAGCATCTTATCCGCACGTTCCATGAACTAGAGCCGGATGCGAAAGTACTCTTCATCGGACCTGCCGATATGGCACGGAACAACGAGGACGGAGAACTGGAGTCCTACCCTATCTTGCCTGCACTCAACGACAGCCTTCGTGCAGCAGCCGATGAGGCCGGAGCAGCTTTCTGGAACATGTATGCCGCTATGGGCGGCAGAGGCAGCATCATACGTTGGGTAGAATCCAATCCGCAACTGGCAGGCGAGGACTATATTCACTTCACGCCGCTTGGAGCAAAGAAGATCGCACAACTGCTTTACGACACGCTCCATCTCTACTACAGATTCTACCTATTCCGCACGGGACAGGAGAATGTAGAACTAACAGCAGAGGACTCTGCTGCCTTTAATATTAAACAGGAATGAAACGCGCTCTGATACTCTATAATATAATAATGTGTATGCTTTTTACCGCGGCAGCACAAGACACAATACCCATTTCAGATGTGTCAGGCATCCGGTTGGGGACGAACCGTCTTGACTACCCTGGCTCCAGGGAAAGATTCGATTCGCTATTGCACCGTCTGCGAAACAGCGATGAGCCTCTGAACATCCTGCACATCGGCGGTAGCCACGTACAGGCAGGCATCTTCCCGAATCGTCTGCGAGAACATTTCGGTGCAGCCCGCGGGCTCATCTTCCCTTGGAAGGCTATCCGCACAAACGCCCCCACCGACTACAACCTCATACCTTCCGGCATTTGGGAAAAGTCGCGCTGCACAGAGCTTACACCAATGGAGAGGCTTGGCATGAGTGGTGCGGCAGCAATTACCTCCGACTCCCTTGCCTCGCTTCGATTGGAACTTCCTCCGAAGTATACCTTCTCCCGTTTGCGCATCATCGGAGAAGCAGAAGGCGGAGCAAAGCCGTATCTCGTTATTGATAAAGGCGATACAATTATGGGATTAAAGCAAGAGTCTGGCTTTCTCTTCCTGCTTGAAAAACCCGACAGCATCTGCACAATTGCCCTTAATGGCATGAAGACAGGTTCGCGTTTTGTTCTTCGCGGTATCTATCCCGAATGTGAACAGCGCATCGTCTACACGGAGAGCGGTGTTAACGGAGCCAGCGTCCCATCTTGGCTGCGATGCGAACTCCTGTCAGAAGAAATCTCGCAAATTTGTCCGCCAGACTTAGTCATTTTTGGTATAGGCATCAACGACGCCAATGTGCCTCTTTCGAAATTTGATACTGAAGCATTCAAGATTTCATATCGCAGCTTAATGGGCGAATTACGCAAGGCCAACCCCAACGTCTGCTTTCTCTTCATCACCAACAATGACTGCTGGTTGCGTGTGGGCAGGCAACGTCGCATCCTTAACCGCAACACACAGAAGGTGGAACAGGCTATGATGGAGCTAGCCCGTGAATGCGACGGTGCAGTCTGGAACCAGTTCCGAATCATGGGCGGCTATGGCAGCAGCAACCGCTGGGTGAATGCTCGACTAATGAACCGCGACCATATCCATTTCCTTCGACCAGGCTATGAACTACTGGCCGACCTACTCTACAATGCATTGACCATTGAACATTGATTTGCTCATAAACTATCTACTGGACGTCTTTTCTTTCGACGAGAACAGTCCGCTGCTTTTCACACAGATGCATTTCTGGGTATTCTTCTGCATTGTTTTCGCAGGTTTTGCCTACATGCAGAAACGGGCCCAGATGCGCAACGCCTACCTGATGGCAGTGAGTTTGCTTTTCTACTACAAAACGAGCGGATTGTTCGTGGGATTGCTGCTGCTGGTCACTTGTAGCGACTTCTTCATTGCCCAACAGATATATGCTTGTAGTGAAAGATGGAAGAAGCGGCTTTGGCTCACACTCAGCGTCACACTCGACCTCGGCATCCTCTGCTACTTCAAGTACAGCTACTTCTTTGCCGACATCATCGGACAAATCTTCGGCATCCACTTCGATGTCAGGAACATAGCTGCCGAATGGTTCAATGCGGCAACAGGAAGTCCTATCTTCAGTGTGGACCGCATCATCCTGCCTGTCGGCATATCGTTCTACACCTTCCAGGTTATCAGCTACACGGCCGACGTCTATCGCGGGCTCATCAAACCCGTGAGGAATATTCTCGATTTCGGATTCTATGTCAGCTTTTTTCCGCAGCTTGTAGCCGGTCCCATCGTCAAGGCCAGCGACTTCATCCCTCAACTCTCCCGTCGCTACTTCCTGAGCCGCAGAATGTTCGGCCTAGCCATCTTCATGATACTGGGTGGCCTGACAAAAAAGATTATCCTAAGTGACTATCTGGCTTTGAACTTCATCGACCGCGTCTTTGCCAATCCCTTACTTTTCACGGGCTTCGAGAACCTTGCAGCCCTCTTCCTCTATTCCCTGCAAGTCTATGCCGACTTCTCCGGCTACACGGACATCGCCATCGGCCTGTCGCTCTTGATGGGCTTCCATTTGCCGAAGAACTTCAACTCGCCCTACAAGGCCCAGAACTGCTCCAACTTCTGGAAGCGTTGGCACATCAGTCTGAGCCGCTGGTTGCAAAACTACCTCTATATTCCCCTTGGAGGAAACCGGGAAATCACCTTCGGAACATACTTCTGGATTGCAACGCTCACCCTCTCAGCCTTGATTCTTAGCGGCAGCATCTGGATTGCACTGGTAGCCTTGCTGCTTGCAGTTTCGGTTATCGTGACTGCTTGGCGTTGCCCAGACAGGAGGAAAAAGATATACGCCAATCTCAACAGCATGATAACGATGTTGCTTGGAGGTCTTTGGCATGGAGCAAGCCTCAACTTTCTCATCTGGGGTGGTTTGAACGGTGTTGGAATGATCGTCTATAAGTTCTGGCGCGACGCAAAGCCTTTACACCGAGCCATCGCCACCACCTTGGCAGCTTTGCTTTGTTGGGTATTCACCATCTTCTGGCCAGCCCCCTTGTGGCGCATTTTCCTCTGTTTCACAGGCTTCATCGCTGTAAGCGCGTGGTTGAGGGCGGTAGTAAATTCTTCATTCTTCAACAGGCCTTGGTCCATCCTCGTCACTTTCACTTTCATTACCTTCACGAGACTCTTTTTCCGTTCTGGTAGTAATCTCGACCCAGCCACAGCCAACCAGCAGGCATGGCAGACAGCCAGTCAGATGGTCACCCGTATCGGTTCACGCTGGACGGGTAATGAATGGGCCATCATCAGTACTTATCGCAGCGTCTTCCTGCTCTTTATTTTAGGCATGATTATCCACTGGTTGCCCGAAAATTGGAAACGTCGCTACCGTCTCGCATTTGCAGCCTTGCCCCTACCTGTGATGTGCATCGTCTGCATCATTGCCGTGCTTATCATCTACCAATTTGTTAGCGCCGAGATGCAACCTTTCATCTACTTCCAGTTCTGACTGAACGAAAAAAAATAATCAAAAATCCTTCTTGAACTGGCGGGCGATGTTGCGGCGGTCCTCCTTCTCCTTGAGCGTCTCGCGCTTGTCGTATTCACGTTTGCCTCGGACAATATGAATATCGAGTTTGGCACGTCCGTTCTCATCGATAAAAAGCAGGACGGGTACAATGCTGAAACCTGGCACCTTTACCGATGACTGAATCTTACGAATCTCTTTACGGTTGAGCAGAAGTTTACGATCGCGACGCTCCATGTGATTATTATAGGAGCCCTGTTCGTATTGGGCGATGTACATATTCTTGACCCATACCTCGCCACCGAGAATGACGCAATAGGTATCCACAAGGCTTGCCTTGCCCTTGCGGATGCTCTTTATCTCGGTGCCGGTCAGCACGATACCAGCCGTATATTTATCGAGGAGCAAATAGTCGAACTCGGCCCGCTTGTTCTTAATATTTATCGTAGTTCCCTTATTTGGAATCAATGACTTTGCCATTTATAAAACATTTTAAATTCTCATCCACATAGTGGGCAATAGTGTCGGTAACCTCCTCCTCCATTTCGATGAAAGCGTCGTCCAATTCGTCGAACTCGGGGTACTGCTCAAAAAGCGCCATGAACTCTTCGTCTGTACAGTCGTTTTGGAGTTTGTCACTATACTCTTCGAAGAGTTTACGTCCCTTGTAGATAAGTTTGCTGAAATCGTGAGCCCCCCAAAGACGCATTGCCTTTGCGAAGGGATTGAGGAAAATGAAAGGGCCGTAGCCGTTGTGTATAAGCTGGATGAAGCCACCGTCCATCACCTCATCGCGCAGAATGAAATATGCCAACAGGGTCGTCTGTTCGCCGTTCAGCATGGGCAGCGTCTCTGCATTCACCTCGCCGCCGACAGCTTCCAGAATCTTATCGTGTACAAGCGTCAGAAAAGCATCCGTTCCCTTGCACGCAGCCTCTCTCAACTCAGTATCATTTATAATAACATCCATATCTTAGTCGTTATTGTCTGCAAAGGTACGATTAAATGAGTGAATTGCCAAATTATTGTAAAATCAGAAAAGAATCTTTTTACCGTTTCTAATGTAGATACCCTTCTGTAATTGTGATTTGTCTGTTCGGCGGCCATCCAGTGTGTACCAGGTGTCTGCGGCATTGTTTGTTTTCATTTGTCCCCTTTCAATACCAGAGGAGGCTTTTACCTCATAGGGTCCATAGAACAAAAGTCCGAAGTTGTCGAAGCATGTCCACCACGAGGTACCGCTTTTCTGGGAACGTATGCCAATCCTAAGCGTCGAGGCCGAAGGCAAATTGATAGCTAGAAGATTTTTATAATATCCATCCACAAACCAGGAATTGGCGGCCACCACATTATTGGGGATATAAAGCCCGTTGTATTTCGCACAGGTCCCGGTCTTTTTTGTATCGCAGGCACCATCCCAGATATTCTTTATAGTTTGATATATTGTATTTCCGCCTCCAGTGGCATACATCTGAGCCATCACGGTATTCTCGTCTGAGGTCCAGTCGGCATAGGCATCCTGATAGGTTCCTGGCCGTTGAAATGCATTCACCGTTACTGCATAGTTGCCGACAGGAAGTGCAGGCGAGATGGTCTGATAGGTATTGAAAACTGTTTCCAGAAATTCGGCAACGCCATTTTTTATGCTTTCCGGCCCCTTGGTCCATCCGTTGGCATTCTCGTCGAATCCTGGGTTTTCTATCAGCCACGAAATTGGTATGGGTTGCGTGGGCGAGACGGGCTTAACATTCTCCAAATATTGTATAAAGGTTTGGCGAATAGTAGTAAAGGTACTTTCCATGTCACCCATGTTATAACTGTCCTTCTCTTCTTCTATCTGTGCCAACAAATCTGTCATCGGTTGGGTAACGTCTTCAACACTCATTTCTTCCGAGAGCGGTTGACAGCCAGCTTCCATCGACTCTTTTACAGCCGCCAGTATGCCATCCAGCTTAGGCATTGCCTTTTCGATGCAGAACTGATCGAAGGCTGTCATCTCTTCTGCCGTAAGTACAAGCCAGTGTTGCTTGGTATTAATGTCATCGGCATCAAAACTGGCACCACCAATTGCTGTTTTACTTTTGGCTACAAGAGCCACTTTATTGATGGTTACCCAATACGAGGTTGTATTAAGCGAACCCTTTTTAAACGTTGACCTCGACGGCAGCAGCTGTACACGCTCCGTTGTGGTGGGGGCAGTCCGGGTAATAGTTCTGAACTGTTGGCCTGAGCAAGACATCATACGTCCTGTGCCTACATTGCGCAGCGTATAGTATGCCGTTTTAGGGTCGTATATGATGTTCCAGGCGAAGTTATCGTCGGTCTTAGCCTGTGCTGCACTTATCTGTTTCTGTATCAGGGCACCTGCCTCCGTTACGCCAAGGAGTGAAGTCTCATTACCGAAAGCCTCGTCTGTGGTTTTGATGTAGTATTTCGTCTCATCTTCCTGAGCAAAGGTATAGGCTGGCGAAGCAAATCCTACAGATGAAGAACATATCAGTCCATCTTGATGCAAAGCATGTGTGATGAGCACGTTTCCATAATAAAGCAAGGTGTTCTCGGGGTTGTATGTATCCTCGTGTGCCCCATTGATACCATAGTTAGGTCCGCTATACGACGATACTGGCCACATGTGTGTGTTATCGCCCGTCATGTAAGCCGAGTTGTCCTTGTTCAAGAATTGTATCATCTGTGTAGCTCTCGGTCCAAGCCATTTGCCACGGTCGCCATTCTCACGATAGTTTCCGTTCCACCAGACATCACTAGTGCCTACACCTACGCCGTGATTTGTCTCGTGCAGTACCGTACCTGTCTGCTGATAAGACGAATTAGCACCGACGCGCATCCAGCCGCCATACGAACAGTCTGCTGTCGGTGTGCCAGCACTATAATGTACACTTAGGTTGATACCCTTTACAGATGAAATATTGTTGTATAGCCACAGTATCTCTTCCACAGCCGAGGCAATGCGGTAGTTCTCCTCTGTGCTTCCTCCATTGTCATAGTCGGCAGTTACTGAGCCTTTGGGTAATGTGGGTACTTTTATGATGTCACCGTATGCTAACATATATTTGTTGGTCAGAATATAAGGCCGCACATAATACATCGTGCCGGGTTTCAGCCTCTCCATACGGTATATATCACCATTGGCAGAGAAGCAGCGCGTCGATCGATTATCGAAAATAGTCGGCTCCGGTGTCTCGCTCCAGCAGAAGCCCTTTTCCAAAACGCCCGATGTAGGGGTTGCTGTCATGCGTCCCAACAGCACAGTAGCTCCAGCTGCCACAAACTTATTGGTGGATGTTACCCTCGGAGCCGTACCTGTAGCGTTCAGGATGCGATAGTTCAGTGTCGCATCGCTCAATCGCTTGGCGAGTGCGCCAATCCCCTCATCAGTGCCGCCTTCTATCAGGTTTCTTGCATCGCTGATGGCAGCGGACAATTCCGCAGCACTTTCACCTTCACCCAGTACTTCAGCGGCCTTGTCAATCAGTTTTTGCAGCTCTGCATATTCCGCCTCTATGTTAGTATCCAGTAGAGTTAGTTTCACGTTATCGATGGCAGCCCAGTTGGCATTTGTAGAGACAACTTTGAATCCTATGCGTGTCATACCCTGCAGCACGGTGAAGGTCACGCTGTAATTCTTGCTCTCTGTCACCTTGGTCGAGACATCACCACCATAGAGGGTAGCACCCGTGCATTCTGGTATTCTACCAGACTGTTGAATGTTCTGGCATCCTGCAGTCAGCGTATAGGTTCCTGCAGGCAAATACAGGTCCTGGCTAATCTCCACATTTGGGATTTTGCTACCCGATGACACCCATCTCTCCATATAGATTTTTCCGTGCTTTTGACCAAAGCTCGAGTTGGTAACAAAATAAAAACCGCTATTATCCCATCCGACGAATCTTGCTTCGAAGTTGGGGTTTTCCACGTAGATATTGGTTACGTCAGTATCCGCTATGATACTCAAGGCAAAAAACAGAGAAATTGAGAAGAAAAGAATCCTTTTCATGGTAATCTGTCGAGAAAAATTGTAGTTTAATGTGCTATTTGGTGACAAATATACGCTTTTTTTTCTTAAAATACATTATCTTTGCAGCAGAAATAACGAGAATCATATAAAAATTATATAATCCTTTACCAACTATCAGCAAAAAGATGAAGACCCGACTTTTTATCCTGTCGTTGTTTACTTTGCTTTTCACAACGACTAACTGGGCTCAAGAGGCTCAATCAGACAGAAACCAAAAGTACAATATCACTCTTGGCAAAGTGGAATACACCCACCACGGGGAGAAGATGTCTACTGGCGAAGCTGTGGGCAAAATAGTCACCGGTGTGCTGACAGGACAGACATCGGTCCAAGCCACAAAGTACGAAGAGGACGTGAAGGCCGCCATCATCAAGGGACTATCTGGTGCCTACCGCTTTCTTTACAATGACGGCCTGCGGATGGATAATTCCGCCGAGGATGGCAGTATTGTGGTTGAGGCTCTCATCACTAACATTCAGGCGAAGTCGAGCACTAGCACATGGAAGGATAAGAACGACAAGGTGCAGGTCTCTACATGGTACACGGGCGTAGTTGAAGCGGTGCTCACGTTGAAGGACGCAAAGACAGGCGATGTGATATCCAACCCCACCGTGGGCGGCTATGGCTCCGGCTCCTCCAAGTTTTCCACCACCGACCAAGCTATTCGCGATGCTATCAACAAATTGGCGAGTCGCGTCACCGTTTGGTTGAACCAGTACAAACCTTTGGAGGCCAACATTATTGAGGGCTCTACCGCCAAAAAAGACAAGCAGAAAGAGGTGTACATCGATCTGGGTAGCAGCGAAGGCGCCTTCAATGGGCTCCACATGGGTGTTTTTATTGTTAAGAACGTTGCCGGACGCGAGGCCAAGTCGCAAGTCGGTAAACTGAAGATCGAGAACGTTGAAGGCGATGACATCAGCCTCTGCAAGGTGGTGAGCGGCGGTAAGGACATCAAATCCGCCATCGATGCTGGTGCTAATCTCCGCGTCTTTTCCATCGACAAATAAGATATAATCAATCAATGAAGACAAGGTTCCTTTGGATACAGGGTGCATTGTCAGCCATTCTCATCTGCGCCTCTACCTATGCCTACGCACAACGCAATAGCAAATATACAACAGGGAAGGTCACTGATATCCATCCTTCAGGATGGTTGCAGACCTTGTTACAGCGCCAGCACGACGGACTGACAGGTCATCCCGAAGCGCTGTCCTATCCTTATAACTCATGCCTCTGGGCAGGCGAGATTTCGCGTCCCGACGAGACCTACGGTGACAACTGGTGGCGCTACGAGCAGACAGCTTACTACACCGACGGACTGCTCCGCCTGGGCTATGAACTCAATGCCGAAGAGATGGTCGCTAAGGCTATGGAGGGCATCGAATACACGCTGGCACATCCCGACGAGAATGGCGTGCTGGGTAACTCCACGCTGGTAGGTATCACATGGCCTATGTCTGTTTTCTTCCGTGTGCTGCAGGCCAAATACGAGCACGACGGCGACGAGCGCATCCCTACTGCCTTGGAGAAACACTACCTGAACTTCACGCCCGACGACCTGGCAGGCGGCATTGTGGGCGGCCGCAACATCATATCAATCGAAGGTATCCTCTGGACCTACGGCAAGACGGGCAACGAGAAGCTGCTGCAACTGGCCGAAGAGGCTTGGTCTCGTCAGGACTGCTTCGCTGTCGATGAGACTGCCATCATGAACGACGAACCCTTTTACATGCACAGCGTCACTTTCTGCGAGATGCTGAAGCTGCCCCTACTACTTTACGCCTACACCGGCAAGCAGCACTACCTGGATCTCGCCATGATGGCCATCCGCAAGGTGGAACGCGAATCCATACTGCCCGACGGTGTGCCCTCCAGTGCCGAGTTCCTACTGGGCGACGATATTGACATCAGCCACGAGACCTGCGACATAGTCGATTTCACCTGGACGCTAAGCCACTACCTAGCTATAACGGGCGAAGCCGAGTGGGCCGACAAGATCGAAAAAGCCATCTACAACGCCGGTTTGGGTTGCATTACCAAGGACTTCAAGTCGCTGCAGTATTTCTCGTCCATCAACCAGTTCATCGCTACAGGTACTTCTAACCATAATATATATAAGCACGGCTCCACGTGGATGGCATACCGTCCAACGCACGAGACCGAATGCTGTTCGGGCAACGTGAACCGTATGCTTCCCAATTTCCTGAGCCGCATGTGGATGACGGACAGCGAGGGTGGTGCAGTCGCCACATTCTATGGTCCTAGCCAGACAACGTTCCAAACAGACAAGGGCGATGTGACCATCACTTGCGAAACCAACTATCCCTTTGATGAGACGCTTACTTTTAAGGTGAGTGGTGACGAAGGTACATCCATTCCTCTGACTTTGCGCATTCCATCTTGGTGCACGGATGCCTCGCTAATGATTAACGATTTGGCTGTAAACCTGTTCTTACCTGCTGGTTTTTTCACTAAGCTGCCAGAAACTGTCAAAGGCGGCGATGTCATCACATTGACGCTTCCCATGACGGTAGAGAAGAAGACCATCGAAGGCCAAGGCATCTGTTTCCAGCGCGGTCCATTGCTCTTTGCATATGCCATCCCTCAGCAGATGATAGAGGACACCACAGAATATGAGTGTATGCACGGTAAAAAGCCCGACAATCCCGACTTCAAATGCTGGAACATCACGCCCACTGGCGACTTCAACTACGCCTACGCTGATGATGGGAAAGCAATAGATATCATTTATCCAGCCATTGAAAAAATCGGTGGGACAATCCCATACGACCTCAACTATACCCCTGTCAAGCTGCGCATCCCCGTGAAGAAGATTGAATGGAACCTCAAGGAGGACCGCTACACACCAGGACTTCCCGAGCAGGGCCATCTGTCGTTGTTGAGCAATGAGACACAATACATAGACCTGGTACCCTACGGCTGCACTGAGTTGCGTCTCACCGTCTTCCCCGATGCTGATGCAAAGCCATTGCCAGCCCCCGAGAAACCCGATTACACCCGTCCTGCTGATGCGCCTGCCTGCGTAGAGGCCATAGATGGCGTGTACTACGCATACTTCGAGGAGCCACGTTTCTGTTGGGACGAGCCTATTTACTGCAAATGGCGTACAGCAGACGATACAACTACCGACCTGAACAGTCCTCAGGAAGGCGACCTCTGCGAAATAGTCGGGAAAACAGCCAATGGCCGCTATATCTGGCGCTGGACAGGTCCCGCTGTCAGCGAGTCTGCTCCCGTAGAGCTCATTTTCACCAACCATGACCTGCTGACTGACATCATGCCTTTTGCCAACAGCGGCTACTATAATTACGATCGCATGCTCTATCTGGCCGAACAAACCACAGGCATCAGGGAAATAAATGACGAACAATGTACGACGGACAATTACTACGACATTGCGGGACGTCATTTGAGCGAAAAGCCCACAACAAGAGGTCTGTACATTGGCGGAAGTAAAAAACAAGGGACGCCAAACACCCTTTTCCTACAGCAAAAGTAGAAAAATAGCAGATTATTTGGCGTAAGTCCCCAAAAAATGTTAAATTTGCAGCATAATTAATTCCAAAGACCATTAAACATTCTAACACCCCATAACACCATGTCTTTACTCATTATCTTTAAGTTACTGGGCTCCCTGGCGTTGCTCATGTTCGGTATGAAATCCATGAGCGAGGCATTGCAGAAAATGGCAGGCCCACAGTTGCGCCATGTGCTCGGTGCAATGACCACAAACCGTTTCACGGGTGTCCTGACGGGTATGCTGGTTACGGCCTCCGTACAGTCCTCTACTGCGACCACCGTCATGACGGTGTCGTTTGTCAATGCGGGGTTGCTGACGCTGGCACAGGCCATATCGGTCATCATGGGTGCCAATATCGGTACGACGCTGACGGCATGGATTATGTCAGCAGGTATGTCATTCGACATCACCAGTGCCGTCTATCCAGCCTTCCTGATAGGCATCATCCTGATATACATGAAGAAGCACCGCTACATAGGTGACTTCCTCTTCGGTCTGTCGTTCATGCTTTTAGGCTTAGGCACATTACGTATTACTGGAATGGAGATGCATCTGGGTGAAAATCAGGCATTGCTGGATTTCTTTGCATCCTTCAATCCTACATCCTTCTCTACAACGTTGATATTCCTGCTTCTGGGCGGAATTCTGACATTCTGCGTCCAATCCTCGGCAGCAGTTATGGCTATCACAATGATTTTGTGCTCAAGCGGTGCGCTGCCCATTTATCAGGGTATAGCATTGGTAATGGGCGAGAACATCGGCACAACTATTACCTCCAACATCGTGGCTCTCAGCGCCAACACACAGGCCCGTCGTGCTGCTCTCTCGCACATGTTTTTCAACTTCTTCGGCGTATTCTGGATTCTGTTCGTGTTCCGAATGTTCGTCGATGCCGTGTGCGGATTCGTTGGCTACGATGTTGAGATGACAAGGGAGTTGGCTGGACCGGAAGCATTTATGGCCAATGCGAGCAAGCTGAGCTTCGTGCTGGCAGCGTTCCACACTTGCTTCAACGTAGCCAATACACTTATTCTAATCTGGTTTATCCCCTTCATCGAGAAACTAGTGTGCATGATAATCAAGCCCAAAAAGATGGACGAGGAGGAAGACTTCCGCTTACATTTTATAACTTCGGGCATCATGAAGACTCCCGAATTGTCGGTGCTTGAGGCACAGAAGGAGATCCAGAACTTTTCTATGCGAATGCAACGCATGTTCTCGATGGTGCACGAACTGCTGATACTCTCCTCTACATCCACAGGCAAGAAGAAGAGCAATCAGGAGACAGAGTTCAACAAGCTGTACTCACGCATTGAGAAGTACGAAAGCATCTCTGACAACCTGGAACTGGAGATTGCCAATTATCTCGACCAGGTAAGTGACGCCCATCTCTCGGACGACACGAAGGCCAAGATAAGAGGCATGTTGCGTGAAATCTCCGAACTGGAGAGTATCGGCGACAGCTGCTACAACATGGCACGTACAATCAGCCGCAAGTACCAAGGCAAGGAAGACCACTTCAACGACGAGCAGTACAACCATCTGCACCAGATGATGGGGCTTGCCGACCAGGCCCTCACACACATGAACCAGCTTATAGGCGGCAGGAAGGACTACTTCGACGTTAACCGCTGTTACAACATCGAGAACGAGATAAACAATTATCGTGACCAGCTGAAGTCTCAGAATATCATCGACATCAACAACCACGCATACACCTATGCCGTCGGTACCATATACATGGACCTCATCAACGCCTGCGAGAAGCTGGGTGACTATGTCGTCAACGTTGTCGAGGCCCGCACCGGCACCCGCATGAGGCAATAAGGTTCCATATCACACAGACAGGAATCGAAAACACAAATTTTACTCGTGAGCCACGATAACATGCCATTATTGGCGAATAAAGGCATGTTATTGGTTGATAAGACCGGGTTATTGCCTCTGTAAAAGTTGCTTCGGATGACAGATGACAGATGACAGTTTCTATATGAGCCCCTACCACCGCGAGAGGAGGGAAATTATACATTATTAATTATATTTTTAGTTATTTATATAAGTATAATAATATATATATAATAGTATATATAGTAGAGTATTTCCTTTTTTCCGCATAGGGGGTGTCCATATATAAACTGTCATCTGTCATTTGTCATAAACGGGGCTGATTTGTCCTCAAAATAACGGATTACTGATAATGAAAACTACACACGCTAATCATTTCCTCGCCTTCTTTGTACTGTGGCTGGTGGCTATGGCGGCAGAGGCTCAGGGAATCCTCTCGGTACAGGCCGTGGGGGTGCTACCAGGTAATACGCCAGAGGAAAACAGTCGCAACATGCAAGCTGCCATCGACAAAATGAGCGCCACGGGCGGCGTGCTTTATGTCGAACCCACTGAGGGCGGCTACCCAATGCAAGGCGGCATCATCCTGCGCCGCAATGTGACGCTGCAGGGCGCACATGGTCCCACAGGCAGAGGCACTGCCCTACCCGACCGCTCGGGACCAACAGGCTCGCTCTTCGTCATCAGGGACCGCCAACAGCCGTTTCTCACTGTGGAATCGGCCACACAGGTGCGTGGCATCCAGTTCTACTACCCCGAGCAAGCATGGAAAGACCCCAATGGTATTATCGCCTATCCGCCAACCATCCGTATGTCGCCAGACGAGGCGGTGCAGGGCGTGACGCTGAGCTGCCTTACGTTCTACGGCGAATACATGGCGATGGACTTCAGGGCCCAAGCACCGCATATCTGCGAACAGATTCTTTTTGAGCACTGCTACGGCTATCCACTTGGCGGACAATTCATCGCCATAGACCGCTGCTACGACGTGCCGCGCATACTTCATTGCCACATCAACCCAGCCAATATGAGGGAATTCCGACGCTCGTTCACACCAGCTGTCATCGATTCCGTGGTGCGCCAGGGGACCTTCAGCTATTGGATAGACCACACGGACAATGCCCAGCTAATGGACATTTTCACCTTTGGCGTCTATGGCGGCATCTATTTGGGCAACGAGACGTACGGACAGCTCACCAACTTCAATTTCGACTGTGTGGGCGTGGGTATTCACAAACTGGGCAGCCAGTGGAAGAACCGCAACTGGCAGATAGCACAAGGCTCCATTATAGCCAATGTGGGCGAGCGCATAGAGGAGGTACATCCCATCCTAATTGAAGGCATGGGGCATACCTCATTGTCGAACGTGGAGTGCTTCTCGGGCAGCAATCCGGCACTTACGACCCTCGGCGCATCATGGGACTTCATCACCGTCACAGGTAGTGCTACCGTCATTATGACCGGTTGCCGCATGCAGGGCTATAAGGCCGACACGCCTATTCACGCAAGCCTCGAAGCACAAATCCATGCAATAGGCTGTTTTGACCGCGATAATAAACCGCTGTCATACTAAAAAGGTGAGAAGTTAAAGTTAGAGATACGAAATATGAGATGGGATCTTAGATTCTGGAAAGGACAAAAAAAAGATTCCTAATCTCACGACTAAGAATCTCAACCTTAAAAATCTAATACCATGAAAAACACTTTTGCTTCGTAGTATGGATGGGAATCGCACCCATTCCAAACCTCATGCCTCGGTTTTTTTCCGATTGCGATGCAAAGTTAAGAAGAAATTTCAAAATGACCTAAACATTTGTGATTTTTTTTTGCAAAAAAGATAAAAAAAATAATATTTGTGCCCAAAAACTGCCAGAAAACATAGAAATCACGATGTTCAACTGCAAAATCGTGTGTTACTTTTTTACTTTAACTTCTCAATTTATTTTTTTGTTGTATCTTTGTATCGAATTTCACAAGATATACATATAAAAACGCACAGATTTATGATGAAAATATGGTTTCTGATATTGTTCGCTGCCGTTGGCATCCAAACCAACGAAGCACGCCAGTCAGAGCGGGATGTCTGTCTGCTCTACTGGAACATACAGAACGGCATGTGGGATGGTCAAACCGATAACTACCTGCGGTTCACATCGTGGGTAAAGGCACAGAATCCAGACATCTGCGTGTGGTGCGAGGCACAGAAACTCTACGTTACTAATACCGCCAAATCAGAAGTAGAGACAGAAGCAGAATGTATGGAACGTTGGAAAAAACTGGCAGAACGCTATGGACATACATACGTCTATCTCAGTGCCCATCCCGACCACTATCCCCAGCTCATCACCTCACGTTTTCCGTTGGAGCCTGAGAAACTCATCTCAGGTAATGCCGACACCATCGTCTGTCACGGGGCATCGTGGTACAAACTGCAGCAAGGGGGCAAGACGCTGAACATCGTCACTCTGCATACTTGGCCACAAGGCTATGGTTACAAGGTGCCACAGGCGGAGCGCGAAGCCAGTCGTGCCCGCCATGAGGGCGACCTCTTCCGGCGTGTAGAGATGGTATATATCTGCAAGGAAACTGTTCTGTCGCATCCAAAGGCTAATAAGGAATTATGGGCCATGATGGGCGACTTCAACTCCATCTCCCGTGTGGACAACGCCACATATCAGCTGCCCGACAGCTCCACCCGTTTTCTTGTTCATGATTTCATCCTCGGGCAGACACCATACATCGACCTCATCCACGATATCTATCCGGAGCAGTTCATCAGCACGACAGGCAGTAAGTCACGTATAGATTTCCTATATGTCACGCCCGCCCTGCGAAAACGCATTCATGATGCCACTGTGATTCGTGACGACTACACCACACCCGTTCGCAACCCGCAGAACATCTCCAATTTCTGGCATCCCTCAGACCACTGTCCAATCCTCGTCCATTTCAAACTATAATGAATAAAAAGATTATATTCTTCATGCTATTGACAGCAATCGTCAGTGGCCTTCAAGCGCAAGAGATTGTAAGTCTGCCCGTACTAAGGGTCAACTTCGAAGGAAAATTCAAAAAGAAAATGGACTATGTATTTGGCCAGATGCAGCTGACCGATACTGATGGTACTATCATTGAAATGCCGGCCAAATTCAAAACACGTGGGGCTACAGCCATGTCCTATATGATGAAACCGTCGTTCAACATGAAACTGCGTACAGCAGACGACTCTGAAGAGGTTGACTCCGCTCTGCTGGGTATGCGTTCGTGCTCATCGTGGATTCTGGATGCAATGGCTATCGACCGCATCTGCATGCGCAACCGTGTGGCCTTTGATATCTGGAATGAATTCTCGCGTCTGCCATACGATACAGAATTCGATGAGCGAAATGGAACCGAAGGACGCTTCCTTGAGGTCTATATCAACGACAAGTACCACGGAATCTATTGCATGAGCGACCGCATCAACCGCAAGCTGCTGAACCTGAAAAAGGTACAGGAAAACGAGGAGGACGGCTCCGTGCTCGTTCGCGGTGTACTCTACAAAAGCGGGACAAGCAGCATTTCCAACCAAAACGAGCCCAGCTTTAACGCAGATTCCACGGCCTGCGTCGTCTCGTGGCACAATGCCTGGGAACTGTCATATCCCGAAGACTACGGCGGGATGACCGCATGGCAACCACTATTGGATGCATTTGCAGTGGGCAAAACAACCGACTACGTCAAGAAGTACTTCTATCTCGAGAACCTGGCCGACTACCAGATACACGTAATGGCACTCTCCATCGGTGACAACTGGGGTAACAAGAACCACTTCCTTTCCATACGCAACATCAACAAGGACATCGACGACTCAGATATCACACAAGCTTGGCGACGACGCTTTGTCATCACGCCGTGGGATCTCGACACCAGTCTGGGAGGCGGTTACGACGGAAGGTACTACGATGGAAACTATGCTGTCTGGCCTGTCGCCGATATTGGCAAAAATGCGCTCTACCCCATTTCGGCCATAAGTGGGGATGCGGAATACCAGGAAATATTGAAACGACGCTGGATGGAGGGCCGCACAGGTGCCTTCTCCCTGACATCCCTCAAATCCAAACTGGAGGGTTACCGCGACCTTTTCCTGAAGAGCGGTGCATGGCAGCGTATGGTGAATCACTTCGATGCCCAAAGCAGCAAACCGAAATATGTCTCCGACCTGACACACGAAATTGAATGCATCGAGGCTTGGTACGTCGATCGCTTATATGAAATGGATGCCTATTTCGGTCTAACGGAAACAGACACAGACGGCATCGATGAAATTAAGAGTGAAGAATTAAGAATGAAGAATGAGGGTGCTATTTACGACCTCAGCGGCAGGCAAATCGTAAATAGTAAATCGTCAAATCGTAAATTGCCACGGGGTCTCTATATCCAAAACGGCAAGAAAGTCTTTATTCAGCAGTGATGGTGGTCAGCTCTTCCAATGCATCGAGGGTGTCGCCCGTCAGAAGAGTATAGATGCTGCCTTTTTGAAGCAGAGGAGATGAATAGAGGATGGTCTGTGTGTCATAGGCCTGCGTCTCAAGCACTCTCAACTCATTACCGTCTGCATCAACAATCTTAACATATCGTTTCACGCCTTTATAATGGTCCAGACGGAAGAAAGCCTGCTTTGACTTATCTGCCTTGGGCTGGTCACTCTTGAAGCCCATACCTATGACTGTTCCGCCATTACAGGTGAAATTCTTTACATCAAATGCCGCCTCAGCGCCCTCAGGACCGCATGAACAAATAAAACCGTCGTTCATATGGATACTGCCCTTGGAATCGGTGCCATCGTTTGTCAGACTTGATGTGAAGGTAAAACCACCATTGATAGTCAAATCCGAGCCAATCTTCATGGGGTCGTCGTAGGTAGCAATGTAGTTGTGACCGCCATTAATTATCAGTTTTTTAATTGCAGCCAGGCCAACAGCGCCATTATGGCCAAGAGTCTTAATATACAGGCTGCCGCCATTGACGTTGATATTGTTAGCCAAGACGGCACGTGCACCCAGCTCGGGATTTTTGGGGAATGAAGCATCAGTGAGTGTTCCACTGCCTGTCATCATAAAATAGATCTGACCATCTTCTATGGTAACATCGCCAGTTGTGTAAATGCATTTCCCGTCGAACTCTCCATTATAAAAATTCAGTGCATAAGACGTATTGATTGTCAAGTCGCAATCGGCTGTAATACTGGAAAGCATGGTACCACCTTCAGCGGCAGCTATTTTGCAAGGATGCAGGCTTTCGATACAGACCTTACCTTCCTCGGAACGACCGTCGAGAAGAATCTCTACACCCTCCAGTTCAGTTGCGAGAGAAACACTTGCGCCATCAACTGCAGCAACAAAACCCTCCATATTCCCCTTTATAAAGACCTCCGCCCCATCGAAGATGATTTGGATAGTACGCTGGACATCAAAAGATGAAGCTTCACCCGCCTCGTTAATGGGGATGGATGAAGTGACGGGAGCATAGCGGGTGTCGAAATCGAAGACGTACCTCAGACTGTCGGGCACAAAGGCTGGGGTTGGATAGATGCCGGAATGAGTCGTCTTGACTTCTTTTATGTCATCCATGTCGTAATCTTGTTCTCTATCTTCGCGGACAACAATCATCCGGCCATCTCTGTAGTCGATATTGGTGATGCCGTCCACAAGTTCCTGCTGGACAGAACCAGTCATTGTCACTGTGCAGTCCTCGTGTTTCGACGTCACATCATTACCTATTATATATAAAGCCTTGGAGCTGTTCTCCCTGACATATTCGTCCTCGTTATATTCATCGTGAATCCAGTTGTCTGAAGCCATTTTCTGATTGAAGATAGCATAGTTCTCCTCGAGGAACGACATCATAAACTCCACTTCTTCTTGAGGCGTGTCGGAGATTTTAACATTGTCTTTCTTATAAGTTGGTATCCAGCGGGCTTTCTCTCTTTCCCATGCCCCGGAAGTGACAAACAGATTGGCGTATTTCTCCATCAAGGCCCTGACGTTCTGGAGCGACAGTTCGTGAGTTGTGAGGTATTGCCAGCGATTGTTCATCTTTGTAGAAAAACCATCGGGACGCAGTTTCTTGGTCTTGAACACGTGTATCATGTGATGGTATCCCAGTTTCTCGCCCCATGCCATCTGTTTGGGGTCCTTTCCGCTGGGAGTGCCTCCCGCCAGGCGCCCGATGGAGCCGTCGAGATCCCAGAGTGTGAACAGGAACTTCTCCTCCTTGTCGTAATTCCGCACGCTCAGATAGTAGTTCTTCTTCTGGTTGTCGATGAGTTGGAAAGCCTGGATGAAAAGAATGAAATCGATGACATTCTGCTCGTATAGCCAGTCCGGGTAATCGGTCCCGAATTCCTTGGAATCAAAGAAATCAATCAGGTGGCAGATGGGGTCGAAGAAGGCTTGGGTGACGGTATCGCCGGGATACTTCTGATCCCATCCGTATGTGCCCTTCGACTCCTTGTATGGCCACAGGAAAGAGTCGTTGGCAGGAAGGGTGTCATACCCTCCCAGATATGTCTCGCTGCATTCCCAGTTAGCCTTCCACAACAGCCCACGCTTCACCTCCGGTGACGTTTCGGTGGCTTCCTTTGTCTTTTTCAGGTTCAGCTTCTTACGGTCTATCTTGTCAGTGAAGCAGTACATGCCGTAGTACCCTCCATTCATGAAGACCTCGACGAACTCGCCCTGAGTACCGTTGCACTGATAGCGGTTGTCTGTGCCGTACGGCAGTCTGTCAACTGCAGTCCACAAATCCATCAGCACACGATTGCGCATACGACCGAAATCAAGGTATTCCGCCGACAAAATCCAGTCATCATCTTTCCGGTAGCCCAGCAGATGGGCATCCTGACTCTCACCGTCTTTTACGAGCTCTATGTTGAGGCTCTGCTTGGGCTGGGAACCGGTTGTTGCCCCCCGGAGACGCGTTCTAATCTCGGAATTAAAGCATGCCATGCCCCGGAGGTCTGAGTCCTTCAGTTTTGTCCTGCACCGTGCATCGATGACGCTGATATAGCCCGGGAACTTTATGTAATGGCCTTCAGTACCTTTTGTCATGGAATAGGTACTCTTCATCTCTTTCAGGGGACAGTCTATCACGACGAAGGGCAAGGTGCTGAACCGAAGCGTCCACTGCCTGTTCTCGTCGTTTTCGATGGTTATGGTGTTTGTGGCATTCATCGACCAGTCGGGGACTTCCAGATTGCCCTGTTTGCCGTTTTCCAGAGGGACATCCCCCAGCGTGACGCCCCGGTGCATGCTCTCATCCCAGCGCAACGTGCCCTTCAGAGCATGACCGATGCCAGGCTCGATGGTAGCATAGATGGTACCTCCGACTGTATCAGCCACAAGGGGCACCTCGTTGAGCCACAGCCCGCAGCTGCGTTGAGCCCAGCTTCTGCTTGCCGCAAGCAGAAGCCCAATAAACATTAACCAAGAACCTTTAACCATTAATCCCTAATCTCTAATCCTTACTCTTCTTGCTTCCCAATGTGATGAATTTCTCTTCTATCTTCTCGAGGTACTCTTCTTCCATAGAGAAATCATACTCGACCACAGGAACATCATCGAACGAGTCCTTGTAGCTGAGAATCTTGTATCTTTTACCCACCTGGATCTGGTCGTTGGAAACGAGAAGACAGAGGACAGGATACGTGTTGGGCGTAGGGAACTGCGTGATGATATTCCCTTCGGCATCTGCCACAGCCACGCCGCTGCAATAGGTCTCGGGCAGGTAGAAACAGACACTGGCCTGGGAGCAGGTTCCGTGAGGAGTACAGCTGCGGGCTCCCACGCCGATAATCTCACCTCCATATATCTCGAAGGTCTTCCCGTCGGTATCTATACCCATCTGCTGTTCACCGCTACCCACGCCATACAGCGTTCCGTTAAATATTTTAAGGCTGCTTGCATCAAGGCCGTCGTTCTCGGAACTGCAGACAAAGATATCTCCGTCGTTAATCAGACATCCTGTGCAGTTCATGCCGTCGTCGGTGCAATAGCTGCGTATCTTACCGCCATAGATGTCGATACGCTTCTTCGACTCCAAGCCCTCGGCAGCACCGCCGCCGGAACCCCGGACATAGATGTTGCCGGAATTGATGGCCATATTATTGATACACTTGATGCACTTGGGCGAGGCCGATGCGCCTACCTTATGGCCATGACCGTCCTCTTCCTTTTTCTCCGGGATACGCGTGCCGGTGGTACGGACATAGATATCGGCACCGGCAATAGTGAGACCGCCGTTGTAGTATTTCTTCGTTTTATCATTCACGATAGTCTCCAGATAGTGACCCGCACTGATGCCCTTGCCGCCTGTTCCGGTCGAGAGGCAATAAATCTCGCCTCCGCTGATGGTCATGTCCCACGCGCTCTTGATGCCGCAGCACGAGCTGTAGTCCTCTTCGTCGTCATCCCATACGGCATCGCCATTGGTAATGGCCTTGATGACACCGCCTGTAATCGAGAGCAGCGAGTCGGAGGCAACGCCTTTGCCTGCCTCACCGTCGCAGTAAGTTCTCAGCACGCCGCCGCCCACGATGACATTGTCCTTGCCATAGACGCCCTTACCTTTCTGAGCATGAGCGTTGACATGGACAAAGCCGTCAAGGAGATGCACATAGTCGTCAGAGGCAATGCCGCACTTCTTGTTGCCGTTCACATACAGCTCTCCGCGCCCCGAGATGCAGATCTTGCCCTCGGCAAAGATGCAGCCGCGCTGGTCCTCGCCTTTCACCTTCGTGTATTTAGAGCCATCCGTCAGGGTATTGACCGTATTGTCTGCCAATTCTATAAACAGGCGCTTTTTCAGCTGACTGTTGATGACCGGGCCCTGGGGATTGGTGAGGTTCACGCCGTTCAACACCAGACAGGCTTTATGGCCGCTGTAGAGTTTGAGGCACGCATCCTCGCTGCTGCCCGAGACAATGTATTTCAGTCCTGCTGTAGTCGTCTCTATCGTGAGATGCGCACCCTCCTGAGTCACTGACAGAGAGTCGGTATCGCCCGTTATGGTCACGTCGGTTCCGTCGAAGACGATACGGACTGTCTTGGTCCATGTACTGTGCGTCAGGAAGTCGTCGTAGAATTTGCTGGTCTCATCCGTCACCTCCGGCTCTGCCTTCACACGCTCCTTGTCGGCATCCTCGAAGGCGATGTCATAGTCGAAGTCGGCAAGGTAGCGCTCCGGCATCACCTTAGTCCGCCACGGGTCTTTCTCGGCGAGACTCATTTTCCCTACCGCAGAGGCATCGAAGCTACAGGGGGTATCGCCGCTCCATAGTGTCGCACCCTCCGGAGCGAAATCAATCTTGTTCACACCATTGACGATGCGTACCCGATTGTAGCCGTTGAAGTCCTCGTTGATATAGACATTACGTTGCGCCCAACTGCTGCTTGCCGCAAGCAGAAGCCCGATAAACATTGACCATTGAATATTGACCATTAATCCCTATTCTCTAATCCCTATTCCCTAATCTCTAATCCAACCCTCACTTCACCAGAAACTTAACGCATGTGTTGCCTGTTTTCAGCAGGTAAGTACCTTTGGCAAAACCGTTCAGGCTAATAATTGTCATCCCGTTGGCAGTCTTGAGCGAAGGAGTCACCAATCGACCGTTTGTGTCATAGATGGCGACTTTCCCATTGGCTTTTGTAGATTGACTGTTGAGAATTGTCAATTGTCCACCCTCGATCTTGATCCGTGCATTTCCATCCTTCACATTGTCAATGGCGTCAGGATCTTCGACGTCAGAGAAGACCCACGACTCCACGTCGGCAAAGTTCCATTGCCCGACTGTACCCGTGAGGGAAGTCAGCGTGATGGTCTTCTCGCCGAACAGCATCTGCGGTTCCCTGTCCAGAGCGCACACTATCTCAGTACCACCCACCAAATGTATAAGGAGTGAAAGTGGGGAAGCATTGGCAATACTGGGAATCCCCAGCATTGCAAACATTATCAGAGTGAACAATCTTGATTTCATATCGGATGAATTCTTTAGCGGCTGCAAAATTAGCAATTATTTCGTAATCCTCCGTATAATTGCAGGCATTTTTTACGTGGTTTTCATAAAAAATACGCAATACTATTGTATAGTACTCATTTATTTTTCGACAACCATATCAAACTGGCAGCAGGAATCTGTTTGATGAGCCAAGTGTTTGGTCATGGGCGAAATGCCGAAAAGGACGCTATAAGTTGAAGCCTTGATAGTCTTGCCGTCAGGCATGAACTCCAGTAGGCGAAGCCAGCCGTCACCCCCGTTGCCTTCCCATCCTCCACCCAGACACTGCACGTTAAACATCATCTGGTGGACAGTCTTTCCTGCCACATTCTTGTCGCAGCGATAGGCGTTGTTTACCTCGTGGTCGTAACTGCTACCTGTCTCCTTTCCCTCATCGGAAGCAGGATGTCCTGTGTGTCCACACACAGCCAGCCGGATATTCCGGCAAGGATAGAGGAGTTTCTCCCATATCTCCTTGCCGTAATTGCGCGGCTGAATCTTATAATTTTCATTGTCTGTATATTTCGCTGAACGCTCTAAAAGCAGCGAGTGGGTGAGGAAGATTACCGTGTGATTCTGATACTTCTCGCTGTCGCAGAGCCCTTTCGCCCACTGCAGCACTTCATCGCGCGGTGCCCATTCCGAACCAATGACGAGCAGCTTGCCCCAGTGCTTGTCACGGAACTCCCATGCGGCGTTCTCAAGAGAGGCCTGCCCCATGCGGTTCGGGTATGTAGCTACAAGGTGCTGGGCGTTCATCGGATTGCGCTCGTAGGTGTAGTATTCGGGATAATGTGTAAATGGCTCGTCGCCTCGCACATAGCCATATTCATGGTTGCCACCGGCGATGATGTAGTTCACGTGTCCGTCTAGGCGCTCAAGACAGTGGCTGGACCATTCCCACATCTGCTTGCTCGTCTGATTAAGCATATTGCGGTTGCGCATGAAATTCTCATTCTGTTCAATGAGGTCGCCAGTGAACAGCACGCTCTGGATATGAAGGTTTTCAACATTGTCGGCAATCCACGCTGTGCAGAGTTCGTAGAGTGGTTGATTGATATCGTACTTTGAGTAGCCCTGCGGGTCGCCGAAGACAACGAAGGAAAACGACTCCGGGTCATTGAGTTTCTGAGGGTCTGCCCTATGTTGCGATGATACCATCAGCACATATACGGATGTCAATAGAATAATTGTCAGCCTTTTCATTTTTCTCTAATTAGTTTGTTATGTTTTCAGGGAACAAAGGTACAAAAAAAATAAGAATTATGAGTTAAGGGTCGAGAATTAAGAGTAAAGAAAAAACAATTTCATTAATTTATTCTTCATTTTTTACTTTTCATTTTTAATTTATCACTTTTTTTTGTATCTTTGCCGACTCGAAGTATAAAAATCACGACTGAATATGAAATACAGAACTCTTGGGAAAACAGGTTTGCAAGTCTCGACATTGAGTTTCGGTGCCTCGTCGCTAGGTGGTGTCTTTCACGACATTGATGAAGGACGAGCCATCGAGAGTGTCTTCACGGCTTTGGACGGCGGCATGAACCTAATTGATGTGTCGCCATACTACGGACACTACAAAGCGGAAACGGTGCTGGGCAAGGCGCTGCGACAAATTCCGCGCGACCGCTACATCCTCTCCACCAAAGTGGGTCGCTACGGCAAGGATGGTGTAAACACTTGGGACTATAGTTGGAAGCGGGTACAGGAGAGCGTCTATGAGAGCATGGAGCGTCTGGGTGTCGAACACATCGATTTGATTCACGTTCATGACATCGAATTCCAGACATCACTGCCCGGAGGTCTCCAAAAGATAGTAGATGAGACACTGCCCGCGTTGGTGGAGTTGAAGGAGAAAGGACTCGTGAGCCATGTCGGCATTACGGACCTGCAGATTGAGAACTTGCGCTGGGTCATCGACCACAGTAAGGAAGGCACGGTGGAGACCGTCCTGAATTTCTGCCATTATTGTCTCTGCGACGATGCCCTTGCCGATAACCTCGACTACTTCGAAGCTCACGGCATTGGCCTTATCAACGCTTCGCCTCTGTCGATGGGTCTGCTTTCTGAGCGCGGAATCCCCGACTGGCATCCTGCTCCGAAACTATTGGTGGAAACCTGCAAGAGTGCAGCTTTGTACTGCAAGGAGAAAAACTATCCTATCGAGAAACTCGCCATGCAGTTCTCCGTCAGCAATCCCCGCATCCCTTCTACCTTATTCTCTTCGGCCAACCCAGACAATGTCCGCCGCAATCTCCAGTATATCGAGGAGCCAATCGACTGGCAACTGGTTGAGGAAGTGCAAGAGATTATCGGACCAGCAATGCGACTTACATGGGCGAACACATGAACATTATCGACGCTCACTCCCACCTTTGGCTGCGGCAGGATACCACAGTCAATGGGAAACGAATTCTCTCGCAGAAGAACGGGCGCAGCATCTTCATGGATCAGGAGGTTCAAATGTTGCCGCCGTTCATGATTGACGGGCAGAACACAGCTGAGGTGTTCCTCAGCAATATGGACTATGCGCAGGTCGGTGCCGCCGTTGTTGTTCAGGAAGTGATAGACGGCTGCCAAAATGAATATCTAGAGCAGGTGCAAAAGCATTATCCCGATCGCTTTTTTTGCATGGGAATGGCCTGGAACCTCGAAGATGCGCAGGCCGTTGCCAAAATAGGATTGAAGGGCATCGCCTTCCCGGGGCACAGAATTCAACAGTCGCTATTGACACTTATGCCCGTCTTCAAAATGATGGAAGAGCGTGGCATGATTGTCTCCATGTGTCTGGCAGACGGTGACAAGCAGACAGCCGAACTGCGCGAAGTCATCGCCGAATGTCCGCACCTGAAGATTGCTATCGGACACCTCGGAATGGCCGACCAGCCCACCACACCACCTTGGGAGAACGAGAACTGGCGGCGGCAGATTCTGTTGGCACGTAACAAGAACGTGATGGTAGAAAGCGGCGGTATCACGTGGCTCTATAATCCTGAGTTCTACCCCTACCCCTCCGCCGTCCGAGCCATCCGCGAGGCAGCAGAACTTGTGGGTTGGGACAAACTGATGTGGGGTTCGGACTACCCCCGAACTATTACTGCTATCACCTACCGCATGTCCTACGACTTCATCACGAAGTCCAGCGAACTGACTGTTGAGCAGAAGTCTGCCTTCCTCGGCGAGAATGCTAAGCGGTTCTATGGCTTCAAGAACTTGCCTCTTTTACCATATATTAAAAATATGAGCGAATAGACTCTTTTCGTATAACATAACAACGTAATAAAGATATAACGTATTAACCTTATGAAATATCCCAAAATTGGGATTCGTCCCACTATCGACGGTCGCCAGGGCGGTGTCCGCGAGAGTCTTGAAGAAAAGACAATGGCCTTGGCCAAGGCTGTTGCCGAGTTGATAACCACGAATCTGCGCAATGGCGACGGTTCGCCAGTGGAGTGCGTCATTGCCGATGGTACCATCGGACGCGTGGCCGAGAGTGCTGCCTGTGCCGAGAAGTTCGAGCGCGAGGGTGTGGGTTCAACTATCACCGTCACCTCATGCTGGTGCTATGGCTCAGAGACGATGGACATGAATCCGCATTACCCCAAGGCGGTGTGGGGCTTCAACGGTACGGAGCGTCCAGGAGCCGTTTATCTGGCTGCCGTGCTGGCTGCGCACGCACAAAAAGGTCTGCCCGCTTTTGGAATCTATGGTCACGATGTGCAAGACCTGAATGATAACACGATCCCCGCCGATGTGGCTGAGAAGATTCTGCGTTTTGCCCGTTCTGCTCAGGCTGTGGCCACGATGAAGGGTAAGAGCTACCTTTCGCTTGGCAACACCTGTATGGGTATTGCAGGCTCTATCGTCAATGCCGACTTTCTGCAGCTGTATCTGGGTATGCGCACGGAGTATGTGTCGCTGGTCGAAATCCTGCGCCGCGTTGATTTCGAAATTTACGACCACGAAGAGTTTAAGAAGGCTATGCAGTGGGTAGAGAAGTACTGCAAGACTCAAGAGGGCCACGACTACAACGAAGATCGCCCACTCTTCCCCGGTACGCCTATGACCACCTTCAACGGTAAGGGCAAGGGTAAAAACCGCGAGGAGAAAGATGCCGACTGGGAGTTCACCGTCAAGACCATGATGATTATCCGCGACCTGATGGAGGGCAATCCTCGTCTGCTGGAAATGGGCTACAAGGAAGAGGCACTGGGACACAACGCCATCGCTGGCGGTGTGCAGGGACAGCGCCAGTGGACTGACTACAAACCAAACTTCGACTTCCCTGAGTCGATGCTCTGCACCTCTTTCGACTGGAACGGCAAGCGCGAAGCCAAGATTCTGGCTACAGAGAATGACTTTCTCAACGGCATGACAATGCTCTTCGGACATCTGCTGACCAATCGCGGCGTGATGTTCTCAGACATCCGCACCTATTGGAGTCCTGAGGCTGTGAAGCGCGTAGCTGGCAAGAAGCCCGAAGGTGCTGCTGCTGGCGGATTCATCCACCTTATCAATAGCGGTGCTACTACCCTTGATGCAACAGGTGCAGCTACCGACAAGGACGGCAAGCCCACCATGAAGCCCTATTGGGAGCTGACGGACGGCGATGTGGAAGCCTGCCTGAAGGCTACCTCGTGGATGCCTGCCGACCGCGACTACTTCCGTGGAGGAGGTTATAGTTCTCACTTCGTAACGAAGGGCGGTATGCCGATGACGATGATGCGTTTGAACATGGTGCAGGGTCTTGGTCCCGTATTGCAGCTGGCCGAAGGTTGGACAGTAGAGCTCAATCCGGAAATACACGATATTCTTGACAAGCGCACCGACCCCACATGGCCCACCACTTGGTTCGCTCCCCGACTCGATCCCACCAAGGATTGCTTCAAGGATGTGTACTCGGTCATGAACTGCTGGGGTGCCAATCACGGAGCCATCGCCTACGGACACATCGGTGCCGACATGCTGACACTGTGCTCCATCCTACGCATCCCTGTCTGCATGCACAACATCGAGGACAAGGACATCTTCCGTCCTGCCGCCTGGAACGCCTTCGGCATGGACAAGGAAGGAGCCGACTATCGCGCATGTACCAATTTCGGACCATTATATAAATAAGGTATGGAAAAGAAAAGATTAGTCGAGAAGAAATATCTCTTCACTTTTATTCTCATCACTTCTCTGTTCGCCTTGTGGGGCTTTGCCAATGACATCACGAACCCGATGGTGGCGGCGTTTCAGACGCTGATGGAGATATCTGCGGCGAAGGCATCGATGGTGCAGTTCGCTTTCTACGGCGGTTATGCCACGATGGCAGTTCCTGCAGCCCTGTTCATCCGTAAATACTCGTACAAGGTGGGTGTGCTCATCGGCCTCGGCCTCTATGCCTTGGGCGCTTTCCTGTTCATCCCCGCTGCGCAGTTTCAAGAGTTCACTTTCTTCTGCGTATCGCTCTACATCCTTACCTTCGGTCTCGCCTTCCTTGAGACCAGCGCTAACCCTTTTATCCTTTCGCTGGGCGACAAGAGCAATTCCACACGTCGCCTGAATCTGGCGCAGGCCTTCAATCCCGTAGGGTCACTATCCGGTATGGCTGTAGCTTCGTTCATCGTGCTGCCCAACCTTATTTCCGATAAGCGCGATGCAGCCGGACAGATTATCTTCGGTTCTCTCTCCGAGGCCGAGAAGGCCAACATCCGGCTCCATGACCTCGCCGTTATCCGCGACCCCTATGTGGCCATTGGATTGGTGGTGCTCGTGATGTTCGTCATCATTGCCCTGACCAAGATGCCCTCTCTGAAAGGCGAGAATGACGCTCAGACGAGCGCTCGCACCACGCTATCCAACCTGTGGCACAACCGTATCTACCGCAACGGTGTGCTGGCTCAGGTACTGTATGTGGCTGCCCAGATTATGGTGTGGACCTTCATCATCCAGTATGCCGATCATCTCGGTATCGACAAGGCGACAGCTCAGCGCTACAACATCCTGGCGATGTCCCTGTCGCTGACGGGACGTTTCGTTGGAACGTATATCATGAAATACATCAACCAGCGCCGCCTGCTCATGGTTTTCGGCATTGGAGCTTCGATATGTACGCTTGGTGCCATCTGCATCGAGGGTATGTGGGGTCTCTACAGCCTCGTCTGCATCAGCCTCTTCATGTCCATCATGTTCCCAAGTATTTATGGCATTGCGCTCGAGAATGTTCGTAGTGAAGACACCTCGCTTGGTGCCGCTTTCCTGGTGATGGCCATCGTGGGTGGAGCCTTGATGCCTCCCTTGCAGGGGCATCTCATCGACCAACAGGTCATCTTTGGCTGGCCCGCTGTTAACTTCTCGTTTGTGCTGCCACTTATCTGTTTCGTTTTGATTACCATCTATGGCTACCAAACATTCCGGCAAGTAAAATCATAAAATAATAGAATAAAGCATGAAAGCATTACAGATTTCTGATATTAAGAAGCTCGATGTCATCGAGCTTACAGCACCGCAGCCAGCCGCTGGTGAGGTGTTGCTGCGCATCAATTACGTGGGTTTCTGCGGCTCTGACCTCAACACTTTTCGTGGCCGCAACGCACTGGCCCTGAAGCCAGTCATTCCTGGTCACGAGATTAGCGCCACCGTGGAGCGTGTGGGCGAGGGAGTGCCGGCAAAGTTCCAGAAGGGACAGATTGTTACTGTTGACCCCTATACCGCTTGTGGCAATTGCCCCAGTTGCCGTCGCCGCCGTTTCAACGCTTGCCAGCACAACGAGACGCTGGGCGTGCAGCGCCACGGCGCGATGCGCGAATTCATTTGCGTGCCTTGGCAGAAGGTGATTTCCGCTGAGGGCCTTGCACCGCAGGATGTGGCACTGATTGAACCGATGAGTGTGGGCTTTCACGCTGTGGATCGTGGACAAGTGACGGACAGCGACACGGTGTTGGTCATTGGCTGCGGCATGATAGGCGTAGGCGCTATTGTTCGTGCCAGCTTGCGCGGTGCAACCGTCATCGCTATGGACTTGGATGACGAAAAACTGGCGTTGGCACGTGAACTCGGTGCTGCAGCCACTGTGAATAGCGGCAAGGACGATGTTCACGCTCGCCTGCAAGAGTTGACGGATGGCGCTGGCCCGGATGTGGTCATCGAAGCCGTTGGTGCTGCCGTGACCTATGCTACCGCTGTCAATGAAGTGGCTTTCACTGGCCGCATCGTCTGCATCGGCTATGCGCCCACCGACGTGACCCTCGCCACCAAGTTCTTCGTGCAGAAGGAACTGGATATTCGCGGTTCTCGCAATGCCTTACCCGACGATTTTCGCGCTGTCATCCGCTATTTGCGTCGCGGCGAATGCCCCACCGACAGATTGATTTCCGGCATCGTAGCCCCCGAGGCCGCTGCACAGGCTATGGCCGACTGGGATACCGCCCCAGGCAAAGTGTTTAGAATTTTAGTAAAATTTTAGTCGATATGCAACCCCTTAATGAAACTACCGCCGCTAAGGCGCAGCGCCCCGAGCGCATCATACAGTTTGGCGAAGGCAACTTTCTTCGCGCATTCATCGATTGGATTGTGTGGCAGATGGACCAGCGCACCGATTTCGATGCTTCTGTCGTCATCGTCCAACCCATCGCACAAGGCATGGCAGATCGTCTGCAGGCGCAAGACTGTCTCTATCATGTCAACCTGCAGGGCCTCATTGACGGCCAGGCCGTGAACTCGCTGGAGCTCATCGATAGCGTCAGCCGCACGGTGAACCCCTACACAGACCACAATGCCTTCCTGGCCTTGGCTACACAGCCGGACATCCGCTTCGTCATCTCCAACACTACAGAGGCCGGCATCGCCTTTGACTCTGCATGTCGCTTGAACGACGCACCGCCCGCCTCCTACCCCGCCAAGCTCACCCAGCTGCTTTACCACCGCTTCCGTGCCTTCAATGGCGATCCGTCTAAGGGACTCATCATCTTCCCCTGCGAGCTCATCTTCCAGAACGGCCATCACCTCGTGGATTGCATCCGCAAATACATTGAGCTATGGAAGGATGATCTTGGTGCCGACTTCGAGGCCTTCCGCCAGTGGTTTGAGCAGGCGTGCTACGTCTGCACCACGCTCGTGGATCGCATCGTGCCGGGATTCCCTCGCAAAGATATCGATGCCATTCAACAGAAGGTGGGCTATGCCGACCAGATGGTGGTTCAGGCAGAAGCTTTCCATCTTTGGGTCATCGAGACTGCGCCTAACCTGTCGCTGGAGCAACTGGCCCGCGAGTTCCCTGCTGATAAGGCAGGACTTCATGTAGTACTCACCCACGACGAGTCGCCCTACCATGAGCGTAAGGTGACACTGCTCAACGGCCCGCACACCGTGCTCTCGCCTGTGGCTTTCCTGGCTGGTTTGAACATTGTACGCGATGCTTGTCAGCACGAGGTCATCGGCCCCTTCATTCGCCGCGTGATGTACGAGGAACTGCTGCCGACGTTGAATCTTCCTGAAGATGAGCTGCGCCGCTTTGCTGACGATGTGATGGAGCGCTTCTGCAACCCCTTTGTGGATCACCAACTGACGAGCATTATGCTCAACAGTCTGCCCAAGTTCCAGACGCGCGACCTGCCCGGTCTGAAGACTTACCTCCAGCGCAAAGGCACACTGCCGAAAGGCATCGTCCTTGGTCTCGCTGCTATCTGCGTCTATTACCGTGGCGGACAGCGTGCTGATGGCACTCCCATTCAGCCCAACGACGATCCGCGCATCATGCAACTGCTCGCAGACCTGTGGGCATCGGGTGATACTCGAAAGGTTGCCGAAGGTGTCCTCGCTGCTAAGGACCTTATCTGGCACGAGCACGGCGACCTCAACGCTATCCCGGGCCTCACCGACCTCCTGACCGAGAGCATCCAGAGCATCTTGGATCGCGGCATGATGAGTACAGTTGAGAGTTTATAGAATATGTTAATTGTTAATACGTTAATCCGTTGAAGCAGTTTCTTCAAATCAATCCCGCCGATACGGTGGCTGTTGCCCTGAAAGACCTTCCTAGCATTCCCGCTGGCCATAAGTTTGCCCTCCGCAACATCGCTGCTGGAGAGGACGTCATCAAGTACGGAAATCCCATCGGTCATGCCACCCGTGATATCCGCAAAGGTGAACTCGTGGATCATCATAACATCGCCACCAACCTTAGCGGAACGTTGGATTATAGTAGCCTCACCCCCGCCCCCTCTCCCGTGGGCGAGGGGAACCAAAAGGGTGAGGAAGAGGCCTTCTTCGGCGGCTACCCACGCCCCGACGGACAGGTCGGCATCCGCAATGACATCTGGGTCATCCCGACTGTCGGTTGCGTAAATGGCATCTGCCGTCAAATCGTAGAAAAGGCAAAAGAACAATTGTCAATTGTTAATTCTCAATTATCAATTAACTACTTCCCTCACAACTATGGCTGCTCCCAGCTCGGCGACGACCACGAGAACACGCGGCTTATTCTGCGAGATATGGTTTTGCACCCCAATGCCGGCGGCGTTCTCGTTGTGGGCCTGGGTTGCGAGAATAACCAGCCGCGTGAATTTGAGAAGCTGTTAGGCGACTATGACCGCCAGCGCATCCGCTTTCTCATCTCACAGGAAGTGGAGGGCGACGAAGTGGAGGCCGGCGTGAAGATTGTCAAGGAACTCTATGAGCAAGCGCAAAAAGATGAGCGTGTGTCTGTACAGGTTAGTAAACTGCGTGTAGGTCTGAAGTGCGGCGGTTCCGACGGATTCTCCGGCATCACCGCCAACCCGCTCCTCGGTGCTTTCTCCGATTGGCTTTGTGAACAGGGCGGCACCACTATCCTGACAGAGGTGCCTGAGATGTTCGGGGCAGAACATCTGCTCATGCGTCGCGCCATCTCCGATGATGTCCTGCAGGACACCATCCGCCTCATCAACGACTTCAAAGAATACTACCTTCGTCACGGCCAGCCTGTCGGTGAGAACCCATCGCCCGGCAACAAGGCAGGTGGTATCTCCACCCTCGAAGAGAAAGCGCTCGGCTGCACACAGAAGTCTGGCACTTCGCCTGTTTGTGGCGTGCTTGCTTATGGAGAGAGACTTACCTCAGATTCTTCAGGCCTCCACCTCCTCTCCGCACCCGGCAATGACCTTGTGGCCTCAACGGCGCTCGCTGCTGCCGGTTGCCAGCTCGTTCTCTTCACCACCGGTCGCGGCACTCCTTTCTCCACTTTCGTGCCTACGCTGAAGGTCTCAACGAACAGCAATTTGGCCCGTCGCAAACCGCAATGGATAGACTTCGATGCTGGTGTGCTTTTGGAAACCCAGACAATGGAAGAAACTCTGCAAGACTTCTGTCAACTAATTATTGACGTGGCGAACGGTCACCCCGTACATGCCGAAAAGGCCGGAACATCAGAAATCTCAATCTGGAAGAATGGAGTAACGCTGTAAATATAAGTTTTGAGCTTATAACTATTTAGACCGCTCTTACTTGCTGCTCTTTATCTCCAAGATTCCGTCCGTTTCATGATCGACGAACGGGCCTTCTTTGCATTCAAACAAGACAGATGGCTCTAAGCACTCAAGGCCATGCCATACATTCTTTGGGATATCAACCCCATATCTACCACTCTCCGGACTTATGACGCAAGACTCCAAGACATCTCCATCATCATTATAGGTTGTAATTCTAACTTTGCCTTTCAGAATCACAACGGTCTCATCTTTGGTCGGATGGTGATGCACAGGGAGAAATGTTCCAGGCTCCAAGGCATTGAGTAAACGATGGCATTTGTCATCGAGACTCTGATGGAAATTATAGTTCATTCTCAGTCGCGGTGACTTCTTAGCCAATTCCACCACGCCGCTGATTAGTTGGTCGTCTATTATTTTCATTTCTTATACTATTATAATAGTTCTATTCTTCACTCACTTAGCCAAAATCTTCTTTCCTCTCACAATGTAGATACCCTTCCTGATTTGACTGCTAAGGATTTTGCGCCCACAAAGGTCGTATATATCATTGAACATTGGACACAGACCATTGGACGTCGTTTCAGAGACTTCCTGCACCGAATCATCTTCGTCGGTGCCTAGCATTTTGGCGCGGAATGCGTCGATATATGTATTGCTGATGCCGAAGTACGTCCTCAGGTACGTACGGAACTTCTCTTCCAAGGTCTCTCCGGCCTGAGCTTCAACCGTAGCAAACATTTCATCAAGCTGACCTTTGCTGCACGGGGTATTGAAGTAAGAGAAGTTGGTCAATTCATAATCTTTGTATATGTCACTCTTGCTCATGCCGAGCACACCTTCCAGTAGAAATGCCAGAGTGCCGGTGCGGTCGCGTCCAATGGCACAGTGGAAATATACGGGCCTGTTGCTACGCACGCAGGTCAATACATATTGTAAAGCTGTTTTGTAGGTGTTCTTCGAATTGGTCAGGCCCTCCATATGGCTGGCAGTTTGTGCAAGCGGTGTGCGCTTGTATTGGATGTCATTACCCAATACAGACTTTGTAATGTTCTTTGCCTCGCTGTCACTGCGCAGGTCCAGCTCAACCTTGATACCAACTTGGCGCAGAGCCTCTATACCCTCTGGCTCCAGAGTGTGGCCACCGTTCCACTCAGCGCCTCGGAATATCTTACCGTAACGAATCGGACGACCGCATGCCGTTGGCCAGCCACCAAGGTCGCGGACGTTGGCCGTCCCCGGGGCCTTGATCATGCGAACCTGCCCGGTCGTAGTGAAAGAGAAGTTGGCGAGGTATGACAGGTCGTCTATAAAGTCCGAGGGCTGCTGACTGCTGACTGCCGACCCTGATGTGACCATGCAGTAATACTTACGGCCCGGAATGAGGTTGTATATCTCATAGGATGCGGAGCCGGCAGTGACAGGATACAACGAAGCCTCGTAGAAGTCGGGATTCTCACTCCATGCTATCCAAGTGTCGGCATCGCCAGCGGCTTGCGACCAGAAGAAGTTCACAGGCAACGGCCAGTCGCGACGCTCCGGCGGGCTCTGGTTGTAGGTGCTCACCTTGCTGGATTCGCCCGAGGCATACTCGAAGTCATGGACGAAACCACGAACACGTGCGTTCTCCAAATCGTAGTCCATATTGAACGAACCGGCCGTAGCAGGATGGAGATGCCACAACAGTCGCTTTGCCAGGCTGCTGTTTTCTGGGTAGTTATATACCCCAACCTTGCTTCCGGTATAGCCGTATGGATAGGTTGAAGTGCCCTGTATTTTAAATTGTCCGCCGCCAACCCACGTGATTACCTGCTCATATTGTGCATCCGCTGTCAACGATATGGGTTTGCCGTTTGTGTTACCGCCAATTACGGTGCCCACATACATCCCGTTGTCGGCACATTGCATCAACCAGTCTCCGTTCTTGCGAACTAACTTGAAGTATGGCGGAGTTTCTACATCAGTAAGCGCCACAGCTTTCAACCCCTGCTTGTTGGCAGTTGCTGGATCGCCCTGCAGCACATAGCCTGGGAAGCATACGTTCTCGATGTAGTAGTAGCCCTCATGAAGCGGATAGCAATAGAGCCCGTCGTACGCAATCAGTATTCCGTTGATGGCTATGTTAAGCTGCTCCAGAGTGGCGTTCTCGTTCAGAGCCTGTGCTTCGGCAACAGCATCGCTCAAAGCCTTGACACTGCTTGTAGAATAGCAGCCCGGGTCTGTACCTACAGCATCGCCTGTGGGCACCTTCGGGCTGTATTCATTGAGCACATTCTGCAGGTCGTTGTAGGTGTACTCCTTCCAAAGGTCGCCTATGATGTCGTAACTACTCCACGCTGCATCTGCCATAAAGGCAGCGTACATCGAGGGGTACACATGAACGTTGGCTCCGGTGAAGTCGAAGGTGTAGGAACGTAGCTTAGGCACGGCCTCGCACTTCATATACACCTCGTATTTCTTCCCGCCATAAATACATAGTTTGTCGCCCCAGGTATTGGCAGCGATATTCTCGCCGAAGGTTATCTTCTCCAGCACCTTGTTGTAGCCCAGCGCCTCGTAGTCCATCAGCGTAACAGAATTCGGTACAACAATCTCGGTGAGTTGGGTCTGATAAATGGCCTTATAGCCAAGCTTCGTAATGCCCTCAGGCAGGTTGAGCATTGTGATATTAGCGCAATAGAAGGCATAATCGCCGATAGCGGTCACATTGTAGGTCTTGTTTTTGATTGTCACAGTTGATGGTATCGTCACCTCACCGCTGTAGGTACAAGGGTTGGCTGAGGAGGGTTGCTCAGCATTGGGATAAGTAACAGCCACGGCGTTGTTGCCGGTAACCATGTATTTAATGCCATCTATCGTCAGATCCTCTTCGGTAATCGCGGTATAGTCATGCGGCACGGGATAATCGATGCCTTGTTTCCAGTTATAGACATCTAGCTTCTCGGGCAAGGTACCATCGGTAAGTTGCTCAGAGGTCACCTCGGTGACAGACGGGACATTAGCCGATGACGTCGAACTGCCAGTCACAGGCAGGCTCTCCAGAATATAGTTGTTAACGAAAGAAGCGGTGGCGGCCGTATTGTTGCCCACCAGTGCGCCGCTACGGGTCGCACTCTTCGGGCTGCTGATGCTGCCGATGCTCAAGTTGTTGACAATACTTAGGCCGCTCCGTGTACTACTACAGAAGCCAACGATGCCGCCCTGATAAGCGCTGTTGCTGCCAATGCCGGTGGAAATGAGCTTACCGGCGAAGAGGCAGTTGCTCACCGTAGTGTTGTTGGCATCGGGCCAACCCAGAATACCGGCTACTTGCAGATTTGTGGCAGCACCGCTTATTGTGCCGTCATACACGCAGCGATTGATAGTGCTCGCTTCTGCCCGGGTCACAATGCCCGCCATACGAAGCGACACCTGACTGGTGGAAGGATTGGTTATATCGACTGAACACCAAATGTCCTGTATCTTATGATTACCGGAAGAGTAAGCTACCACGCCGGCAGCAAAGTGATCGTAGGTCGTACCGGAAGCCTTCACAGAGCCGGAAATCTTGAAGTTGTGGATGTCCTTCGTGCCGTTGTGATAGCCTATAAAGGCAGAGAAAGAAGTCGATGCATCGGTCACAATCTTGAGGTTCTTGATGCTGTGTCCCATACCATCAAATTCGCCACAATGTTGGTTAGATTTATTGCCCATCGGTACCCACGAACGGTTTTCGAGGTCGATATCGGCAGTAAGACGCGCATTGGCATTTACATTGCCATTGTTTACTTGCAGCGCCAGCCAGAACAATTTGCCGCCGTTATCAATCTCATAATAGCCGTCGCTGTCCTTATTGGCACGCTCATACGGAGCTGCAGCACAAGTACAAAAGCCGTTGACATAGTTATGCTCATGTCTGGGAGTGGCAATCACGATATTCGGCACATTTCGCACCGATCCTCCGCTTGGCCTGTTGATTACTCCCGCACCGGTCACCCAGAGCGTTGACGAACCGCCGCCGTCGAGGTTGATAGCATCCGTCATACCCAAATCTACAGCCAGGTTAAGCAGATTCGGCAATGAGAAACCGGAAGCGCCATCCATGCGGCCTTCAGTTATGACCATATACACAGTGCCATCGGCACTTTTGCCTAACAAAGTGCGAGGATGCGGTCCGTAGAAGCCTTCGCCACCGATATATGGATCCTGGCTGACACCATTCAACCGAAGGATTGGACCTGAAACCACAAATGCATCGTACTTTTTGCCCCATGCCGCGAGTTGACTGGCAGTGGTTGAACTGCCGTACGGCTCTAGGGTAAACACGCCGTCCTTAAAGCCCACAATACCATTGCATCGGGCAAACTCTTCGGGGACAGTGGTGGCTATCTCATCGCCGTAGAGCCAAAGTGCGGTACACGAGGTGTTGTCGCTCATGTTGAAATAACTACCGTTAATAGCTGCCGTCGCATGGGCTTCTTCGGCGAGGCTGTTAGTACCCTGCGAGGAGTGCTCCTTGTCGTAGAGCATGGTAGCCATCGATGACTCGGAGTATTTCGCAATCGAAACTACCTGTGCTGCACCGTAAAGGTCTGTAAAGCTTGCTTTGCCATAAATCACGCCATCGCGACTTTTCCATCCCCAATTGGCATTAGCCAATACCGCGGCATAATCTGTTTGGCTCTGTGCAATCGTCGTTATGGCGAAGAAAGCAAGCAGAATTGAAAAGCGGAATCTGATAGTTATTAGTTTCATAGTATATGTATTTATGTTGTACAAATTCATTGCAAAATTACAAAAAAAAGTTTTTTATAATCAACACATACATCGGAAAAAGTATCTTTTCTTGCGAATTGTATTGGAGATTTAAAAAAATCATGTACCTTTGCACCCGAATTATCAAGGGGTGCCCGTTAATGTGACGGGCTGAGATTAAACCCTCTCACCTGATGCGGATAATACCGACGTAGGGATGATAAGTGGAATCTTCAGAGCAGGTACGTCCTGCACCCCTTTATTGTTAAACATTAATAATAAAGGAAAAATGACAATCAAAAAGAAAACAATGGTTTTCATGGGTCTCATCGGTCTCATTGGAAACACGGCCACCGCTCAGGAGTTGGCAATTGAGGACTCTTTGCACTTGGAGCACATGCAGGAAGTGGTGGTCAGCGGTGTAAAAGCTACAAAGAATGCACCATTCGCTGTAACGAACATCGAGAAGGCAGAACTGCAGGAACACTCTAGGACGGGTCGAGAGTTGCCGATGATGTTGGCAAAAACTCCAGGCATTATGGCTTGGGGCGAGAACGGTCTAGGGACAGGAACCACCTATATGCGCATTCGCGGTGCTGGCGACTCTCGTATCAACGTCACTCTGGATGGTGTTCCCCTCAATTCTCCTGAGGATCAATGTGTCTTCTGGGCCAATATGAACAGCTACTCGGCTCTGCTGGGCAGCGTGCAAGTGCAGCGAGGTGTGGGCACGAGTACGAATGGCGACGGAGCTTTCGGAGGCACTGTAGCTCTCTCTACAGCAACACCTTCATTAACTCCTTGCGGCGAAGTGAACTTCTCCTACGGCTCCTACAACACAATGAACTACGGCGGCTCGGCCTCTACGGGTCTTCTTTGGAATCAGCTGGTCATCGACGGAGCCTGGCACCAGACACAGACCGATGGTTTCCTGCACGGAACAGATGGTCGTTCGGGTTCTTACTATGGCGGCATTACTTGGATGCCCAACAATCGACTGACGCTGCGATACAAGAACATCGGCAACTACGAACATACAGGCCAGGCGTGGAGCGGTGTCACCGCCGGCGACAACGACCTCAGCCTCATGGACGGCACATTCGGTGTCGCTACAGGCATCAAGACCTACAAAGATATGTATGACAGAGGACTTGGGAAGTTCAACTCTCTCTATGAGGCCCTTGTCTATGACGAGAATGGCAAATTCGCCCGCGATGCTGAAGGCTGCTACATCACGGAGCGCTACCAACTGAAAGACGGTTCTCTGTGGGAGCATACTACTGACAACTTCAAGCAGAATCACAACATTTTGTCGATGGCTTGGGACATCAACGGACATTGGACGACCTCGGCTTCGCTTCACTACACCTATGGTTACGGCTATTACGAGGAGTTCCGCCCCAATGACAAGCTTCCGAAGAAGTTCGGACTCAACTACTTCAAGTATGACGACGAAGGGAAGAAAAAAGAGAAGAAAAGCGATGTAATTCGACAGAAAGGACTGGAACAGCACACTTACGGTCTGATTTGGAATGCTAACTACAAGAATAAGCAATGGGACGTCATTGGTGGACTGGCTCTGCAGCGTTTCTCCGGCAACCACTTCGGCTACATTACCTATATCAAGGACGAAGCCATCAGCGAGGAGGTGCTGAAGAACGGACGCTACACCTACTACGACTCCGATGCAACAAAGGATGACCACAGCGCTTTCCTGAAGGCTGCCTACAGCATTAATCCTCAATGGACGGCATTTGGCGATGTGCAGTACCGTCACGTGGGCTACAGAACCGACGGCTACAACGACAAATTCGTCAAGCAGGACGACGGCACATACGACAAGCACTACCTCGACATCAACCAACACTACCACTTTGTAAATCCGAAGGCAGGCATCAGTTGGAATCACAAAGGACATATTGCCTACGCTTCTCATGCCATCGCCCATCGCGAGCCTGAGCGCAACAACTTCACCAACAACGGCCATTATCCCTCACCAGAAGCCGAGCGCGTATTCGATACGGAAGCTGGATATTCCTACACAGCTTCAAACTGGCACGCAGGAGCGAACATATATTATATGTACTACAATAATCAGCTCGTTCAGACAGGAATGGAGAGCGACATCGGTGAGAAACTGACAACAAACGTCAAGAAGAGCTACCGACTGGGCATTGAACTGACGGCAGGTGTCGATATCACCAAATGGCTGTCTTTAGAAGGAAATGCGGCGCTCAGTCAGAATCGCATCCTGGACTTCGACGAAGAAGTCAGCGTTTACTGGGGAGACAGTTGGCGCACAATCCACTACGATAACTCCACACTCGCCTTCTCGCCATCTGTGCTCCTGAACGGCTTCCTCATCTTCCATTGGAAAGGAATCAAAGCCACCTGGCATACCAACTTCGTCAGCCGTCAGTATCTCGACAACACTGAGAACATAGACCGCTCTTTGCCAGCCTTCACAACCTCCAACCTCAACCTTTCCTATACCCTACCCTGCTATCGCTGGGCTGGCCTGCGTGAGGTGGTCTTTGGAGCCAACCTCACAAACCTCTTCAATGCCCGTTATGCAGCAAGCGGATGGGTCTATAGCTCTATTTGCGAGGAAGATGGACATCCCAACGAAAACCGCTACTATCAGATTGGCTTCATCCCTGCTGCCGGCTTCACGGCGATGGGAAGCGTGACCTTAAAGTTTTAATTGACAATTGATAATTGATAATTGAATATGGAGTTCCTGATTAATCATTGGCTTGACATCACGACGACCGTACTCGGGCTCGCTTACATCCTGTTGGAGTACAAAGCATCCATCTGGATGTGGGCAGTGGGTGCAGTCATGCAAATTCTGGGCATCGTGCTCTACTATCAGAAAGGGCTGTACGCCGACTGCGGCATGGAGTTCTACTACCTGGCTATGACTGCTTACGGCTTTTGGTGCTGGAGTCGCAAACATCAGACATCAAACATCAAACATCAGACATCTCCCATCACTCATATTCCTGTGCGGCTTGCCCTGCTGTGGACGGCAATCTTCCTTGTCCTGTGGTTCGTTATCTGGTGGCTGCTCACCACCTACACCGACTCCACGGTTCCCGTTGCCGACGCCTTCACTACAGCTCTGTCCCTCGTCGGTATCTGGGCTTTGGCGCATAAGTACCTGGAACAGTGGTTTGTATGGATTGCGGTGGATGTTGTCACCTGCGTACTCTACTTCCACAAGGACATCCCCTTCAAAGCCTCGCTCTACGGCCTCTATGTCGTCATTGCCGTCTTCGGCTACCGACGCTGGAGGCGCATGATGTAAATGCTGTGCGTACTTTTAATGGTACAGACTGGGCCCGCATCACTGCGATGCGAGCCCAGCCAATCATTTTTAATTGTCAATTATCAATTGTCAATTGTCCACTAGAGTGGACCGTAGCCCATACACGAGGTGGTGCCGAGTGCCGTGAGGAATGCAGTCAGAGCTGCAACGAGGACCTTCACGATGAGTTCTGCGATTTTGTTCTTGTTCATAGTGGTAGGTATCAATTTTTAATTGTTAATTTTTCATTTTTCATTAATTTAACCCGGGCATTGAGCCCGGATTAAATTCACTCAGCGTCTCCGATGGGGCCGTCGCCGCCGCCGTTGCCGTCGCCGCCATCGCCGCCACCGTTGTCACCTCCGGTGTTGCCACCTTCGCCGGTATTTCCGGAATCTCCGGAATTTCCGGAATCTCCGGTGTTGTCCGGATCCTCCACGATGCCTTCGTCGGCGCTGGTGACACGCTTCACGATCTCGCCGTTGCGGTCGTAGCAGGTGATGACGACGCTCGTGCTCTTGAGCTCGTCCTTCACCTCCTGGGCCGGAGTGAAGATGATGCGGCGGGTGCGGATGAGCGACGTCTTCACGTCGTTCACGTCGGACACCGACTTGGCCGACAGACCGAAGCGCATCGTGCCCAGGCCGGGAAGAGCAACAGAGTGACCCTCCGTGGCCCATGCCTTGATGACCTCGCCGGCTGCGTCCCAGCAGGCGTGCATCACACCCTCGCTGACGCCGCTGCGCAGAGCAGCTTCCTTGATTACTTTCTCCTGGCTGAGTGCGGAATACAACTCAGGCAGCATCACATAGCGGTACGTGCCCGCATACTTGCCTACCTTCTGCAGGCGTTCCTTGGCTTTTACTTTAAGTGCCATAATAAAAAGTGTTTTTCATGTTATTAAACTTAGGTTGAAGA
>JAFZPZ010000072.1 GCA_017552435.1 Bacteroidaceae bacterium
ATCAACGGCGGCGGCACCAAGTACTACAACGCCAACGGCTCTAGCGCACACAACTGGGACATCGCTTCCGACGCGACGCTCTATGCCTACTGGACGGCCAACACCTACACCGTGACGCTTGATGACAGTGACGCCACAACACACGGCACCGTATCGGTCCCCGCCACCTACGGTGCTGCCATGCCCAACATCACCGCTCCTAAAAGAACGGGCTACACCTTTGGCGGCTACTACACGGAGATCAACGGCGGCGGCTCCAAGTACTACAACGCCGACGGCACGAGCGCCCACAACTGGGACATCGCTTCCGACGCCACGCTCTATGCCTACTGGACGGCCAACACCTACACCGTGACGCTCTACAACCAGGGCGCCATCTTTGCCGGCACTACCTCGGTCACCGCCACCTACGACGCCGCCATGCCCGACATCACCGTGCCTACAGAGCCAGGCTATAACTTTAATGGCTACTATACAGCGGCCAACGGCGGCGGCATCAAGTACTACAATGCCAACGGCACGAGCGCAAAAAACTGGAACATCGCTTCCGACGCCACGCTCTATGCCTACTGGACGCTCAGCACCTATACCGTGACGCTCGACAACCAGGGCGCCACTACTGCCGGCACCACATCGGTCATCGCCCCCTACGCCCATGCCATGCCCAGCATCACCGTTCCTACAAGGACGGGCTACATCTTTGAAGGGTACTATACAGCGGTCAACGGCGGCGGCACCAAATACTACAACGCCAACGGAAAAAGTGTCAACAACTGGGACATCACTTCCGACGCCACCCTCTACGCCTATTGGATTGCCGTCTCCCTTTCGGGACAAGGAACACAAACGGATCCGTATGTCATTGGTTCTGCTCACGACTGGGCGTCGTTTGTCGATATGACTGCCATCAGTTCTCTTGCCGGCAAGTTTTTCCGACTGGACGCTGATATCAGTGTATCCAAAATGGCATCCCCCAACGAAAGCAATAGTTTCTCTGGCAATTTCAATGGAAACGGACACAAGATAACCCTTACGCTGAGCTGCGACAGATACTATACGGGTGATAATGAAGAAGATCAGGGACTTGCCCTTTTCCATTTTGCAGGCAATGGCTGCGCTATTTATAACTTAACGGTTGACGGAACCATTACGACGGAAAATAAGTTCGCGGCAGGATTCATCTCTTACATCACCAAAGGTACGGTGAGCAACAACAAGAATATTGTGCTTCGCAACTGCCGTAGCAGTGTCAGCATCAAAACTGCACGGCCGGGCGATGTCACCAGCGCAGGTTTTGTGGCTATGTCAAAAGGATACGTCAACCTGACGCTGGAAGACTGTCTCTTTGACGGTTCCTTCAAGAGCAGTTCGGCCACACAGTTTGCGGGATTCGTAGGTTGGCAGGACATCGAAGGTAAGACCACCATCGCCAATAGCCTAGTGGATCCTGCATCAATAGACCTTACGCCTGATGGTAATCATTGGACCTTCTGTCGTTGCAGTACCAGCAATAACTTATCGCTTAAGAACAGTTACTATCGCATGGCCATTGGCACACCCCAGGGCGGCGGCGCCTGGGACACGGACAACCAATCGCTGAAGGTTAATCTCGGCTCTGGCTGGACAATCAGCGGTGATAAGGTTGTTCCCAAAGTCTATCTGCCAATTTCTGGAAACGGAACAAAAGCAACCCCGTATATCATTGGTTCTGCTGACGACTGGACGTTGTTTGTCAATACGGCTTCCAACAATTCTTTTGCTGACGAGTATTTCCGACTGGATACTGATATCGACATGAACGGGGTGACGGACTTCAAACCTTTCGTCTTCAAGGGCAATTTCGACGGCAACAACAAGACCATCAGCCACCTCACGATCAACAGTACCAGTACTCAGGTCGGCCTCTTCGGTGTCATTGATGGCGGCTCCGTAAATGACCTCACGCTCTCCGGTGCCACTATCACCGGCGATGATTATGTAGGCGGCATTGCAGGTCAGTTATTATCAGGTACTATCCAGAACTGTAAAGTTGTCGGCTCTACCATCACTGTCAACCAGGAAACCCTTCCCTGTGTCGGCGCTATTGTAGGCTTCAACAATGGAGGTACCCTCACCTCCAACACCTACCACAGTACCCTCGTCTATGCGCCCAATATCCCAGGCACTTATTATAAGGCCGGCGGCACGGCTTTCCACATCGGTGTTGGCTACGACAAAAACACCTCCAATCCCTATGGCGACGTCTCCGGGGCCGAACTCGATGCCACAAAGCTCTTCCTTGCTGATAATCGTAATAATGCCGACCTCATCGTTGCCTACGCCGATCCTGCCAACCATATAGCCTCTGGTGGAACGGCTCCCAGCTTCACCTCCGGCATTGATGTCTCCCTGCAGGGCCGCACGCTCTATAAGGACGGTGCATGGAACACGCTGTGCCTGCCGTTCGACGTCAGCACCACCAGCGGACCTTTATCAGGAGATAATGTGGTGGCGATGACGCTGGATAAAGCAAGCAGCGGACTGAGCGGCACCACGCTGACGCTGAACTTCACCGCAGCCGAGACCATCCCAGCCGGCACACCATTCATCATCAAGTGGGGAGACAATGCCGGCGGTAGCGTCACCAACAACTACAACACCGGTAGCGTCACCAACACCAACAGCGACCTCGAGAATCCTGTGTTCCCCGGCGTCACCATCGACAACAGCGCCTCTACGGAGGTCAGCTTCACGGGCGGCAAGTTCAAGGGTACATTCGACCCTGTCAGCTTTAATAGCGAAGACAAGAGCATCCTGTTCCTCGGCGGCGGCAATAAGCTGTACTATCCCGACGGCACCGCAACCACCACCATCAACGCATTCCGCGCATACTTCCAGCTCAACGACCCGACCCAAGTGAAGGAATTCAAGCTCAGCTTCGACGGCGAAGACAGCGCCGATGGAATCAGCCTCACCCCCGACCCCTCTCCCGTGGGCGAGGGGAGCAATGTGGGCGAGGATGCTATCTACAACCTCGCCGGGCAGCGCCTGAGCAAGATGCAGCGCGGCATCAATATCGTGAACGGTAAAAAGATACTGAAATGATAAAGATGTAACCTTAATACCACTCGATGTTGCTGCTGTAGGAGCTCTGCTTCTTCCAGCGGAGGGCGTCGGCCAGGGTGCTGGCCTTGGCAGCAAAGAGGAAATTGAAGCTGGTGTAGGGCGTGACAACCATGCTGCACGACATGGAGAAACAGTGCAGGTCGCGCGACAGCGAAACGGTCGTCATACTCATCTTTTTGTAGTTGAAGTCGTAGCCGGAGGAGAAGTTGATGTTCCATCCGTCGGCGATGCGGATGTTGCCCGAGAAGTTGAGCGTCTGCGTGAACTTGTAGGGATAGCGCATGCGGCTTGTGTTGATCGGGGCACTGGTGTTTTCGCGCATGGTGATGCCGTAGCCGACGGTCAGGCTCCAGGGCATCTGGAACTTGAGGTAGCCGTCCTCGTCCACATCGGCTTTCTCGCTTTTCTTTGCACCGTTCATGCCCTTCCGGCGGTCGGGATCGACGTTCTGCATGGTGGGATCGGCCTCGTCGTCCTCGAATTCATCCTCGTCGTCCTCATCGTCCTTGTCTCTGCGTCCGGGGACTTTGACCTTCATACCCAGCAGTTTCTGGATGCTTTGGTTGTTGAAGGTGTAGGAATAGGTCTGGCTCATGCCCTGGAAACGTCCGAAGCGTCCCTGCGAATACTCCGTGTGGTCGCCGACGAAGACATTGCCGTTCTTGTCGAGTTCGTAGGCGTAGGTGGCGAAGACGGCGTTCAGCGAGAAGGTCTGTGACTTGGTGAGTTTGAGGCGGAGGCGGGTGTTCAAGTCGCTCCAGGGCTTCGATTTGGCTGCCATGTTGTAGCTCATGCTGAAGCCCAACTCGTCGATGAGGCTGATTTTCTTCTCGCCGGTAGAGTCGCGGTCCGTGCGCCATTTCATCTCGACGTTGTTGGAGACGTCGAACTGTATGCTGCCCGTCATACCACTCGGGGCGGTGCCATAGACATTGCCGCTGTAGGGCGAATAGGTGACGGTGGAAACGTTGCCCTTGGAATCGGTGCGGAGATACGTGTCGTAGAATCCCCACGTCGATGTGCTGAAGTCCGGCGCGTAGCTGAAGCTTACCGTCGGTGTCATCAGGTGTCGTATCTTCGAAATCTTCTTTCCGCCGAACCAGGGCAGCGGCGAATAGAACCCGTATATCTTCGTGTTGGCTCCGATGCTGAAGTTGAAGTTATAGACATTGTAGAAGCCGTAGAGGGTGTCGCGCTTCACGGTATTATTCTCCGCGTCCCAAGACTGCATGGTCTTGTGGGTGTACATGCGGTCGGTGAAGTTGAAGTTCGGCGTGATGTTGATGTATTTGAAGAGGGGGAAGCTGGCGGTGATGGGAATCTGGTGGCGCATGCCGTTTCTCCAGTCTTTGACGAGACTGCTATGGAAAAGCAGATTCTCCTTCGTGTTGATGCTGTTGGTGAGCGAGCCGGAGTAGCTCATGCCGATCTTCTCGTACCAGCGCTCCTTACCGACCATCTTTTTCCGCTTGAAGGGGAAGAAGCGGTTCAGCTGGATGGTGAGGTTGGGCAGGGTGACGGAGATGCTGCTGTCGCGCACATTCTGCGAGAGGTTGAAGGCACCGCTCAGGGTCAGTCCGATGTCGGAGAAGGTCTTGCTGTAGGAGATACTGCTGGTGCGCGTGCTCTGCGTGTAACTCTCGGGGTTGTACATGCTCGTCAGGTTGTTGCGCTCGTAGCTGCTGGTGGCGAAATTGACGCTGGCCGAGAAACTCTGGGTGGGGTTAGCCTTCGCATCCTGGCGGTGGCTCCACGTCACCTTGAAACTCTTCGACGTGGTGAAGTCGGGCATGTTCTTCTCGCCCGTCTGGGTGTACTGGTAACTGAGATAAAGGTTGCCGGAGTAGCGGTAGCGCTTCTTGTAGGTGGACTGCGTGGAGAGGCTCCAGGACCCCTTCGTGTAGAGGTCGCCCAAGACCTTGGCGTCGATGTAGTCGTTGAAGGCAAAATAGTAGCCGCCCTCGCGCAGGTAGAATCCGCGGGACGTCTCATCGCCGTAGCTGGGCATGATGAAGCCGCTGCTGTACTTGCTCTTGAAGGGGAAGAAGCCGTAGGGTATGGCCAGCGGCAACGGCACATCCTCGACCACAAGGTAGGTGGGTCCGAAGACGATGTCCTTGCCCGGACGCATCTTGGCGCGTGTCATGTTCAGGTAGAAATGGGGATGCTCGTCATCGCAGGTCGAGTAGTAGGCCTTCTTCACGTACATGGTGCCTAAGCTGTCGCGCTTACCGTCCAGGCCCTTCATGAAGCCCTCGCCTTGCTCGGTATAGACATTCGAGATGTAGGCCTTGTGCGACTTGAAGTTGTAGCTGATGCTGTCGGGCTCATATTCGTCGCTGCCCTGCCTGAAGAGCGGCTTGCCGATGACGTTGCCCGTAGAGTCCTCGCGACCCGTGGCATGTACCAGACTGCTGTCGATGGCGATGTTTATCAGATCGGCCTCCAGCTCCAGGTCCAGGTATTTGACCTTGCTTTCACCATAGAGGTGCGCGCGCGAACGGCCGTAGTCGAAGGTGATGGAGTCCTTGGCCGTATAGTTGACGGGAAAATCCAGAGCGTTCTTGCTCTTCTGGGTCGTATCGACGGGAATGGTATCCTTTTGCGTCGTAGTGTCGGGCATGATGGTATAGGCACGCACAGGTCCCGTCTGCACCCGGGCAGAATCGGGAAGAGAGTCCGTCACCAACGTATCGGCTCCGTTCCACAGGAAAACTGCCCTTCCGGTGGGACGGGCTGCCAGTGCTGCCAGGACATAGCATGCCGTCAGAATCAATAATAACCTTGCCTTCAAACGCTATATAATTATCCAAGTTGCAAAGGTACGAAAAAAAGATTAAAGATTAGAGATTAGAGATTAGAGATTTCCATTCTTTTAATTTTCTTAACTCTTTTTCCATTCATTTCAGAGCATTGACTATATAATATTTAATCCTTAACCCTTAATCCTTTATCTTTAATCTTTAATCATTATTCCCCCTAAAGGGGGGCCGGGGGGTCCCTATTCAAACTTCTCCATCCAGGCCTTGAAAACTATCAGTCCTTCGCTGCCGAACTTCTCGAGACTGTGCAGGGCCTGCTCCGGAGTTTTTTCGATGTCGAGACGTGTCTTGGAGTAGAACTTGTCGGCATAGCAGACGATTTGCTCCTCGACAGTCTCCGGTGTGAAGTCCTGATGGGGTAGGGGCAGGTTCTGCCGCTCGATTTCAGCGGCAGTTAGACCCGTGCCTGTGTGCCGCTCTGCCACGCGGGCATGACGGGGAAGACCCTCGCTGCGCAGAATCTCCGCTCCCAGCAGGCCGTGACGGATATAGGGCTCGGTGCCGTAGCAATAGATGCCGGGGGCATCGACCCTTGTGATGCCGATGTCGTGGAGCATAGCCGCCTCCCAAAGGAATGTCTCGTCGGCTCCCAACTCGGGATGAGCCTTTGCGATTTGCAACGCCCGTCGCGCAACATCGGTGCTGTGCCGAAGCAACACCTGCTCCAGCGCCTCATTGCCTTCGCAGTACTTATGAACCAAATCATTTACCATTTGGACATTTACCATTTACTATTTAGTCATTTAGCATAGAATCTTCGTGCAAAATTATAAAATAATTGTGAATTGTGAATTATGAATTATGAATTATTTCGTACCTTTGCACGCGAAATGAAATGGTAAGTGGTAAATGATTAAATAGCAAATGAGGTTATGAAGTACGGTTTCGACAACGACAAATACATCTCCATACAGTCGCAGCACATTCAGGAGCGCATCGCGAAGTTCTCGGGCAAACTCTATCTGGAGCTTGGCGGAAAGCTCTTCGACGACTACCACGCCTGCCGCGTCTTGCCAGGTTTTCAGCCGGACAGCAAGCTGCGCATGTTCCAGCAACTGAGTGCCAGTGCCGAGATTGTCATCGTCATCAGCGCCCTCGACATCGAGAAGAACAAGGTGCGCCAGGACTTGGGCATCACCTACGACGAGGATGTGCTGCGCCTGCGCACAGAGTTCCAGAAGCGTGGCTTTATGGTGAACGGCGTTGTCATCACGCACTATAACGGCCAGAGCAGTGCCGCCATCTACCGCAAGCGTCTGGAGCACCTCGGCATCCGTGCCTACTACCACTATAACATCGAGGGCTATCCCAATAATGTAAAGCTGATAAACTCCGACGACGGCTTCGGTCGTAATGACTATGTCGAGACAACGCGTCCGCTGGTCATCGTCACAGCCCCAGGTCCCGGCAGCGGCAAGATGGCCGTCTGTCTGAGCCAACTCTATGCCGAACGTAAAAGAGGTGTGGAGGCCGGCTATGCGAAGTTCGAGACCTTCCCCGTCTGGAACCTCCCCCTGAAGCATCCCGTCAACATCGCTTACGAGGCTGCGACTGCCGACCTGGGCGACGTCAACATGATCGACCCCTTCCACATGGATGCCTACAACAAGGTGGCCATCAACTACAACCGCGACGTGGAAATCTTCCCCGTACTCAACACGCTCTTCGAGGGCATCTACGGCGAGTGTCCCTACAAGTCGCCGACCGATATGGGCGTGAACATGGTGGGCTTCTGCATCTGCGACGACGATGTCTGTCAGCAGGCGGGCAAGGACGAGATTATCCGCCGCTACTATACGGCTCTGAACCAAATGGCCGACGGTGCCATCAACGATGCCGAAGTTAACAAGATTGCCCTGCTGCTCAAACAAGCCAAAATCAGTACCGACGACCGCCGTGTTACCGTCGAGGCACGTCTCCGCAAGGAAGAGTCCGGCGTGCCTTCATCGGCCATCGAGCTGGAGGACGGCACCATCATCACGGCAGCTTCCTCTCCGTTGCTCGGCACAGCGGCATCGCTCCTGCTCAACGCCACCAAGCACCTGGCAGGCATCGATCACGGGTTGAAACTCATTTCACAGGACTTCATAGAACCCATCCAGCGTACAAAGATTGAATACCTGGGCGGACACAATCCACGCCTGCATACCGACGAGGTGCTTGTGGCGCTTTCTGTCTTGAGCCGTCAGGACGAGAACTGTCGCCGTGCCCTCGCGCAACTGCCCAGCCTGGCAGGCTTGCAGGCACACACCACCATCATGCTTGGCGAGGTGGACCGAAAGATTTTCAAGAAGCTTGGTGTGGACCTCACCTGCGATCCTGTACTGAAGATGTAAAGAAAGCCGCGAAAAGCGGCTTTCTAAGTATTAGTATCTGTATGCTACGCCAATAGTTGCGTAGATGGGGTACATCTTGAAGGAAATGGCCTCGAAGCTGGAACTCCAGATGTTCGTCATTCCCCAATCCAATTTCCCGAATACGTTCATGTGCCGCAGTGCTTTCCAGTCGAAGCCCACTTCGATGCCGGCATTGAGGGGAAGCATGTGGTCGGCAAAGTCATCGGGATAGGATGTTGGCTTCTCGCGCGACATCAATATTTTTGTTCCGACGGGCGTGTCCTCGCGCAGATAGCCAATGCCGTCGCTGTTGTCATAGACCTCGCCCGTGAACGTCTGCTTGAAGTAATAGCTCATGTAGGGGCCGAAACTGACATTCCATCTCGGACTGATGCGGAAGGTGGCAAGTAGGGGAAGTGTTACACCCCACATCTCCGTGTTGGTGACGTTGGTGCCGGTGAAATAGCCCTTCGTCACTTCGCCCTCCTGCTCGAGCCATACGTAGTAATTCTTGACGTCGGCGCTGGTATGGAAGCCTTCCCAGAAGAAATGTGCTCCGAGACTGACGCCCCAGCGTCTGTTGAACATGCGATAGGCGTCGATGCCGAGGCTGATGCCGCCTCGGGGACTGAACTCATTGATTTTCCTGACTTCGGCAGGCAGCGGCAAGGGGGTCGTTCCGCCGATGACATAACCTGCACGGACAATGAATCCGCCGCCATTGAGTCCCGTCGTGGGACCCCATTTCTGCCAAGACCCCCCATCCCCCTTTAGGGGGAGTTCTTCCTTTTGGTCAGGCGTAGGCGGAACACTCTGAGCTTGAAGCAAAGAAGAGGGAACAAGGAGCAAAAGGAGTATGAGAATAACTTTATTGTTCATAATATATATTGTGGATTAGTTTGTAAATATTCCCCATAATGGGGAGAGTGAGTCTTTTATTCGCAGAATACCTGTATGTTGTCCATGTATAGTATACTGCCGACGGCGCCCATGAAATAACCGCCCTGCCAACTGCTGGCGGAGCCGAAGTTGATGCTGTAGCCCTTGTTCTCGAGGATGGTGGGGTCAACCTCGGCGGTGTACACCACGGGGATGGTGAACTCCTGCCACTGGTCCGTCACGCCGTGGATGGGATCGTTGGAGAGCTGGTCACTGCCGTCGGGATTGACATGATGTGGCAAGCGTCCTAGACCCACGATGTTGGGGTTGGTCAGGACATCGCTGCCGTCGAGCACTATCTTGTTGCCGGAAGCGTCCTCGTTGCGATAGAAGACAAGATAGATGTCAGGCTCGTCGAGGACATTGTCCATTGCGACTCCGTTGCGATCCTGGAAGACGCTGCCACGCTCGTAGCGGAGCCAGATGCGCATCTGCATGGGCTTGTGGGTAAAGGGAGAACCCAACTGCGTGGCTTTGAGGGGATTCGTCAGGGCGTTGCTGACGTCGAAGATGCCGTTGAACATGGAACCCGATGCGAGGCGCATGTTCGCCATCCTGCCAAAAGGACCAGTGTCACAGGTCTCGAGCTTCACACAGTCGCTGCCGTCGGGGCCGGCACCAATCGCTGGTGTCGAGGGATAATCCATGGGTAAAGCCGATGATTTGCAAATCTTGAAGCCAGGGTTGCCGTTCTTCCAGGTTCCGTCGTTGAAGAAATCCGGCCCGTCCCAGACATAGTACTTGCCCGATGGGTCCAGATAGTAGCTCTCGAAGTCAATGAACAGGTATCCTTCGCTGGGCTTGTCGTGCCGAACGGTGATGCTGTAGTTGCGGCTCCACGCCTTGTCTTGTGAGACAACGCGGAACTTATTCACCTTTTCGTCGGAGTAGTCAACCGCCGAGCCGTTGATGAAGGGCTTTTCCGTGCCGTCCTCCGATACCGCATATACTGTGGCGCCGCTTGTAATGCGGAGTGTCGTGGGGACGCTCTGTATTTCTGCGTAGCTGCGGATGATGAAGATGATATCCGACTCGGTCGAAATGACGGTCTTCAACGTATCATAATCGTGATAGAAGTAGTCGGAAGGGGTTTCGAGGTGGAGTGAAACCTCCTCGATGTCACACTCTGTATTCTCCTTCTCGTCCAACACACACGAGGTCAGCAAGAAGGGAACGACAGCAAATGCTGCAATGAATGATTTGTTCATGTTTATTATCTAATGAATTTTGTTTATCAATTATTGTTCCACGACCATGCGGACGATGACAATGTCCTTCACTGGGCGGTCGTGCTCGTCGGTTTCTGTCTGCTGTATGCTCTTCACGACATCCATCCCCTCTATGACTTCGCCGAAGACGGTGTACTGCCCGTCCAAGTGCGGCGTGCCGCCACGCATGTAGTAGTCATCCACCATCTGCGGGGTGAGTTCGATGCCTTTTTCTTCGAGCATGGCACGCACCTTGCGCATGTCGGCAGCAGCCTGTTTCTTACCATAGACGATGTAGAACTGGCAGCCGCTGCTCCTCATCTCGGGATTGACATCGTCGGGCTCTCGGGCCGCCGCCAGTGCTCCGCGCCAGTGGTACCAATAGGGCAGACAGAATTCTGCAGGAATGGTGTAGTCCACGTCGCCATCGCCCAACAGTTTTCCAGGCTCTGCACCCCGGCTGTCAGGGTCGCCACCTTGAATCATGAAGTCCTTGATGCAGCGATGGAATAGAGTTCCGTCATAAAAGCCCTCGCGAGCCAGTTTCATGAAGTTCTTGCTGTGCAGAGGCGTGTCGTCCGACAGGGCAACCCGGATGTTGCCCATGTTTGTCTCGATGCGAACGACGTGGCGTTTCTCCTTCTTCTTGGCATCGACAGAAAGGGTGCCGAAGCAAAGGAAAGTAATGAGAAGAATAGAGACGGCGCGGGTCTGCCCTTTCCCAAACAGATACAATTGCAGGAAGGGACTGACGCGAAGCAGTTGGCTGGCCAACAGGCAAAAAGCAATGACTACAAGTGCCACACTTACAGAGAGTACGATGGAAAGCAGGAAGTTCGGCTGGTTGGCATTCAGCCATTGGCCCACCTGCGGTATCTTGGGCAACAGGAGGAAGTGAAGCAGATAGATGTCCAGCGTCCGTGTACCGATGAAACTAAGAAAACGGCCTGTTTTTTGTCCCTCGTCGAACCAAGCCTGATAATGCCGGAAGAACATCACGACGAGCAACAGGAGAGCATACATCGCAGTGGTGCGGGGCAGATTGACCCAGACGCGCCGGAACGTATGCAGCTGGAAGATGTCGGCACAGCAAACAACAGCCACTGTCACGACAAGAGGGAAGAACCAAGGTGAGTCGAAGAGCCGCTCGGCCTGTTTCCAGTAGCGGTGCACAATATTACCGAGCAGGAAGAACTGCAGGTAACGGATGGTTTGGATGAGGCTGGTATAGGCAAAGAAGAGGTCCTTATGATAGGAAAAGACTTTCGGCAAATAGAGTGTCTCGTATGCAAAGACACTGAGCGCCCAGGCAGCAAACAGAAGGAGTCCTTTTGAAACTTGAATCTTAAAACTTGAAACGATTAATCTCCCCACATAGCAGCACACATAATATATAATAAACATCTGCAACAGTACGATGGTGAACCAGTAACCTCCTTTCGTCGGACTGGCTAACAGACGCATGAAACCATCCCAGAAACCGCCTTTCATCCTGAATATCACGAATAGGCACAGGAATACCAGCGTCGGGATGACCTGTACCTTCAGTTTCTTCCACGTCAGCTTCAGGGCATTGGGAATGGTCCACGAGAAACTGGCTTTGTAGGCCAGGAATCCGCTCACGAAGAAAAAGAGCGGCATACGCATCAGGACCAGGAAGGGTAGGGCAGCACTCGTCTTCTCGGTCTCGTGGAAAGAAAACTGTGCCACATGATAGGCAACGACCAGTATCATCGTGAAGCCTCGCAAGGCATCAAGCCAAGAGAGACGCTTAGTTAGTTCATAGTTCATAATGCTTAGTTATGAGTTCCGCGACTTCTTTTCCGCATTGTTCAACATTATAATATTTCTCTGCCAAGAGGCGTCCTTTCCGGCCCATTGCTTTGGCTTCCTCCGGGTGATTGGCGATGTATTGCAGTTTCTCTTTCCAACACTCGATATCTTGCGGTTCAAGCCAAAAGCCACAACCTTCGGCCTCGATATCCATCGGCATTTGCGGATTGCGGGTGCAGAGGATGGGAAGGCCCAGGGCTAGAGCCTCTACAACCGTTGTCAGGCCTACGGTATAGTTGCTCTTCTGGCAACAGATACATACACATCGACTCTGCGCCACCAGCAGCGCAATCTCGTGCGGAATGGGACGGTCGCCATAATGGATATCGATGTTGGAACCAAGAAGGTTGAGTCCTTCGAAGTATGTCTGTCGTTTCTTTTCGACAAAGAGCGTCAGCGGCAGACCTGTTTTCTGGAATGCCTTGAGCAACGTTTTGTAGTCGCGTAGTTCCTTGCCTGTGGAGATGAAGAGAGCCTCCTCCGTACGAGGGAGGCTGTCGTAGTAGTTGAGGTCGGCTCCCCAGTGAATTATATTCATGCGCTTGGGGTCGGCTTTCTTCGAGAGAAGGCTATCCTGCATCAATTTTTCTGAGAAGAAAATCATGTGGTCCATGCCTCTGTAGAAGATGCGAGCAAGAGCTTCGCGCAAGGGGTTTTTTGCTTTGACGATGGGCTGATGGTGCCATACGACGACAGGATGACGGTAGAGTCCCAAAGCCCGAAGCAGGATGACGGGCTCTATGCCCAGAGTATGTGTGGCGTAGAGTACATCGTAGGGCTTGCGACAGGTGAGGACTTTCCAGGTGGCGACAATCATATCCCGAAGTCGCTTGTAGGTATGCTTCTGATGATGCCATACCACATCGATATTATGGTCGGCCAGTTGCAATGCGCCATATAGGAAGTGCGAGGGGAAGGTTCCCTGCTGCCACTCCCGCACAATGCGTTCCGTGTCTTGGGTGTGGTAGAAATAAACGGACCCTCTTCTTTGGAGGGGTCGGGAGAGGCTTCTGCCGCTCAGCCAAGGAATGCTTTCCACAAATGGAACGGCAAGTGTACATAGGGTCAGGGTAATGAACAGGATGATGACGAGGTCTGGGATACTCCCATGGATATTATGCCCCAATAGGATGCTGGCATGAGCATAGCTAAGGACAATGGGATAATGCATCACAAAATAGACCATACTGTGCTCGCCAATGTAATTGACAAACGGCACACGAGGCGTGGGCAATGAGAGCAGTACACCCGAGATGCCCAACAGCGAGAGTGGCATGATGAGCAGCACTTGCCAGAAGGGACCTATCCAGAGATTGGTCTTCATCTCATATTCGCCGTGCAGATAGATGTTGGCCAGAACGAAGCCAATGCAGAGTACAATGCTGATGGCCAATGCCCAGTGCTTTGTGAGTCTGTCCAGAATGTGGTGCCATACCTTTCCCATATAGAAGAAGAGCGTGCCGCAGAAGACATTGCTCAAGTAGAACCATAAAGGATTGCCATTCAGGAAAAGCCAATAACCGATTGCGGGAAAGAGCAGCACGACCCAATGCAGGTAGCGAACGCGCTCGATGAAGTGCATCAGGACGTATGTCGTGAAGAAGGAGAGCAGGAACCATAAGGGACTGTTGCCGAAGGTCAGGCCACCTACGAGCCAGCGGAACTTCCCTATAGCCGCAAATGCTTTGCCTGGCCCCTCGGGATAGAGGCAGAGCCAGCAGAACGCCATGATGCCGCCGATGATGCCCCACGAGAGGTAGGGTACGAACAACCGACGGATTCGGTCTCGCAGATAGGGAAGTGTCTTGCCTGTAATGCCCTTGTTGAAGTAGCCTGCCTTGAAGAAGAAGAAACTCATGAAGAAGAACGTCCAAGCCATTGTTTCGCGCCACCAGGGTGTCTGTCGTAGCTGCGTCTGGCAAATGACGTGCAGCATCACCATCCGCAAAATGCACAGCCCGCACAGTAGGTCGAAAGCATGATTTCTCTTTTTCATTTCTTTCTCGCAAGATATTGGATAGCTTCACGCATAATCTTTGCACCGCTCACCCACATGATGCCGCCGTAAAGAACGGCCGCTATGAGAATACGGCTGAGAAGGAGCAACCACAGATCTGTAATGCCGCAGGTCAGCCACCAGGTCACAGCAAGTACGGCAAGCGTGAAGAGCAGGAATGGCATGATGTCCTTCAGAGCTTCCTGGAAGGTGAGGCCAGTCAGTCGCCATGCCCACCACTGCCAGATGGCGAGCCAGGCGACATTGAGTGCCACAAAATAAATGACCATCGGAAGCAATCCTTTGGGGTAGAGTAGGATGAGGCCTGCCCATACCGCCAGGCACTGGGCAATGGTGCAACCCATATTCACGCCACTCTTGCCCCGACTTATCGTTAGGTTACTATAGAGAGTGGTAATGGGAACAAAGGCTCCATGAATACAAAGCAAGGAGAGAATCAAGGCGCTCTCTCTCCACTTCTCCCCTACAGTAAGCAAGATAAATTCCTGTGCCACCAGTCCTAAACCAAGCATTGCAGGGAAACTGACGAAGCAGATGAAGCGAAGCATTTTGCGGAAGACCTGGCGATAGCGTCCGATGTCGTCCGTCACCTGTGCCAAAGTGGGTTGGCTGGTACTTGTCACCATTCCGTTTATCGTGCTCGAAGCCTTATCGTCCCATCCTCTGGCTGTTGTATAGATGCCAGCGGTATAGTCCCCCAGGTATTTGCCAAGCAGGACAGAGAATGCATGTAGGTTGCAGATATTCACGATGTTCGTCAGCATCAGCTTGCTGCTGAAGCCGAACATCTTCCATGCAGGAGCAAGGTTAAAAGAAAGTGTCGGTCTCCAGGGCGAGAAGTACCAAGCCATCAACTGGGTGATGAGGACAAAGCTGACGGCTTGCGTCACGATAGCCCAGTAGGCAAAGTCGTTGATAGCCATCGTTACGCCGATGATGCCAGAGAGAATCATTGCCGTCAGCGAGCAGATGCTTGTCTGGCGAACCATCAGATGTCCGAAGAGGTAGGCTCGCTGCACTGTGCCGAAGCCCGAGAACAGGAAACCGAGGAAGAGCACCCGGGCAAGCGGAATGAGTTCGGGCTTCCCGTAGAAATCAGCGATGAGCGGAGCGCAGAACCAAAGGATGATATACAGCGAAGCGCTGACCATCAGATTGAACCAAAAGACGGCATTGTATTCCTCCCTTGTCGGCTCCTTCCTGTTGCAGAGGGCTGCGATGAAGCCGCTTTCCTGCAGGGCACTGGCAATAGCTGCAAAGATGTTCAGCATTGCCACCTTTCCTTGGTCTTCAGGCGTGATGTGACGGAGCAGCACTATGCCGAAGATGGCTCCTATCAACTGCATCAAGCCGTTTGATACTCCGCCCCATAGCATACCACCCGCCGTGCGTTCCTTCAATGATTTTTCTTCCATCGCTCTGCAAAGATACAAAGAAATTAAGAATTAAAAGTTAAGAGTGAAGAATTTAATTCATTTAGTTTACTTGGTCGCGAGGTGAGACACTATCCTGTACGTTCCACTCTGCAACTCGATAGGTTTGGTGGCATCCAGAATGGTGGGAGGCGTATCGGTCTTCTTGTCGCGCTGGTTTTCGTTGTAGATGAGGCCGTAGCGCATGAGGCTGGTGGGCGGCATCTCGGCCGTCTTGCACTTCAGCGAGGCAGGAATCTCGAGCGTGGCTGTTGTGCCGGGCGGGATGACGAGGCGAATATCGAAAGTCTGTTCCGACAGGTTCCAATCCACCGTGATATCGCCATAGGGAGTAGGTTTCAAAGCGCGGACGAAGCTGATGCCGTCTGCCATCTGAGGCCTTATGTAGAAGTGGCGATAAGCAGGTGAGCTCTCGTCGGGCACGATGCCGGCTAGTGCCTGATAGAACCACGACCCGATGCCGTTGTAGCAATTGTGAATGCGGCTCCGGCGGGCGTTCCAGTGTTCCCACGTGGTGGTGGCGTTGTTCTCTATCATATACAGATAGCCCGGGAAGCTGCGCTGTTTCAGCATATCATACATCACCTGTGCCTCACCAGCCTTTGTGAGCCATTGGGTAACGATGGGAACACCCACAAGTCCTGTAAACAGGTGTCCTTGCCAGCGTCCATAGATATTCTTCTTCAGGGTATTGTTCACCTTGTTGCGGAGGTTCTCGGGCGTAGCGCCGACAAAGAGGGGGAAGGCAGCGTCCAACTGCAAGCCGTTCGCATAAGTGCCATCCTTTTTATTATAGAACTTCTCGTGAATCTTCTGGTTGATGTCCTGCTGTTTCTGATTATACAAGGCTGCATCCGAAGATTTGCCCAAAATCTCAGCAACTTGGCTCATGATGCCATAAACCCAACTCATCGAGCAACTGTTCACATCGTCGATGCTCTCGGGATGATGCTGGTGTTCTTCGTTAGGAAGCGCCCAGTCGCCCAGGAACCAATGCTTGAGCTTCGAGGTAGGCCAGCGGTTCTCAAGGCTTAGCAGGCCATCGGGCATATACTTCTCGGCATATTGCAGATAATGCTGCATGTTCGGATAGAAGCGTTCCAGCATTCGGCGATCGCCATACTGCAGATAGGTCTGCCAGGGGGCATTAGCGATAAAGGCGCACCAGAAGGGACCGCCTCCGCAAGCCCAAGTGGCAGGAGCTACATGCGGCACTTCGCCGTCCTCGCCCTGTGCATCGCCATAAGCCTGCAGCCAGTTGCGGTAGAGGGGATACATGTCGTACATGGTCTGTGCGGCTAGTATAGAGGCATTACCGTCGCCTCCGTATCCCTGTCGTTCATGATGCGGACAATCCACCATATAACCGCTCTGTGTGAGGCACTTGAAGGTATAGTGCACCATATCGTGAATGGCATTGATGTCGGCATCGTTGCAGACGAAGGCCGACTCCTTCTCATAGCCCGTATAGATGCTCAGTCCCTCGATGTCCGATATGGAAGGCTGGTGTCCGAGGCCCTGAATCTTCAGGTAGCGGAAAGCGTGGTAGGTGAACTTGTTGCAGAACACCTCATCGCCCTCTCCGCTGGCCATATAGCGGTCGGTATATACACCATAGTCGAAATCGCCATTAAGAGCCAGCATGTCGCAGTAGCTGATGCTCACCTGCTGTCCCTTGTGCAGCTTTCCCAGATGGATGCGCACCCAGCCAACGATGCTCTTGCCCATATCCACCATCCACACATCATCCCTGAATCGGGTTATCTGCTTCGGCTGAATCTCTTGCTGGATCTTGTTGGCCTCGCACATCATGGGGGTGATTTCCATTGAACATTGAACATTGTTCCGCGCCTTATCGGCGCGCTTTTGTGCTAAAGCATCAAAAAACATTGAACATTGAGTATCCTTGTCCATCGGTGTGGCGGGTTGCCATTTGGCAGCTTCAAGTGTCTCGTGCGAGAGGTCGGGCAGCAGTTCTTCTGCTTTCATCAGGTCGCCACCGAAGGCATAGGGGTTGACCGAGCCGTCGAAGTAATAGCCGCTCTGGCGAGCCTGCCAGCTTTCGTCGGTCTTTACGAGTGTGTTCCATTCACCGTTTTCCTGTTGGTCAATTTGAGCCATTACGTATGGTCCGCCCTCTATCACGCCAGGTTTTCCTGCTTCGTACCATCCTGTTCCCAACCAGATTACCAAGTCGTTCTCGCCCTCAATGAGCAAAGGGGTTACGTTGTAGGTCATTGCGAGGCTTCTCTTCGTGAATTCTACCATCGCTGGCACCAGCACATCGTCGCTCACTTTGTGGCCGTTCAGCCAGACCTCGTGGTAACCCAAGGTGTTTATGTGCAAGAATGTTTCTCCTTTGTTGGTACATTGGAACGTTTTTCGCAGCATGGGTTGTACCTTGGGGTTCTGGCGTTTCATGCCGATATACATGCCTTTCCAGAGGCTCTTGTCCAGTATTCCTATGCTGAAGTGAGCGCCTTTTGCCCAGTCGCCCGGTTTGTCCTCTTCGTCCCAGGCACGCACTTGCCAATAAACCACGCTGCGCGAAGTCAGGGCTTTGCCTTCGTAGGTTATCCACAGACTTTCGCTGCTCTTCACCTTACCCGTATTCCAGAGGTCGGCCTTTTCCTCGTTGAGCAGTTCGGGACTTGTTGCCGCCAGAATCTGGTAGGCCGTCTGTCTGAGACCGTTGCGTCCGGGCGTAATCTTCCAACTCAGGGCCGGTGCCAAGTTGTCGATACCCCAAGGCTGGTGCAGCATCTCGCACCTCAGGTCGTAAAGTCCGATGGCATACATCATCTGCAGAGGCAGAAACAGAGCCATCAAAGTTATAATCCGTAATTTACTATTCATAATTGTTTATTGTCCTTTCACAACCGCAAATTTACAAGTATTTTCCCTATTTCGCATTCGTTTCGACAGAAAAAACATTTATTTCAGAAAATATTGCTAACTTTGCAGCAATTTCTCATTTTTAACTTTTCATTTTTAATTTTTCATTCCTATGACGCGTAAACATCTTTTTCTTTTCCTTTTTTCGTTGTTGACTCTGTTGGCCTGCTCCACGAGTGGAGAAAAGGCTGTCACCTTCCAGAACGAGGGCAATCCCCTTATCCGTTCCTGCTATACTGCCGACCCCGCTCCTGTTGTCTTCGACGGACGTCTCTACCTCTATACGGGACACGACGAGTGTTTCGAGGACAGCGCGGGCTTCGAGGGCCTTTATGGCTTCAACATCACCAACTGGCTTTGTTTCTCGACGGAAGACATGCAGACTTGGACTGAACACGGCGTTGTCCTCAGTCCTGCCGACTTCAGCTGGGCTTCCGGTGAGGCTTGGGCGGCTCAGGTCGTCGAGAAGGACGGCAAATACTGGTACTTTGTCAGCACTCAATGCGCCGATCCCAACTGTAAGTCCATTGGAGTCGCTGTTGCCGACTCACCGACTGGTCCTTTCCAGGATGCTATCGGAAAGCCCCTCATCGTGGACAGCATGACGCCCAACTCCCATCCGCTCGGATGGTGGAACGACTTTGATCCCACCGTCTTCATCGACAACGACGGCACCCCTTGGCTCAGCTGGGGTAACGGCACCTGCTTCCTGGCAAAACTGAAACAGAATATGATAGAGCTGGACAGCGAGATAATGGCCCTTCCGATGGAGAACTATGTGGAAGGACCCTGGCTCTACAAACGTCGCAGCGAAGAGGGACAGGATTGGTGGTACATCGTCTATGCCTCAGGCGGAAGGGGCGGCGAGACCATTTCCTACGCTATGGCGCCCGAAGTTACCGGTCCTTGGACTTTCAAGGGCGAGATAATGGGAAAGGCCAAAGACAGCTTCACCATCCATCCGGGCATCGTCGATTTCAAGGGCCACACCTATCTGTTCTACCACAACAGCACGCTTTCCCTTCATGGCTACGGCCCTGCAACAGGACGCCGCAGCGTCTGTGTGGATGAGATGTTCTACAATCCCGACGGCACCATTCGCCCCGTTACCCCGACATACGGAGCACAATAAGAGAGGCTCCATAGCGTCCCCGGTTACATTGGCAGGAAATGTAGTCTTCTGAAAAGAAAACACCACAGGATTTGCTTATGTCCACATTTCTTGCTACCTTTGCACCACCAGAACCCGCCAAGCCTCTCAACGATGCTCAAATGTGCGGGTCGTTTTTTTATAACCAATGGTTCCGCTCATTCTTTTCCCTCTACGTGGACCCAGTCGCATTTCTTCACCCAGCGCCAGACGGTGGAGCGGGAGAGGTTGGTCATGTTCTGAATCTGCGTCTTCGACAGGCCTATCCGCATCAGGTAGCAGACCTGCATCTGCTGCTCCGTGAAGGTGCCCAGCTCCTGCAGCAGCCTGTCCTTGAAGGTCGGGTACAGTTCATCGACGGCCTGATAGAGTTTCTTCCAGTCGGCGGCGGTCATCTCCCCCTTGCCTATCGAGGTCTGCCGCACGGTCTGCACGACATCCTCCGCCTTGCCTTCCAGCTCCCACTGGTGCAGCATCCTGATGACTGCCTTGTTCTGTTCCGTCTGCTCCGTCAACTGCTGTTCCTTCGCCTTGATATCCGTGGAGAGGGCAATGACTTCCTGTAGATGCCTGTTCCGCCTTCTGACATTCAGAATGTAGCCGACGCATCCCAGCAGCAGTGCCAGCAGTAAGACGATGATGAGTGTCTGCCTGTACCGCTCCTTCTCGTCCTTCAGTTGCTGCTCCTTCTTCTGGTCAAGGTGATACTTGTATTGGTTGTTGACCGTAGCCGCCAACTCCTGCCGCTTCCCGAAGTCCAGCGAGTCGCTCAACTCTAAATAGGTTTTCGCATAGAGAGTGGCATTGTGTTCGTCGCCTGC
>JAFZPZ010000073.1 GCA_017552435.1 Bacteroidaceae bacterium
CAACTGGTCCACCATGTACTGATAGGTCTCTGCCTGGTCGAGGTAATTGAAGTCAAGTGCCTCGATTTGTTTTGCGTTGATGTTCATAGTAATTAAATTTAGTTAAAATATTTAACATTTCATGCCATATCGAACCGATTTAGGTTCATTTGTTAAATTTTGTAATCATATCGAATCGATATGAGTCCAACTGTTAAGAAGTCTTAACATATCGAACCGATATGAATCGGATTGTTAACAGGTGTTAATATATCGGACCGATATGGCGTCACTTATAGAAAATCGGCATCAAATCGGCCCGATATGAGTTCCCCGAACTTCCGGCGGGCCCAACTTGGCTTCGATTTGGATTCCCATGTTTCCGGCGGGCCCAACTTGGCTTCGATTTGAGCCCGCCCCGCCTCCGCCGAGGCGAAATCGTGGGAAATTTTCTCAAAATGAGTCTTTATTGCCCCGCCATCAGGTCAAGCACGCTGACGAAGTCGGCAATATCCACCTTCCCGTCACCATTCAGGTCAGCCGCGGGATCATCCTTGCCCTCAGCCATTAAATCGAGAACGCTCACTGCATCGGCAATGTCAATCTTGCTGTCACCATTCAGGTCACCCGCGGATCCCGATAGTGACACGATTCTGCCGAAACTGCTCCAAGGCGAAGTTGTCTTGTAAGCCTCAATAGACCCGGCGGGGACATGGAGCGTGGCTGTTGCTGTGGGCGTATTATCGAATGCATTGCTTTCAGTTTGGGGAACAGTCTGTGCCATGCAGAAGACATCGGTCAGAAAGGAACAGACAGTGAAGGCCATGTAGCCGATGCGGGTCACAGTCTCGGGGATGGTGACGGAGGTCAGGCTGCTGCTGCCAGAGAATGCATAGTCCTCGATGCTGTTCACGGTGTAGATGTCCCCCCAATAGGTTATTGTGGATGGAATAACTATATCGCCGCTATATTCTGTCTCGGAACCTATAACTGTAGCAAACATCGATTCCATGTCAAGAAAATAGAAAATGCCGTCAACTTCGGGATCAAATGATAGGATTTCCATGAAATCTTTCCAATATTGTGCTTGGTTGTAAGCATCCCCACTATAGACGGGGACATGAAGTGTCGCGTTTCTATAATTGGAGAACGTACCTTTGGCTATACTGGGCGGTGTCTTCATTTTCACTGTGACATCCACCAGATTGTTGCAAAGCCCAAATGCTGAATTGCCTATTGTGCTGACATTCTCGGGCAAGGTAATGGAGGTCAAGCTGCTACATTTGTAGAAGGCATTTCTTCCGATGCTGGTCAAACTTTCTGGAAGGATGACAGAAGTCAAGCTACTACAACCATTGAATGTACTTTCTCCGATGCTAGTCACGGTGTAAGTTAAACCATCATAGGTTATTGTGGATGGAATAACTATATCACCGCTATAAACCGGATATGTCGATTTAACTTCGGCAGTCATGGTCTCATTGTCTAAATAATAGCGAATGCCGTCGATTTCGGGATAATCTTCCAGGATATTCTTGAAAGCCTTCCAACCAGAAGTTTGCTTATACGCATCCAAGCAACCGACGGGAACACGAAGAACCCCTTGAGAATATGTAGTGTTATCAAACGTATAAACGTCTATATTTGGTGGCGTTTTCATTTTTGCTCTGACATCCATCAGATTAGCGCAATTTCCAAAAGCTGCATTGCCTATTATTCTGACATTCTCGGGGAAGGTAATGGTGGTCAGGCCGCTGCAAGAATAAAAGGCATTACTGTATATGGTGGTCAAACTCTCTGGAAGGATGGCAGAAGTCAAGTTACTACAGTTATTGAAGGCTTCTGCTGCGATTTCGACCACACCCTCGGGAATAATGACAGATGTCATACCGCTGTAGCCAGCGAAAGCACAGGATTTAATGTAGTGCACACCCTCGGGAATAACCAGTTCTGTTATCTCCTCGCCATTCAAATACAGTTTGTGGGCGTAATATAATGGGTTTGATTCTGAATTAAAGAAATTTATATTACACCATGCTAACAAATCCGAAATCATAACGGATGTCAGGCCCGTACAATCAGCGAAAGCCTTTATACTGATGCTTTTCACACTGTTGGGGATATAAATGGATGTGAGATCGCTGCAACTATCGAAGGCGCGGCTGCCGATGCTCGTCACGGTGTATGTTTGACTGTTGTACGTGACAGATTCAGGAATAACAACAGCACCAGAATACAGAGCGTTACCACAAGTCACTTCTGCCTCTTCTCCAGAGAAGTTGTAATAGATGCCGTCAATCTCCGCATCGTAGGCAGAAGCTTTGATGCCTGCAAACAAGCAAAGGAAAATTAGAAGTAATTTCTGTTTCATATAAGATATTGTTTGAGGTTATTAAATACATTCAATTATATACGCAGCAAGGCGCGTCTATGCCCCATCGAGGGAACGCAGACGCGCATCTTCCGACCTCGGCGGCTCCAACCGCCTCCGTCGTTATTTCTTTGGACTCTAAGGAGAGATGTGAGTGAGTGAGTGAGTAGCAAAAATATCCAAACCACCAAATATTTTGGCAATTATTTTCGGACTTCCCGCAACATTTATCGTCACTCTTTCGCTCATATTTTCACCTTTTCGCCCACAAATTTACACATTATTTATTATATAGGCAACATTCCTGCCGGAAATTTACAAAAATCCGGCAATAGCAATCCCTTTCTTTCAAAAGCAATGAGCGGATAACTCCGAAATTTCGTCAGCTATTCGCTCATTGTTGTTCGTTCGTTATATATTATAATATCTTACAACCCTTCAACCTCGGCAATCATCCTGTCGATGACCTCCTTCATTTGCGGCACTTCTTCCTGCACTGTGCGGAACACCACGTCGGTATCTATCTCGAAGTAATGGTGGGCTATCTTGTCGCGCATCCGCATCACGCCGCTCCAATAGACTTCGGGATAGCGAGGCAGCAGTTCGCCGTGAGTCTGCTTGTCGAGTCCCTTCACTGCCTCGCCCAGCGCAATCAAGTTCATGCAGATGGCATCGAGACGCATCATACCGCCCGGCGAGGTAAGCAGTTCATTGGGGTCGCTGACCACGGAGGCACGCTCCAAAATCGTCTCGATAGCCATGCGGATTTTCCGCAGGTTGTCCATCACAATCTCGCGATCAAACATAGACGGCCTCCTTTCTGATACGCTCCCTGAGCAGGCTGTTCATGCCGTCGCGCATTCGAACCAAATCGACGCGACTGCCCAGCATCCGTTCCAGGTCGGTCTGGATGAGGTCGAGCGTGAGCAGCGACGGCACCCTGCCCTCGTAGCATACGTCCACGTCGCTGTCCTCGGTCTGTTCGCCACGGGCCACGGAGCCGAAGATGCCGATGCGCGTCAGCCCGTACTTGCTTTCTGCCGTCGGCTTGTATATGCTCAGCAGATGTAGTATCTCACTCTTTGTCTTCATAATGGCAATTGTTGTTATTTGCTCTGCAAAGATACACATTATTTATTATATAGGCAACATTCCCGGCAAAAAAGTTAATCGTACTGTAACATTGCCGTTTCCATGTAACATTTTCTTTTTTCTCATACTTATATTAGCGGAAAAGTGTGTATATTTGCAATCGAAATGTACAATTGCATAGGAAGGACTTTAATGAAGATGAAATTTGAACATATAATCTCGCGTACATTCTGGGGTTTTGCCTTTGTAGTTATTACGCTGCTGACATGGGGGTGTGCAAGTTCTCAGTCAAGTGCCGAATATGCAGTCAAGACAAAAAAGGCAGTGACGGAAGCTTTAGCTAACAAGCAACTGCATATTAATGTGTACCGAATGAATCCGGTTCGTTATGCTTCTCAAACAGTATCCTATGGCTTCTATCTGGAAATTAAGGGTGATCAGCTGGAGAGCCGTTTGCCCTATATGGGACAAGTGTATCAGACTGCCACATTCTCCTCTGATAACTTGAACTTTGATGCTACCATTATCAGCTACCATGAGTCTCGACCTAAAAAGGGGCTGGCCAGAATAGAACTGGCGGTGAGGACGAAGGAGGACATCTACCATTACCAGCTTGATATCTATGACTCTGGCGCTGCATATATTCGGGTTCGTGGCCAGAATCGCGACAGCATCAGCTTTGATGGTGACTGCGAAGTGTGAGAACAATCAGCAACAGCGAGAGCAAAAGGGCGTAGAGAAAGATGCAGGCTGCTGTCAGCGTCTTGGGTCTGGCAGCCAGCCACCACGCCTTAAAGCTATTCCTTCTCATGTCCTAATCTCATTATCCCGTAAATGTTCACAGGCTTGACATTATAGCCCTCCTTGCGAAGTAGATTTATCAATCCCTCTTCGCCAGGCAAATGTCCAGCACCGACGGCTATCAAGCAGGAACTCTCCTTAACGTTGGAGTCTATAACAGGTATCCATTTCTTGTTTCGTCCAGCAACAAGATTATATTGTCCTTTCTGTTGGTATTCATCTAAATAATCTGATGGAGGACTCGTCATTTTTTCAACACTCATATAAAGTGAATCCAGTTCCCCCTTCAGGTAGAAATCTACAGATTTATTTGTGTTTGATTGGGGAGTTTTGCCATTTTCTCGTTTCCTTTCTTTTTGAAGTGCAAGATTCTTGCAGGTCATATAAAGATAATGACTCTGCCTGGTTAAGTTGCAGGTATCAATATACAATGAATCGTCCTTCTCATCCGTCCTGTCTTCCAAAGTTTCCAAGTATATAAGGCGCTTCCCCCGTTTCTGTGCCTCATTGCCTATTCCTATGTCCATTTGCACATAGTCAACAGGGAGACTGGTACTATACGATCTCTCTAACATATTGACAAACAAATAATAGGACTGCAATATCATCATTGTATATATTGGCCTTAATTCCTCCAAATTAAACTGGGGGGCGTTTCGTTCTTTCTTGAATTTCCTGATGAACCTTTCCACATAATAAAGCTCTTCCTTACTTGCATAAATATCCTCATAGTTCTTTACTCCTTTAGGCATGAATGCGTATGAAGGATATTTTTTGTCTTTAGCATCAAAATATGCTTTTAATGCAGATTCCGAAAATACAGCCCCATCGTGCTCCACAACAATTGCATCGACACTTTCCATTACCCGCTTGAACCCGGGAAGAGTGTCCAAATAATGGTAATTTACAATATGGTGGGTTCCTAGGAGATAAGACTTCTCAGCAACATCTTCCCCCGTAATCTCCCAGAGAATGCTGTTATCCTTTTGGGATTGGATGCTACTCTCCTTTTCGGATTTATTTCCAGACACGGTGCATCCATAAAAAACACCAAGAGCAAAAATAAATATGATAATCCTACAAGTTCTCATATTAATTAGATTTAGTCCATGTCAGAGTCGCGACCCAAGCGGGCGAACAATTACTGTGGCTCCGACAAGAAGATTACTATCTTACAGTCGTGAGGTTCTCTTTGAACGTGAAGGTTCTTTCGTAGCCTTTGGTTTTTACTGTGTATGTTTTGCCCAGTTTGAAAACGGGATTGCTGACAAGGCTGGCGCTTCGACGCAAAGAGAATGGAATGGTAACGGTATCGAGGAGCTTATTATTGGCATCATAGATATTGATGGGCTCGTCTTTCTCGATGCCGAGACCGATGAGCAGGGCTGTAGGTTGATTGGCGGTTCCGGAGGTAGGGACAGAAGGCATCTCGCCCATTCCACCTCCAACTGAGAACACTTTGCCTCCCTCGATGACGATTGCTGCGAAGTCGCAATCCAGTCCCTCTTCTGGTGAGCCTACCTGACTCCAGGCATAAACCGTTCCGCCACGAATAATGATAGCTGGTTCGCTGCTCTGTTCGTTATTGCCGAAGGGCGAGAAAAAGCCACTCTTGGGATTGGAATCGACTGCATCGTTGCCAGTACTGCGAGCTATCACATTAGCGCCATTAAACTCGATGCAATCGCCTGCATTGACGGCATCGTCGGGCGAGAGAACATCCACATTGCCGCCATTGAATACGACACCCTCTTTTCCTTCTATTCCCTCAGCTCCTGCTGTAGAGGTGCGGACAGACACATTACCGCTGTTGATGGCAATCTTGCCTTTTGACGCGATGCCCTTTGTGGGAGCCACATACTTATGCTTGCCACCAAAGCCGCCTCCGAAGTCAGGGAAATCGCCTTCTATACTGTCTCCCATTTCTGGGCGCATTCCTCCAAAATCTGGTCTGCCCCCGGGGAAGCCTGGAGGGCCGAAACGTCTTGTACTGTCGCCAGGCATCGGGAAACCGCCTTTCGGCATATCAGGGAAGCCTCCCTCAGGCATTTCCGGGAAACCTCCTTCTGGGCCTCCTTGGAATCCTTCTGGAGGACCGAAAGGCTTTTCGCCCAAGTTATTGCCAGAGGTCGTCACATTAAGCGTGAGGTCCTCTATGGTAATATCCTTCTTGCTCTTGATGCCTCGACAGCCGTCGCCTGTTGCAATAATGTTGAGTGTTCCCTTACCTGAGAGCAGGAGCTTGTCCTTTGCCCAAATGGTGGCAGCTTTATGATTGGCGGTGTCGTTGCACGCAGTTATGGCGAGTGTATTCTCTGTGCCTTTAGCTGCCACAATCTCCACCTTCTTCTTATTCTTCAAGTAAAGCGGAGCACCTTCTTGGCTGGTCAGGTTCAGATTGTCGAGCGTCACCTTTGCCTTACCTTTGGTCTTCAGGTTGAGTTGACCATCGTCGCTACTGCCCTTCACTAGCAAAGTGAGTTTATGACTTTCATATAGGCTCTCGACATTCACAATCGCTCCATCTATGGTGACACTCACACTATCCTTTTTAGCCTGTGTCACCTTTACCTGTGAGCCATTATAGCGAATGGTGATGTCTTCTGCACGACATATACCTGACATCATATTCGCCAGCCAGATTAGAGTGATCAACGATAATCTCTTGCGTTTCATCATACCCAATTGTTCATAATTCATTTATGATGCAAAGGTAATGCTTTTTCCGGAGCTTCTCAAATCCTGCATGATTTTCTGTCTTTTTCCGTCTCGTTTTGTGTCCGCACCTTTGGCTACTCCTTCACCCAATCTTCAAGCTCCTTTTTCGTCGGACGATTGAGAAGCTTACCTTCCTTCCAATTTGCCTGTGGGTAGGCCTTTTTCAGGTCTTCACAAGACTGCTTAATGCTGCTGCCGCCACTGGTGGCGAAAGGAATAACCGTTTTACCTTTGAAGTCGTAAGTCTCCATGAAGGTGTTGATGATGGTAGGACAGGTGTTCCACCAAATGGGGAAGCCAACATATACCACATCATAGTCCTTCATTTTCTTCAGTTTGCCGGTAATGGCTGGGCGCGAAGTCTTATCTTTCATCTCCAGTGATGAACGGCTCTGCTTGTTACGCCAGTCAAGGTCAGCATCTATGTAGGGTTCTACAGGCTTAATCTCATACAGGTCGGCTCCAGTAACTTCTATCAGCTGTTCTGCTACAGCCTTGGTCGTTCCCGTTGCCGAGAAATAAGCAACTAAGGTTTTCTTCTCTTGTTTCTGCGAACTTGCACTGAGGCTAAACATCATCAATGCAGCTAATAATAATGAAATCTTTTTCATATTCATTTTACACATGTTTCAGTCTTTTTTGTATGCTGTCTCCCTATCTTTGGGCATTCATTCTTCAGACAAACAGGACTTCACGTCCGTGGAAAAGGAAATTGCCTGCCACAACGTACTCACGGCAGGTAGGTGAGAACTGGTCCTCGACGGTGATATGCTCGTGTCCGGCAAGGATGCAGCGCAGAAGGGGTTCACCCTTAAGATATTGGATGAAATCGCGGGTCACAGCGTCTTCGCGCTGACGTTGGCAGTCACCAGTTGGTTTTGGGGCTTCACGATAGGTCAGCTGTCCCTTGTCGGTCCAGAAACGAACGGTTGCCCGCCATATATTATCGGTGTAGAACGGCACATGCATACACAGTACGATGGGAAGGCCTTTGGCGACTTCATTCTTGAACAGCTCAACCTGTTTGTCGGTCACATAGCCATAGACATCATCAAGCGTGACAAAGTTCACGCCGTTGACGACCTGACTATACAACGAGATATCGAAAGGATAGACGTTCTGAAGAATATCGCGTGTATTGTCTTTGTAATTTTCGCTTTTCTCCTCTTTAGGGTCGCTCAGCCACATGTCTGTGCTGAACTCGTGGTTACCTAGGGAACCAATGACACCCTCACCGAAATACTTCTTCACCAGGTCGAAGTTAGCCTCGCTTTGCCAGTCAATGAGGTCACCCGTATGAACCACATAGTCCACATGTTGCTTTGCCCAGGCCAGAGCATCGCGCAAAGCCTCCTCCTGCCGTCCACCAAAGGTGGTGGTGCGGTTGTCATGAAGCTGTTGTTTCTTCTCGTTCTCATGGTCATAGGCAGCAGTGAGGTGGGAATCGGAAATATGCAGGACAGAGAATGGTTTCTCTAACCCGATCTCCACCGTCGCATAGCTTATCGACAGGCGTTCGTACTTTCCCCGCTTGGGAAATACCGTAGGATTGTCTTCCGCCAATACTGGCAATTGTGAGGTAGCGAAGAGCGCTCCAACCCCAGCCATCCGCTGAAAAAATGTTCTTCTATCTATCATGTTTTTTTATGTTTACCAGCATCGCGCAAAAATTGTAAAACTCGCTCTTTCATTTGCCAGTTTTAACTTGGGTTCCTCGACACTTTATTCCAATATGATTTCTTGCAAGTCCAGGTCGTCACAATCGGTGGCACGGATAAGTCGTTCGGGTTCCGATATGTTAATATTGTTCGGGTAATCGTGGCTCATTACAAAACGATTTCCCCGTAGAGTCAGGCCCTTCAGACAGTACAAATCCATTACGGGTTGTTGTATCAGCCGGAACGTGTTTTTCAACACCTTTACATTCTGGTTATAGCGACATTCCGGCCATTTATCACGATCGAGTCCCGTTCCTACACTTATGACACCTGTACCCCAATGTCCGTAGTAGCAGTTGTCGAATAGGTTGTTGCGTATGGTAACATCCCGAACGCCAGCCTGTTCAAACCAGTACCGGGCATCGCCTTCCATCAGAAGGGCTGGTCCACCATTGTGAAAAGTACAGTCCTCGATTAGCATTTTTGCTCTCGAGCCCAATAATAGTCCCCTTGCCCGGTTTTGCCCGAAGTAGCATCCACGGATGTGTACCTCGGGGTATTCGCTGCATCCTGCGATTACATCCATTGGCTTTGCATCTTCGGGAATGTTGTTTTCCAGATTCACCTCAAAGCGGGTAAGCTCAGTATTTATAGCATGAGCATCCTTTATCTTGGCATGTGCGTATGTTTGTAAGTTATTGGAACATACAAACTCAATCTGCATTCCCTTTTTCAGGTAATCGAAACCTCGCTGGGCATCGTTAGCCAATTCTACTATCAGCCTGTTGGGCTGGGCCAGTTCTGCTATGCGGTAGTACACACCATGTATATTCGTGGCATCATCTGTTTGGCATAGCATCCTGCAGTCGTACATTCGTATGTAGCCACTGCAGTTCACGAAGTGAGTCGCATCAGCTGCTGCGCTCACTACACGATCCTTACCAGGAGCAGGTTCTACGACCAGACGCTCCAGTAGAAGATCGCGGCTGCGTTGTGCTATCACTCCCATTCCTCCTGCGTGGTATATGGTAATGTCGTGCAGGGATACACGTTTCGAGTCGCTTATCGTGATACCAGGTACTCTTCGCTCTGCCATTCCCAAATTCATCACGTTGCCTACTGTGCCCGTCAGATTGGGATGCATAAGTCTTACAGTTCTGTTTCCCAAATCGATAGCCTTCAAAGAGCTTCCAGTCCATTGGTCGTTTACTTTCCACTCCGTTTCTAATCGTTTCGGATTGAACTCCAGTAGGTAAAACCAAAGGTATTCTGTTCCCTCCTCATCGACCATGTGCAACCTTTCCTCATCGATACGATACGGGTATTCTGGACTGAATTTTAAATCGATGTATTCCGGTGAAATACCTACGATATGTCCTTCGGAATGGAAAGTGCGGTCATAGTCTATGCGCAGGTTCCGCAGTTCGATGTCTTCTGCCTCGCAAACATGAAATGGGCACACGTAGCCGTGGAAGAGCAACAGGGCACCGCCTCCGTCTATTTCCAAGTGCCGTAATCCCGTAAGGTCAAAAGCGAAGCAACGTTCATAAGCGCCATTGTTTGAGATATACGTCATGTAGGGTCGGAGGCCATCGGGCCGGAAGCAGTATGTTCGGTTGTGGAAAAGTAGCCTGCGCACTTTTTTTGTCAGTCGGCAATCTTCCAGTGCCGCCAGTGCCGCAGGTGAACAATTCTCTGGTGTTCCGAATACTTCCGCGTATGGTTCGAAGTCCAGCGTCTTCGTCTTGCTGTTGTAGGCATGGTCAAACACTTCCGACTGTCCCCATATAGTCAGAAACAGAAAGAACAAAAAAAATGAAAAGAAGCATCTCATTGCTATGATTGATTTTTCTCTTCTCTGTCATGATTTAAAGAAATAAGCGATTCATCGTTGTTGATGTTTCGCTTTTTCAGTTCTGCGCCCATAAGTTGGGTTGTACTCCCGAGGGGAATCGAACCCCTATCTAAAGTTTAGGAAACTTCTATTCTATCCGTTGAACTACAGGAGCAACCTTAAAATAAGATTCAAAAATTATAATATTATAATGTTATAATCCAAGCATTCTTCTTTGCGGTTGCAAAGGTACGACTTAAAATTCAAAATTCAAAATTCAAAATTAAGAATTAAGAATTAAAAGTGAAAAATTAAGTGAAGAGAAAAGAAAGGCCCCCAGTTCGGGAGCCTTTCTCTATTCTGACCAAATACTTTTTAATACTGAACTTTAAGATACTTCACGCCGTGGGTGGGGATGAAGTAATTCACATCTGTGGTGCTGAGGTCTTGCTGACGCCAGAGGTCGCGAACACTCTGCAGGCTGCCGATACCCATCTCCTTGAAGTACTTCTTGAAGTCAACGCGAGCGTCGGTCTTGCCCACGTTGAAGATACCTACAGCATACGAGCCGTCGCTGAGAGGACGACTCCAGATCTGGATGCTGCCGTCCAGTACCACACGCTGTGCCTGTTTGCCCAGGATGTCCTGGTTGACGGCATTCACCTCGTGGTTGCAGAGCAGACTTACAGTAAACTCGTCCATCTGGGCGATGTCGCAACCGATGAGCATGTTGCTGGCAAGCAACGTCCACAGGCTGATGTGGGTATATTGCTCGTCGGGGGTCAGACGGCTGTCGCGCAGGTTGTTGCTCCAACCCACCTTGCCGACAATCAGCATGTCGGGGTCGTTCCAGTGTCCGGGTTGTGCGTAGGGATAGAGGTCGGGCTGCTGACCGAAACCGATGTCGTAGAGGCTTTCCCATGTATCGGTGATGTCGCCTGTGGTACGCCAGGAGTTAGCATCGACAGCTGCACCCCACTTCCAAACCTCGGCCATACCATACTGGCAGAGGCTGTAGAAGATGTCGCGAGGCTGCTGACGCAGGCAACGCTCCATCAGCAGGTAGGGACGCACGTAGCTGGCAACGGTCTGGTTGTCGGGCTCTGTCCTGTGCTTACGGCCGTAGCCGCACCAGTCATACTTCAGATAGTCGATACCCCAGCTGTTGTAGCTCTCTGCATCCTGCAGCTCGTGGTCGATAGAACCCAGATAGCCGCCACAGGTCAGGTCGCCGGGAGAAGAATAGATACCGAACTTCAGACCCTCGGAGTGCAGCCAGTCACCCAGTTCCTTCATGCTGGGGAACTTCTCGTTCACAGCGATGGTTCCGTCGGGATTACGCTTGGGAGCTTCCCAGCCGTCGTCGATGTTCATGTAGCAATAGCCGTAGTCTGCCAAACCCTTTTCGATGAGTGCCTTGGCACTGCTGATTACCTTATCCTGAGTCACGCTCAAGCCCCAGCAGTTCCAGCTGTTCCATCCCATAGGAGGTGTGAGGCCGATGGTGCTGCCGCAACGGATGGTGAAAGTCTGTGTCTCTTCGCCCTTTGCATTCTGAGCCTTTACGTTGAAGGTATAGGAGCCGGGATTCTGCAGCGAGCCGCTGAGGGCACCGTTGTCGGGATTCAGGGCGAGGCCCTGGGGCAGATCGTCGGAAGAGAATTTCATGGGCTTCTCGCCGCTCACGCCGAAGCGGAAGTGGATGGGTGAGCCCGGACGAACGCCATAGAGCGGTGTGGTGTTAAAGCGAGGCTCGGCAGGAGCTGCAGGCGTGAGGATGTACTTGGGAATGTACTGTGTAGTGACGCTCAGGCCAGTCTTACCCTCTGTGAAAGTAGCGATGATACGCACCATCTGGTGATTGTCGTAAGGCAGGTTGATGGTGCTGCTCTCCTGAGCACTGACGGAAACATCCTCCTTCTTCTCGGTCAGCACCTTGCCTGTTTCAGGGTCTTGAACCTGAACCGTGAAGTTACCGCTCTTGGTATCTGTCATGCTGCTGTTGAGGGTGCAGACACATTCGTTTCCTTCACCTTCTTTGACGCTGATACTCAGGTTGTCGATGGTATTGGGCACACGCACGCTGATGGGACCATTGAACATGCCACCCGGATCGCCGCCGTTATAAACCCTGACGGCCAGCACATTGTCGGCATCCCACTTGATGATTTCGTCATCAGCCTGCACTTTGTAAATGCGTTGCCTGCTCCACGCGCTCCTGTAGCCATTCTCGTCGGAGGGGAAGCCGCCCGACTTACCGATGAGTTTACCGTTCAGATATACTTCGTCGGCATCGTCAATCTTACCCATGTTGAAATCGACGGTCTCCTTGAGGTCTGACTTCTCCAACATGCTCTTGGGGATAGTCACATGGTAGCGGTACCAGCCAAAGCCGTTCTCGCACTTGACGCCCTGAGACGTCCAGGTCATAGTGTTGCTGATGTCCTGCCAATCGCTCTCGTCAACATTTACGTCAGCCCACGCAGCTTCATCGCCAAGATGGAATTTCGCATTTTCCAAAAGGATGTCCTGTGGGGCGGATGGTGTTGAACTAGTACAAGCCAACATCAGCATGGATAGAAGTGAAGTGGTGCATGCCAGCACCAGCATGGAAAGAATTTGTTTCATAATAAAAATATGTTAGGTTAATAAAATGTTGAATTCAAACTTTCAGGAACACGCGCTTGCGATAGAGGAAATAGAGGAAGAGCCAGCAGACGGCGATGTAGGCAACCTTAGTGAAGAACGCCTGCGAGTCCTCGGGCATCAATTTGACAAGGCCGTTGAAAAGTCTTTCCGAGGTGTAGGAAAAGTTAATGAACCTCTGAGCCAAATAGATTGTGATGGAGTTCATGCCAATGACTGTAAAGAAGAGTGTCCACTTGCGCCAATTACATACATCTATTATATAATAGAAGAGGGCGAACATCAGTACCGAATAAGCACCTACGACCATCACAAAGGAACTTGTCCACATCTTCTTGTTGATGGGGAACACCTCGTTCCAAAGTAATCCGATAACCAAAAGTACAACGCCTGCGAGAATCATACCCAGAACCTTCTTGCCAGGTGTCAGGCTCTTACGCTCCGATTTCACCCATTCCCCTGTGAACATACCCAACAAGGCTGTTCCGATAGACGGGATGATACTGAGGATGCCCTCCGGGTCGATGCTCCCATAATAAATACGTCCGGGCAAAAGGATGCGATCCACATAGCCAACAAAGGAACCCTCGGCTGTAAAGATATCGGCACCGTTACCATCAGGAGCCGGGATGAAACCTGCCACAAGCCAGTAGCCGACGAGCAGGGCAGCCGTTATCCACACGCGAGCCTTCCAACCGGTATGGATGAAGATAAGGGCACCAAACATCCAAGCCAAACCGATACGCCCTAACACACTGGCATAGCGAAGCGAGTCGAACTCGAAATTCAATAACCCATTATAGACCACTCCGAGGAACACAAGCATCAAGCCACGCACGATAACTTTCTTGTGGATGGCCCATTCCGAGCGTCCCTGCTGACGTTGTTTGGCCAGCGAGAAGGGGAAGGAAATGCCTGCAATAAAGAGGAACAGGGGGAAGATGGTGTCGTGATGACGGAGTCCGTTCCACTCCACATGATCCATCTGCTCGGCCAGAGCCTGCGTAAAACCGCAAGGGAACCAAGTGGCCAGTGCTGCAAGCAGCCCAGCGCCACCCATGATGAACAGCATATCAAAGCCCCGAAGGGCATCGATAGACATTAATCGCTCGTTTTTCATTGAACATTAAAAGATTAAACATTGAACATTATTTTCTCCCCCTAAATGAGGCTGAGGGTCAGTATTTGAATGAGCTGCCGCCGGCAAACTCGCGGAGCAGGCTGGTAGGCGGTACCTGGTCGCCAGGAATGCCGCGGAAATATGCGAGGAACTTGCGCAGGCGAGAGGCTTCGGCATATTCTAAGGCACGCTCCGGTACCTGTTCCAGAATGGGTATCACCTGATCGCGTATCACACCCAACTCGTAGAGCAGGGCGCTATTGAAGGTGGCGTCGGCCAACTTTTGGAAAGGGAATATCCACTTCTCCTCACCGGCCTTGACGCTTGGCGCACGACGAATGGTTTCGACGGCGGAGTAGCCACGATGCCTGTAATCGCGAAGGACACGGCGAAGTAGTCGGATGTCTGTAGTGGGAATATGGTTATGGTCGTCCAACTGTATGGTGGTGAGGGTCGAGACGTAGATACGGAACTTTTTTTCGTCTGGTATCTGGCGTGTGAGGATGGGGTTCAGGGCGTGATTGCCCTCCATGACAATGATGTCGTCGGGACCGATGCGAAGCCGTCTGCCTTCGAAGACACGCTCTCCGATGCGGAAGTCATAGCGGGGCAACTCCACCTCATCGCCTTGCAACAGGGCACTCATCTGCTGGTTGAAGAAAGTTGTATCAACGGCCTCGATACACTCGAAGTCATATTCTCCGTTGGCATCCTTCGGAGTATCCACGCGGTTGACGAAGTAGTCATCGGTACTGATGATACGGGGACGTAGGCCGCATGCCATCAGGAGGGTAGCTATTCGTTTTGCTGTGGTCGTCTTGCCACTGCTACTGGGGCCAGCAAGCAGTACCATACGTGCTCCCCGTTTCGCTATCTCGTCGGCAATGTCGCTGAGTTTCTTTTCCTGCAAAGCTTCGCTGACATTGATGAGGTCTGTGGCATAGCCTAATTGGATAGCATTGTTGAGTTCGCCAACAGTTCGCACGCCCAAGATATCCTGCCAGCGATGGTGCTCACGAATCACATCAAGCATCTGCGTCTGCACCTCTATTTCTTCCAATCGCCAAGGCTCTTTCTGCGATGGGATGCAGAGAAGCAATCCGTCGTAGAACCTGATAAGGTCGAAGAGATGCACCTGGCTGGTACGGGTGAGCAGACAACTATAGAAATAATCTATGGTATTACCGAGCTTGTAATAGTCTGTGTAGAGGCTGTTTTGACTCTCTAACAACTGCACCTTGCTCTTCATACCACGTTTTTCGAACATCTCGATGGCTTCTTCGATGGGACACTGAATGCGGTGAATAGGCATGTCGGCATCGATAATCTCCTGCATGCGTTGCCTAATCCGCCTCACATCGTCCTCCTCGACAGGACGGCCTAAACGGAGTTCACAGTAATAACCATGACAGACGGAACCGCCAATAAGCAACTGCGCGTCTGGATAGGTGTCCTCTACAGCTTTGGCAAGGATGAAAAAAAGGGTACGCGTATAGGTGCGCATGCCACTGGACGAAGAAAGTGACAGGAATTCAACGTCCTTGTTGTTGTAAAAGCGGTAATTCATGCCCTGCACCTTGTTGTTGACGCGGGCTGCCACAGGTCCGTAGTCCATGTGGAAGTTTGCTAGGGAGAAAGCGTCATAGAGATTACTGCCGAAAGGAATGCTAATCCTTTTGCCATTATTGCGGCAACGTATTTTGAGATCACTCATAATACTATAAATCAAGAAATTGAGAAAACAAAATAATATAAAACTGTCATTCTCATCCTCTCTTTTCTTATTTTCTAAATATTCAAATTTCTTATTTCCATCAACTCTTTCATCCCTTCGCTGGCACCCTTCATGATGTGATGCACTTGCTCGTCGCTGTTCCATGCGACAGGCTTCGGGTCGATGAGATAGATGGGGGTGCCGGGCGGAACACAACGGGTAAGGCCTGCGGCAGGATAGACATTCAGACTGGTACCGATGACGATGAGCATGTCTGCCTTCGCACACTCCTCGACTGCCTTGTCTATCTCTGGGACAGCCTCGCCAAACCACACGATAAAGGGACGAAGCTGGCTGCCGTCTCCGGCACAATCGCCAATCTTCACTTCGAGATGCTCGGGATCAAGCTTCTTAATGTATCGCGGGTCGTTGGGCGAGAAGCTGCTGGTCACCTTCATCAGTTCGCCGTGCAGGTGTATGACGTAGCTGCTGCCAGCACGCTCGTGCAGGTCATCGACGTTCTGCGTCACAACTGTCACGGCATGATGCTCCTCCAGCTTTGCCACCAGTTCATGCCCCAGACAAGGCTTCACATTGAGAAGCTCTTTCCGACGGATGTTATAAAACTCCGTCACCAGTTTCGGATTACGCGCCCAGCCCTCGGGCGTCGCCACATCTTCCACGTTGTACTGCTCCCACAGACCACCATTATCGCGGAAGGTGCTGATGCCGCTTTCTGCGCTCATCCCTGCTCCTGTCAAGACTACAATTCTCATAATTTATCCCTCCATAACAGCTTATCTACTTAACTACTGGACTACTTTTTGGTAAAAGATACGCAAATATAGTAAAAAAAATGATGCGGAAGTACGCAGAGTGAAGAAAATGTTTTAATTTTGCTGCGCATTTAATAAAATCAGTATTAATATGGACAAAATCAGCTATGCTCTTGGGCTTGGCATTGGTCAACAAATAAAGAGCATGAACATAAAAAGTTTTTGCGTTGAAGACTTCGCACAAAGCGTCCGCGATGTGATAGAAGGCAAGGAGACTGCATTCTCCAGTCGCGAGGCACAAATTATGCTTCAGGAGTATTTCCAGAAGAAGCAGAAAGAGGAGGCTCAGGAGACTATTGCAGCTGGAAAAGCTTACCTTGATGCAAATGCAAAGAAAGAGGGTGTAACCGTAACGAAAAGCGGCTTGCAGTACGAGGTTTTACAGGAAGGTAGCGGCAAAAGCCCCAAAGCAACCGATACTGTACGCTGTCATTATGAGGGACGACTCCTCGACGGAACAGTCTTCGACAGCAGCTACAAACGCGGTGAGCCTGCCGACTTTGGCCTGAACCAAGTCATTACCGGCTGGACAGAGGGTGTGCAACTGATGAAGGAAGGCGCAAAGTTCCGCTTCACCATTCCTTATCTGCTGGCCTATGGCGAACAGGGTGCCGGAGCAAGCATTCCGCCATTCAGCACACTCATTTTCGATGTAGAACTGATAAAAGTGCTTTAAAGCATTTCAAAATTCAAAAATAATCAAATCCAAAATAACTTAATTTAAACAACAATGAAAAAGATTTCTATTCTTGCAGCCGTAGTACTGGCTGCCATCATGGGAAGCTGCACAAACAGTGCTCCCAACGCTAACTTAAAGAACGATGTTGACACACTGAGTTATGCTATAGGTCTGGCTCAAACTCAGGGCCTGAAGGAATATCTGACCCAGCGCATGGATGTCGATACCACCTACATCGATGAGTTCGTGAAGGGTCTGAACGAAGGTGCCAATGCTGGTGACAACAAGAAGAAGGCTGCTTACTATGCAGGTATTCAGATTGGTCAGCAAATCAGTCAGCAGATGGTTAAGGGCATCAACTATGAAGTATTTGGTGACGACAGCATCAATACCATCAGTCTGAAGAATTTCATGGCAGGCTTCATTGCTGGTACCACTGGCAAGAAAGCTCTGATGACTACCGACGAGGCTTCTATGACTGCTCAGACCATGATGCAGAGCGTCAAGGCCAGAATCATGCAGGATAAGTACGGCGATTGGAAAAAACAGTGCGAGGACTACATGGCCGAAATTGCTAAGAAGGAAGGCATCAACGACCTGGGCGACGGCGTTTACTACGAGGTTATCACCGAGGGTAAGGGTGCCATTCCTGCCGACACCAGCCGTGTGAAGGTCAACTACGAAGGTAAGCTCCTGAATGATACCATCTTCGACAGCAGCTACCAGCGTGGTGAACCCGCCAAGTTCCGTTGCAATCAGGTTATCCCGGGCTGGACAAAGGCTCTGACCAACATGCCTGTTGGTTCTACTTGGATGGTTTACATTCCTCAGGAGCAGGCCTACGGCGACCGCGATGCCGGTAAGATTTCTCCATACTCTTGCCTCATCTTCAAGATTGAACTCCTTGGCATTGAATAATCCGCAATGAAGAAAGTAATCTTATTAGCACTTTGCGCCTGCATCTCGCTGGGCGCAAGTGCTGCCAAGAAGACTGGTAAGAAGAAGAAAGACCAGGCACCCGTGGAGGTGGTCGATACCGTATGCATCGACACCTTCAGCTACCACTTCGGCCGCGCCAACTCCAACGGTCTGAAGAACTACCTGGCCCAGCGCATGGGAATTGACACGACCTACATCGCTGAATTTCTGCAGGGCTTCGACCAAAAGGAGTTCACCGAGGCCGACAAGCGCGAGAAAGCTCGTTTGGCAGGCATCGAAATCCGCCAACAGGTGGAGAGTCAGGTCTATCCCCAAGCCTCCAAGCAGGTGAATGACAGTACCGAAGTCTTGAACAAGATGCTTTTCGTGCAGGGCTTCCGCGACGGCTTCTCAGGTCAGAATGTCACAGTTCCCATGGACAGTACCCAGACGCTGGTGAAGAAGCAGTTGGAGTACTACCACAAAGCCAGCATGGAGAAGAAGTACGGTGCTAACCGTATTGCCGGCGAGGAATTCCTCAAGGCTAACGCCAAGAAGGACAGCGTGAAGGTCACTCCGAGCGGTCTGCAGTACAAGGTGCTGACGATGGGCACCGGCGCTCTGCCAACAAGGGAGGACAAGGTGCAAGTCAACTACGAAGGACACCTCATCGACGGTACTGAATTCGACAGTTCATACAAGCGTGGCAAACCCGTCACCTTCCCTGTCGGTCAGGTCATCGCAGGTTGGACAGAGGCACTTTGCATGATGCCCGTCGGCAGCAAGTGGGAAATCTATGTTCCGCAGGAATTGGCCTACAAGGACCGCGAACAAGCTAAGATTCCTCCCTTCTCTTGCCTCATCTTTACGGTCGAGCTTCTTGAAATTGAGAAATAAACATTTTCCCTTACTAAAACTGACTATATGAAAAAGTTCCTTTCCCTGGCGGTGCTACTGCTTACCGGTACCATCGCAAACGCGCAGAAACAAGTCAGCGCAACAAGTCCTGACGGACAGACAAAAGTTACAGTAACCGTTTACGACCGCATTTACTACGACGTAGAGAGTCACGGCGAACAGCTCTTCGCGTGCCATATCGGCATGACCCTCAGCGATCGCGTCCTCGGTGAAAAGCCCGTCCTGAAGGGTAAGAAGGTAACAACAGTCAACGAGACCATCACTCCCATCCATCCCCTGAAGTTCAGCACAGTGGAGAACAACTACACCCTGCTCACGCTCACTTTTGGCGGAGGCTACAAGGTAGAGTGGCGCGTATATAACGACGGCGTGGCCTACCGCTTCATCACAGAGCTGAAGGGTGACATCGAGGTAATGAGCGAAGATGGCACCTGGCAGCTCACCAAACCCAGCAAGCTCGTGCTGCAGCAGCCCGGTGGCTTCAAGACAAGCTGCGAGGAGAACTACTCCGTAGTGGCCAGCAACGAATGGAAAGCAGACGACAAGATGAGCGAACTGCCCATCCTCATTATGGGCGAGAAGCAGAAGGTGCTCATCTCCGAGTTCGACCTTTTCGACTATGCCGGCGTATTCCTCAAATCTAATGGTGAAGGTACCAACGCCTTCTCTATCATCCAGCCCAAGTGTCCGACTGAATACGAAGACAGCGGCGACCGCAGCCATAAGATTCTGAAGGAGGCTGACTATGTTGCCAAGACCTCTGGCACACGTACTTTCCCCTGGCGCTATATGTACATCACACAGAGCGATGCTCAGTTGCCAGAGAACGTGATGCCCGTGCGCCTGGCTCCTGCCAACGTCATCGGCGACACCGATTGGATTCAGGTGGGACAGACCTGCTGGGACTGGCTCAACGGTATCCCATTCGGTCCTGACGTAACCTTCAAGTCCGGCATCAACCTTGACACCTACAAGTACTTCATCGATTTCGCCGCCCGCAACGGCGTGGGCTACATCCTGATTGACGAGGGTTGGGCGCTTAACACACGCGACCCCTTCAAGACCAATCCCGAAGTGCATCTGCCCGAGATTATCTCTTACGGCAAGAGCAAGGGCGTGGGCGTCATCTTGTGGCTCCCCTGGCTCACCGTCGAGCACCACATGGACCTCTTCGAGAAGTTCGAGGAATGGGGCATCAAGGGTACAAAGATTGACTTCATGGACCGTCAGGACCAGTGGATGATCAATTTCTACGAACGTGTTGCCAAGGAAGCTGCCAAGCACCACATCTTTGTCGATTTCCATGGAGCTTTCCATCCCAGTGGCCTGGACTACAAGTACCCCAACGTGCTGACCTACGAAGGTGTACGCGGAATGGAGTACAACGGATCGTGCAAGCCCGACAATACTGTTTGGCTGCCCTTCCTCCGCAATGCCGTCGGCCCGATGGACTATACGCCCGGCTCTATGCTGAATTATCAGCCCGAGCGTCATCATGGCAACCGTCCCATCTGCTCCGGCGTGGGCACTAAGGTATTCAATCTGGCAATCTTCGTGCTTGCCGAGAGCAACCTACAGATGTTGATGGATAATCCTTGCCGTTATGACAAGTGGCCCGACTGCCGTGATTTCCTCACCAGCGTTCCTGTTAACTGGGATGAGACGCGTGTCCTCAATGCTGAAGCTGGTCAGTACTGCGTGATTGCCAAGCGTAAAGGCAACAAGTGGTTCATCGGTGGTATCACCAACAGCACGGAGCGTGACCTCCAACTCAAGTTCGACTTCCTGCCCGCAGGCAAGGAGTACAAGATGACAAGCTTTGCTGATGGTGTCAATGCGCACATCATCGCAATGGACTATGTTCGTCAGGAAGGCAAGGTCAGCAGCACAACGAACCTAGCCATTCACATGGCTCGTAACGGCGGCTGGTGCGCAAGCATCGACCTCGGGAAATAAAGATTACTGCTGAGCCGGGCCGTCCAGTGTGGGGGTGACGGTAACGATGCACCCCTTCTTGTCGAAGGTCATCCGGTCAATACAAACCTCACGGTGAATGCCGGGCTCGCGGTTCAAGAAATGCTTATTAATACGGTGATAGACGATATACCATTCGTCTTTACCGGGAATCTGGAGGACGGAATTATGGGCAGTACCATAGATCCCGTCTTCTGGTTTTTGTTTGATGACGAGATAGTTGTCTTCGTCGATTGTGATAGGACCGAGGGGTGATTTCGCCGTGCCGTAGCACACGTGGTAGTTGGGGGAGCCAGTGTCGTCAACACTCCACATGAAATAGTAGGTACCCTTGCGATAGAAGACATAGGCGCCCTCGCGGAAGGCCCAGGTGTCGAGTGTGCCGCCCTTGGGCGTCATGTGGGTGATAGTCTCCTTCTTTACGCTCATCATGTCATCGCTGAGTTCTGCGCCGGCCATGAAGCCGTTGCCCCAGTAGAGGTAGCACTTGCCACTCTTGGGATCTTGGAAGACATCCACATCGATGGCCTGTCCGCCACGTGCTTCCTTGGGACGGTCTTCGTCGGTAATGATGGGGGCTCCACTATCCACGAAGGGGCCTGTGGGGTTATCGCTCACGGCTACGCCAATTTCCTTACGGTTTGTCTGGGGGTTGTGGGCAGAGTAGTAGAAATAGTACTTACCTTTCACCTCAATGATACACGGTGCCCAAGCGTTGCCCGTAGCCCACTTCACCTGGTCGCCCTTCACATCGAGCATCTTGCCCTCGTCGGTCCAGTCGATGAGGTTCGTAGAAGAGAAGACGCTGAAGTCGTGACCGCCCCAGCCCGGAGTGCCGTCTGTGGTGCTATAGATATAGTACTTACCCGTCTTGTTAGAGTAGAGCACCTCAGGGTCGGCATGGAAGCCGCTGAGGATGGGCTGCTTGTGGTTGCCGAAAGCCTTCAGCAGGCGTTCTTTCTCGGCCCGAGTGATGGGAATAATGGTGCCGTGGCGCGGGGTGAATTTGCCCTTTGTTTCCGTGTTCTGAACGAACTGGAAGGTCTTCAGGTCCTCCGAACGGCAGAACTGATAGTGGTGGGCGCCGTAGCAGTCATACATGATAATCCACGACTTACCGTCGATAGCCTTGCACACACCGACGCCCTCCACGGCCTCTTTCGTCTGCTCCACGTTGCCGTCGAGCATCTGCCACTTGTCGGTGAGGTTCTTGGCCACAGCCTGATAGATGCCCCTTCCCGACTCCTGCTTGTAGAAGAGGTGGTAGAGCTGGTCGGCCTCGTTATAGACAATGTCGCCGTCGATAGTGGCATTGCCGGCATCGAAGAGCCACTTGGGCTCACCTTCCAGGTCCGTGAAGTCCTTGTTGGCATACTGATAGTAAATCCTGTCGAAAGAATCCTGGTCGCTGGTGCGCAGGGAATAGAAGACCATATATTTGCCAGCTTTGTGGTCGTAGATGGTTTCGGGAGCCCAGACGCGGATGACGTTCTTCCACGTCTTGGTGTAGCGCGTCGGGAAATTGATGGCGGAGTGTTGCCAGTTGATGAGGTCGGTCGATTTCAGGAGCACCATACCTCGGTTGCTGGCCCATCCCAGGCTCGACTTCATGTCCGTCACCACCATGTAGAATGTCTTGCCGTCCTCACAGCGCAGGATGTGGGGGTCGCGCACACACTGCGTCAAGGCGATGGTGTCGCTCTCGATGACGGGCATACCGTTGTTCAGCGGCGTGTAGTTATAGCCGTCGTCGCTGATGGCGTAGCAGATTTGCTCATCCTCGGGGGCGTTGCTATTGAAGTAGGTGAAAAGGTAGGCCACCATCTCGTTGGGATCGTTTGCCTCGCCGGTAGCGTTGTTCGTTCTGGCTGCCATTTCATAGGCCGACAGCGACAAGAATGCCGTCAGCATCAGGAATTGCTTAGTTTTCATACCCGTCATGTTTTGATTATCGAAGACTTATTTAATTGCTATCTTTTTGCCCTTATAGACATAGATACCCTTGGTTGTGGGACGCCCATTCAGGCGACGGCCGTCGAGGGTGTACCACCCGGGAAGTGAAGAGTGAAGAGTGAAGAGTAAAGAATTTTCCATTGACTCAATGCCCGTCGTGTACTCTCCTTCATCCAGCCACTTAAAATACTTTCCATAAGTTCCGTACGCGGCGAGGGCCCAGAAGAACTGGGTGCCGGCGCTCGTATGGTCCTGGGGAGTAAAGCTGTCGTCTATGCGGTAGAGTTCGCCTTCGCCGTCCGGGTGGGCGTCGCGGAAGGAGAGGTAATTGCCGAAGGGAACCACCATATCGCCTTTCGAGTGGACGAACTGTATGCGGTGCCAGGGTTCCCAACCTTCGCAGACGCTATTGTCGATCAGGGCGCGGTGCATATCCTGCCAGACGTCTCCCTCCTCGGTCGGCACGGTGTTGAAGTTCTCTACATTCGCGACATATTCGTAGAACCCGGGGGTAAAGGTCTTTTCGAAACGCGACCAGACGGAATTCTTCGAGGGTGAATAGAACAGCTCGGCCATTTGCTCGGGCGTGTAGTGGCGGCCGTTTGCAGTGAGACCGGACTGCGTCTGCTGGTACCATAGCTTTTCTATGTCCCCAGTCGAATAGTTCTTGCTGGCCAGCCAGTCCATGATGCCGGTGTCGAGGAACTGCTGCGAGAAGTAGTCTTCAATCACGTGATCCTTCATGTAAGGATAGGTGTCCAGAGCGGCTTTGATAATCATGGGCATGACCATCGGCATCGTGCTCATCCCCTTGAGGTGGCTGGTCTGAGTATCATAACTGTACCCGTTATCGTCCAGATAGTAGCGCATGGTTGCGACGAGGTCGTAAGGTCCGTCGCCGCAAATGCTCCCCTTGAAGTGCAGCTCGTCCGACAGGTCGTTCTGCTCGATGTATCTGTGCACGGCCAGGGCGACAGCACCACCCTGCGAGAAGCCGTAGCCGAAACTGCGCCAGTCGCTCTTGAGGTCCAATGCGCGCTTGTCGTTGATGTGCTTCTGATAGAGTTTCAAGCCATACTTCACGCCGTCCAGGACTTGCTGGGACGTCACCTCCTGTGACAGATAGGGATGGCTGCGGTCGCGAGTCACGCCATAGCCCTCGTAATCGGGAGCGATGATGATGCAACGGGAAATGAAGTTATAGTCGGGATTGCTGATGCCCATGCCATAGCTTTTCTTCACGAGTGCGCCGAACAGCAGGCGTTCGATGCTGTTGTTGCTCGACGAGGGGCTCTCATTGTCGGAAGTAATCGTGTAGTGGCTATAGATGTGCAGCGACTCGATGCTGTCGGTCTCAGTTGGCTTCTGTGGCATCCACGCGACGAGCAGCGACGAGAGTACGACATCCTCGCCGGTAACGCTCTTCGACGGATAATTGAACGTGTAGAACTGTGCCTCGCCGTTGCGAAGAACCTCTTTCAGGCTATCGGACACCTCTACCGCCTGTGCCTTTACAAAGCAGAGACAAAGCAAGAAGGCGATTGTCACTTTTAACTCCCGTTTGTGATTCCTTTTCATAACTTCCTGTATTACCAATTAACTCCTATATTATAAAAACGACAAATAGGCTGATAGCCCAGCGGCTAAGAGCCTATTTGTACCCCGAGCCGGGGTCGAACCGGCACAGGTTTCCCTATCGGTGTTTGAGACCGACGCGTCTACCGATTCCGCCATCGGGGCTTAAACGTCTGCAAAGGTACAACAAAAAGTGAAAAATGAAAAGTGAAAAGTGAAAAATTATTTGTTTTTTATGCAAAATCTTAATTCTTAACTCTTAATTCTTAATTATTTTGTACCTTTGACAAGAAAAACTCTAAACCATGCACTCAAAACTAAAGCTTCCCCTCGGTGGGGTGACTGGGGTCGCGGGATTCCTTTTGCCCTTTATGACTGCAAATGCCAAGTCGCACCCCAATATAATATATATAATGTGTGACGACATGGGCTACGGTGACCTGGGATGCTACGGACAGCGTCTCATCAGCACGCCGTGCATCGACCGCATGGCGGAGGAAGGGATGCGCTTCACGCAGGCCTATGCCGGATGTCCCGTCAGTGCCCCCAGCCGCTGCTCCTTCATGACGGGCCAGCACACGGGGCACGCCAAGATTCGCGGCAACCGCGAGTACTGGGGCGGCACGCTCAGGCAGAATATGTTCGGCGAGAATGCCGACTATTACGTCATCGGGCAGGAACCCTACGACATGACGCATCCCATCATCCCCGAGCTCTTCAAGGCGAAAGGTTACCGCACGGGCATGTTCGGCAAATGGGCCGGCGGCTATTGGAACTACGACTATCCCGACACCTACATTACCCTGCCCGACGGCAATACGGACACCAGCAAGAGTCGCGAGAGTTCTTCATGCTCGCTGCCCAACCTCCGCGGCATCGACTGCTTCTACGGCCCCGTCTGTCAGTTCCAGGCACATACCTACTATCCCAACTTCCTGAACCGCTACGATCCCGAGGGCCGCGGCGACACGCATCTCGTGGCAGAGGTGATGGAGCAAAACATTAGGTATCCCAGCCTCACCTCCGGCCCCTCCCCGAGGGGAGGCTTACCGTTTCTCCCCCTCGGGGGAGATAGAGGGGGGCCGGAGGATAACTATGAGCAGCGCTCCCAATACTCTGCGGAGCTTATCCACCGATATGCGCTGGAGTGGCTCGACCGCCAGACGAAGGATGAGCCTTTCCTCGGCATCTTCACCTATACCCTGCCCCATGCCGAACTCTGGCAGCCGCGCGACAGCATTCTGGAGCGCTACCACGGGCAGTTCCCCGCCGACGAGGAACGTTCCTACCGTACCGATGCCGGCAGCTGGTACTACGGCGGCAGCGACAAGCACGCACAGTTCGCCGCCATGATAACGCGACTGGACGGCTATGTCGGCGAGATATTGGAGAAGCTACGGGAGAAGGGCCTGGACAAGAACACACTCGTCATATTCACCAGCGACAACGGCCCGCACGAGGAGGGCGGTGCCGACCCGTCGTTCTTCGGGCGCGACGGCAAGCTGCGGGGCATCAAGCGCAGCACCTACGAGGGCGGCATCCGCATCCCCTTCATCTGCTGGGGCGCAGGCATCCCTGCCGGCACAGAGAGCGACCTCCAAGTGGCCTTCTACGACCTCATGCCCACCTTCATGGAGTACAGCGGAGCCTTCTCGAAGAAAGAGATAGCGGCCCACAGCAGGACCCTCTCTGACTCCCCCTTAAAGGGGGAGGATAATAAGTCTCCCTTTAAGGGAGATTTAGAGGGTCTTCTCTTTGACGGCATTTCCTTCTGCCCCACGATGCTCGGCAAACCCAGCAAGCAGCAGAAGCACGACTTCCTGTATTGGGAGATGAGCGATGGCCCGACGCAGGTCATCGGCGTTCGTCAGGGCGATTGGAAACTTGTGGTCAGTCAGGGCAAGCCGTTCCTCTATAACCTCAGGGACGACATCCACGAGGACCTTGACCTGGGGGCCGAGAATCCCGACAAGCTCGCCGAGCTCATCGGCATCGTTCATCGCGAGCACACCGACAGCCCTTTGTTCCCCATCAAGCTTCCGCGGCCCCCCTCTATCTCCCCCGAGGGGGAGAAACAGTAAGCCTCCCCGGAGCTGAGCGACAAATGACAGCTGTTATTTCAGGACCTTCCTGCGGTCGCTTTGGATGTAGATGCCTTGATGTTCGAGGTTCTTTACTCGAGAAGAAATCCGGCGCCCGCTCAGGTCGTACCAGATGTCAGCCCCATCTCCTTCTCCTTTGGAGAGGGCCGGGGAGAGGCTTGTGGAATTGCTCTTGACGGTAATGGTGCACACCGGATGGAAGAACTTATAGGTGGCATTCACCAGACTGAACGTATAGGTGTCTGCGGGTAGTCCGTTGGGCACGATGAAGTTCACCTGGAACGTCTCGCCCTCACCGACATAGGTCATAGGCGACAGGCCGCACATCTGTCCTTCATCGTAATTGCCGAAGGTTGCGACGGTCTGGCAGGTTGGCATCATCCTGTAGTGCAGGTCGCCCTTCTGCATCTGCAGGGTGGCCGTGAACTGGATAGGTTCGCCAGGCGCATAGACGGATTTGTTGTCCGACGAGAGCACAGCCATCTGGTAGCGGATGACGTTCTCGATAGTCATCGTCTCTCCCTCCACCGTCAGCTTCATGCCGGTCTGCTCGTGTTCCGTGCAGGGCGTCCATTCCTCTGCTTCGGACGTGCGGAAGCTGGGATAGCACAGGTATTCCCCGTCGGCAAGCTGGCCCAAGGGAACATCGGTCAGCTGCAGGTCGATGTCATTCTGAAAGTTCACCTCGTGGGTGATGCCGTCTGTCCGGAGCGTTGTCCTCTCGCCCTGTTTCTCTATGGTGAGTCCCATCTCGGCATTTGTGACGGCCTGGCGTATGTTATAGACTTTGACGGACAGCTCGGGCAATGTGAAAAGTCCTCCGACGGCCTTGAGGGTGGTGACGGGCGTCTCACACATGACGGACAGCAGCTCCGGGGCGACAGCCGGAGCATCGGGATAGATGCCTCGTGCAAAGATCTGCTCGACGGTGTAGCCTCCCGTTGGCTTGCTCTGCGGATTCAGTTCGTTGATTCGGTAGTATCCGTCGTAATAGTTCCAACCCCAGTTGACGTGGAAGAGGTCTTCCTTATCATAACCGTCGATGACGAAGGCATGGCCGCTGCCACCGGCCGTGTTGCTTCCGAAGAAGACGGCCCTGGCTACCTTCAGCTCGTCATAGAGTGTCTGCAGCCATTCCTGATAGGGATAGAATTCCTGCATACAAGCCGAAACATTCTTAAACCCGAAGCACTTGTTGAGAGCAACGAAGCATGAACGCGGTGAGGCTTCAGAACCGCCAGTGAGAGACAAGCCATATTCTATGCCGCTGGCGACGCCGCAGATGTGGCACAGGTCGGCAACGGCCTCCATTTTGTCGAGCTCTGTTATCCATTCATTCTGACCCGTTTCTTCATTGAAGACGAGATATCGGTCCAGAATGTTGTCCCAGTCGATGAGCGTCCCGGCCGGAATGGCCGAGTCGCTATACTTCAGCCAAACGGGAGAGCCTGTATTTATGTCTGTTTTGCGGACAACCACATTCTCCTTGGCAGGAAGGTCAACCAGGGTGGCCGGTGCAGCCTTCCAGTAGTTCAGCACCTGAGCCATAGCAGTAGCCGAGCAGCCCGTCACAGCAAGGCCAATGGAAGTCATGTTGCCATAATCATTGGGGAATTCATAGAGCTGCGTACATTCGGGGTCGCTATAGGCCGTAATCTTCGGACATTTTTGGTTGAAGACGCCATTTTGTGTCCAATTGGACTTCAGCTGGGGCGGAATCGGTTCGCCCAGGTCGGGGACGGATTCTTGGCTGGCCGGCAAGTCGTACTTCTGGATGAGTGCGATCTGTTCGGCGTAGAGCTGAAGCAACGAACGCATGTTGTCGGGCATCCGGCTGGCATCGAAGCTGCCGCTGGTGGAGTAGCCCAGAATGGGCTCCGTGCGGTCGTCACCGCTGACGATGACGAAGCCTTTACCGTCCGGGGCGTTGAACACATAGAGCAGTTCGCTCTCCTGGCTGCCCAGCGCATCCTCCATATCCACCATCTGGGGAGCCTTGCGAGCGCCCTGTAAGTTCATCCTTTGCTGCATGAAAGCCTGTGCAGTCTGCTGTGCAGCCTTCTTGCCGACGGGCCTTGCCCAAGCCGTCGTGGCAGTCATCAGCATAGCGAGCAGTATCATGGCTGCCCTGTGAAAGAAAGTATTTGTTTTCATAACATATATTGAATTTCTCCTGCAAAGGTACGGGTAAGTGAGAACAATACAAAATAAAAGCTGCATTTTTTTATTGAAATTGTCGAACGAGAGTACAATCTTGCGCTCTGCAGTGTGCAGTCGCAGGCGGAACAAGGCTAATCTCAAAGGTTCGATTAACTTTCCCGGCAGGAATGTTGCTTATATAATAAATAATGTGTATATTTGCAGGCGGATAGCAAAAATTACCACTATGGAGACAAAGGACAAGAGACTTCCCAAAACCGCTCCCAAGGATTAACTATCCGTCCCGTCACAGACTAAGATAAGATACTGAGAGATTATGAGGAAAAAGTCAAACCAAAAAGACTCGCGCCCTCCGCCGGAACGGCTGCCGTGGGCCACGGAAGACAGAACTGAGGCTCGGGGCTAAATTCCGAGGGCCACGGAAGACAGAACTGAGGGTCTGAGCTAACTACCGAGGGCCACGGAAGACAGAACTGAGGCTCGGGGCTAACTTCCGAGCGCCACGGAAGACAGAAATGAACCACGTGGCTGATTTCCGTGGGCCACGGAAGCAAAAAATAACAGAAAATTTATTGTTTAAAGTTAAAATTCAAACATTATGGCACTTGACATATATGCCAAACAGATTCCAAGCATCGAAATCGGTAGAATGGACAACGCCACACTGCTGTCGTATATGAATACGGTGGCTGGTCATTGCGCTGCCGATGCTACGATGCAGGCCAAGCTGGGCAACATCTACACCGCTTTCGCAGCTTCGGCAAACAACTACGACACCGTCTATAACCCATCGCAGAAAGACTTGCTGACAGACGAGCTGAAACGGCTGGACGACATCCGCGACAAAGCTGGCACCGCCTGGCATACAGCCATCCTGGCCGCAACGAAGTCGCCCAACGCTACAAAACAGCAGATTGCCCTGCAACTGGTACAGCTCTACAAGGACTACCATCTGGACGTAAGCGACGAGTACATGAAGCAGACGACGAACATCCAGCAGATGCTTCAATCCATCGAGGGCGACGCGACGATTATGGCAGCGCTTCCCGGCATGGGACTGGACGAATTCCTGACCGACCTTAAGACGAAGAACGAGGCTTTCGCCGCCAAGATGGCAGAGCGCACGGCAGGCACCGTCGGCAAGACCACTGGCGTTGTGGCAGCCGCACGCCTCGACGTGGAACAGAAATACCGCACACTGATGCGCATGGTGAACGTCGTCTCGTCGTACGAAGGCGGTGGCGTGCTCGACCAGTTCATCCTCGTGATGACCGCCGAGGTTGAGCACTACAAGCAGATACTGGCTCGCAAGGGCGTCTCCTCCGGCAGCAGCTCCAGCGGTGGCGGCGACAATGGCACAGGAAATACCGGAAACACCGGAGATTCCGGAAACACCGGCGATAATACCGGAAATTCCGGAGATTCCGGAGAATCCGGAGATTCCGGAAACACCGGCGATAATCCCGGCACCGGCGGTGATTCCGGCGGCGGCGATGATAACGGTGATGACAACAACGGCCCCATCGGAGACGCTGAGTAAAGCTCGTGCCTCGATGGCACGTGCTTTACTCAAACGTCAGGGGATGCTCACCGTGACGGACGAGGGGAACATGTAGCGGAGGTCGCCGCGCTGGTGCAGAGTGGCCTTCATGGTCCCGGCGGTCCGTTGCAACTTGCCGCGGAAGAGCGTCCGGCCGTGGTAGAGGACGGTGACTTTCTTGTCCAGGTTCACAAGTTCGTCGTTGAGCAGGAGCGTCAGGCTGCTGTAGTCGCATTGGATGATGTCGATGGTGTTCTTTTTGACCTCGAGCCTCACGGTCTTCCCCCGCGCAAGTTCTTTCTCCGGAGCGGAGAGCCAGTAGAATTGCGGGTGCAGGACTTCCTCCTGCCGCCACACAATCTTCTTGGGATACGGGTTGCGTCGGTATTGCGCCATCCAGCTGACTGCCACTGTATCCACGTGGTCCATCCAGTGCGGCTTGCCCTGGACGATGTGCGTCTCGTGGATGTAGCCCTCGGGGTCTGCCCGCTGCAGGGAATCCAGCTCGGCACCGCGCACGCGGTTCTCGAAGTTACGCTTGTAGGCCCCGTCCAGAGCTCCGCACCAGTTCATGAAGGGCAGATTGCGCAGATTCAGGAGCGAGACGTCCCCCGGATGCCCCGCCATCATCGAGGCAGCGGCCCAGCGGTCCGCCATGCGCGGTGCCATGCGCCACACGCCGTCGCCGCCAGCCGAATAGCCCAGCAGATAGACCTTGTCGGGGTTCACATCGCAGAGGGCAACCGTCATCTCTATCAAGGCCTGGTAGAAATCGTCCAGCCCGGGCTTGAACCACATGTCCCAGTCGTCGTAGGGAGCACGGGGCGCCACATAGATGGCATTCGCGGGCTCGTAGAGGCGTATCTGGTTCTGCCATTGCCGGTCGTTCAACTCCTTCGGAGCGCTGCCGCCACCATGCAATGAGATGTAGAGGCTGTAACCGTCGGCCGGCTTAGTCCCGAACTCCCTATACATGAAAGGCATGGTGCGGTCGCCTATCACAATGCGTCCCTCCCGCCAGCTCTTCTCGTATTTCGCTTTCGTTTCCCGCAGCCATTCCGTGCTCAGGCGGTCGCCCTCCTGCTTGGATTCTTCGCGGCTCAGTCCCTGCCCGGATACATTCAATGAAAAGAGTACCAGGGCAAATGTCAGTTTATAGTTCATAGTTTATCGTTATGGGTTACTATTCGGTTAAAAACGACGGATTCTGATTACCAGAGCACGCAAATTTACGAAGAAAATCTGAATTCTTAACGCATAATTCTTAAATTTTATATAATTTTGCATGGTCGGAGGACACGAAAAGGTCCTCCAGAAGTTTAATCATTAAATTCAAACAAAATGAAACAACAAACTTTTTTCGTAAAGGCTACGCTGGCAGTGGCACTGGCCATCTTCAGCAGCACTGCGGCCATGGGACAATCGGACTCTGTCGCATTCTCTATCAGCAAGAATGGCAGAGTCGAGTTTAAAGAACTCACCGAAAAGAAATGGTTCAAAGAACTGACAAGCCGCATCCAACTTCATGGTTACGCCCAGGGCGGCTACAACTACACACACCAGGGCGGCACCGACAAAAACACATTCGAACTCAAACGCGTTCTTTTCTGGGCAAACGCCCAAATTACCGACCGCTGGTCGTTCCTCTTCATGCACGACTTCTCGAGCGTCGTACAGGAATTCTACACAGACTATCGCATCACAAAGAACAAAGCCCTTACCGTCCGTCTGGGACAATTCAAGAATGGTCTGTCTCTCGAGAACCCCCTCTCCCCCACCGCTATGGAAGCCATCGACGTTTACAGCGAAGGCGTGACATACCTCACCGGCTGCGGCAGCGACCCGCTCATGGGTGTGCAGTACGGCCGTGACCTGGGTCTCTCGCTCTTTGGCGAAACCAACAACGGCAAGTTCCGTTACGAGGTGCAGGTGATGAACGGACAGGGCATCAACAAAAAGGACGGCAACAATTTCAAGGACTTCATCGGACGACTGGAATACCGTCCAGCGAAGGGCCTGAACCTGGTTGCCACAGGGCAGATAGGTCGCGGTCACGCCATCGCCACCTCGGTCTATAACCCTGACATCAAAGTAGGAGAAGATTATAAGCGCAACCGTTGGACGTTGGGCTTCGACTATAAATCCAAGTGGTTCAACACCCACGGCGAATATCTGGACGGCTACGACGGCACCGTCTTCAGCCGTGGCGGCTACCTGACCGGCGCCGTTCCCCTGGGCACACCCAAGGTGGAGTTCGTGGGCTCGTATGACTACTTCAATTTCAACACCTCACGTGGCTACGACCAGCACAAAGCCATTGCCGGCTTCCAATACTGGTTCTACAAGAAATGCCGCGTGCAGCTGCAGTACGTCTATAAGAGTGCCTACGTCGCCGACGGCATGTTCGTGCATGGTGACAGCCACGCCATCATGGGACAGGTACAGGTGAGGTTCAACTAGGGTGGACCCCCTCCAACTCCCCCTTGTAGGGGGAGGGGTGGTTACCTGTTAGAGTTATTTCACAGATTTAATGAATTAAATGTTATCCCCATAAACTCTCAAACACATTTTATTCTCCCCCTACAAGGGGGAGCAGAGAGGGGGTCTTAAATATCATGATAATAAAAGTTCTCCTGACCGTTATCTTTCTGGTCGTAATGGTTGGTGTGGGAATCTATTCCCGTAAGCAGGCCAGCAGTGTAGAAGGATTCGTCCTGGGCGGACGTGCCGTAGGTCCCTGGCTCACGGCTTTTGCCTTCGGAACAAGTTATTTCTCAGCAGTAGTATTTGTCGGCTATGCCGGACAGTTCGGATGGAAGTACGGACTCTCCAGCGCCTGGATCGGCATCGGCAACGCCGTCATCGGTTCGCTCCTGGCATGGATTATCCTGGGCCGCAGGACCAAATTGATGACACAGCACATCGAGAGCCGCACGATGCCCGACTTCTTCGGCACCCGCTTCGGCGACCAAGGTCTGCGCGTGGCAGCCTCCATCATCGCCTTCGTGTTCCTGATTCCCTATACCGCTGGCGTCTATAGCGGCATCTCCCGCCTGTTCGAGATGGGCTTCGAGATTCCCTACGAATACTGCGTGGTGATTATGTCCATCCTGACAGCCGTCTATGTAATTATCGGCGGCTACAAGGCAACGGCGATGAACGACTTCATCCAGGGCATCATCATGCTGTTCGGTATCGTGGCCGTCATCATCGCCGTGCTGAATGCGCAGGGCGGACTGACAACAGCCGTCGAGAAGCTGGCCCAGTTGCCCTCCGATGCAGACCCCGCAGTGAACGGCGGCTTTGCCTCGTGGTTCGGTCCCGATCCCTGGGGACTGCTGGGCGTGGTCATCCTGACCTCCCTCGGCACGATGGGTCTGCCGCAGATGGTGGGTAAGTTCTACTCAATTACCGACGAGAGCGCCATCAAGCGCGGCACCATCATCTCCACCATCTTCGCCTTCATCGTGGCTGGCGGCTGCTACTTCCTCGGAGGTTTCGGCCGTCTGTACGAGCCAGTCATCAACGAGGCGACCGGCAAGATTGCCTTCGACTCCATCGTACCCGCCATGCTCGTCACGTTGCCCAACATCCTCATCGCCCTGGTGGTGCTGCTGGTACTGAGCGCCTCTATGTCCACGCTGGCTTCCCTGGTGCTGACCTCCAGCTCCACGATGACCCTCGACCTCATCTATCGCGACAAGAAATCCCTCCCCGGCGAGGTGGAGGAAGGAACCATCGATGACATCGTGGCCGAGAAGATCGAGCGCCGCAAGGTCGTCGTGATGCGCGTGCTCATCGTCTTCTTCATCGTCATCTCCCTGTTGATAGCCCTGAACCCGCCCACCTTCATCGCCCAACTGATGGGCATCTCGTGGGGCGCTCTGGCCGGAGCCTTCCTGGCTCCATTCATGCTGGGCCTCTACTGGCGCGGCGTCACACCCGTATCTGTATGGGCATGCTTCATCTGGGGCGTTGGCCTGACCGTCATCAACATGCTGGCCGGCAATCCCATCAATCCCATCAACTGCGGCGCCATTGCCATGCTGGGCGGCTTCCCCGTCGTATGGCTCGTCAGCCTCTTCTCCAAGAAGATGCCCGCCGCCGATGTGGCCCGCATGTTCGAGTGCTACAAAAACAAATAATTTCAATATTTAACTCCATAACTATTAAACGATACAATGTCTTCAAACTATTTTAACCCAGAAGTCGAAACCATGTCGAGGGAGCAGATCGAAGCGCTCCAACTCGAAAGGCTCCAGAAGACGGTGCGCCACTGCATGAACAATGAGTTCTACCGCAAGAAATTTGCAGAGGCAGGCATCACACCAGATGATATCAAGACGCTGGCGGATGTCCGCAAGCTGCCATTCACTACCAAGCAGGATTTGCGCGAGACCTATCCCTTTGGAATGTCCTGCGTGCCCATGAAGGATTGCGTCCGTCTGCATTCCTCCAGCGGAACGACAGGTAACCCCACCGTTATCCTGCATACCAAGAAGGACCTGGACGAGTGGGCCAACCAGGTGGCCCGTAACCTGTGGATGGTGGGCCTTCGTCCTGATGATGTCTTCCAGAACTCAAGCGGCTATGGTATGTTCACGGGCGGTTTGGGCTTCCAGTACGGAGCCGAGAAGCTGGGTATGCTGACGGTTCCTGCTGCGGCCGGTAACTCGCTGCGTCAGATTAAGTTCATCAGGGACTTCGGTACTACTGCCATTCATGCTGTTCCCAGTTATGTCACTCGTCTGTATGAGGTGATGAAGGAGCAGGGCGTAGATCCCCGTCGCGACACCAAGCTGAAAGTGCTGGCTATCGGTGCCGAGCCTCACTCAGAGGAACAGCGCAAGCGCATCGAGGACATGATGGGCGTTAAGGCTTACAATTCTTTCGGTATGTCGGAGATGTGCGGCCCTGGCGTTGGCTTCGAATGCCCAGAGCAGAACGGTATGCACTTCTGGGAGGACTACTACATCGTAGAGATTGTCAATCCCGAGACCCTAGAGCCCGTTCCTGATGGCGAGATTGGCGAGCTGGTACTCACGACGCTCTGCCGTGAGGCTATGCCCCTGTTGCGTTATCGTACGCGCGACCTTACCCGAGTATTGGGCAGAACCTGTCCTTGTGGTCGTAACCATGTGCGCGTGGACCGCATGAAAGGGCGCTCAGACGATATGATGGTATTGCGTGGCGTCAATATCTTCCCCATCCAGATCGAGAAGATTCTGATGCAGTTCAGCGAGCTGGCCAACAACTATCTCATCACGCTCACGACGGACGAAGAGAACGACAACATGACGGTAGAAGTAGAGCTCGCCCAAGCCACCGACGACTTCAAGCAGCTGCAAACACTTGAGAAGGAGATTCGCCGCCGCCTAAAGGACGAGATTCTGCTCACCCCCATCGTCAAGCTGGTTCCCCTCGGCTCCCTGCCCGTCAGCGAAGGCAAAGCCGTCCGCGTCGTAGATAAGAGAAAGGTTTACCAGTAACTCCTCGTAATAACGAAATATCGATCTAACGTAATAAAAATAAAGAAAAGTTATGACTATCCCTCAACTTTCCATCTTCATTGAGAACCGTTCCGGTACACTCATCAAGGTTCTCGATGCTCTGAAGGAAGCAAAAATCCAGATTATAGCCTCCACTATTGCCGATACCGCCGAATACGGCATCTACCGACTGATCTGCAGCGAGCCCCTGCGTGCCCAAGAGGAACTGAAGAAGGCTGGAGTGGCCGTTGCCCTCAGCGAAGTATTCGCCATCGAGATTGACGACCAGCCCGGTCGTGCAGCAGAAGCTGTTAAGGTCTTCAGCGAGGCTGGCATCAGCATCACCTACATGTACTCGTTCCTGTTGCGCGGCAAGGGCATCCTGGTGTTCCGCACCGACAACACCGAACTGGCTCGCAAGGCCATTGCCGAATATAATCTGCGCTACATCTCCGAAGAAGACCTCGCCAGCTGGTCGTAGATTATTCCCATTTCATCTGCTCTATCTCCTTCTGCAATCCATTCAGGAAACGGGCTACATGACTGCCGTCCATCTGGACATGATGGAATTGCAAGGAGATAGGCAGTGTGGTCTTGAACAGGCCCTTGCGATACTTTCCCCATGCCAGGAAGGGATTATTGAAGACACCACTGTATTGGTTCACGATACAGTCGAGTTCCGTTTGTACAACAGCGGAAGTGCCAATAACCATGTACTCCTCGAGTAAAGAATTTCTGCACTCACTGGCCGTCCGGGCTGTTATCTCAAGATAATCACGGTTGAACTGCTGCAAGTCCTCCGTGAATGGGATGTCGTAGAAGTTGAGCCCGCCCTTGCGATTTCGCACGATGCCGTTGATAGCAAGTTTGTCGTAACGGAATAACTTGCCATCATCCGGCAGCAAATAGAACTCGTCTATCTGGCTGGCTGCCTTACCAATACACCAGCACAACAGCGTCGTGAACTTTATTCCTGTCCGTTTGCTGACCTTCACCAAACGGGTGACATCAAACGTTCTCATAACTGTCACCATCGGCATCGGTGACGACATCCACATATTGAATGCCTCTGCCCGACTACTTTCCTGGGGATTTATTTCTTGTCTCATCTTTTCATATGCACTAAAACTCGTGCCTTATTATTTCGCCAACACTTTTTTGCCATCGATGATGTAGATACCCTTTGGCGATTTAGCATGCACAAGGATTGCTGTCTGTGCCCACAATGTCGTCACTGTTCCCACGATGAGGAGCGCCAAGGAGAGTAGTCGTTTCATCAGATGTTAAAAGTTAAAAAATAAATGGTAAAAATGTAGTATCTGGGTACAAAGATAAGAAACTTTCTGCAAACCCGAAAAATTTTTTGGCCTTTAAATTTGTCCTTCTGAGAAAAAAGAAGTAATTTTGTGGCCGCATATATAATATATAAGGAAATAGAAAACCGTCTCCTCACATCTAACCTCTCTCCTCTCATTCTATGACCTATGTTTCTTTGCCATGTAATGACACACGTCGCCTGAGTTTCTATCTGGCGATGGAGGAATATGCGGCGAGAACCCTTAATGAGGGCGACGACCTGTTCTTCCTCTGGCAAGTGGAACCGACAGTCATCTTCGGGCGGAATCAGATCATCGAGAACGAGGTGAACATTCCCTATTGCCGCGAGCACGGCATTCAGTTCTATCGCCGCAAGAGCGGAGGCGGGTGCGTCTATGCGGATAAGTCGAACGTCATGATGAGCTACATCACTCGTTCGGACGAGGTGACTACCACCTTCAGCCGCTACATGGAGATGGTCTGCAAGATGCTGCAAGATTTAGGACTTCCGGCCACCTCAACGCAAAACAACGATGTGCTCATCGGCGATAGGAAGGTCAGCGGCAACGCCTTCTACCACATTCCCGGGCATAGCATCGTTCACGGAACCTTGCTCTTCGACACAGATATGGAGCACATGCTAAATGCCATCACGCCACCGCAGACGAAGCTCGACAAACACGGCGTACAGAGTGTCCGCCAACGCATCACATTGCTCAAGGAACATACAGACCTCAGCATTGAGGCTTTCAAGGAACATGCCATCCGCAAACTCTGCGACAAAGAATTGAAACTGACCGCAGAAGATGTGAAAGGCATCGAAACCATCGAACAAGAATACCTCGACCCAAACTTTGTTTGGGGGATTAGGGATTAAGGATTAGGGATTAAAGAATAATAAATAGTAAATCGTAAATCGTCAAATTGTAAATGGAAAAACAGACTTGTCTCTATGACCGCCATGTGGCTCTCGGCGCACTCATGTCGCCTTTCGGCGGTTTCATCATGCCCATTCAGTACACCAACATCACCGACGAACACAACGCCGTGCGTCAGCATTGCGGTGTCTTCGACGTGAGTCACATGGGCGAAGTGCGCATCACAGGTCCCGATGCAGAAAAGTATGTTCAGCACATCTTTACGAATGATGTCGCTGGCGCTCCCGTCGGACAGATTTATTATGGTATGATGCTCTATCCTAACGGCGGCACCGTGGATGACCTGCTCGTCTATAAGATGGGTGAGAACGACTTCTTCCTCGTCATCAACGCTGCCAATATCGACAAGGATGTGGCTTGGATGAAGGAACATACCGCAGGTTTTGACATCAAACTTGATCACCAGAGCGACTACTACGGACAGTTGGCTGTACAGGGTCCTGAAGCCGAAGCTGTCGTTGAGGAAGTGCTCGGTATCCCCTGCAAGGAGTTGAAATTCTACACGGCAAAGGTCGTTGGCGACATCATTGTTAGCCGCACAGGATATACCGGCGAGGATGGTTTCGAAATCTACGGCTCGCACGAGTTCACACAGAAGTCTTGGGACAAGCTCATCGAGAGCGGACGCTGCAAACCCTGCGGCCTCGGTTGTCGCGACACCCTGCGCTTCGAGGTAGGTTTGCCACTTTATGGCGACGAACTCAGCGCAGACATTTCGCCCGTGATGGCTGGTCTCTCGATGTTCTGCAAACTCGACAAGGAGGAATTCATCGGCAAGGATGCTCTCGTGGAGCAGAAGGCAAACGGTGTGCCTCAGAAGCTCGTTGGCATCGAGTTGGCAGACAAGGCAATTCCCCGTCACGGTTATCCAATATTGAATATGGAAGGTGAAGTGGTGGGCGAAGTAACCACAGGCTACCACTGCCTCAGCGTCGATAAGAGCGTCTGCATGGCTCTCGTCAAGACAGAGTTTGCCAAGCTCGACACTCCCCTCCAGATACAAATCCGCAAGAAGGTCTTCCCCGGCACAGTGGTTAAGAAGAAATTTTACGATAAACATTATAAAAAGTAACAATTATGGCACAATTCAAAGAAGGACTCCTTTACAGCGAGTCACACGAGTACATTCGCGTAGAAGGCGAATTTGGTTACATTGGTATTTCCGACTATGCTCAGCACGCTCTGGGCAACGTGGTTTACGTTGACATGCCCGATGTAGATGACGAAGTTACAGCAGGCGAAGAGTTTGGTGCTGTTGAAAGCGTCAAGGCTGCCAGCGACCTTATCTCTCCCGTCAGCGGCACCGTCGTAGAGGTTAACGAGGCTCTTGAGAACGAACCCGAGCTCCTCAACAAGGACGCTTTTGCCAACTGGATTATCAAGGTTCAGCTCTCCGATTCCTCTGAGCTTGACAACCTCATGGACGCCAAAGCATACGAAGCATTCTGCGAGAATGCCTAATGTTCAATGCTCAATGTTCAATGTTCAATGAATTTTAAGTTTTTTCCCCATACTCAGGATGACCTTCAGGCGATGATGGCGAAGGCGGGGGTGAAAGACCTCGACGGCCTCTACGCCCAGATTCCTGAGAGCATCCGCTTCCGGGGCGACTACAAGTTGCCCTCGGAGATGAGCGAGATGGAGGTGCGCGATGTCTTCGCGAAACTGGGTTCGCAGAACAAGCAGCTGACCTGTTTCGCGGGCTATGGTGTCTATGACCACTACACCCCATCCGTGATTCCACAGTTGTTGAACCGCTCGGAGTTCCTGACCTCCTACACGCCGTATCAGGCAGAAATCTCACAAGGCACGCTCCACTACATCTTCGAGTACCAGAGCATGATGACCGAGCTGACAGGCATGGACATCAGCAACGCCTCGATGTACGACGGCACAACTGCTGCTGCCGAGGGCATGATGATGGCTGTGGCTGCTGGCAAGAAGCAGAACAAGGTGCTGGTGTCTGCCGGCATGAATCCCAAGACACGCGAAGTGCTGGACACCTACGCCCTACATCAAGGCATCGAACTGGTGACCATTCCCATGAAGGATGGCGTGACTTCGAAGGAGAACCTCGAAGCACTATTGGCCGAGGGTAGCGTTGCCGGCGTGATGGTGCAACAGCCTAACGTCTATGGTATCGTGGAGGACTTCACCGGCTTTGCTGAGGCTTGTCACGAGCAGAAGGCACTCTTCATCATGGATAGCGTCGCTTCCGATCTTGCCGTGCTGAAGACTCCCGGTGAGTGGGGTGCCGACATTGCTGTGGGCGACGGCCAGAGCCTGGGCATTCCCATGCTCTTCGGCGGTCCCTACGTAGGCTATATGTGCTGCACGGAGAAGCTTATCCGCAAGATGCCGGGCCGCATCGTCGGCATGACTAAGGATAATCGCGACCAGCGTGCCTTCGTGCTGACATTGCAGGCTCGCGAGCAACACATCCGTCGCCAGAAGGCCACTTCGAACATCTGTTCCAACCAGAGCTTGATGGCACTCTTTGTAACCGTCTATTGCTCGTTGATGGGTAAGCAGGGCGTGAAGGAAGCTGCTGAGTTGTCCTACGCAGGAGCACACTACCTCTGTGACGAACTCAAGAAGACGGGCAAGTTCCAGTTGGTTTACGACAAGCCCTTCTTCAATGAGTTCTTTGTGAAGTACGACGGCGATGTGGATGCCCTCTACCAGCGTTTCATTGATGCCGGCTTCCTGGGCGGCGTCAAGTTCGAAGACGGACTGCTCTTCGCTGTTACCGAGAAGCGTACGAAAGAAGAAATTGATAACCTCGTAAAGATTGCTGCCTTATGAACAATAGATTATATGGAAACCTGATTTTCGAACTTTCGAAAGAAGGCCGCAAAGGCTACAGCTTGCCGAAGAACAACTTTGGCGCTTACGAGATACCGGCTTCTATGAAGCGTGCGGAAGAGGCTCAACTGCCCGAATGCGACGAGCTGACAGTGGTGCGTCACTATACGAACCTCTCGAACAACAACTTCGGTGTGGATACGGGCTTCTATCCCCTTGGCTCTTGTACCATGAAGTACAATCCGAAGATTAACGAGGAGATGGCTGCCCAGCCTCAGTTCCAGAACCTGCATCCGCAGCAGCCTGCTGACACCACGAAAGGTGCTTTGGCTTTGGTGACACTCTTGGAGAAGTCGCTCTGCGAACTGACGGGTTTGGCTCACTTCACCTTTAAGCCTTACGCAGGAGCACACGGCGAGTTGACAGGCCTGATGACCATCGACAACTACCACCGTTCTCGCGGCGATAAGGCTCGCAAGAAGGTGATTGTTCCTGATAGCGCTCATGGCACGAATCCTGCCTCTGCAGCGGTTTGTGGTTTGGAGATTATCGAGGTGAAGTCGCTGGCCAATGGTCAGGTCGATCTAGCCGACCTGGAGAGACTAGTAGAACTGGAAGGCTCTAGTATCTCCGCCATGATGATGACCAATCCCAACACACTCGGACTCTTTGAGACGCGCATCCCTGAGATTGCCAAGCTCATCCACGAGTGCGGCGGCCTGATGTACTACGACGGAGCCAACCTGAACCCGATGCTGGGTGCCTGCCGTCCTGGCGACATGGGCTTCGACGTGATGCACATCAACCTGCACAAGACGTTCTCCACGCCTCATGGCGGCGGCGGCCCCGGTGCCGGTCCTGTCGGAGTGCGCGAGGGCTTGCAGGAGTTCTTCCCCGTGGTTTCGCCCTACTTCGGCAACTTCGGCGTGATGATGCGTGCCTACGCCTACATTCTCTCGCTGGGTCGCGAGCATGTCAAGGAGGTAGGTCCGCTGGCTGTGCTGAATGCCAATTACATCAAGGAGAGCCTGAAGGATGTCTATGAGCTGCCCATCGACACGGTTTGCTGTCATGAGTTCGTGTTCGATGGCTTGAAGGACAAGAGTACAGGTGTCACCACGATGGACGTTGCCAAGCGTCTGCTCGACTACGGCTATCATGCGCCCACCATCTACTTCCCCTTGCTCTTCCACGAGAGTCTCATGATTGAGCCTACGGAGAACGAGAGCAAGGAGACGCTGGACGGCTTCATCGCCGTGATGCGCCAGATTGCCGAGGAAGCCAAGACCAATCCCGACGAGGTGAAGTCAGCGCCCCACACCACGCCCATCGGCCGTGTGGATGACGTGCTGGCTGCCAAGCATCCTGTTGTGACGTATCGCCAACTCAAGGCGGAAGCATAATGTTCAATGCTCAATGTTCAATGTTCAATGAAAGAAACTGATCTTATTATCATCGGCGCGGGGCCTGGAGGTTACCGCGCCGCTGAATATGCTGCCAAGCAAGGCCTGAAGGTCGTCATCTTCGAGGGCGCTGAGGTGGGCGGTACATGCCTGAATGTGGGTTGTATCCCCACGAAGACTTACGTCCACTCGGCTTCTTTTGCTGATGCTCGTGAGCGTATGGCGCAGGTGGTGCCCCAACTCCGTCAAGGCGTCGAGGGCATCCTCTCGAATCCCAACATCACCCTGGTTCGCGAGAAGGGAATGTTCACCGATGACCACACCGTGAGCGGCTACACCGCCCCGTACATCATCGTGGCTACAGGTTCCAGCAGCAAGCTCATTCCCGTTCCCGGCATCGATAGTCCCAAGGTTGTCGATTCCACGGGCCTGCTGAACCTCGACACACTGCCTGGGCGCCTCTGCATCATCGGTGCAGGCGTCATCGGCATGGAGTTCGCCAGCGTGTTCCGTCGCTTCGGCGCTGAGGTGACGGTGATTGAGTTCCTGAAGGAGTGTCTCCCAGCCCTCGACAGCGACATCGCCAAGCGTCTCCGCAAGCAGATGGAGAAGGAAGGCATCGCGTTCAACTTGCAGTGCGGCGTCAAGCAGATTGCCGACGGTGAGGTGTTCTTCGAGAACAAGAAGGGTCAGACGGAAAGCGTGGAGGCCGATGTCATTCTGGTGGCAACGGGTCGCAAGCCGAACGTTTCGGCAGACTTCTCCAATGCTGGCTTTGACTACGACGAGCGCAAGGGCATCGCTGTCGATGAGAATTTCCAGACGACTGTTCCTGGCATCTATGCCATCGGCGACGTGAACGGCAAGCAGATGCTGGCTCATGCTGCGGAGATGCAGGGCATCCACGTGGTGAACCGCATCCTCGGCAAGCAGGACAACATCCGCTTCGAGGTGATGCCCGCCGCCATCTTCACCAGCCCCGAGGCCGCCTGCGTCGGTCCCAGCGAGGACCAGCTGAAGGAAGCCGGCACGCCCTTCGAGTGTCACAAGTCCTTCTACCGCGCCAACGGCAAGGCTTTGGCAATGGGTGAGACGGAGGGAATGGTCAAGCTCTGCACCGAGCCCGGCGAGGGCCGCATCCTCAGCGCCCACATCTTCGGTGCCCACGCTGCCGACCTCGTACAGGAAGTCACGGCCTACATCACCCTCGGTGCCACGCTCCAGCAGCTCCGCGAGACGGTACACATCCATCCCACCCTCTCCGAGGTCCTTATTGGCGTCAACTGAGAAGGCTGATAAACAACTAATGAAATCCCAGAACCTTCTCTTCTTACTCTGCTTGCTATTTGCAGCACTCAGTTTATCGGCAGAAACAGCATCTTGTACGCTCACCTATACCCAACCTTCTAAGAAATGGATGGGTTCACTGCCATTAGGCAACGGGCGTTTGGGAGCGATGGTTTATGGCGGCATCGGTCAGGAAACCGTTGCGCTGAACGAAGTAACGCTTTGGAGCGGACAGCCTGATCCGGATTGCAACAATCTCTGCGGTCCGGAGAAACTGCACGAGATGCGTGAGGCCTTTCTGGCAGGTGATTTGGAGAAAGGCAACCAATTGGGCTGGCAGAGCCTCTGCGGTCATGGGAAATCGTTCGGCACTCATCTGCCTTTCGGCGACCTGCTTATTACAGGGACAGAAGGAACGGAGTCCGACGCGAAGGCGACGAACTACACCCGCTCGCTCTCGTTGGATGAAGCCGTGGCCCGTGTAGCCTATACATTTAATAATATACAGTACACCCGCGAATACTTCGCATCAAATCCGTCGCAAGCGTTCGTCGTTCGCTATTCTGCCTCGAAGAAGAAGGCCATCACAGCCAAAATCTCACTGCGCATGCTGCGCCATTCCTCCGTCAGCACACAGATGGTGGGAAGTCGCTGCGGTAATCTGATGGTTGAGGGTGATGCCCGTTTCGATAAGAATGGCGAGGGTGGCGTAAACTTCCGTGGAGTGGTACGCGTTACCTGCGAAGGCGGTACTGTCGTGGCGACAGACGATGCCATCACTGTCACAGATGCCAACGCCATGACCATCGTTTGCGACATTCGTACCGATTTCCAGAATCCCGACTACCGTGCTCTCTGTGACAAGACGGTGGAGCAGGCTGCTGCCAAGACCTACAGACAGTTGCGGGCCGAGCACGTGGCCGACTACCAGCCGTTGTTCCGCCGCATGCGTATCAGCTTGGGCGCAGACAATCCTGCACCGACCGAAGCCTTAATCGCAGAGGCTCTCCGGGGCAAGGCAAGTCCAGCATTCGACGCCCTCTTCTTCCAGTATGGCCGATACATGCAGATAGCGTCGAGCCGCGAGGACTCTCCGCTGCCTTCTAATCTGCAAGGCGTCTGGAACGACAACCTGGCCTGCAATATGCCCTGGACGTGCGACTACCATTTCGACATCAATATCCAGCAGAACTATTGGAGCACCAACGTAGCCAATCTGGCGGAGTGCAACACGCCGCTCTTCGGCTACATGGCCCTGTTGGTGAAGTATGGCAGCGAGACCGCACGGAAGATGTATGGCTGTAGAGGCTGGGTGACCCACACCATCAACAACGTATGGGGCGATACGGCACCGGGCAACTCCGTGGGATGGGCCATGAATGTTTCCGCCGGCGCCTGGATGATGTCGCACCTCTGGACACACTATGAGTACACGCTCGACAGGGACTACCTGCTTCGCACGGCCTATCCGCTGCTGAAGGAGACGGCCCTATTCTTCATGGACTACATGGTCGAGGACCCGCAGACGGGATGGTTGCTCAGCGGGCCCAGCATATCACCCGAGAACAGTTTCCGCACGGCCGACGGCCACGACTATTCGCTGTCGATGATGCCGACCATCGACCGCGCTGTCATCTACGACATCTACAATGCCTGCATCCAGTCGTGCCGCATCCTTGGCATCGATGCCGACTTCTGTGCCCAGCTGGAGCGCGACATCAAGCGGTTGCCGCCGCTGATGCTCAATGCCGACGGCGAGTTGCGCGAGTGGCTTGTCGAGGGTGCACGCCGCAGCGTTCCTTCTCACCGCCATGCCTCGCACCTGGTGGCGCTCTACCCATACGGTCAGATATCGCCGCGCCGCACTCCAGACCTGGCGAAAGGCTGCGAGAACTTCCTTCGCAACCAGACGTCGAACCCCGAATGGGAGGACACCGAGTGGACACGCGGCAACAACATCAACTTCTATGCCCGGCTGTTGGATGGCGAAAAGGCATACGAGTCTCTGACCGGACTCTACCGCGTCTTTATGCGCGAGAACCTGATGACGGTCTCGCCGGCTGGCGTGGCCGGAGCCCAGGAGGATATCTTTTCCTTCGATGCCAACGAGGCAGCTGTGGCGGGTGTCTGTGAGATGCTGCTGCAAAGCTACGACGGCTGTCTCGACTTTCTCCCTGCCCTGCCCAATGCATGGCGGGACGGCAGTGTGAACGGCATCTGCGCTCGCGGAGGCATTGAGGCCGACTTCGTCTGGAAAGACAAGCGGGTAACATCGGCCACGTTGCGTTCCCGCATCTCGCAGACAATAACGGTTCGCATCAACGGCCAGACGCAACAGGTTCATCTGACTGCCGGCCAAACCGCCAGCATTTCTCTTTGAGACAAAGCTGACAGAGAAACGGGCAAAGGCAACGCTTTTGCCCGATGTTTCGGAAATCATAGGACAGAACTAATGAAACGTTGAACCGGCACGGCGCTCTCATACGCTCTCACTCCAACCGAAGTGGGAGCTTTTTTGTGCAGAAATTCTTCCTTTCTTTGCCCCCGAAAGTTCCGCAGGGGCGGATGTGGCTGAAAAGACGCTTTCCTAATGGCCTGAAAACTCCTCATTTCAAAATGAGGCACTTTCCTGACGTTCGGAAAAGTCAAATTTCGCATTTTTCTGTCTAGTAATTCATCTGGAAAGTCAAATTTCCCAAAAGTGGCACTTCCAGACGATGCGGAGACTGCCTCATTTCCAAAAGTGGCACTTCCAGACGATGCGGAGACTGCCTCATTTCCAAAAGTGGCACTTCCAGACGATACGGAGACTGCCTCATTTCCAAAAGTGGCTCTTCCAAACGATGCGGAGACTGCCTCATTTTCAAAAGTGGCACTTCCAGACGACTTAGCGGCTCGAAAACGACCACTCGCCGCGTGAGTGACAGGTGGCTCCGGCAGTGATTCCGGTGGTGGCCCTGGCTTATTATCGCTCGAAAAAAAAATAAAAACAGTTTTATTTTGTATTGTGCTCACTTAATCGTAACTTTGCAGGCAAAATAGCATTCATATTACAAATATTATGAAACAGAAATTACTTCTTTCGGTTTTAGCACTGTTCCTGGCCGTAACGGTTCGGGCCAGCGTGGTGATTAACAGCACGAATTTCCCCGACGAGAACTTCCGTGCACAGGTGGCCGAGGCTTTTGACGAAGACGGCGACGGGACCATCAGCGACGAGGAGATGGAGGCCTACGGCGGACATCACAACTTCTGGAATGTCAGCAACCTGAAAGGCATCGAACTGCTGACATCCATTACCGAACTGTATATCACAAATTATCCGGGCGAGCCCTGCCTGAGGACATTCGACTACGCCCTGCCGAACCTGTCCACGCTGGATATCCAGGACCAGGTCGGTGAATTGACAACGGTAGATGCATCGAAGTGTACCAACCTGGAAACTTTCTTGGCAGGCGAGAATCCCGCCAACCTCTCAACGCTGAAA
>JAFZPZ010000074.1 GCA_017552435.1 Bacteroidaceae bacterium
CCCCAGCGTGGAGCTGAAGGACGAGCTGGCAGGCACCAGCATCCAGATCACCTGCTACGACCGCAACGGCGAAGAGGTGAAGCGCGTGACCAGCGCCGACGACGGCACCGTGGAAGATGAGGGCCTCACCCCTGACCCCTCTCCCGTGGGCGAGGGGAACGACAATACCGGTGGTGGAGCCTCCCCCAACCCCTCCGAAGGAGGGGGGAATGATGGCGATGACGACAATGGTGGTGGCGACGGCCCAATCGGAGACGCAGAGTAGGACCCCCGGCCCCCTTTAGGGGGAGAAATTCAAACTTACCGCTATGAATAAATCCAAGATTATCGAGCTTGCGGTGAAGATGCTAGTAGCTGCACTCACAGCATTCCTTACTGCCCTGACAACGACTTCCTGTATGGGCAAAGGATCGTTCTAAATTTAAGTCTCGCCCTTGTGGGGAGATTTAGAGGGGGCTGGCTGGGCCCAGGGCACATAAAAACGAGGTGTGAAAGTAATTACTATTTTCACACCTCGCTGATTGTCAATTAGCTACTGCGACAATCGGCTTTTAATACTCATCCTCGTTGAAGAGGAAGTCATCCTTTGTTGGATAGTCTGGCCAAATGTCCTCGATGTTTTCATAGACTTCGCCCTCGTCTTCCATCTCTGTCAGGTTCTCAATAACCTCGAGGGGCGCACCACTACGGGTGGCGTAATCAATCAGTTCTTCGCGGGTTGCAGGCCAGGGTGCATCCTCCAATTTTGATGCTAATTCCAATGTCCAGTACATAGTATCTTTATTTTATTATTTTCTTTTTGGCGTGCAAAGATACAACATTTTCTTTTACCTGCAATTATTTCTGCCATAAAATTTCATGTGTCCCCTGCAAAAAGTTTAATCGCAGGGCAAGGACATAGAAATAGTCACTCAGGCGGTTTACATAAGCAATAAGACATGAATCGACTGGCTCTGAAGAATTTAGGGCCAGAATCCTGCGTTCCGCACGCCGGCAGACGGTGCGACAGACATGGCTGACGGCAGCAGCTCTGCAACCACCAGGTAATGTAAAACCTCGCCACTTGGGGAGTCCTTCGGCAGCACGGTCTATGTTATTCTCCAAAGTAGTAATGTCTTTTTCCGAAATTGTACAGGACAGAGTGTGAGAAGACTCGGCATCTGTGGCAAGTTGAGCGCCGATCACAAAAAGGCAGTTCTGTATTCCAATGAGACAATCCCGCTCTGCAGACTCGGTGACATAGGTCAGCAGTAGGCCGACTTGGGCATTCAGTTCATCGATGGTGCCGTAGCTTTCGAGGCGGGCACAAGCCTTATCGACGCGTTTCCCGCCGACTAGCGAAGTGGTTCCGGCATCGCCGGTCTTGGTGTAGATTTTCATAGTAGTCCCTTTCTTGTTTCCACTAATGGATGAAATATATTTTTATTAGAATTTATATGTTTTTATTTTGCTAGAAATTAATAATATACCTTTGTTTGTTATATTGTTTGTCGAAGAATGCAATACCAAAGTCATAAAGGTCGAAGCTGACGACAGACGGCAAATTGTCGAACCATTCCCGATGGTGATGCAGGTTGTCGAGCATAAGCACGGAGCGCGACCCGATATGATTCAGAACCTCGTTCGAAGGCTCCGAGAGCAAACACATACTCACCTCCCCCGCAGGCCATTGGCACAGGAATTTGGCACTATGGCAGCCGCTCTGTAAATAGCGTTTCTCCCACCAGGCATCGCAAGGCAACACAATAGTATCGGGCTGAAGGTGATTGGACAGACGCAATAATAAATGCAGCCCTTTGCGCCGCCTCAAACGCATAGAAAGAGGCAGCCTTCTGTCCAATTCCTGATAGGCATAGTAGGGATGCTCCTCGTAAATGACATCCGTTATGAAACGGAAGGCAAAAGGACTGTGTACACCATAGCCGCAACGATGACGGAAACGGGCCAGCCAAACGAGTGGATTTGTAACTTTCTGCATAACTCGACCACAAAAATAGGGATATTTTTCATAACTTTCAAACAAGAGCGACATTTTTCTTGCATTTTCCTTTGCGAATATCGTATAATAAACGTAACTTCGCCACGAAAAAAGCCAATATTACCTAATTATATAATATTAGAGTAGAGATTCATTCATTTTATAAACCATCAAAAACAAACTACTATGAAGAAATTATTCGCACTCGCAGCTTTTGCAGCTGCAATGATTTTCAGTGCTTGCACTGGTAACAAGACAGTAGAGGAAGACCTCGATTTCGAGAAAGCAACTCCCGAAGCAGTCGTAAGCGCACTCGCCGAAAAGTTACAGGCTGGCGACGCTACTACTATCACAACTGCTATCGAGGCTGTTCAAACCCAGCTGAACAAGCTCCTCGAGAATGCCGATGTTGAGAAAGTTACTGCTTATGCAACCCAGATCAAGGCTTTCATTGACGAGAATGCTGAGACACTGAAGAGTTTTAACATCGACGTTACTCCTCTGACCAACCTCTTCGACCAGGTTAAGGCCCTCCCTGCCAGTGCAGAAGATGCAGCAACAGATGCATTAGAAAGTGCACAGGAAGAAGCAGAAGGCGTTGTAAATGATGCCGTTGACGCTGTTCAGGGTGCTGTTGACGATGCCGTCGATGCCGGTCAGAAGGCCGTAAACGACGCCGTTGACGCTGGTAAGGCAGCTGTAGAAGAAGGTAAGGCTAAGACCAACGAAGCCATTCAGAACGCAGCCGACAAACTGAAACTCTAAATAATCTTTCTTAGAGAATAACACAAGAGCCGTCCACAAGGGCGGCTCTTTTTTGTATCTAATAGGTCTCTTGGTCTCACCTTACTCCATCGTCAGTTTACCGTCCTTTGCATCGACCTTAATAGGACGATTGCGGTCAAGTCTGCCTGCCAGAAGAGATTTTGAAAGGTCGTCGAGCAGGAGATGCTGGATGGCACGCTTCACAGGACGGGCTCCAAAGTCAGGGTCATAGCCCTCGTTTGCCAAGAAATCAATAGCCTCGTCGCTTATCTCCAACGTAAGTCCGTTCTCACGAAGCATCTTCTGCACACTCTCAACCTGTAGGCGAACAATCTGCTTCACTTCGCCCCAATTGAGAGGATGGAAGACGATAATCTCGTCGATACGGTTCAGGAACTCGGGCCGGATACCACGCTGGACAAGCATCTGACGCACCTCTTCCCCACTCTTCGAAGTGTCTGAGCCTAAAAGATTACTCGTCATAATGATGATGGTGTTCTTGAAGTTGACCGTACGGCCCTTGGAATCTGTAAGTCGTCCGTCATCAAGCACCTGCAACAGGGTATTGAAAACATCGGGATGCGCTTTCTCTATCTCATCAAAGAGCACGACCTGATAAGGTTTGCGACGCACGGCTTCGGTGAGTTGACCGCCCTCGTCATAACCTACATATCCTGGAGGCGCACCGATGAGTCGCGTCACGCTGAACTTCTCCTGATACTCACTCATATCAATACGTGTCATCATCGTCTCGTCGTCGAAGAGGTACTCGGCCAAAGCCTTTGCAAGTTCTGTTTTACCTACGCCTGTCGAACCAAGGAAGATGAAGGAACCGATGGGGCGTTTCGGGTCTTGCAGGCCTGCGCGACTGCGTCGAACTGCATTGCTGACAGCTGCGATGGCTTCTTCCTGGCCAATGACTCGCTTATGCAGTTCTTCCTCGAGATGGAGCAGTTTCTCCGTCTCACTTGTCTGCATCTTGCTGACAGGAATACCAGTCCAGCGGCTCACAACATCAGCTATATCGTCGGCAGTCACCTCGTCTCTTAATAGTTTATTGCTGACGGAAGAACTGTCTTTCAGTTGTTTCTCTAGCTCAGGCAGCTTTGAGTAGCGAATCTCCGCAACGCGAGCATAGTTGCCGTCGCGTTCTGCCTGTTCCGCTTCCTGCCGGAGCTGCAGCATACGGTCTTTGAGCGTCTGTATCTTGTCGGCTTGCTGCTTCTCGTCTTCCCATTGCTTTCGCATCTTAGATTCCTGCTCACGCAGATTAGCAATCTCTTTTTCAATCTCTTTTAGCTTGCTGACGTCGGCTTCGGTAGAAGTCGACGACTTTACCTCACGGCGGATGGCTTCTCTTTCTATCTCGAGCTGAGCCAGACGACGGCTTATCTCATCCAATTCTTCTGGCACAGAGTCGCGCTCCATACGCAGTTTGGCTGCAGCCTCGTCCATAAGGTCGATAGCTTTGTCTGGCAGAAAACGCTCCGTGATGTAACGCTGTGAGAGCTGTACGGCAGCTATGACGGCATCGTCTTGAATACGCACTTTATGGTGGTTTTCGTAACGTTCCTTCAGACCTCGCAGGATGCTAATGCTGGAGAGCGTATCAGGCTCATCCACCATTACGGTCTGGAAGCGTCGCTCCAGAGCCTTGTCCTTCTCGAAATACTTCTGGTACTCATCGAGGGTGGTGGCACCGATACTGCGCATCTCACCTCGGGCAAGAGCAGGCTTCAAGATGTTGGCGGCGTCCATCGCTCCTTCGCCTTTACCGGCTCCGACAAGGGTGTGAATCTCATCGATAAAGAGAATGATGCCGCCCTGACTCTCAGTCACCTCCTTGACGACACTCTTCAGTCGCTCCTCGAACTCGCCCTTGTACATTGCACCTGCAATGAGGGCGCCCATATCGAGGCTGTAGAGCTGTTTGTTCTTCAGGTTCTCCGGCACATCGCCTCGAAGGATACGGTGCGCAAGTCCCTCCACAATGGCTGTCTTACCCGTACCGGGTTCGCCGATAAGGATAGGGTTATTCTTCGTTCTGCGCGAGAGAATTTGCAATACCCGACGTATCTCATCGTCTCTGCCGATGACAGGATCAAGTTTTCCTGCTCGGGCTTCATCGACAAGATTACGAGCATATTTCTGCAAACTTTTCTCATCGCTTTGCTGATTTTGCATGTTCTGTATCATAGTTTTAATCTCCTTTGCATTGTTGTTTTACAAACATTTGGCACAAATAACGTGCAAGGACAATAAAGCGAGACAAATTGTCGCAAAGAAGGACAAATTGGCGGCAAATTAGGTCTAAATTTACATTTTTCAGTTATAAATGTAATAATGTAAAGCAAATTATATTGCCATTCTCTTGCATATCTGCCTTGATAATTGTACCTTTGCATCCAATTGACATAAAATTCGACATTTTATTAATCGTTAACTTAATTATTAACTAAAACTTTATTTATGAAAAAGTTTACATTCATGCTTTTAGCAGCGTTTATCGCTGTTACAGCAATGGCAGCAGGACCGCAGAAGCGCGAGAAGACGCTGAACGCGAATGCTGTTGTGACTAGTTCGGTAAAGCAGGTGACACCGAAGACTAAGGCAGTCAAGGTGGAGACTCCTGTAGCCAACAAGATGACATCACAAGCTAAGAGCCGTGCCAAAAAGGCTCCCCAAAAAGTCGACTATGCCAGCTTGTTGAACTTGTTGACCCAAGAGTGGATGCTCTGCTCTAATTACTACGAGTACAGTTCTGAGGCTGGTGGACTTGTTCCTTCGACTCCAACAAGCGGCGGCACCCCCGTGGCATTCAAGATGGACAATGGAGCTGTTTTAATTGATGGTTTCACTAGCTCTGCAACCGAGTCTATCAAGGCCACATTTACAATGGCCGATGAGGCAATGGCTGAAGAAGGCATTGTTTGCGAAATAAGCATTGAAGATGGTCAGACACTGTTCGAAAACGAAACATACGGTCCTGTGCTTCTCAGGAATATGTCAGCAGAGGAAGGCACTCCCATCAAAGCACTTCTTTATGACGATGGTGTCATAGTTTTTGAGGATCTCTGGGCCGACATCCTTGGTGGTGAAGGCCAATATGCAGGCTACCTGTGGTCCGGCTACTATTACAGCTCTTTTGCACAGCCCGTGAATGGTACAATGGCTTGGGGCGAGAACACCGTGCCCGTAGTTCTCTACCAAGATCCGGCAGATCCAAAGTATGTCACCTTATATAACTTTGGAGGTTATGAAACAGCTGTTGATATAACAATGAAGGATGGCAATACCTTTGCTATTGAGACCCAGTTTGTTGCAAGTGGTGGCTCCACTTATGGTGACTTCTACACATATGGTGCCACAAGCTCTAGTCTTCTTGGTAGCACAATCACCGGTGTTGGCACAGAAAACACTCTCACTTTCGATACCGGTTGGACCCTCTACTCATCTGTAGGCTATTGGTATGGGTACAAAGATCCTGCCACTATCACACTCCTCCAGGGTGAGTTCGTTTATCCCGTTATTGAGGATGCTGCAGCTGTGCCCGCCACCCCAGCAATTGTTGGAATTGGCAACTATGATGCTGAAAAGGGTTATGGCTATTTATTGGCTGACGTTCCTACAACTGATGTAGAAGGTAACGAACTAAAGGAGAGCAAACTCTACTACCAGTTCTATTCAGAAATCAATGGCGTAGTTGAGCCCATCACCTTCACAACTGACCTTTATACGAAGTTGGAAGAAGACATGAGCATCATCCCCTACACCTTCACTGACAGCTATGACTTCGACGTCTATGATATCTATAAGGTAGTTTACATGAACTACGACTTCACCACCATGTATGACCGCATCGGTGTGAAGAGTATTTACACTGGTGGCGACGAGACCAACGAGAGCGAGATTGCTTGGACCGAAATTGAGAAACCAGAAAATCCTGACCTCTCTGGTGATTACACCTTCGACTTCAATGCAATGGATGTTGCTACATCTAGCAGCGTAAGTACTGATGGCGATATTACCGAAACCCTTGAGCTGACTGCAGGTGTTGTAACACTGGCTGTTTCGCCTAAGGAAGAAGGGAAAAATACAGAGAACCGCTTCTGGAGCACAAATGCTGGTCCTCAGCTGCGTGTATATAGTGGTACACTGACATTCAACGCACCCGAAGGCTATGTCATTACCGCTATCGCATTCAACCACAACGGTAAGTGGGGTGCAAACACCGTAAATGGAATTGAAATTCCTAACGATGCCGATAATAAGGTTGCTACATGGACACCTGCAGACGGTGAAGCACTTGCCTCTGAAGTTGTCGTTGCTATTGCTGCAAACTCCCAGATCAACAGCATCGTTGTGACTATTGCTGCTGGTGGTGATAGCCCAGAGCCCGAAGGTGTTACCTACACATTCGACGACGGCACACTGGAAGGCTGGACAACCATCGACGCTGATGGTGACGGGTATGACTGGGCAAGTACATATGGAAATTCTGGTCTCTCCGCTCACAATGGCAGTGCAGGTGCAGTCTACTCTCAGAGCTACGCAAACGGCACCGCTCTGACTCCTGACAACTACCTCGTTTCTCCGAAGGTAACGCTTGGCGAAAAATTCTCATTCTTTGCTGTTGCACAGGATGCGTCTTATCCCTCTGAGCACTTCGGCGTATTCGTATCAACGAAGGGCAACACCGATCCTGCAGACTTCGAGATGGTTGAGGAATGGACGCTGACCAAAGCACGTCTCAACAAGAGAGGCAATGTACGTCGCAAGGCTCAGGGCAACTGGTATCAATACATTGTTGACCTAAGCGCTTATGAAGGTCAGGAAGGTTATGTGGCTATCCGTCACTTCGACTGCACCGACAACTTCTACATGCTCGTCGATGACATCACCTTCGGCGACCCCGTTGGTCCCGATCCAGAACCAGAACCCGATGAACCCGTTGTTCTGCCCGAAGGCGTTGAGCCTATCGAATATACGGTGACCGCTTATGGTGCAAGCAGCCAGGGCTATTTCGACTTTGAAAAGACTGTTGGCGTTGCCTTCGACGGTACCGACGTTTATCTCCAGGGCCTGGCCTACTACTTCCCCGAAGCTTACGTGAAGGGCACACTTACCGAGAACGGTGAGGTTGTTGTTCCCTCCGGTCAGTTCATTGGTGAAGACGAATATGGTGTAGAGTATCTCGTTGCTCTCGGTGTAGATGAGGAAAGCAACTTCCTGGATGCAGAAAGCTTCGTATTCGAATTTGATGCAGAAAGTGGCGTCCTGACCCTCGCTGACGGCTCATACTATGGTGAGTCTGGTTCTAAGAACAAGTCGGGTCTGTGGAATTACTACTATGACACTACCTTCACTCCTGGCGGAGTCGTACTGCCCGATCCCGTAGTTGCTCCCGAAGACCTGCAGACAACAACATGGTATCTCTCTTGCGAGTCTTCCAACGGCAAGATTCGCGGTCGTGAGTTGCAAGTTGGTATCGATGGTACCGATGTATATGTACAGGGTCTCTGCGAATACCTGCCCGAAGCATGGGTAAAGGGTACTCTTGATATCCAGACCTTCAGCGTTACATTCCCCAGTGGTCAGTTCTATGGCACATTCATGGATCAGTACAACCTCTTCTTCGTTGGTTATGACCCCGAGACAGAGGATATTGCTGATGTGGTATGCACCTTCGACATCGCGAACGGCATCATCTCCACCGACCAGTGGATTATACTGAACGGCAAGCAGAACGAAATCTCCTACTATGACTACTATTATGATATAGTTATCACAAGCGAGATGCCAGAACTTCCCGAGGCTGTTGTAGCTCCTGAGGATCTGGCTACCGAGGCTTACTATTTCCAGGGCTTCGATACCTACTACCAGGAAGATGTTACCAGCGAGGTACAGGTTGGCTTCTATGGCGAGAACGAGGTTTACATCCAGGGTCTGAGCAGCTATGTTCCTGAGGCTTGGGTGGTTGGTACCATCGAAGGTGGCGTAGTTACTATCCCTGAGACCTATCTGGGTATCTACGAAGGTTGGTTCGGCGATTCAGAGGTATACTTCTCTGGCACAACATTCGTTTACGATGCTGAAGCAGGCACACTCACTTCCGAGGAAGGCTACGTAACCTACGAGACACCTGACGATGATTATTGGATGGACGAATACACTAATGTTGTTCTGACCAAGCTGCAGGATGTTGCTGCTACTCCCGCCGATCCCGAGATTACCGGCATCAAGACCGTGGGCACCAGCTATCCAAAGGTTACCTTCTTCATTCCTACAGAGGATGTGGACGGCAACCCAATTTTGCAGTCCAAGCTCGCTTATCAGCTCTATGTTGAGAAGGACGGCGAGGTAACACCTCTGGTACTGGAAGCAGCTATCTACGACGAATTGGATGAGGACATGAGCGAGATTCCTTATGGCTTCTCCGATGGTTGGGATATCTACACTGGCACCGTTTATCTGAATCAGGGTGAAGAGGAAATTGCAACATGGTCCAAGATTGGTATCCAAACCATCTACTACGGTGGCGGCGAGGTTAACAAGTCTGCTATTGCATGGCAGGGTCTTGATGTAGCTGTTACTGTTGGCGAAGCTCTGTATGCTACATACGTTGCTCCTGTTGATGTTGACTTCACTAATAGCGACGTAGAGGCATTCGCTATCACAATCAATCCGGAAACAGAATGCGCTACACTCAATCCTGTGACCACTGTTCCTGCCGGAGAAGCTGTTGTAGTGAAGGCTGAAAAGGCTGGCACATACGCTGCATACAAGACTGAGGATGCTGTTCTCAGTACCGAGAATTTGCTCGTAGCTGCTCTTACAGACGTTGTTGCCAACGGCGATCAGTACGTCCTCGCTAATAAGGAGCAAGGTATTGGCTTCTACAAGGCTACTCCTGGAACAACCATCGCTGCAGGTAAGGGCTATCTCGATTTCGGATCTTCTACTCCTGATCGTGTTAAGTCATTCTATCCTATCGATCTTGGAGATGCAACTGGCATCGCTGGAATTAATGCTGACAATGAGAACGCTCTCATTTACAACATTTCTGGTCAGCGTCTGAACAAGGTTCAGAAGGGCATCAACATCATCAATGGCAAGAAGATATTAAAATAAGACAATAGAATCCAGATAGGGCTGTGTGTGTAGCTCTAATGGCAAAACGCCAGCCCTATCATTCTAAATTTTCTTATTATCACAATTTCTAATTCTAAAATTCAAGAACATGAAGAAATATATCACACCTGCCTTGAAGGTAGAAGAGGCTATGGCCGCTCAGATGCTGGCCGAGAGCCTGGCAATCAGCGATGATCCGGTTGATGGCGGCGACGCCCTCACCAAGGAAAATAACAGTTGGGACATTTGGGGCGAAGAATAAAAGCCTCACTAAATAAAAGAACCCCCGAGACAAAATCTCGGGGGTTCTTTTTATGGGCCTATAGAACTTATGGGGCCTATAAGGCCAATGGGGCTATGGGCCCAGCTGTTTTTAGAACTCTGCGTTTCTGGGAGTACGGGGGAAAGGAATGACGTCGCGGATGTTCTGCATACCGGTAACGAAGAGGATAAGACGCTCGAAACCCAAACCGAAGCCTGCATGGGGGCAGCTTCCGTACTTGCGGGTGTCAAGGTACCACCAGAGGTGGGTCATATCCATATCGCGGCGCTTCACTTCTGCCATGAGCTTGTCATAGCTCTCCTCACGAACACTTCCGCCAATAATCTCGCCAATAGAGGGGAACAGCACGTCTGTACCCTGCATAGTGGGACCGGGAGCTACGCAACCTTTGTAACCTACTGAACCGCCTTCGGGGGTTGCAGGGTTCTGCTTCATATAGAATGACTTGATGGCTGTGGGATAGTCGGTCATGATGACAGGCTTCTTGAAGTGCTCCTCAACCAGGTAGCGCTCGTGCTCGCTGGCCAGGTCGTCGCCCCAGTTGCAGGGGAACTCAAACTTCTTGCCGTTCTTAATGGCTTCCTGCAAGATGTTGATACCCTCGGTATAAGGCAGGCGGACGAAGGTTTCCTTCAGCACACCTTCAAGACGCTCTATGAGGGTCTTGTCTATCATCTTGTTCAGGAACTCAAGGTCGTCCTTGCAGTTATCCAAAGCCCACTTCACACAGTACTTGATGAAGTCCTCTTCCAAGTCCATCAGCTCTTCCTGATCCAAGAAGGCAACCTCGGGCTCTATCATCCAGAACTCTGCCAGATGGCGGGGGGTATTGCTGTTCTCGGCACGGAAGGTAGGACCAAAGGTGTAGATGGCACCCAGAGCGGTAGCACCCAGCTCACCTTCCAACTGACCGGAAACAGTAAGGGAAGTCTGCTCGCCGAAGAAGTCATCATCGTAGATGATCTTACCCTGCTCATCTTTCTTCAGGTCGTAGAGGTTCTTGGTAGTTACCTGGAACATATTTCCGGCACCCTCGCAGTCAGAAGCTGTGATGAGGGGTGTGTGGAAGTAGAAGTATCCATGTTCGTGGAAATAAGTATGGATAGCCATTGCCATATTGTGGCGGATACGCAGTATTGCACCAAAGGTATTGGTGCGGGGACGCAGGTGTGCTACGGTACGCAGGTATTCCCAACTGGCACCTTTCTTCTGCAGAGGATAGGTATTGTCGCAGTCGCCAAGAATCTCAATGGCTGTAGCCTGAATCTCGCTGGCCTGACCGGCAGCAGGGCTCTCGACGAGCTTACCGACAACGCTCAGGCAGGCACCTGTCGTGATGCGCTTCAGCGTCTCCTCATCAAAGTTCGCATCGTCGCCCACAATCTGGATATTCTTGATGGTGCTGCCATCGTTCAGGGCAACGAAGAAGATGCCCTTCGAGCCGCGCTTTGAGCGAACCCAACCTTTGACGCAGATATCACTGCCGTATGCTGTGCACTTCAGTGCGTCTATTACTTTTGTACGTTTCATCATGATATTTACCATTTAACCATTTACTATTTATCCCCATCACCCTCTCTTGGAGAGGGCTGGGGTGAGGCCTCTATTCAAACGCTCCCATCCTCAGCATATTGACTTCCTGTTCTGTGAGGAAACGCCAATCACCACGGCGGACGTTTTTCTTTGTCAGACCGGCAAAATAGACGCGATCCAACTTGGTAACACGATAGCCGAGATGCTCGAAGATGCGGCGCACAATGCGGTTGCGGCCACTGTGTATCTCTATGCCCACCTGCTTGTGATCTGTATCGCTGGCGTAGTCAATAGCATCGGCATGAATCTCGCCGTCCTCCAGCTCTATACCCTCGGCAATCTGACGCATATCAGCAGCCGACACATTCTTGTCGAGGAAGACATGATAGATCTTCTTCTTAAGGAACTGGGGATGTGTGAGCTTAGTAGCCAATTCGCCGTCATTGGTGAGCAGAAGCACACCAGTTGTGTTGCGGTCCAGTCGACCAACGGGATAGATGCGTTCGCGGCAAGCGCCTTTGACGAGGTCCAGAACCGTCTTACGATTCTGTGGGTCGTCGCTTGTGGTCACATAGTCCTTGGGTTTGTTGAGCAGGATATAGACCTTCTTCTCGATATTGACCTGCTGGTCGTGGAAGAGGACGACATCCGAGCGCTTCACCTTTGTGCCGAGCTCTGTGACGATCTGTCCGTTGACGCTCACTACGCCAGCCTCGATGAAGTCATCGGCTTCACGACGGCTGCAAACGCCGGCATTGGCAAGGTACTTGTTCAGGCGGATTGGCTCATCGGGATCGTAGTGTATCTCCTTATACTCAATCTGCTTTTTCATGCTGTACTTGGCATGAGGGTTGTAACCGGCAGTACGGGGACGGCGGGGGTTACCACCCTGACGGGGCTGGTAGCCACCTTCGCGAGGCTGAGTAGCGCCTTCGCGATTGATGCGAGGACGATAGCCGCCTTCGCGGGGTTGATAGCCCTCACGGGGCTGGTAGCCGCCTTCACGATTGATGCGAGGACGATAGCCGCCTTCGCGGGGTTGATAGCCCTCACGGGGCTGGTAGCCGCCTTCACGATTGATGCGAGGACGATGGCCGCCTTCGCGAGGCTGATAACCTTCGCGGGGCTGATAGCCGCCTTCGCGGTTGTATCTTGGATTATAACCTCCCCTCGGAGAGGTTGAATGGTATCCTTCACTTCCATTTCCCTGAGGACGATAGCCCTCTCGGCGACCGCCATTCTCTGATTCGGAGTTCCGCGCATCAAAAGCGCGCCTTGGTGCTTCTGCATCCGAGAATTTGTCTCTCCAATTTTCTTTTTCGTTAATCATGACTGTAGATGTTTGTAATTAATGTGTTTTTCCTAACTTTAAGTTTTGAATTTTTTAATTTTGAATTTTCTCTATATTCCCGTGTAACTGTACGGGGTGATTGCCCGCAGCTCCTCCTTCACGGATTCGCTAACGTTCAGTTCTTCTATAAAGTTCTTGATTGTAGCCTCATCGATGCCTTTTCCCGTACGGGTCAGTGCCTTCAGTGCCTCGTAGGGATGCGGATAGGCTTCGCGGCGCAGGATGGTCTGGATAGCTTCTGCACAGACAGCCCAACAGCCCTCCAGGTCGCGACGTATGGCTTCCTCGTTCAGGACGAGCTTGCGCAGGCCCTTCAGGGTGCTTTGGATGCTGATGAGCATGTGGCCCATAGGAACGCCGACATTGCGGAGCACGGTGCTGTCCGTCAGGTCGCGCTGCAGACGGCTGATGGGCAACTTCTGACTCAGGTGCGACAGAATAGCGTTGGCGATGCCCAGGTTGCCCTCCGAGTTCTCGAAATCGATGGGATTCACCTTGTGCGGCATAGCACTCGAGCCCACCTCACCGGCCTTTATCTTCTGGCGGAAATACTCAGTCGAGACATACTGCCAGAAGTCGCGATCCAGGTCGATGATGATAGTATTGATGCGCTTCATTGCATCGAACAGAGCTCCGAGGCAGTCGTAGTTGCTGATCTGCGTCGTATATTCCTCGCGCTCCAGTCCGAGACCCTCGGCAACAAAGCGACGGCCAAAGTCGCGCCAATCATACTGCGGATAAGCCACATGATGGGCATTGAAATTGCCCGTCGCTCCACCGAACTTAGCTGTAATGGGACAAGCACGAAGCATGTCCAGCTGACGCTGCAGGCGATAGACAAAGACCATCACCTCCTTGCCCAGACGTGTGGGACTGGCCGGCTGACCGTGAGTCTTCGCCAGCATGGGAACATCCTTCCACTCGTCGGCATACTGACGCAGTTGTGCGATAAGCTCCTCGATGAGGGGGTAATAGACCTGCTCCAGAGCCTCCTTGATGCTCAGGGGCACGCTGGTGTTGTTGATATCCTGGCTGGTCAGGCCGAAGTGGATGAATTCCTTGTAGTCTTCCAGTCCGCCGATGCGGTCGAACTGTTCCTTGATGAAGTACTCGACAGCCTTCACATCATGGTTTGTAACAGTCTCGATATCCTTCACGCGCTGGGCATCCTGTTCCGTGAAGTTGCGGTATATGTCGCGCACCTGCTCGTCACCGACGGGAAAGCCCTTCAATTGCGGCAGGGGCAGATGAACGAGGGCAATAAGATATTCTATCTCTACCCGGACACGATAGCGAATCAGTGCATATTCCGAGAAATATGCAGCCAATGCCTCGGTCTTGCCTCTGTATCGGCCGTCAATAGGCGATACAGCAGTCAGCATATTTAGTTCCATATAAGATCTGTATTATGTCTGTCTTGAAAACGGCTGCAAAGATAAGCAAAAAAACGCACTTACGGGCAAAAAATCCCGAGAAAAATTCAACATTGCGACATTTTGTAGAGAAATTCTCGCTTCACCTCGCAATTTTGGGACATCACTTCGCCCACACTCTTCATGCTGGAACCCAGCTCGTGGTTCACACCGTGCTCTTTTGCTATTTAAATTCGTCGTTCCAAATGCTATTGAAGCTTCTTGCTTTGGTCTCTGTTTCCTGGCCGCTTATTGTCAGCTCATCATAGTCAGAATAGACAAGGGAGCGAATATCGGGTATGCTTCTGCAATTTTGTTGAAAGTATATGCATATTTTCTTCTCACATAGAATGGAATTTTATGTTTCCGGTGCAGAAACACATGTTTCCGGTGCAGAAACATAAGTTCTCGGTGCAGAAACATAAATTTCCTCACGATACAATAAGTTTTCGCTGGTATCAACTAAAATGCAGAAGAGCCAATTATATTAATGCTACAAGTAAAATAAAAGCCGCCGACACCCTGCTATTAACAGAGCCTCGGCGGCCAATCACGTAGTCAGGGCGTTAGCCCTCAGAATTCTTACACTTCTTTATGGAGCTTGTTATTCATAAATATGACATATACAGGTAATTGGTTTGAGCTGGATACTCGGCGGCGAGGGTGTCGATTTGGTTGACGACAGGTACGATGCCAAGCTCCTTGCGCCACTTGCGAATTGTCAAGCCCGCCTGTTCCATGTTCATGTCTGCTCCGAGACCAAGGGCCCGTGCTATCTGGAAGTCGGAGAAGCCATAGACTTTGGCTTCGCGCAGCAAACCCGAGAACTCTGGCTCTTCGAGGAACTCGAGGAACTCGGAGTAATCAGAGTTTTCTGAATACTCGGAGAGATAGCAGAACTCCTTTAGCCTGTCGTTGATATCCACGATGTGCTTCAGCTTCTGAAGGAACCAGTTGTCAATCTTGGTAAGATCATGAATCTGCTTCACGCTGTAGCCCATCATCATGGCTTTTGCGATAATGAAGATACGGGTATCCGTAGCATGCTGCAGGGCATCAGGCACATCGGTCACATGCTGTGCCTTGTTATCTACAAAGCCGTGCATACCCTGACCAATCATACGCAAGCCCTTCTGGATAGACTCCTCGAAAGTACGGCCAATGGCCATTACCTCGCCCACACTCTTCATGCTGGAACCCAGCTCGTGGTTCACGCCGTGGAACTTGGAGAGGTCCCAACGTGGAATCTTGCATACAACGTAGTCGAGGGCGGGCTCGAAGAAGGCGTTGGTGGTCTTGGTGACGGAGTTCTTCAACTCGAAGAGGCCATAACCCAAGCCCAACTTGGCAGCTACGAAGGCCAAGGGATAACCTGTAGCCTTGCTGGCCAAAGCGGAAGAACGACTCAGACGTGCATTCACCTCGATGACGCGGTAATCCTCGGAGTTGGGGTCGAAGGCATACTGTACGTTACACTCGCCCACAATGCCGATGTGGCGGATAATCTTGATGGCAAGGGCACGCAACTTGTGATACTCGCTATTGGTAAGCGTCTGGCTGGGAGCAACAACGATACTCTCACCGGTATGGATGCCGAGGGGGTCGAAGTTCTCCATGTTGCAGACGGTAATACAGTTGTCATAGCGGTCGCGCACCACCTCGTACTCTATCTCTTTCCATCCCTTGAGGGATTTCTCAACCAATACCTGGGGTGAGAATGAGAAGGCCTCTTCTGCCTGAGCCTCCAGCTCTGCCTCATTGTCACAGAAGCCGGAACCCAAACCACCCAGGGCGTATGCGGCACGCAGGATGACGGGATAACCCAGTTCTGCTGCTGCCTGACGAACCTCCTCGCGGGTGCTGCAAGCCTGACTCTTGATGGTCTTCACGCCAATCTCGTCCAGCTTCTTCACGAACAGGTCGCGGTCTTCAGTATCTATAATGGCCTGAACGGGTGTTCCCAGCACCCTAACGCCATATTTCTCCAATACTCCCTTCTGGTAAAGCTCTACGCCACAGTTCAGGGCTGTCTGTCCGCCGAAGCTGAGCAGGATACCATCGGGACGCTCCTTCTCGATGACACGCTCTACGAACTCGGGTGTCACGGGTTGGAAGTACACCTTGTCTGCCACGCCCTCTGAGGTCTGAACAGTAGCGATATTGGGGTTGATGAGCACGCTCTCAACGCCCTCTTCCTTCAGGGCCTTCAATGCCTGCGCACCACTATAGTCGAACTCTCCTGCCTGTCCAATCTTCAAGGCACCGGAACCGAGAAGGAGAACCTTCTTTGGTAGATTGGTAGATTGGTCGTTTGGTAGATTGGGGACATCAGTTACTTTTCCTAAACGACTAAACGACGAATCTCCCAAACAACCAATAAACTCATCAAACATCCACTCTGTATCTGTGGGACCTGAGCAGGCTTCGGGATGGAACTGAGCAGAGAACCAGGGGTTGGTCTTGTGGCGGATACCCTCGTTGGAGCCGTCGTTCATGTTTACGAAGAGGGGCTCCCAGTCGGCAGGCAGAGTAGCCGCATCTACGGCATAGCCATGATTCTGGGAAGTGATGAAGCACTGGGTGCTACCTACACGCTGAAC
>JAFZPZ010000075.1 GCA_017552435.1 Bacteroidaceae bacterium
TTCAACAATTTTTGTTGATAACTTGCCCCCGCCTGCAAAAATTTTTAGCCCCCCAAATAGTAAGTCCGTAAGTAACTACGAAAAAGCATGGTTTCTCGTCAAAAAAAACATTACAAATATATTAATAACGAGAATTATTTAGTAACTTTGCAAAGGAAATACGTAAAATATGGCAACTTACAGAGAATGGGCATTACAAACAATTCCAGTTCTTGTGCGATGGGCACAGGGAGCATGGGATGTTCCTCACTATTATTCGGATTTGGCGCAGACTGTCGGATTTGGTAGTCACAGAATGGGCGGTAGGGTGTTGGAAGAAGTGAACAATATACTGAAAGAGCTAAACCCAGAAATTCCCACTCCCAATGCTCTTGTGCAAAACCAAACAACTAAATTGCCAGGCCTCGGTTTTAATACTGTAAAAAATGGGTACGAAAAGTTATCCGTTGAGGAAAAGGTTATATCAACTAGACTATATAACCAAAAGGCTCATCAATATGACTGGAACTGGGTATTGAAGGCATTAAAATTGAAACTCCACTTGGAGGGCGTCATGATGAAACGATTGAGACCGGCCTCGGTTTTAAACGTGTCGAATTGCACACGGTTAAAGGACGGGTTATGGAAACTCTCCCAAAGACCAAGAAACTCTATAGTGTTGCGATTGCGCATCCAGTTTTGTATGGCAAAGCGCGGGTCATCGCTATTGCGATAGCGGGCAATGTCAGTCAGCGAGATGTACTCGTTGCGGTAGTCCTCGGTGTAGATGCCTACATCGATTCCCTTCACATGCAGAATGTCGCTTTTTATCTTGCCCATAGCTATAACCAGTTGTTTGTCCGAAGAAAATTGGCAACAACTTCTGCTTCATGCCGATAGTCCTGCGTACCCGGATTTTGCTCCGTACGCGTTGCCTCACTCTCAAACGACTTTGCCGTCTCACCGTAGAGTGTCGGAATGGCTCTAATTGCAGTTGCCATATTTCTTATCTCCTATTATTGTTGATTTACAGTTGCAAAATTACTACTTTATTTTGAATAATCGCATGATTGGGGCGTTAAAAGTAACGAATGGGGCTTATTTCTTGCCATCTGCTCTTGTTTCTTACGTCATTTCTTTGCGAGGTATGCTAAGATAGCTTGGTGTGATGTTGAGGAACGAGGCGATGTCCCATTCTCGAGCAAGTTCGCCTACCCGTAGCCTTTCAGCGATACCAATTGGGCTGGTGACGAATATGTTTTGAATATGGTGCCGTAATAAAAAACGACCCGCACATTTGAGCATCGTTGAGAGGCATGGCGGGTTCTGGTGGTGCAAAGGTAGCAAGAAATGTGGACATAAGCAAATCCTGCGGTGTTTTCTTTTCAGAAGACTACATTTCCTGCCAATGTATCCGTAACCCGTAACCGCCCAAAAACATATACATATTTACGTGTGTAAATTAAGAAAATGAATTATCCCCGCCAGCGGAAACCATGAGTTCTGCGGCGGGGATTTTTGTATATCGGACACAAAACGACATAGGAAAAGACAGAATATTACACAGGTTTTTTGAACATCAGAAATATCTTCGTATATTTGCAGAGTAAAATGCAATAAGATGAAGCAAATAATGAAAAAGGCTAGTTTATGGGTGCTCGCCGCTGCCTTAATCTGTGGGATGGTGTCCTGTACCAGCACCGAAGAGCAACTACGCAAACGCGCAGCCGAATTGTGTAAATATATTCCAGACCACGAACTGCTGGAACAGTCGAAGAACTATCTGACAGATGATTTCTATGCCTTGCTGGACACGATGTTCAACCATCTGCCCGAACATGAGGCAATGGATCATGAGTGGCTCTACTATTTCGTGACCGGTAACGGCGGAACAATCGCTGATTATGAAGTAGTCGGTGTCGAACTGACTGACCCGTCACATGCAGTAGCCACCATCAGTGTGCGGCAGAAGTGGGAAGACGGTTCCTTTGATCCGGAAAGTGACATTGAAGAGCATCGCCTCTATATGGAGAAGGTGAACGGGCTGTGGCTGATGTCGGACTTCGATGAACACAAGGCTGACTGCATTCAGTATATCGCCAACAACCGCAAGGAACAGGCTGTGCGTGATGCCATCAGCGATTATCTTGTAAAAGAGATTGGGGTGTATTACCAGCAAGGCGAACTCTGTATTCCTACGCTGATGATGGTCGCTGAGGAGGACATTGATTCTGTTCAAGCTCGCGTGTGGGGCGACTTCTGGATTTCGTGGTACAATATCGCAGGCGATACGCTCAAAACTGTCTCCGGAGGCAATCATGCCGGGTGTATGACTTTGGAGAGACAAGAAGGGGTGCTACGGATTACAGCCTTTGAACAGACTGAAGATGGTGCAGGCAATGATGCCAGCGCCAAACGTATATTCGGGCAGCACTACGATGTCTATCAGAACATGCATTCCAGTCAAGATGTTCGTGAAGCTGTCCGGAGGGAGCAGCTACAGGAATATATCAGCCGTCATCAACTCCCGATACGTTACTATCAGGACTACGGCTGGGATGCAGTTGAACTATAAACCATAACAATCCGATAACTTTCATACTTTATGAAGAATCTATTATCTTTGCTAACATTTTGTCTTCTCATGCTGTCCTGCTCTACGAAGAGCACGGAGGTTTGTCCAGAGGAAGATTCAAGCCAGTTTGTAACCCTGACCGAAGTTGTCCCCGATGCCATTCTGGAGATACGATACTTTGGCACATACAATTTTGTGGGAACCCGCATCGACGGCTATGAGGAGCCGACGGCATTACTCACCCGTCAGGCTGCTGACAGTCTGAAGGCTGTGAGCGATGACGTGAAAGCCCGGGGCTATCGCCTGAAGATCTACGATGCCTACCGCCCGCAGAAGGGCGTTGACCACTTCGTGCGCTGGGCTGAGAACATCGCCGACACACTGATGAAGCCCTACTTCTATCCCGACCTCGACAAGAGTGTGCTATTCGACCAAGAGTATATCTGTGCGAAGAGCGGTCATACTCGCGGTAGCACCGTTGACCTGACACTCTTCGATATGGCGACGGAGAAGGAACTCGACATGGGCGGCACCTTCGACTGGTTCGGTCCTGAGAGCCATCCCGACTTCTGCGGTAATCCAGAAACGGGAGAGTACACTGGTGGTTTAGGGGACTCGTCGTTTAGTGGTTTAGGAACAAATGTAACATCCCCAAACGACCAAACGACCAATCACCCAATCTCCCAGAGAGCTATCACTCCCGAGCAGTTTCAGAACCGCATGGTTCTCCGTCAGGCAATGCTGCGTCATGGCTTTAAGCCTTTCGATACCGAGTGGTGGCACTTCACGCTGAAGGACGAACCATTCCCCGACACCTACTTCACTTTCCCTGTGAAGCAACTGAGTAAATGAACAGACGCATGAAAAAGCTGGATAAAACGTCAAGAGCTCGTTTTTCAGAATCGTTTTATCAGTAGGGTGGGGCTGACGCGCAGGTAGATGCCGAAGGAGAAACTGAGGTCGCCCTTGCCGGAGAGCCAGGTCTGGTAGCCCTCAACGTCGGCGCCCAGGGTATAGCCCGGCGCAAATGTGTGGTGGAAGCGAACATGTGCCGCTGCCGTCTGCAAGCGCCCGTAGTCCAGCCCGTCCTTCACGCTGACGCTGGAATAGAAATGACTCCCGTAGAGGCTGACGAAATGCTTCGGACTGAAGAAGTACGACACGCCGGCATCGAGGAAGCTCCACAGCCCCAGCTCCACACTGGCATAGCCGGCAGCGCCGCTCCGGAACGGCCACAGATCGCCTGTCTGCTGATAGGCCAGCAGTCCGTCTGCCTCTGCCGTGAGGCGCCTGAGTGCCCGCCTTCCGATGTTCCACTGTGCCCCCATGCCGGCCGACGCATTCCAGATGGTCTGCACCGAGCGTTGTGCCACATTCTGCTCGCCCCCGCGATGCTGCAGGATCAGCTGAACGGGTACGTACCAATGCAGCCTGGACTGGGGCGCATTCAGCAGGGTGCGCCATGTCGTCCCGGCGGTAAAAGCCTCCTGATGTGTGTCCTCTCGGAAGATATAGCTCTGCCAGTTCAACCACACGTCGGCATGCAGGTGCGGCCTGTCCCACAGGAGTTGGAAACCCATCTCAGGGTCCTGCGACAGGTTGGTCTCGGGATTGAAAAGTGGCGCTATGAGGCCATGATTCTGCCCGCCGTAGATGTCGCCCAGCACGATGGTGAGGTGGCGGAAGTCGGCCTGGGCACGGAACCAGGGCAACAGATGGGCGCCGCTGGTGTACTGGTTGCCCTTCCAGACGCTGATGTCGTGATAGACGTAGTTCGGGTAGCGGTTGGCCCCATTGAAGATGAGCGCCTGCAGGCCCAGCTCCAGCTTCACCTGTCTCAGTGGCATGTAGGTCAGCTTGGGCTGCACCCATAGTCCCGGCAGCGTGTATCCGTCCGCCAGGGGGCTCGAGAACTCATTGTCGCGGAAGAAGCTGATGCTCTCCAACTCCACTCTGAGCGCCCGCACCTGGGCCGTATCCAGACGATAGGGCGACTTCGCCAGCTGCTCCCACATGGGCTCGTTCCCCCCCTGGGGGAGTGTTTCTCCGACAACCTCCAAAGAGAACAAGGAGCAGATGACAAGGAGTCTGGCGAAAAGCTTCATTTCTTTACGCCCTTATATATAAGGTAAAGGACGACAGTCACGCCGAGGACGAGCATCGCAATCTTCAGCTCACCGCTGTACTGCGCTACCTTCTCCTCCAGCTGACCGCTGTAGTAATGGCCTATGTACCAGCCCATCCCGGCCAGGATGGAGTTCCAAAGGCTGGCGCCCAAGGTGGTGTAGAGAAGGAATCGGCCCAGACCCATGCGTGCCAGGCCCGCCGGAATGCTGATGAGCTGCCGCACGGCCGGAACAAGGCGTCCGAAGAATGTCCCCACGGCTCCATGCTCGTCGAAATAACGCTCTGCCCGTTCCACCTTGGCACTGTCGATGAGACACATGTGCCCCAGCCGGCTCTCCGCAAACTTATATACGAGCGGACGGCCCAGGTAGCGCGCCATATAGTAGTTGACAAGGGCGCCGATGCATGCTCCCACGGAGGCACAGAGCACCACGAGGAAGACATTCAGCTCGCCCGTCGTAGCCGCCTTATAGGCAGCAGGCGGCACTACCACCTCGCTGGGGAAGGGGATGAAACTACTCTCGATGGCCATCAGCAGGGTGATGACCCAGTAGTTGAGGTGCTCCAGGCACCACGCTATGAAAGGAATGGACTGCATGTTTTAAGTGAAGAGTGAAAAGTGAAGAGTGAAGAATTATAGGGGAACGCGGGTAATTCTTTGCTTGGGGATCTGTGGGCCGTTCTGCAGGGGAATGCTGCGGCGGCAGAGGATGATGGAACTCGTGGGATAGAAGATGGAGAATTTTTGTCTGTGACGGAATATGCTGAGTGCCGACCATCTCCTCTGGCGGGTCTTGCCTATCACGACATCAACGCCCTCGCCACAGCTGGCCGTGAGACGCGGAAGCCAGTCGCCGCCCGGCGTCTCCATTCCGGCCGACAGGAAGACCAGCCATTCGTAGTTGGCCGCTTTGGCTCCCAGCGTGAGTGCAAGCTTGCGGAGGTCGATGCCCCGGGCCGAAACCGGACAGAAGGTATGGCTCAGGTTCGGGTAGTGTACCATCATCTCCTCCAGCCACTCGTCGGTGTCCTTGTCGTGCATCATATCCACGACAATCACCTCGTATTCGCCCTCATAGTGTTGGGAAAGCAGGCTGGGGAGCAATTGCCCCAGCTGGGAACGCTGCTCCTGGCACGTCACGATGATGCTGACGCTGACTGGTGAAACAGGGGATATCATATCTCCTCCGTTGTATATGAGCGAGGCAACTCGCGGCAGTTATAGCGGCTGGCCATCGTCTCGCCGTATGCTCCGGCCGAACGGATAGCAATCAGGTCGCCACGCTTCGTCTCCGGCAGCTGGCAGTCCTTCGCAAAGACATCGCTGCTCTCGCAGATGGGCCCGACGACGTCGTAGGTCTGTGCCGGCGCTGTGCTGCTGAGGTTCTGGATGCAGTGGTAGGCCCCATAGAGCGCGGGACGGATGAGGTCCGTCATGCCGGCATCGATGATGACGAATTGCTTGGTGGCTGTCTGCTTGACGTAGAGGCAGCGCGCAATGAGCGAGCCGCACTGTGCCACCACAGCCCGGCCAAGCTCGAAGTGGAGCCGCTGTCCCGGGCGCAGCTTCAGATGCCGCGCATAGGTCTCGAAGTAAGCCTTGAAGTTGGGCACCGGATGCTCATCGGGATTCTCATAGTCGATGCCCAGACCGCCGCCTACGTTGATGTTCCGGACGTCGGTGATGCCCTCGGCCTCCAGCTCGTCCTGCATCTCGTTGATGCGATAGCAGAGCGCCTCGAAGTCATCCATCCGCAATATCTGGCTGCCAATATGGAAATGCAGACCCACGAAACGGACGCTGGGCATCTGCTTGGCGATGCGGATGACACGCACCATGTCCTCCTTCGCTATGCCGAACTTGTTCTCGGCCAGTCCCGTCGTGATGTGGGCATGTGTGTGAGCCCCCACATCGGGGTTGATGCGAAAGCTGACGTTCGCCACCTTGCCCATCCGCTGGGCAATCTCGGCGATAACCTCCAGCTCGGGGATGCTCTCCACATTGAAGTACTGTATGCCAGCCTCCAGGGCCAGTTCAATCTCCCAATCCGCCTTGCCCACACCGGCAAATACAATCTCCCCCGCAGGGAAACCGTTCTCCAGACAGGTCCTGATCTCGCCTCCGCTCACGCAATCCGCACCGAAGCCAGCCTGCTGTATCTGGCGCAGAACCTTCGGATTGGCACACGCCTTCACGGCATAGTGGAGGTGGAAACCCTCGTATCTGTCCGTTTCGTGCCGGATAGCATCCAGCGTCCTGGCCAGGAGTACCGTATCATAGTAGTAGAAGGGCGTCCGGAGCCCCTCGAAACACTTCTTCATATTTGCTATATCCATGTCAACAATCTTTCTTTATGTGAGGCAGGAGGAGCGTTCAGAACAATGCCAGGCTGAGTGCCTGGAGCGTACGCTTCTTGTCCCCGGCCTTGACGACGAACGAGATATTATGCGGCGATCCGCCATAGCTGATCATGCGGACGGGGATATCCTTCAGGGCCTGAATGGCCTTCGATTCGAAGCCGACGTTATCGCTGGCCAAGTCGCCCACTACGCAGACGATACACATATCCTCCTCCACAGCCACCGTGCCGTACTTCTTCAGCTCGTTCACGATGTCCTGGAGATGGCTACGGTTATCGATGGTGACGCTGACGCCCACCTCGCTGGTGCAGACCATGTCGATACTGGTCTTGTAGGTCTCGAAGATCTCGAACACCTTGCGCAGGAAACCGTAGGCCAGCAACATACGGCTGCTGTTTATCTGGATGCAGATATTCCCGTCGCGGGCCGCCACAGCCTTGATAGTGCCGCGCTGGAAGTCATTGTTGATGATAGTGCCTGGAGCCGTGGGGTCCATCGTGTTGAGCAGGCGGACCGGCACCCGTGCGAACTTGGCCGGCTGGATGCATGTGGGATGCAGTATCTTGGCCCCGAAATAAGCCAGTTCGGCAGCCTCCTCGAAGTACAGTTGGCGTACCGGTTCCGTATGCTCCACGAAGCGCGGATCGTTGTTATGCATGCCGTCTATGTCGGTCCATATTTGTATCTCCTCGGCTCCGATGGCAGCTCCCACCAGACATGCCGTATAGTCGCTGCCACCGCGCAGCAGGTTGTCAATCTCGCCGTATGCATTGCGGCAGATGAAGCCCTGTGTGACGTATATCTGGTAGCCGGGATTAGCCTCCAGTGCCTTTGTCACCTTCTCCTTGATGTAGTTCATGTCGGGCTCGGAATTCTTGTCGGTCCGGATGATGTCCAGGGCATTGATGAGCAGCGCCTTCACGCCGCATTCCTGCAGGTAGTTCACCACCATATTGGTGCTGATGATCTCTCCCTGGGCCAGGATAACCTTCTCCTCGAACGAGGTGAAGTGGACCTTGGTGAACGAGCGCAGGTAGTCGAACTCCTCGTGCAGGAACGTCCTGGTCTTCGCCTTGGTCGCTTCTGTGCTATACAGTTTCTCCACATGTTCGGCATAGGTTTGTTCAAGCCGGTTCAGGATGGTATTCGCCCCCTCGGGGTTCTTTTTGTAGAGGTAATCCGCGATTTCCACCAGGGTATTGGTGGTGCCAGACATGGCAGAGAGGACGACGAACCGCGTGGTTTCGTCCTGTGTGATCAGTCTGGACACGTCCTGCATTCTCTGCGGTGACCCAACGGAAGTGCCACCAAACTTCAGTACTTTCATATGTTAAGTTAAGAGTTAAGAATTAAGAGTTAAGAATCAGGGAAGCATTTTCGCAGCGATATACCGTCCCGGGGAAGTACTCGGGCCACTGCATATTATGCGTGCTTAGAATAACGGCAGTATGGTTCTGCCTTCGTATCTCATCGAGCAAAGCCAAGATAAGTTCGCCGTTCTCGGCATCGAGGTTACCTGTCGGCTCATCTGCCAGAATGACCTTGGGATTGTTCAAAATAGCCCGAGCGATACAAATGCGTTGCTGTTCGCCGCCCGAAAGTTCAAATATGTATTTATCTTTCTTGTCTGCAAGCTTTACCATCTCGAGTGCCTCGTCGATGCGCTTTGTACGGTCTTCCTGTCGCTTCCACCCGGTGGAGCGGAGCACGAAATCGAGGTTACGGTTGACGGTACGGTCTGGCAGCAGTTGGAAGTCCTGAAAGACAATACCCATCTGCCGGCGGAGTGTAGGCTGATTCTTGGTCTTAAGATGAGTCATATCGAAGCTCAGCACTTCAGCGCTAGCACCTTCTACAGGTACTTCTCCGTAAATGCTTTTGAGAAGCGACGACTTGCCGCTGCCTACGGGTCCGGTGAGATAGACCATCTCGCCTTCCTCTACGCAGAAATTCACCTTGCCCAGAACCAGATGTTCGCCCTGATAGATGTCGATGTCGGTGTAGTTTAGTATCATCTCACTATTTACAATTTATCAATGTTTTTTCCAACCTGGATTGTGGCGTTCCATCAGTTCAGCCGCCATATCCTCGATGCGCAGGCCTTTACTGGTAAGCAATACAATGAGGTGATACAGCATATCGGAACCCTCGTAGATGAGGCGCTCGTTTGTGCCGTTGGTGGCTTCTATGACGAGTTCAAGCGCTTCCTCTCCCACTTTCTGTGCCATACGGTTCAGACCGTCTTTGAAGAGCGAAGTGGTGTAACTGCCCTCCGGCATCTCGCGGTGACGCTTCTCTATGAAGTCGCTGAGCTCGGAAAGGAAAAGCAACGGATTGGGACGGTTTTCTTCGCCCCAGCAGGTATCGGTGCCTGTGTGGCATGTTGGGCCGTCGGGGGTTGCCTGAATCAGTAGCGTGTCGTTGTCGCAGTCACTCTTGATGCTGACTACATGCAGGTAGTTGCCACTTGTCTCACCCTTTGTCCAGAGGCATTGCCGAGAACGGCTATAGAAAGTAACGAGGCCTGTCTCCCGGGTCTTCTTTAATGATTCCTCGTTCATGTATCCGAGCATAAGCACGGTCTTTGTCTGTGCATCTTGGATGATGGCCGGTACCAGGCCACCACACTTCTGGAAATCAATATTCATATCCTTATATTTATCTTCTCTTTTCTTAAGTACTCTTTTAGTTCCGGAATGCTTATCTGTCCAAAGTGGAAGACACTGGCTGCAAGGGCCGCATCGGCATGTCCCTGGGCAAAGACATCGCGGAAATCCTCCATTCGGCCTGCACCTCCACTTGCAATAACAGGAATGGTGAGGAACGAGGCGAGCTGGCTGAGGGCATCGCAGGCAAAGCCTTGTTTAACGCCATCATGGTTCATGCTGGTAAAAAGTATCTCACCGGCTCCGCGATCGTTCACTTCTTTCGCCCACTCGAAGAGACCACGCTCCGTTGGGATTCGACCTCCGTTGAGGTAACAGGTCCATGTCCCCTTCTCGTCCTGCTGGGCATCTATAGCGACCACGCAAACCTGACTGCCAAAGTGACTGACTATCTCATCGATAAGTTCCGGCCGGCGAAGGGCCGCACTGTTGATGCTAATCTTGTCGGCTCCAGCCGAGAGCATACGCTCCACATCAGCCAATTCGCTGATGCCTCCGCCTACGGTGAAAGGAATGTCTATTTCCGCAGCTACCTTCTGAACCATATCTGTGAAGGTCTTGCGCCCCTCGTGACTGGCTGTGATATCAAGGAAGACAAGCTCATCGGCTCCCTGGCTGCTATAAATCTTTCCGAGTTCTACGGGGTCGCCAGCCTGTCTGAGCTGCAGGAAGTTGGTGCCCTTGACGGTCTGTCCGTCCTTAACATCAAGGCAGGGTATGATTCGCTTTGCTAACATATCTTAAGTCGCGGGTCTTTCAAGTTGATATTCCCTTCGTAGAAGGCTTTTCCGAAGACGACTGCAGGGATTCCTGCAGAATCGAGGGCCAGGATATCTTCTGTGCTTCCCACGCCGCCACTTGCGATGAGATGGCACTGGGGGTAGTGATCCATAATGCTGCGATAAAGGTCAATGGCAGGACCTGTCAGTGTACCGTCTTTGCTGATTTCTGTGCAAAGGACATTCCGCGTGCCCTGCTTCATGTAGCGAGACAAGAAAACCTCGAGCCGGACATCCGAGTCCTCTTTCCATCCATTGATCGAGACACATCCATTCCGCACGTCGGCACCGAGAATAAGCCGGTCGGCCCCGTACTTTTCGAGCCAGCCGAGGAAGAGGTCGGGATCGGTTACGGCAATGCTGCCAACCGTAACGAGCGATGCTCCGGCATCGAAAGCCTTTTCCAGATCCTCGTCGGTCTTGACTCCACCTCCGAAATCAACAATGAGATTCGTACATGTGGTAATGGCTTTAAGGGTAGAGTGATTGACCACGTGCTTACTTTTGGCGCCATCCAAGTCGACCACATGAAGGCGGCGCATGCCCAAGTCTTCAAACTGCCGAGCCATTTCAAGCGGGTCGCCATAGACCTTCTTCGTGTCATAGTCGCCCTTGGTCAGGCGAACGCACTTGCCTTCGATGATGTCTATTGCAGGAATTAATTCTATCATGTGGTCATTTCCAAGAAATTCTTCAGTATCTGCTGTCCCACTTTGCCGCTTTTCTCGGGATGGAACTGGGTGGCATAGAAATTGTCTTTTTGCATAGCAGAACTGAAGGGATGAATATATTCGGTAACAGTTGCCGTATGCTCGCAGAGAGGAACGTAGTAGCTGTGCACGAAATAGACAAACTCTCCATCCAAACCTTCCCAAATGGAGGGTTTTGAATTCTGAATTGAGTTCCACCCCATGTGCGGAATTTTGTCTTCGTGGCAGACAGGAATAAAACGCTTAACCTCCGCGTCGAAGATACCGAGACAATCCACATCGCCTTCCTCTGAATGGCGGCACATGAGTTGTTGCCCGATACATATACCTAGAACAGGTTGCCTGAGGGAGGGAATAATTTTGTCCAGGCCATGCTCGCGCAGGTAATGCATCGCATTACTTGCTTCGCCCTGACCAGGGAAGATGACCCTGTCGGCACTACGCAACTCCTCGGCAGAATCAGTTAGAAGCGGTTCCACGCCCATCCGTTGCAAAGCATGAATAACAGAAAAAATATTCCCTGCATTGTATTTCACTACAGCAACCTTCATCGCAGTCTATCATTTGGGCTGCAAAGATACGCATTTTATATCATAAAAGGAAGCGAAATGCGGGAAAAGAATGCTATTTTGTTAATTATAGACCCAGCGAGAGCCTGTGTGTGATACAGTCGGGGAGTTCCTCTTCGTAGTGTGTGACCATTACGAGTGTTTTATGAGGCCTCTGACAGAAATGCTTGATAATCTGGCGCACCAGGCTGCGGTGTCTGTCATCGAGGCCATGCAGGGGCTCGTCCAGGATAAGCAATTCCGGGTCTTTCACAAAGGCACGAGCCAACAAGCAGAGACGTTGCTCGCCACTGCTGAGGTGCAGGAAGGTGGTATCTGCCAATGCCTCCACTCCGAATACGCGCATCCAGTCGAGACAGATTTGCTTCTGCTCGGGTCTGGGACGAACATAGAGGCCAACGGAATCATTCAGACCACTTGCCACGACATCGATGGCAGGGATGTCCTTGAGGTAAGCGCGATGCATTTCGGGGCTGACATAGCCGATGTGCCGTTTGATCTCCCAAATGCTCTCGCCAGAACCACGCCGGTGTCCGAATAGTTCGATGTCGCAGGCGTATGCTTGTGGATTGTCGGCGCAAACAAGGCTGAGCAGAGTGCTCTTGCCCGAACCATTAGGACCAGTCAGTGCCCATCGCTCTCCCTCGTGAACGGTCCAATTGAGGGAACGCAGAATGGTATGCTCGCCATAGCGGATGCTGACATCTCGAAAACGCAGTATCTCGCCACCATCAGCAGGATAGAAACCGGATTCCGAGAGGTTCCGGACAGGCAGGTTCGTTATCCAGCGCTTCACTTCATCACTCAGCTCGGGAGCAGGGGGGGCGGCATACACCCTCCGGTACTCGGCGAGAGGCATCTTGGGAAGCAGCCGAAGCCTCTCGACAGGTAGGACATGCGTGATAAAGTTGGGAATATCGTTGCGCCCAGCCAGAATGAGAATTATGAGGAGTTCCGTCTCATGCGCCAATGTCTCCAGCAGATGGCGGAACTCCCGGCGGGTAGGGGCATCCAGGCCAATAAAGGGGTTGTCCAGGATAAGGACACGTGGATTTGTGCCCAAGGCTTTGGCCATCTGGAACTTGCGCAGTTCTCCACTACTCAACGAGATGATGTGCTTCGGGGCCAGTTCATCCAGGCCGAACATCTTGGAGAAAGGAAATTCCGGGAGAAGCTGTCCTACTGTCGGAGCATCGTCGGCGATGTCGTGCTGATTCCATCTTTGCTGATAATAGTAGGTGCTGTCTTGCACGCCATAAGAATCACGAAACGAGATATACTTCAGGTTCTCGCTGACAAGACGAGAATCGTTGGGCGAGAAGCCGTAATGTACCTCATTGAGCAGCAGAGGATAATGACCAGTCAGGATTTCCACCAATCGTGTCTTTCCTGCAGCATTGTCGCCCACAATAGCAATCTGTTCACCTCGCTTTATTTCCAAGTTGATAGGCTCCGCCATCCTCCAAAGAGGGTGACGGGGAACGCCATCAGTGACACTTATTATTGTTCCGTATTCTTCACTCTTCATTCTTCACTCTATCTTTGTTCTTCTTGACGAAGTCGGCCCAACCGCGATACTTGTGGTCGCTCTCGGGCTTGCCCATCTGCAGAAAATGGCAGTAAGCCGCTCCGAGAGCATCTGTTGCATCGAGGAACTTACCCATCTCTTCCTTCTCGACATGGAGCATACGTCGCAGCATATCTGCCACTTGTTCCTTACTGGCATTGCCGTTGCCTGTGATTGCCATTTTTATCTTTGACGGTGCATACTCGGTGATAGGCACTTGCCGCTGGATAGCAGCTGCAATAGCAACGCCCTGGGCTCGTCCCAACTTGAGCATACTCTGTATATTCTTGCCGAAGAATGGCGCCTCGATAGCCATACAATCGGGCAAATATCCCTCGATGATGCTGCAGATGCGTTCGTGAATATGTCCTAACTTGAGGTAGGGATCTGGATACTTGCGTAGGTCTATGACGCCCAACGCGAGCATCTCAGCCTTTTTGCTTTCCACACGCAATACGCCATAGCCCATGATATTGGTTCCTGGGTCAATGCCCAGAATGATTTGCTCCATTTGGTCGTTTTGCAGATTAGTCGTTTAGGGATTTCTTTCGTGCAAAAGTACAAAGAAATTGAGAAATGAGAAATGAGAATTAAGAATTTATGTAAAAAAACATGCTTTTAATGTGAAAAAATGCAATCAAATGCATGTCATTTAATGAATAAGGTGTATCTTTGCAGAAAAATTTTAAGGAATGATGAAACAGTTTTTCCTCTTCGCCCTGGCTGCAATCTTTGGCTTGCAGGCTCAGGCTCAGACCCAGAAGCAGAAAGTTAATGTCAGTGAGATACAAGCTGTCGCCACTACAAAGGCAGAAAACTATGCAGAATTGACATTCGACACATTGCGCCACGACTTCGGAAAGTTCTCGAAGGACGAGCCTTTGGTGCATTGCGCATTTGCCTTTACTAACACCGGCACGGCACCTTTGATTATCCATCAGGCTTTTGCCAGTTGCGGCTGCACCATCCCTACCTACACAAAGGAACCTATCAAACCAGGCGAAAAGGGCACTATCGATGTGACATACGACGGAACAAACAAGTTCCCCGGACACTTCCAGAAAACCATTACCATTCGCTCGAACGCCATCAACGAGGTGGTGCGACTGACCATCGAGGGTTTGATGGAGTAAGCGCTCCTGAAACTATTTAACCTTTACCAGACGTTTTTTTCCATTAATGATATAAACGCCTGTTGTCGTGATGTGGTTTAATCGAGTGCCACTGAGTGTATAGATACCCTCTTCATTGTTGATTTGTCCATTCTCAATTTCCCGAATGGCATCCTCGTCGCTATAGACCGTTACAAGGACTGTGGCTTGTTTGTTGGAGCCGTCTGTGGCCTTGGCTGTAATGGTGGCTGTGCCGGCTGCGACAGCTGAGATGATGCCGTCGCTGGCAGTAGCGACTTTCGCATCGGAGGTCAGCCAGTTAAGTTCCTTGGTAGTCGCTGTCTCTGGCAGAATGGTGATGGTCAGGACGGAATCGTTACCGGCAACCATATCGATGTCGTTGGGTTCCAGGAGGATTGAGCTGACGTAGGTCTTGGCCAGGGTGACGTCATAGTTGACATTCTCCGGCGCGCAGACTACGCCATCAGCAGTAATGAAGTGCTGGTGCTGTATCTGATAGTTGCCGCCCGTGAAGTCGTTCCCTCCGACAAGGGTGAAAGTGAGTGCGGTACCAGTGGTAGATGAGAAGTTCTCATTGCCAGAAGCATAGACGATAAGGTGTGCACCATTGTCCTGGATGAGGGCGTGTGCGATGTGCGAGGCACTATTGACCTTCGAACCAAAAGCAATACTACTTTCCTGTATCGACAGACCTTGTGAGAGAACAATGTCGGCTTCGTAGGCTGTGGCAGGCCTACTCATATTAACCCATGCAGTCACCTTGCGCGTGCCGCCTGCCTTGACGGAAGCGTTGCTCGAATACAATGTAGCGGTGAGAGGCTCTTCACCGAGAGGTATGTTACGAATGAGACGACGCACGGTAACAACGTCTTCCACATCTATGTGGCTATCCAAATTAGCATCAGCATTGACTTCCTGGAAACCTTCCGGTGCTTCACCAATCAGGTATGTTGCTATCCAGAGGGCATCAGTCTCCTCCAAGATACCATTACCATCTACATCGCCAGCCAGATGGGTGATATTGTAGTAGGTACCGTCATCTGCTTTGAGGACGACATGGTGGGTGGCATCGAAGACGGGATAGGCATCCTGTCCGATGGTCTGGTACCAAATGGGGCCCATTGTCTTTCCGCCATTGAGTTGATAGCAGAGCTTGCCGCTCTCAACATCTTCGACTGTGATGCGGGTGACCTGTGTGGTCGATGTGCTGTAGCAGTTCAGAGCAGTAGCACCGCCTCGATAGAAGTCGTTGCGGTAGCTATAGCCCTCGACAGTGCCGATGTTGTAGCAGTTCTGCATGGTTGCATTCGTGCCCAGCCAGCCACACATGGCTGCACTCTCGCTTTTGCCGGAGATATTGCCTGCGTTATAGCAATCATAGAGATAGAAGGAACAGTTAGAGCCTTTGTTGCAACCGATAATACCAGCTACATTGATTCCGGAACCCTTTACACTTGCCTCGTTGCCGACGCACGAGAAGGTAATACTGCCGGCACCCGTGGAACCACCAGCCAGTCCGACATAATTGCTGCCACTGATTGAGCATGAACTGTCGAGGACGAGGTTGCTGATGGTCGCACCACCGCCAAGAGCACCGAACAGGCCGGTGTAGTCCCCACCTGTGATATGCAGGTTCAGGATCCGATGACCCTGGCCGTCGAAGATACCCCGGAAGGTACTTTTTTGAGCACCTATCGGCTTGAACAGATTGTTGTAACCCTCCATATCTATGTCTGCTTCGAGGTATGCATTGCTGAATTGTGCTCCTCCGTTGACGGCTGTACTGAACTCGATAAGCTGCTGGGGCGTGGAGATGTAGTAGGTGGAGTCTGAATAGAGGGAACCGGGATTGTAACCAAGGTAGTCGTCGATCCAGGTGAGACGGGTTGGAATATAGCTCCGCAACACATCCACTTCTGCCTGGAAGGAACCGAGCGCAGAAACGTTCTGATGCACCCTGCTATTGAGGATTGGCCAGCGAATGAAATTGAGATTTGCGGAAGCAGTCATTTCCCGGGCCATACTGTCAACCCATGCTACGAGGGTCTTCTCGTCGAGTAGGCCTTCTTTTCGGTTGTTTTTCCAAAGTTGATTGAGCAGTTGGTCTGCTGCATTGTCGCCGAGCAGACGCGATACAAACGACTTCATGTTGCCTGCAGCACTGCCACCCAGATATGCCCAGGTGCTTCGCCCGTTGACGGGATAGATGCGCTGGTCGTTGTCGAAGGCTAGGTCGAAATCCCAGCTGGGGGCGACATGGAACTGACTCTCCTCCCGATCCTTATACATATAGACACTCCAATATGTATCCATGTTCCCCGAGAACTCGCCTATAAGGAAATGCTTGAGGAAGGACTCGATGTCCAGGTACTTGCGATAGCCGTTTTCTGGGTCGGTGTAGTTGCTGGCAAAGACGGCCGACTCCATCAGATTGAAATAGCCCCGGATGTAGCTGTGTTGCTGGGTGGTAATGTCTTCGTCGCCCGGATGCTTGATAGTCACCGGGTTGCCACGACTGCTGCTGAACCAACTTGCCTCCTGGCTGGCATAGGCATCGACCTCGACAAGGTAGCCGCCTGTCAGTTCAGGTTCCTCGTTGTCCCAGGGTTCCATCTCGGTGATGGGGACGCGCTTGGGATCAGGCGATATCTGGTCGCAGAGCTGGTAGCATCCCTTGTACTCGCCGTTCATGATGACATCGACGGGTTGGCAGTAAGGAGTGTAGAGAGCGCCGATGCGCTTGCTCACCTCGAAGGCCAGGCAGTTGCGCATCAGGGTCTTGTCGCCGTAGTTATTGATAAGGGTCCATTTCTTGGCCTTTGCCGGGCTTTCCATCGGCGAGTCCTTGAGCATGTGGTGGCTCTTGCCGTCGGCGAACTTGATGCGCCAAGGTTTTTTCGGGAACCCCCACGAAGCATTGCCACGGCCTCGGGTGGTGATGGGGTATTCCTGGATGCGGGTGCCGCCATCGTAGGTGATAGTGATGTTCGAGGGCAACTCGGTCACCTTGTCCTTCGGATCATAGCCTGCGTATGTGTGGATGCTTATCGTAGGCAGGTTTGTCACCTGATACCAGATGGAATCCTTGCCCTCGCCCTCATAGCCGTAGAACTCCAACTCGGCGATATTGCAACGGGCATCGGCAGGGCCTACGTATCGCACATAGCGGAAGCCGCGAGTCACGGGTACATCGGCATAGTCCATTTTTTTTGCAGTACCTGTCTTCGGGATGAGATAGAGCGGTACGGCATCGAGGAAGTCAGGGCTGTTGCTACCCTCGAAAAGTGCCAGTTGCACGCGCCCTGTCTGGCTGGTACGGGGGCTCCATCCCACCTTAGTTATGACATGAGCCGTACCAAGGTCAAGGCCTACCCAAGTGCGGGCGCGGTCCATCGAGGCATAGAAGGTGTCGTAGTCGCCATCGAAGGCATGAGCTGGCGTATTGACCGTCGAACTCGACTGGTTGGTGCTGTAATCAACATTGGACGACCCAATAGGTGTGCCGCTGAGTTTCGCTGAGGTTGGGACATTCTGCCCGTAACTGCACAACGCCGACACAAGCAGAGACAGAATTATAATAGCTCTTTTCATACTGTGTATTCTATATTCCAAACTGCAAAGATAGGTTTATTTGCCATAATATACAAGTCCAAACAAGTCTTTTTAATATAATAAGGTAAGAATATGATTTTTAATTGCAATTATGTATCAATAATAGACAAGAAAAAGCTACTTTTGTACTCAAATAACCCGATGAATTGTATGAGACGACTTCTCTTTACTTTCGTATGCTTTCTTGCCTTTGGTCTTGTGTCTGCCCAAGGCGACTTGACGCACGAGGTTGCTGCCAATACGGAACGCTGGCCCGTGCCTCAAACTGATTCGAACTGGAAGTTGGAATACCTTCCGCACAACAATGCCAACCACAACGTCTATGTTTATAAGGACAAGCTCTACGACGGCCTCTTCACCCGCACGCTTGGCTGGAATGGAGGCGATGGCGTACAGACGACGGCATTGCCAGACGGCAACGTTTTCTGGAGCTTCAACGACAGCTTCTATGGCAAAGCCACATCTGCCTCTACACGCATCCGCCAGTCCTGCAATTTTCCGCGCAACAGCATTATGGTGCAGACACCAGGCGAAGACGGACTGCCCGGCACGAAAAGCAGCAACCAGAAATGGCTCGCCGACTGGGTGCAGCGTTCAAACTCATCGGGCAGTGGCTATTACCACTGTCGCACGCACCTGCGCCATCCCAAAGGAGAAAAGACAGATGCCCAGATCAGGAATGGCGAAATAGACCAGACCTACCTCTACTGGGCAGGAGACGGCACGGTGGTTGATGGACAGCTACAGGTACTTTGGGCTGGTGTCTATAACGGCACTGAGAACCTGATGCAGAGCGACAACAGGGCACTTGCCATCTATTCGCTCGAAGGCACACCAGGCGATGCTACCTACCTCAAACTCCTGAGCGTTGACCACAGCTTCTTCGAGAAAGACCCCATCGGCTATGGTGCCACACTTTGGGAGGACGAGGACGGACACACCTACCTTTATTCCTGCAACCAGTTCAAGAAGAACCCCGACGACATACTCAGTACTTCTTCGCCTGTTGTAGCTCGCTCCACGACACACGACCTTCGTTCGCCCTGGGAATACTATATCGCCGACAAGAACGGCACGTTCCATTGGCAGAATACCTACCCCACCAGCGAGGAAGTGAACCGCTCGGCCATCAGTTCGCGCAGCGTTTCAACTGCCTGGGTCTTCAAGGACGGAGACTGGTACTACATGACAGCACAGGGCTATGTCTTCGGCAAACAGGTGTATATCATGCGCAGCCGCAACCCTTGGGGGCCTTTCGAGGAGTGTCACCAGCTCTGGACAATGCCCTGGGTGCTCGACAAAGTGGGCACACGCACCTACGGCAAATTCTACATGCCGCACCTCCACCAGGCACTCTCCCGTGAGGGCGAACTGGTCTTCTCCACCAATACCGACTGCGAGAAGTGGGAAGACAACTTCAACAGCAAGGGCTCGGCTGACTTCTACCGCCCCTACTTCTTCCGCATCTATAACTGGAAAGCGGTGTTTGATGATTAGGCATTAAACATTGAATATCGAAAATAGAACATTTATTATTGAATATGAAATATAAACTTTTTCTTTTTAATTTTTTACTTTTAATATTACTGACCTCCTGCTACAAACTCATCTCCACCTTTGCGCCGAGCGAAGTAGAACCCGGGCAGACTTTCGAGGTCAGTTTCACTGTTGTCGACGACGGCTCGGAGACACAGAACTTTGTGACCGATTGGAGTTATGCCGGCGTTCGTGTCCCAAAGGGATGGACTGTGACGGTGCCCGATGGCGCACACCAGCAGTTTGCCGAGGACTGGGTCTATTACAGCGACGGATCGAAGGTGAACAGTTCGCACAACATGGAACCCTGTGACAAGCTGACGCAGTTCTACAATGCCGCCTGTCCCAAGTCGAATTACACTTGGGCGGGCTTCAAAAGCGTTAAGAAGATCCCCAAAAACATCTCTGCTTGTTGGCGCAACGGCTGCGACAGCATCCGCGTCACTTTCCTCGTCACGGTGCCGGAAGATGCAAAGCCAGGGCGCTACCAGATTGACTTCATGGGGGGCGATGAGGAGGATGATGCCGGCATCGACAAGTATGGTAGCTACACCGATGCCAAGGACTCACGCCTCTTCCACGTCAGTACCGCTTCGGGCTCCTACGTCGATAACCGCAATGCCTCCCTCGCTCGCACCGTTATCGTAACCGATGCAACCCGCATCACGGAAATTGAAAATGAAAAATCAGAAAATAAGAATAGGGGAGCCTATGACCTTCAAGGCCGGAAGATTCCCACTGATGCACTCCACCCAGGGACGAGCGGAAGGGGGGCTCGCATCATCATTAGGAACGGCAATAAAATCATTCGGAAATAATCAGCATGCTTTCGCCCGGGCAATATATCCAAGCGCGCTTCGGCACTGGTCAGTGATGTACTGCCAGTCCTGAGCCTGCACTTTGTCCTTTGGGAAGAGCTTGCTGCCCATGCCGACGCAGAAGGCTCCGGCCTTGAACCAGGCAGTCAGATTCGCCTCATCGGGAGAGACACCGCCTGTGACCATAATCTTGCTCCAGGGACAGGGAGCCATCGTGTTCTTGACGAAAGCAGGCCCATAGACATCGCCGGGGAAGACTTTTGTCAGGTCGCAACCCAGTTCTTGAGCTGTACCAATCTCGCTTACCGAACCACATCCGGGACAATAGGGAACGAGGCGGCGGTTGCAGACGCGGGCTATCTCGGAATTGAGAAGCGGTCCCACAACAAAGCAGGCTCCGAGCTGGATATATAGGGCTGCTGTCGATGCATCAACAACAGAGCCTACACCCATCGCCATCTCGGGACACTCTTTAGCAGCAAACTTCACGCACTCGCCAAAAACCTCGTGGGCGAAATCGCCGCGATTGGTAAACTCGAAGGCACGAACACCGCCTTCATAACAGGCCTTTATCACTTGCTTGGCCATCTCAGCATCGCTATGGTAGAAGACAGGCACCATGCCCGTCTGCTGCATTTTCTGAAGAACTTGTATCTTATCAAATTTAGCCATAGTTCCTAATCTCTAATCTGAAGTCCGATAAAACGGGCTTCACCTTTCCACCCTTCCGTTTCCGTTACCGTTCATGAGGCTTTCCACCTCGGCAAGAGAGACCATATTGACATCACCCGGAATCGTATGCTTCAGGGCACTTGCCGCTACAGCAAATTCCAATGCCCACTCCTGCGGCTTGCCATTTGCCAGGCCATGAATAATTCCGGCGCTGAAGCTGTCACCGCCGCCAACGCGGTCCACGATGGGATTTATCTCATAACGACGACTCACATAGAACTCCTTGCCGTTATAGATCATTGCCTTCCATCCATTGTCCGAAGCGCTGAAGCTCTCGCGCAAAGTAGTCACGAGATACTTGAAACCGAACTCCTCTACGCCCCTGCGGTATATTTCCTTATAGCCATCAGCATCGGTCTTGCCGCTATTCACATCAGCATCGGGCTGATACCCCAGGCACATCTGGGCGTCTTCCTCATTACCGATGCAGACATCGACATACTGCATCAGGGGGCGCATGATGCTCTGTGCCTTCTCCGGAGTCCAGAGCTTCTTGCGGTAGTTGAGGTCGCAACTGATAATGACGCCAGCCTTTTTGGCTGCGATACAAGCCTGACGAACACACTCGGCTGCGTTGTCGCTCAGGGCAGGAGTGATACCACTCCAATGGAATCCTTTCGCACCGCGGAATATAGCATCGAAATCAAAATCCGAGGGTAGTGCCTCGCTGATGCTGCTATGGGCGCGGTCGTAGATAACCTTACTGGGACGCAGGCTGCAGCCGGTTTCCAGATAATAGATGCCCAGGCGTTCTCCGCCGCGGACGATGTGCTCCGTGTGCACACCGAAACGGCGCAGACTGTTGATAGCCGCCTGGCCTATCTCACTCTCAGGCACCTTGCTCACAAAGTACGCTTCGTTACCATAGTTCTGAAGGCTGACGGCCACATTTGCCTCGCCGCCGCCATAGTTGACATCGAAACTGTCGGACTGAATGAACCTGCTGTTGCCCGGGGTGGAGAGGCGCAGCATTATCTCGCCCATTGTTACTATTTTTGCCATGCTTCTGTATTTTATTGTCTTTATTTGCTTTTGTCGGCTGCAAAATTACAAAAAAAATAAGGAAAGGCGAATGAAGAAAGAAGAAATATTTATGGAAAGACGTGTTTTTCATGCAAAAAAAGTGATTATTGAGGAAAAAACCGTAACTTCGCGGCATGAAAGATGCCATTTCTGCCCGAAAAGGACTTCTCGCATTGAGTCCGCTTATTGTCTTCCTGCTGCTCTACTTGCTGTTGAGCCTTGTTGCGGACGACTTCTACGCGGTTCCACTCACGGTGGCCTTCCTTGCGGCTTCCCTCTACAGTCTGTTTATCATCAGAGGCGAATCCATAAGTCGGCGATTCGCCCATCTCGCAGAAGGCGCAGCCCAGCCAGGCGTGATGCAGATGCTCTGGATTTTCATTCTGGCAGGAGCCTTTGCAGCGACAGCCAAGCAAATGGGAGCCATCGATGCCACAATAAGCTTGGCCCTGACGTCAGTACCGCCGGGTTTTGTCCTGAGCAGCCTCTTTCTGGCCTCATGTTTCATCTCGCTCGCTACAGGTACCTCTGTCGGTACCATTGCAGCCCTCGTCCCTATTGCCGGCAGTATGGCCGAACAGACGGGAGCCAGCACTGCGATGATGGTGGCGATTGTGGTTGGCGGAGCATACTTCGGAGACAACCTGAGCTTCATTTCCGACACGACGATTGTGGCGACACAGACGCAAGGATGCGAGATGAAGGACAAGTTCCGCGCCAACATCTGGATTGCCATGCCTGCTGCTCTCATCTGTCTGGCACTCTACGCCTGTTTGCCCGGCGTCAATGTGGAGCAGGGACATCCGGGCGAGGTTTCCTATCCTGCCATCATACCATATATATATATTATAGTGGCGGCGCTCTGCGGCATGAATGTGATGCTGGTGCTGGCTTCGGCAACGGTTCTGGCCGGTGCGATAGGCATAGTTTCCGGTGCCCTGACACCTTTCGGTTGGCTGCGGGCGATGAACGACGGCATCATGGGTATGAGCGAACTCATCATCGTGACGCTCCTGGCAGCAGGCCTGATGCAGGTTATCCGTCGAGCAGGTGGTATCGACTGGCTCATGCAACTGTTCAACCGTCGCAAGGGCAGCCGCAGGAAAGCTGAATTGAGTATGGCGACGATGGTGGTGCTGACGGACTTCTGCACGGCAAACAATACGATTGCCATCCTGAGTGTCGGCCCCTTGGCGAAGCAGTTGGCCGAGCGCTACGGGATTCCTGCAAAGCGGGCAGCCAGCATCCTCGATACCTTCAGCTGCTTGGCTCAGGGCATCATTCCCTACGGCGCACAGATGCTCATCGCCAGCGGACTGGCAGCCGTCAATCCCCTCGACATCATCCCCTACCTCTATTATCCCTACATATTAGGAGCAGTGGCAATAGTGTATATAATAGTGGACCCCCTAACCCCCTTTAGGGGGAATAACGTGAAAATGAAAAATGAAAAATGAAAAATTGAATGATGAAACCTATCTCCCCCTAAAGGGGGGTGGGGGGTCTTTAATACTTAAGTATTTCCCCGCTCTGACGGAGCGGCAGCAGGAGCAGTTTGCTGCCCTCGATGCGCTCTATCGCGACTGGAACAGCAAGATAAACGTCATCTCGCGCCGTGACATCGACAACCTCTACGAGCACCATGTCCTGCACTCCCTCGCCATTGCCGAATTGATTCGCTTCAAGCCCGGCACCAGCATCATGGATCTTGGCACTGGCGGCGGTTTCCCAGGAATCCCCCTTGCCATCATGTTCCCCGAGGCGAGGTTCCACCTCGTCGATTCCATCGGCAAGAAGATTCGCGTCTGCGAGGAGGTCTGCCGGGCACTCGGACTGGAGAACGTCACTACCCAGTGGTGTCGTGCAGAGGAGGTCAAGCAGCAGTTCCATTTCGTGGTCTCCAGGGCCGTCATGCCTCTTCCCGACCTCGTGAAGATAGTTCGGGTGAAAATCAGCAAGGAGCAGTTCAATGGGCTGCCCAATGGGCTCATCTGCCTCAAGGGCGGAGAACTTGAACAGGAGGCAAAGCCCTTCGGCCATGCTGCCCAAATCACATCCCTCAGCGAATACTTCCAGGAGGAATTCTTCCAAACAAAGAAACTCATCTATTTGCCCATAGGGCAAAACAATTCAAAATAACTTAATTCAAAACCTATTCCCCTTAAAGGGGGTTAGGGGGTCGCTTATGAAATACCAATCATTCACATTCAATCCTATTCAAGAGAACACCTACCTGCTTTGGGACGAAGAGACGCTCGAAGCAGCAATCATAGACACCGGTACATGGAACAGACAGGAGGAACAAATGCTGGAAGGCAGCATCAAGGCGCTCGGACTGAAGATGAAGTACGCCCTACAGACGCACGCCCACTTCGACCACACCTTCGGCCTGCCCTTCATCTATCGCACTTACGGGCTGAAGCCCATCTTCCATGTGGATGATGCCGAGACCTACCGCGATATGCCGAAACTGGGCGTTCGCTTCGGCCTCACGATATCGGGCATGCCCCCCATCGGTCAGCTCCTGAACGATGGTGCCGAACTGATTCTCGGAACCACCGTTATCCGCCTCATACACACGCCCGGCCACACCCCAGGCTCCGCTGCATTCTACGTTCCCGCAGATGGACTAGTGTTTAGCGGCGACACATTGTTCCGGCAGAGCATCGGGCGAACCGACCTCCCCGGCGGCAACTACGAGACCGAGTTGAACAGCATCCACGACAAGCTCTTCGCCCTGCCCGATGACACCGTTGTCCTCTCCGGCCACGGTCCCGCCACCACCATCGGTTGGGAAAAGAAGCACAACTACTGCGTGTAAGGTAGCTTTCGATAACTGGCAGCTATTGCTTGGCGGCGATGCGCTCCAGGGCCTGGTACACTTGCATCAGGCCACGAGGAACGTGGAAACATCCCTTCCATTTACCGCCCTTCAAGGTGAGCAGCACTTCACCTCTGCGGTTCAGGTAGCCGTACCATTCGGGATATTCGGGGTCCATGAAGTGGCTCCAGACATATTCGTGAACCTTCATGAACCAGTCGAGACATTCCTGGCTACCGGTCAGTTCGTAGCCTTTTATCATGGTGATGAGCGTCTCGATGTGAACCCACCAAAGCTTTTGATCCCATTCCAGTTGTTGCAAAGGGCGTCCCAGACGGTCCATGAAGTAGAAGATGCCACCGTACTCCTTGTCCCAGCCATATTCAGCTTCGCGCAAGGCGATATGAACAGCTTTCTCGATGAGGTCCTTGCGACCTAAACGCTTGCCCAAATCCATAATGAACCACATGGCTTCGATGGCGTGGCCGGGATTCAGCAGACGGCCTTCGTGACAATCGACGAGCTTACCGTCCTTGCTCACGTTCTCGACAATCAGGTCGAGCTCGGGACGATAGAAAACGTCGAGTACTTCGTGGAGGCAGATGTCGATGGTCTCCTTCAGGAAGTCGGCGGGGAGCAGGTCCTCAATCTCCAGAGCTACGTTACAGAGAATCATAGGCAGGGCGAAGTCCTTCAGGGCGCGTGCTCCGGGTGCGGCTTTGCTCCATTTGCCTTTGGGGTTCTGGCGCTTGGAAAGCACGATGTCGAAGGTCTTCTTGGCGATGTCGGCATATTCCTGGATGCCCGTTGCCTTGTATAGTTGTCCGAAGGCGATGACGGCAAAGGTGTAGGAGAAGATGTTATAAGGCTCAACGAGAGGACGGCCCTGTCGGTCGAGCGAGAAGTACCAATTGAGGTTGCCGTCGTGACCGTACTTCTTCAGGAACTCGGCTCCCTGTATGGCGGCGTCGAGCCATTCCTGCCGCTTCTCTACCTTATTATATAGTGTAGCGAGCATCCATACCTCGCGGCCCTGGAGCCAGATGAACTTGTCGGTGTCATAGACCTCTCCGTTGCGTTCGATGCAGGTGAAGTACCCGCCGTATTCCATGTCTATACTGTTCTGCATCCAGAAGGGCATCACCCTGTCCAGCAGCTCGCTCTTGTACTGAGCAGCAAGAAGATTGAAATCAACCATATTTATTTTGAATTTTGAATTTAGTTATTTTGAATTGTTGAGGCTCAAAAGCCATGCTGTGATGACACTTACCACGATTCCTGTGGCGCCGAAGAGGAAGAAGTTGGCGTCGGTGAAGAGGTACATCAGGAGCACTACTACCTCGCCTGCGATGAAGCCAGTCAGAGCCGACCAGCCCTTGATGCGCGGGATGAAGACTGCCATCACGAAGAGGCCACCCAGGCCGCTGGTCAGCAAGCCCAGTATGGTGTTGAAGTAATCCAGCAGCGAGGTGATGTCCCACGTTGCCATCAGCAGGGCAATGCCCAGACCTATCAAACCGCTGACGATACACGTCCAGCGGGCCACACGAAGGAGTGCAGCGTCCTTGATGCTTGGGCGGAATCGTTGTATAAAATCGACGCTGAAGGCGGTGCTGACGCTGTTGATGTTGCTGGAGATGGTACTCATTGTGGCAGCGAAGATGGCGGCAATGAGGAGACCCGCTATGCCTGCGGGCATCTGGCTCATCATGAAGAAGGGGAAGATGGCATCGCCCTGTTGCATCGTGATGTCCAGGCTTTGTGGATGCGTCTTGTAGAAGGTGTAGAGACCTGTGCCGATGAAGTAGAAGGCTACGGAGATGAAGACGCTCATGAAGCCGTTCACCAGGATGCTGCGGCCTGCACTCTTCTCATCTTTTGTCGTCATGTAGCGCTGGATGACGGTCTGGTCGCTGGTGTAGGAGATGAGGTTATTGGCAATGCCGCCGCCCAGGATGGCAACCCAGAAGGTGACGCGCCGGTAGTCCCAGCTCCAAACGAAGAGGCGCAACTTGTCGTTATCCACTGCCAGTTGCCAGGCTCCGGAGAAACCACCCTCGGTGTTGCTCCACAGGTACAAGGCTGCGAAGATGGCACCGCCCACCAGGATGCAACCCTGTACCACGTCGCCCCAGATGACGGCCTCCACACCGCCCATCGTACAATAGATGATGGTGACGAGGCCCATCAGCACGATGCATAGGTAGATGTCGATGCCCGTGACGGCTGTCAGAGCCAGCGAAGGCAGGTAGAGCACCAGTGCCATACGTGCCACCATGAAGATGCAGAACAATGCCGATGCCATCAGACGGGTGGCCGTGTTGAAGCGCTCCTCCAGTATGGCGTAGGCTGATGCTGCCTTGCTCCGGCGGAAGTAGGGTAGGTAGTACCAGATGACAGGAAAGCCCACAATCGGTATCATCCAGAGCATCGGGTAGTAGGTCCAGTCGGTGGCGTAGGCTTTGGCGGGAATTGCCATATAGGTGATGGCGCTGAGCATCGTGGCATAGATGCTGATACCTGCTGCCCACCAAGGCACACGACCGCCGCCCTTGAAGAAATCCTCTGCTCCGTTCTCGCGACGCATGAAGTAGATGCCCATTCCCAGCATCGCCATCAGGTAGAAAGCTAGCACCGTCCAGTTGAGCCAACCGAAGTGGGTGTCGCGCTTCGTTTCGATGCGAGAAACCTGTGCCGACCTGATGCCTGGCATCGTCTCGCCGCCGCTGTAGAACCAGCCTCCGTCATAGGGCGTGAGGGCTGCTCCGGCCCGCGCCAATGCACTATCCCCCGGGATGGTCATCCACGAGTCGGTGATGGTATGATAGGCCAGCACATCCTGGCGGAACTTGTACCAGGCCGGTTCGTGGCGCAGGTATAGGCTGTCCTGCTTGCCCTGTATGGCAGAAAGGAAGATATCGTAATCCACGCCTCCGAAGAAGAGGATATGGCTGTAGCCGCAGGTCGTGGCGCAGGAGCCGACGAGAGCAAGATGCCCGGCACCGGACCCTCTCCCAACCTCTCCCTTGTAGGGAGAGGAGTATATAGTTGAGGGAGTTGTTTCTTTCCATTCGAGGGTTTTTAGGTTAAGCTTTAAGCCTTTTGTGTAAACAACTCCCTCTCCTTTGGAGAGGGTTGGGGTGAGGCTGCCTCCGAATATGTACAGCGCCTTCCCTTCCGGCGCGTTCTGTACCGCCATGCAGGGTTGCAGCCGGCCTTCGTCGGGAATCTCACAGAGCTTCACCCATTCCTTGCCGTCTGGCCAGTCGAGGGCATAGACATCCTTGTTTAGAACGCCGTTGCTCTGACCTCCAGCCACGAAGATCCTGTCCGTCCCATAGCAGGCAGCAAAGTTGTCGAGTCCTTTGGGCAGGTTTGGGAGAGAGCTTTTGAATTTTGAATTTATTGATTTTGAATTCTCGAAAGTGGTTTCGGTTTCCGAACCATTTTCGGAAGTACCTCCAATATACACCGTCCCCTCCGGCACTGTCACGCTGGCTCCGTAGGCTTTGGGATAGAACACTTTCTGCCCGCCGTCGGCACAGGGGACATCGGGGAAGTTGCAGCCTCCCCAGGTCACAAGCTGCCCGTCCTGGATGCTGGCAAAGTGGCCCGAGACAGCGCGGGGCATGTCCGGCGCTCTCGTGACAACAATATTGTTTTGTGCGTGGCAAAGTCCGACCGACAGAGTGAGGAGAACGGAGAAAAGATAGAGTCGTATTTTCATGGGATTATCCGTTTTGCAGTACAAAAATACAAATAATTTCTGAAATATCAACATGTTTTATGGGAAGTATATCCCACATGCTTGTTTTTTGCAACTTTAATGCCGGGAATTGCATGAATCTTCATTGAAAATAGCAGGAATAGCACCCACATCGCAATACAATAAACAAAAAAGTCCCCGCCGCAGAACGCATGTTTCCGCAGCGAGGACTTTCATTTCTAATTTTTTTATTTTCTAATTTCTCATTTAGCGAAGCACTTTAGAGCAGTCCTTCTTCGCAAGTTCCCCACTTGCGAAGAAGGACCGGGTAGGTCTGGGTTAATAATAAGTTTTGTTTTCTCTATTTTGCACCGCGCCTTAGCAGCGCGCCTTGGTGCAAGAGCATCCAAGAACCGGTACTTTTCTGCTTTTGTAAAGATATTTCTATATCCCCCCCCTAAAGGGGGCTGGGGGGGCTCACTTCTCCGTAGGAGAATTTAATCTCTTCCGCAGACGGTCGTTGGGAGAACAACCTGTATCAGTTCCTGCATTTAGTCATCCCCAAACTTACAATGGACCTGCCACGTCCGTTCCGTATGCCAAAGTTGAAGCGCGAGGAGGACACACCGCAGATGAAAGCAGTTCGCGAGGCTTTTGCCAATGCCATCATTCATTCGGATGTATTTTTGTCAGGGGGAGTTCTGCGTATCGACAAATATGACGATAGGCTTTGTCTGCGAAATCCAGGTACGCTGAAACTGCCTATCGAGCAGATATACGAAGGAGGCACATCGAGGGCACGTAACCCCAGAATGCAGATGATAGGCTATGGAGAAAACTTGGGTTCTGGCTTCCCGCTGATACTCACCGCTTGGAAAGATGCCGGCTGGGGAAAGCCTGTGTTGAAGAACAAGGTGGAGATAGATGAGGTAGAGCAGGAATTGCCAATAAAGAAACTCATTGAGAATCCAAAGAAAATTAATGAGGAGAACAAAGGTGATTTGTCAGATGTCCTAAAGAATGTCCTAAAAGATGACCTAAAAAATGTCCTAAAAGAACTGTCTGAACGTCAGCTTCTTATATTGTACTATATAAAAGGTAATGACCGAATAACCATTCAGCAAATGAGCCAAAAGGTTAAATTGTCTGAGAAAACAGTAAGGCGCGAAGTAGAAATCCTCAAGGAAAAGGGTGTCCTCCTTCGTGAAGGTGGTCGCAAAGAGGGCCGTTGGGTCATAGTGACTAAGTAGATAGGAAATATTGGCAATATTACACAAGAACTGCTGCAATAACAAACAATAACAATTGGGATTATGTGGCCATTTACAGTTACATGTATGTCCCTGAGATTGACAAGAAGTCAACCCAGAGGCATATAAACATTGCCCATCTGTTGCTGAAAAACAAAAATGATAAGGGATGAAATACATTTGGCCAATATGTTATATAGTTATAAGCTGCCTTACGTCTTGTTCCAATCAAGGTGGCAGAGGATGCACTTGGACTGACCCCCATAATAAACTGTTTCGATTAGAGCAAATGAAGCAAAACTTGACGAATTGCTTAGACTCGGCAGAAATAATATCTTATATAGACACGACATATAATGTAAAGGTGTTATATCCAGATTGTTTTCATGCTGGCAAAAACAAACCTGGGAAAGCAACTTTCTATGCATATTTTCCAGAACATACGTCGTTGTCCTTATGTCTGACAGTAGGCACAAACAATGAGGGATGGGATATAAAGAAAGCTATAGAGTATCAATTGTTCATATCAGCCGATTCTGCAACGATGTGCATCACTGAAGGCAAAGACTTTTTTATAGTTTCAGGAAATCATTATGTTAAGAAAATATATCTTTATAATAACCATTGGATTGAATACAAATTCAGTTATAATGAAAATGCCTCGGAGGTTGTAGACAGAATAGCTAATCTGGTGAGAGAATGGAATCCAAAAATTGGTTTCTTTGGCGTATTGCTCTGTAACTATCCCTTCTATTTGCAGGTTGTTTGCATGGTTTTCGCCATCTCGAAGTTGTGCTTCATATAATTGGCAGCGTCTTCGGAGCTCATTGGCGATTGCTGCGATGCGGCTATTTTCCGCATCTTGCGCTCCGTCACTTCCTTGTGGAACTGGTTGAGAAATGTCATGACTCGTAGATGGCTGAGGTATGAAGTAGGATGGCTGATAAGTCTATAATATGTAGGTACCGCCAATCCACTCGGTCTGGGGTTCTTCGGTGCTCGAGCACCAAATGCCCGGCACCTCAGGCGCAGGCGGTGCTTCTTCCTCGAGGAGATGCCATCCGAGGAAACGGCCGTCGCCATCGGTCTCTACAACGACGGGGCCGTGCTGCAGGGTTCCGTCGGGCAGGAGAATGTCGTGGTAGGCGCGCTTCATCTATTTTTTGTTTCTCCTGATTCGCTGAGGAATGCCGCGCTGCGGATGGATGGGGTTCGGGTTCTCCTTTACGACGTTTATCTTGCGCTCGCGAGGCTGATTCTCGCGCATCTGTTGCGGTGTGAGGCGTTGATTGGGAGCAAAAGGCAAGGAATCGAGGTCGAGTGAGTCGGCAGCGAGAGAGTCACTTTTAATTTTTAATTCTTCCTTTTTAACTTCCTTGTGCATGCGAACGAGCTTTATCTCGCTGACCAAGAGGGGCTTTGGCGGGTCGGCGTTGTTGACCATCGGCAGATAGATGAAGCCTGTGATGGAGCGCAGGTTTAGGGTGTCGAGCCCTTTTCCGGGAGTGTGCTTCATCTCGTTCTTCAGACTGTTGCGAAGGAGGTCGGTTACTGCAGCAACGGTGTCTTTGTCGTAGTAGAAGTTGAGCAGAGCGATGGCTTCGTTGTTCATGGAACGTCCCACAAACTGCGTCTTGAAGCGCCAAATGAAGCTGTCGCCTGGTCGGAACGTGGTGTCGGCCTTCATTTGGAAAGAATAGACACACCCGACGCGGTTGGGTAAAACACAAGCGAAGTCCTTGCCCAGCCAGATATTGGCGGTGTCGCCTTCGTTGGTGAGGGTTGCGAAACGGTCCCGGTTGGCCGCTGCTGCCTCCAGTCCCATGCGTTCGGCCTGCGCTTGTACGCGATTTACCACATTATTGTATATGAACGTGAATTGCTCTGCGCGACCAGAATAATAAATCATCGACGAGTCGAACTCCGCTTCCGTGATGCGGTGCTTCTTGAATACCGCCTGAATGTATTTGTAGCGTGTGATATCAGGGTTTTCGCCCTGTGCCTCGGCCATTCCCTGAGCCAGATGGAAATCTACGAGCACATCCGTCATCTTGTCCTCGTCCAGAATGCCACTCGGCAAAGACGGAGAACAGGCCTGTAGGCATAGGATTAAGGAAAAGAGAATAAGGATTAGATGGGCTTTCTTCATCTGAGCACCTTCTGGTTGTAGAAGAGGATGAGTGCAATCACACCGCATGAGATGCTGGCGTCGGCAAAATTAAAGATGGGGCTGAAGAAGATGAAATGCTCGCCGCCGATATAGGGCAGGCTTGCCGGCCAGTCCCATTCAACAAGGGGGAAGTAGAACATGTCCACCACACGGCCCAGCATCAGCTGCCCATAGCCTGTGCCCCAAGGCACGAGTTCGGCTATTATGGGAGCTGGCGGGTTGTTGAATATCATACCGTAGAACATGCAGTCGAAGATGTTGCCTGCAGCTCCGGCCGTTATCATCGTCATGCAGATGAGGTAGCCCCAGTCCATGCCCCTCTTGATCTGGCGACAGATGTACCAGACGAGGAAAGCGACTGCAACGATGCGGAACGAAGTGAGGAACCATTTGTTGAAAACCTCCATGCCGAAAGCCATTCCATCGTTCTCGGTAAATAGAATCTGGAACCAGTCGGTGACACGTATGCTCTGGTGCAAGTACATGCCGGTCTTGACGGCCACCTTGATGGCTTGGTCGATAGCAATAATACCAAGCCCAAGGACAGCGGAGGCTAATGCCTGCTTGCTCTTAGTATTCAAATCCTTTTATTTTTTCTTGTCGCGTGCTTGCTTGGCTTCGATGGAAAGTGTGGCATGTGGCACAGCGCGCAGGCGTTCCTTGGGAATCAGCTTGCCTGTCTCGCGGCAGATGCCGTAGGTCTTGTTCTGGATGCGCACCAAAGCGGCCTGCAGACCGGTGATGAACTTTTGGGCACGCTGGCACTCGTTCATGAGCGATTCCTTGGAAAGTGTCTCCGAGCCTTCCTCCAGGGTGTGATAGGTGGAGTGGGTTTCATCATCGTTCACACCGTCCCCATTGATTTTTTTAATGAGGATCTCGTAATCGCTCTGGGCGGTAGCGAGTTTCTCGTTGATGAGTTGGCGGAACTCCTCGAGCTCTTCGTCGGAGTACCTGACTTTGTTTTCTTCCATATTTTTATTTAATTAGTTTTTGCTGACGGAAAGTTCTGTGCCGAGGCTGATGCTGTCGGCCAATACTTGTGATGCGATATAGTCGCGGAACTTGCTGAGGCAAGTGCGGTTGTCGTCGCTGTCGGGCAGCGTGACGCTGATGCGGTCGGTTATCTCGAAGCCGCTGTCCTTGCGAAGCGTCTGAATGCTGCGGATGAGTTCGCGGGCAATGCCTTCCAGGCGCAGGTCCTCGGTGATGGTCAGGTCGAGGGCAACGGTCAGCGTGCCTTCGTTGGCAACACTCCATCCCGGGATGTCCTGGCTGAAGATTTCGATGTCCTCGTGGTCAACGGTCACCTGTTCGCCTGTGTCGAGTGTGAGAGGCAGGTGCTCCTTGGCCTCCAGCTCGGCAATCTGCTCTTGACTCATGGCCAGAACTGCGGCATTGACGCTCTTCATCAGTTTGCCGAACTTCTTGCCCATCGTGCGGAAGTTGCACTTCACCTGCTTGACGAGCATTCCCTGTGCTTCTACAAACTCCATCTCCTTGACGTTCACTTCGTCCAGAATGAGTTGTTGCATGGCCTGGATGCGCTGCTGCTGTTCGGCGCTGGTGGCGGGGATGGCGATGCGCTGCAAGGGTTGCTTCACGACGATCTGCTCCTTCTTGCGGAGCGAGAGAATCATACTTGTCACCTGCTGAGCAAGTGCCATCCGCTGTTCCTGCTCCTGGTCGATCTTGGCATCGTCGTAAGTGGGGAACTTGGCCAGATGTACGCTCTTGCCGTCGCCTCTGCCGGTTGCCTCACAAAGGTCGCGCCAAAGGCGGTCGGCATAGTAGGGAGCGATGGGAGCCATGAGGCGAGCCACCGTCTCCAGGCAGGTATATAGTGTCTGGTAGGCACTCAGTTTGTCGAGGCTCATAGCAGAACCCCAGAAACGCTTCTTGCTGAGGCGCACAAACCAGTTGCTGACGTTATCTACCACGAAGGTCTGAATGAGACGACCGGCCCGTGTGGGCTCGTAGTCCTCGTAGCACTGATCCACCTCGCGGATGAGACTGTTCAGGCAAGAGAGAATCCAGCGGTCCATCTCCGGGCGCTCGTTCATCGGCACGTCCGGCTCTTCGTAGCACCAGCCATCCACGTTGGCGTACATCGTCAGGAAGGAATAGGTCTGGAAGAGCTTGCCGAAGAAGGTGCGGGTCACCTCCTGCACGCCTTCTACGTCGAATTTCAGGTTGTCCCAAGGTGCGCTGTTCGTAATCATGTACCAACGTACTGCATCGCTGCCGTACTGTTCGATGGCACCAAAGGGATCAACGGCATTACCCAGACGCTTCGACATCTTCATGCCGTTCTTGTCCAATACGAGTCCGTTGCTGATGACTGCCTTGTAGGAAACGCTATCGAAGACCATTGTGGCAATAGCATGCAATGTATAGAACCAGCCGCGTGTCTGGTCAACACCTTCCGCGATAAAGTCGGCGGGAAATGCTATGCCCTTGTCGAGCAGTTCCTTATTTTCGAAAGGATAATGTATCTGAGCGTATGGCATAGCGCCCGAGTCGAACCAAACGTCAATGAGGTCGAGTTCGCGCTTCAAAACGGCTCCGCTTTCACCCACGAGCCAAATCTGGTCAACGTATGGGCGGTGCAGGTCGATGCGGTCGTAGTTCTCCTGGCTCATATCGCCAGGCACGAAGCCACGTTCCTTTAATGGGTTGCTTGGCATCACGCCGGCTGCAACAGCCTTTTCTATTTCATTGTAAAGTTCCTCTACGGAACCGATGCATATCTCTTCACGAGTGTCTTTGTTGCGCCAAATTGGCAACGGAGTGCCCCAATAGCGGGAACGTGAGAGGTTCCAGTCGTTGAGGTTCTCGAGCCACTTGCCAAAGCGACCTGTACCGGTACTCTCGGGCTTCCATAGAATAGTGTTATTGAGTTCCATCATGCGCTCCTTAGCCGCCGAAGAACGGATGAACCAGGAGTCGAGGGGATAGTAGAGGACGGGCTTGTCGGTACGCCAGCAATGGGGATAATTGTGGACGTGCTTCTCGATGCGGAAGGCTGTGCCTTCGTCTTTCATCTCGATACACATCTTCACATTGAGGTCCATCTCCTTGTTCGCTGCCTTCTCATCGTACTTTCCACCCACGTTGAACTTGGGGTCGTATGCATTCTTGACGAAGTCGCCGGAATGATGCCAATAGCTTTCATTCACGGAGGTCTGCACGAATTCGGCATCCATATCGTCCTTCACAAAATACTTGCCTGTGAAGTCAACCATAGGACGTGTATCACCAGCCTTGTCGATGATGAAGAGGCTTGGGATGCCAGCATCTTTAGCCACCTTGGCATCGTCTGCACCAAAGGTTGGAGCGATGTGTACGATGCCCGTACCGTCCTCGGTGGTAACATAGTCGCCGGGAATAACACGGAAAGCTTCTGCACTCTTATCAACAACCTTTCCGTCCTCCAAAGCACAGGGTTTTACCCAAGGGAAGAGTTGTTCGTACTTCATGCCGACAAGGTCAGTACCCTTTCCTCGCCACAGAATCTCAAGCTCCTTGCCTTCCTCTGCTTGGAAGTATGCAGAGAGGCGAGCCTCTGCCAAGATGTAGATAGCCTCCTCGCCACTATAGGGATTGTTGCCCTTAATGGCAACATAGTCAATCTTTGGCCCAACGCAAAGGGCAGTATTCGAGGGCAAAGTCCAAGGGGTTGTCGTCCAAGCCAAAATGTAGACAGGCAGAGCCTCGGAATTTTGAATTTTGAATTTTGAATTGTTTTGAACTGTGCCGTTACCGTCGTGTCCTTCACATCGCGATAGCAGCCGGGCTGGTTCAGCTCATGACTGGAGAGGCCTGTTCCGGCAGCAGGAGAATAGGGCTGGATGGTGTAACCCTTATAAAGGAGGTCTTTCTGGTAGAGTTGCTTCAGCAGCCACCAGAGTGTCTCGATGTATTTGTTATCGTAGGTGATGTAGGGGTGTTCCATATCCACCCAATAGCCCATCTTGTGGCTGAGGTCGGCCCACTCGCTGGTGTACATCATCACATTCTCGCGGCACTTGCGGTTATATTCCTCGATACTGATGCTCTTGCCGATGTCTTCCTTCGTGATGCCGAGTTCCTTCTCTACACCAAGTTCTACAGGGAGTCCATGTGTGTCCCAACCGGCTTTACGCTTCACTAGGAAGCCCTTCATCGTCTTGAAGCGGCAGAAGGTGTCCTTGATGCTGCGTGCCAGGACATGATGAATGCCTGGGTGACCGTTTGCAGATGGGGGACCTTCGTAGAAGATGAACGAGGGACATCCCTCTCGTTCGGACATGCTCAGATGGAATACATCTTCGGCATCCCATTGCTGCAGCACTTCCTTGTTGACATCGCTTAGGTTGAGCTTGTCGCGTTCGGTGAATTTTATGCTCATATTGCGTGTTTTGTTATGTTCTTTTCTATTTGGGCTGCAAAGGTACGAAAAAGCAATCAATTAACCAAATAAAGACGAAAAAAAACGCCGTTCGAGTTTTTTCTCGAGCGGCGCGCTTTGTTATTGTGGTTAGGTTATTTCTTAAAAGTCGAAGTTGACACCGATACCGAAGGTATGATTCTTGCGGGTGTAGAGATCTGTCTTCGGGCCTGCTGCTGTCTGTTTTGTAACTTCCCTGCTATTGTAGAAGGTACACATGTAGCCGAGGTCGATGTTAAAGCGCTTTGTAGCGTGAATACGCACACCGCCACCAACCATGTTGTTGGAAAGGCTGTATGAAAGGTCGTTCATGAAATCATCACTCAGACCATAGTTGGTATATTCCCACGAGCCGGAAATGGTGATGAGTTTGCAGATGTCGTACTCGGCACCAAGGATGAACTCATGGGTGTTATGGTCGATATAGTTCTGCTTGTCACCATATTTCTTGGAGGCTTTGTCGAAGAACTGATGGTAAGCTGCGTCAATGCGTACCTTTTCAATGGGAGAGTACTCTGCGCCCAGAGCCAAAAGGGCAGGAGAATCCTCGCGAACCTTGTTGCCGTCCTCAAACTGGCCGATGATGGGGGCAGCCTGTGCCTTGACAACATTGTCTGCGATGTTAATCTCGCTTTTGTTCTTTAGATTAAGCTTTGTTCGGAACTCATATTTGGCTGACACGTTCCAGTGCTTGTTAATCTTCCAGTCTACACCGATGATGGGGCTAACTCCGAAGCCTGTCTGGTCGCAATTCATGTCAATGCCGTAATTGTTCAGAGCTTGCGTGTTGTTGACGACTCCTGCTGGGGTAGTAAGGCTGTAATTAATGTAGGGGTTGACATAGCCATTATAGTTACAGTTGGCGTAAAGGGCACGAAGTCCAAGATAGCCGGAAAGATTGTCTAAGAACTTGTAAGTACCACCGAGTTGCAGGCCGAAGTAGTATGAGCGACCCTTCATGAAACTATTGAGGTAATAACCCTTGAACTGCCCTGTAGCTGCGAGACCAGAAGCGGTCGTAGCATCATATCCTTTTGCTAAGAGTCCTTGTGTCAGCAAGACTTTCAAGACTTCGGGAGTACTCATCTTCGGGACAATCATTCCAGAATATGCAGCCTCGAAGGAACCGATGCCATTGTCGAACTCACACTTACCGCCACCGCCACTGATAGCGAAGTGAGCTGAAACGCTCCACTTGTCTTTGTTGTAAGAAACGGTAAAGGAGGGAACTAACGGAGCAACAGCATCACCTTCGAACTTGTGCGTCTCGTTGGGGTTTTGTGTATTGTACTTGAAAAGTGGGAAAGTTGTGGTGATGTCTCGTGACTGAAATGCTGTCTGGACGTTAAGGCTCAGATGCCATCCGTTGTTTAGGAATGCACCGCCTGCAGGATTGGCGTAAATGCTTGTCAAGTCGATTTTACCTTCCTGGGCAAAGTTGCGAACGAAGGCTGCGTTTTGATTGGTGTTGGTCAGGAGACCACCGGCAAATGCGTTACATACTGCGGCAAATGCCATTAAACTAAGGATTTTTTTCTTCATTTTTTTACCTGTATTGGTTAAAATCGGCCGCAAAGGTAACACAATTTCACATTTTGTGCAAGTTTTTTAAAGAAAAATGCACACAAAACCCCGAATTTGTGCAATAATTAGTGCCCGGCGATAGCATAGATTGTCTTCTGACCCTTAATTTTGAGCCCTTTTATGCGACCGAGCAGAGCACTTGCAGAGGCTCTTTCTACAGCTACATATGACCAATGAGGCAACACATCTATCCTGCCTATCTGATTGCTCTCCAATCCGCCTTGTTTTGTGAGGAAGCCCACGATGTCACCGCGACTGATTTTGTCCTTCTTTCCCTTACCTATATATAATGTAACCCAAAGCGGTTTTGTTGGGGGTGGAACTTTCGCGGGTAGGGAATAGAGCTCAACCTCGTTCGCGGGAATGTAGTCGGGCAGTTGTTCCTCGGGACCGAGGATGAAGTAGGCGCTGCCCTGCATGTCCCATCTGGCGGTTCGGCCGTTGCGGTGCGTACAGGCCTCTTGGCTCGATGGTAAATGATAGTGGATGATGTTATCGACGGCAGTGATGTCGAGGCCCCGGGAAGCGAGGTCGGTACTGACGAATACGTTGCACGAGGAATTCATGAAGCGGTAGAGTGCCCTTTCGCGGTCGCGTTGCTCCATGCCACCGTGGAAGATGTCTGCCATCACACCCTGTTGCTCCAGGAAGTTGCCTACGCGCTCTACACTCTCGCGGTAACCCACAAAGACCAGGCTTTTCTGTGTACCCAGCGTACAAAGCAGGCGATATAGTGTCTGCAACTTGTCTTTCTCGGGCGACTTGACCAGGCGGAGGCTGATGCGGTCGTCGCTTTCTTCTTTGTCGAGAAAGTCGAGGCGCACGTAGTTGTTGCTCCCTACGAAGGCAGGAATCTCGTCTGTATCTGTGGCGGAAAGCAGGATGCGTTGCTGCAAAGAGGGTAGGAGAGTGATGATGCCCTGCATCTGTTCGCGGAAACCCAGTTCGAGCGACTTGTCGAACTCGTCGATAACAAGCGTGCTGACATTATCCGTCAACAGATTGCCTTTCTGCAGGTGGTCGAGCAGCCGGCCGGGGGTAGCTGCCACAACATGCGGACGAAGACCTCGCATCTGCTGGTGTTCCTCCATGGCAGGCCGACCTCCATAACAGGCTGCAATTCGCAACTCAGAGCAGATTCGGCGCGCCACATCGACCGTCTGTATGGCTAGTTCACGAGAAGGAACAATAACAAGTGCCTGTAGATTGTCGTTTGCAGGATCAAGCTTTTGAAGCAATGGTAAAAGGTACGCCAGTGTCTTGCCCGAGCCTGTCGGGCTGAGAAGCACTACAGATGTACCCTTGCGAACCGTCTGCAGCGTATCTTGCTGCATCGCATTGAGAACGAACGACCCCCCATCCCCCTTTAGGAGGAGCATTTTACTTAAGTCTATTACCATCGTGCCGCTATCATAATTATTTAATATTCCCCCTAAAGGGGGTTAGGGGGTCTTTATCTCAGAAAGTAATCCACCAGAAAGTAGATGATGAGAGCGCAGAACCAGCCGAAGAGTACCTTCACGGTGATGTGCTTGAAGTACCACCAGATGCTAACGTCCTCCGCTTTCATCAGTGCGTAGCCGGCTGTGTTGCCGATGGGCAGTAGACAACCGCCTACGCATCCACTCAGAGTGATGAGATGCCAGTACTGGCCGTTCTGTACGAAACTCTGCATATAGTCGGTCATAGCGCCCACGTTGTCCAGGACGGGATAAATGGAGATGCCGCTCATGACTAGGGCGATATTGTCCATTGCCGCGCTGACGGCTCCCAAGGCGAGCGAAAGGGCGTATATGTTGTGGATGTATTGGTCGCACCAGTTGGCGACGCTGTCCATTGCCCCGACCTCAATGAGGATATCTACGCTGAGCCCTACGCCGAGGAAGAACATAATCATCTGTATCACTTCATATTGCAAGCTGCGGTTGGTCCGTGTGGTGATGGGCTGGTCGGAGAGGATGCGCTTGCGGTTGATGACCTCGTTCACTACCCAAAGAACGCCGAGCACGCACAGGGCACCGAGGAACGGGGGCAGGTTCGTGAGGCGGTAGAAGGTGGGGACGAACCAGAGTCCGGCCATACCGAGGAAGAACATGAGCAGTTGCTGCCAGAGCTTGATGTCGGCATCGTATCCGCGGAACATCACGCTGCTGCGCTTCAGGTCGAGATGGCTAGGGAGTTTCCGGCCGATGAGGTAGGTCGGGATGGCTGTGGCGAAAAGAGCTGGCAGGACGAGAGCCGCGGTGTAGTTTGTCGGGGTCACGGCACCGCGTGTCCATACGAGCAACGAGGTGACGTCGCCGATGACGGTGAAGCAGCCACCGCAGTTGGTGGCGATGACAATGATGGCGCCCAACAGCATCCTTTGCCGGTGGTTCACCACGAGGCGGTTCATAACCATAAGCATTACTACCGCTGACGTCAGGTTGTCCAGGTTGGCGCTGAGCAGGAAGCTGCACAAAGCCAGCATCCATATCGTCACCCACGAGCTGCGCGACCGGCAAATTTTGGCCACCAGATCAAAGCAGCCGTTGTTCTCCAGGACCTCCACGATTGCCATTGTTGCGAGGAGGTACATCACGATACTGGTGAGTTGGGCGATGTGGCTGGCGAAGACATTCTGGCGGATGTATTCGTTCACAGCCTGGATGCTGTAGTCCTTACTGCCCAGAAACTCATGAAAACCGCTGTCATGGAGCGTCTCAATGTAATAAGGTCCTACGCAGACGTACAGAACCCATCCCCAGACACCACAGAACAGTGCTACAGTAGCCTTGTTGATGCGGGTCATGTGCTCTGTGCAGATGAGCACATAGCCGAGCAACATCAGAATAACAATCGCAATGGTCATAGCTTTGAGTTAAGAGTTAAGAATTAAGAGTTAAGAATTAAATTCCTGCTCTTAGGCCTTCATTTTGAGGACAAAATTAGTTAAAAAACATCAAAACCACAAAGAATTCATTGCTATTTCTCACAAAAGTCCTAATTTTGTGCCGTTATGAAGAAGATATTGAGTCTTTTCCTGTTCCTCGTTCCATTTTCAATATCCCATATTTGGGCACAAAAGGTCGAGATGCTTGTTGCCGGCACTTGGGTGGATATTCCCACCCAGCAGACACAGAGTGAACTGAAGCCTGGGTGGAAAATAGTGGATTATCAGATGAAGAGCCGCCTCGTGCATTACCTGTCTGGAGGTCGGGCCACCCAGTTAGCGGATGACAACTGCCCCGCGTTGCGCGTTACCCCAGGTCCCGACGAAGTGCTGGTGGACTATGCTCTGATTCGCCTCAAGCGTTATACTGATTATCGTAAGTTGCCCAAGGCGAAGCTGACGGACAACGAATACCGGCGTCTGGAACTTGACGGATTTCATGTCCGTGCCGAGGGCGATGCCTTTGTCTGCCAGTCCCGCCAACCGCTTCAGCCCGGCGAATACATCTTGGTTCACCTCTTGCAGAAACCCATCGGCGAACTCCAGGACTTTCTTGTCTATCCGTTTTGTGTGATAAGAGAGTAGTCGGTTAGAGAGTAGGGCGGAAGACTTCTGTTATACCTTATCTTGTCAGCGAGAACTTCATTGTCATACCGAAGTCCTGCGTAATCGTAGGATAGCTGCTGCTGGAAAGAAGGGGCTCTGAACGCTGACGGTCGTAGAAAAGGCTCAGGGTAACCATTCGGCTCATGGTGTAATCTACTTGAGCACTTGTCTTGATGGCCATATTACCGCTGGTAGCTTCGCAAAGGTTTGTCTGCAGGTCACGCTTGATGGCGCTTTGGTTGCGGATGCTGAAGTCGAAGCGAAGATTCAGGTCGTGGGCTATCTTTTGCTTGGAACCACTTCTTCCACTCTGTGTGGCAGCATTGCTGTTTTCCCTTTCATTGGAGTTAGGAGTTTTACCCTTTGCTTTAGTGTTTTTTGCTACTTGCTCGCTGGCTTTCTTGCTACGTAAAAGGCTGGATAGGTTGAAATCATTGATCTTATAGCCCCAACCGATGACGAAATCCTTGGAGCCTGTCTCGGTAAGTTGTGCACTGGTCATGCTCAGGTTGAGCACACGTGTAGTCTTGTACTCCAACTTGAACGTCATGTTGTTGTTGAGGGTGGCGTTGAGGCCGATGAGGGGCGAGAAGCTTTCGTTGATGCTGACGGTGCTGACATCATACAGGCTGTTGGGCGAGTAGGAACCGGAGGTGGTGTTCTGTATGAAACCTAATCCGCCTGTGCCCATGCACTCTACCCAAGAACTGTAGGAATTGTAGGAGCCTACAGCGTAAATGCTCTTGTAGGCGTGTGTTAGGTTGACACTCTTGAAGTGGTCACGAACCCAGGGCAGGGTACTCAGACCTTTGTAGTTGATACTCCAGTTAGGCAGCATTTTGAGGAGTGAAGGGAAGATGTCGAGCGATCCGCTTGTGCCGCCACCGGTATAGGCGGCAAGGAATGCAGGAACCATGACATCGGCGCTGTATTTGTTGACGGTGCCGTTCTCCGGGTTGAACGTGCCGTTTATGCCGGTTCCGGCGGGATACTGCACACCTTGGTAGCGGCTTTCTACGCGCTGCTGGTAGACGTCTAGATATTCGCGGAACTTTTGGAATGTCTTGTTGTAATAGCCGTCGCTGGCTGAACCCGGGCTGGCGAAGGCAGAGCCGATACTGATGGTTGTCATGTTGAAAGAACCACTATGTGTGGGTGGTGTGCCGTACATGTATTGGATGCTCTTGTTGCGGTTGTCGGTACGACTCATATTGAGATCGATCTTGAAGTCGGAGAAGGGCTCCAATGTCATTTTTACCTGCACGTCTTCTGTTTGGGCAATCGTTGCTGGTGTGGCAACACTATCGCTGCCGATGAGCCATCCGCGTTCTTTTGCGTGATCCAGATATGAGTCGCCCACAAAACCGAATGCAAAGTCAACGCCTGGGGTGAACATTCCGTTCATCCGTTTCTGACCGAGCATGTCGCCGATTTCAGGCAGGAATCCGGGAACAGAGAGGTTGTAGGTGTTGCGGTAGCTGATGCTGACGTTGCGTACCATCATCAGGAAGCGTGCTGCAGTTTGTGCCAGGCCGTACCAATTCTGCTCCGACAACTTTGGAAGGGCCACTACATTCAGGCGCACATTGGTCGTGTCAACTGGTGTCTTGACAATGCGGATGTTGTTCTCGTCCACCTTCTTGAATTTGATGTTGTATGCAAAGCCGCTACTGTCGCGCGCAGTAACTCGGATGCGCTTGGATTTCTGTCCGTGGGCGATGACGAGGTCGGAGTCGGGATAAAGCGTAATCTCCTGCACGAAACCCTTGTTTTCGGGTTTTTTCTTCGTGCTGATGCCAGCAGCGTTGCTTTGCTTGCCTGGCAGGTTCTGTCCCTTACCCTTAGCCAGGATGCTATCCACGGGCTCGCCCGTTTCCATCGACTCCTGTTCCGCTTTCTTGCGGTTATCTTTTTCCTTCTCCTTGGCCGCCTTCTTGGCCTTGTTCTCATTCTCCTTTTCTGTACGTTTCTGGTTGGCTCCGGCACGGGCATTGGCAGCAGAGAATCGTTTGTTTGCTTCCCGTAGGAAAGGACTGTGGTTGTAGAGCTTCTCCAAGTCGAGCTTACCGTTTACGTTGATATTGCGTTGCGTACCGATGGTGTTGCCGAGTGAAGGACGGCCAACTCTTTCTGCGCCACGTTTCCACGTATAGTTGGAAGTATAGGAGATGTCACTGGAAGTCCAGTCGAGAGCTGGAATCTTCTCCAATGGAATCTTGTAACTGATTTGTACATTTTGGCTGTAATCGAGGGGACGCCCAAAGTGGAGCAGGCTATGTTTCACGGAGTCCTTCCAGGCCTGGTAATGATCTGGATAGAGGTCTTTGTTGATTTGCGTGTATGGCTCTTCTATCTCGGCCCTAGTACCGCTCTGGAAAGAGAAGTGCAGCGCCTTGAAGATATCCCACTTGAGCGAGAAGTTACGGTTCCATGTCCAGTTCTGGCTGAATGTGGCGGGCAGAGAGGAGAGGTCGTCCGGATTCTCCAAGTCGCGTTCCTGCAATTCGTAGTAGTTGCGGTTCATGTCGGTAGAGAACGTAATGCTCTGCGGCGCGAATGCGAGGTTCTGTGCCTTGATGATGTCCAGCCATTTGCTTTTGCCTTTGAGGTTCTTGAAAGGCTCCCAGGCTTTCCAATTGGGGCTCCATGAGTAGTTTATATTGGCCTTCCAATTCAACTCATGCTCATAGACGGTTGTCTCGCCTTCAGTGGATTGTGTGGAGCGGCTATATCCAAAGGTGAAGTTGGCGGGGTCGTAGGGCATCGGGTGCTTAGGTGTGCTGATGTTGAGCCGAACACCGCTGAAAGAGAGGTTCTTGCTGGTCTCGGTGTGTGTGGTGAGGCTGCGCAAAGAGTCGCGCTGATGATCGTCGGCCAGAGCATCGAATGCATCGTCCAGAAGCATGTCTGTATCGAAGGGATTGTACTTGGGCGAGATCTTCTCCTTGCTGTAGCTGTAGTACATTGGGAAGGTAAGCTTTGCTTTCTCGGGAAGGAGACGTCCAAGGTCGAAGTTTGTGGTGATGGAGTAATTGAGATTGTCTTCGTTCTTGCGTTGTTCCACGCTCTGTTCGATGCCGCCAAAGCCAGCGGTGATGATCTTGGCCGAAGCATTGACCGAACCTAGGTCGGAGAGCTGAACCTGCAGGTTGCCTTGTGCTGCCCAACCGCCGCTGTTGCTGAATTCCTGCAGTCGGAGCTCGTTGGCCCAAACTTCCACGCTCTTTGTCTTACCGCTGTTATTGCGTATGCCTATCATGATGGTCTTTACCTCGCCCAACGTGGGATTACCCATGATGGAAATGCGGTTGTTGGGGTGGTTGTCATCGTAGGTCGAGAAGAGGCGGTTCATTGCGGCAACACCGATGCTTGCTTGGGAATTGCGTTGCTTCTTGAGCGACGTGAAGATGTCGAAGTTGATGTCGATCATGTTCTCCGAGGGCCATACAGCCAGACAGCCGTTTGCGCTGTATGTGTCGTAGTATCCTTCCGGCGTGAGTTTCAAGGGCACCTCGTACTCGTAGTAATTGCTCTTGTAGTCCGATCCAAGTCGGATGAAGACGCTGCATTCACCGTCGGTGGTCGATGTGATGTTCTCGGCGAGGGCATTGGCGTGGACGTACATCTGCAGGTGCTTGTACTGTCGCATGTCATAGTTGCAGTTCTTATAGACGGCCTTTGATTCGTTCCCGGAGAGGTTGCGAGCCACCATGCACATGGCCTGTTCGTTGGCTTCCACAAGTTGAGCCTGCGACGGGTCTGTGATACGGGTGATTCCAGGAGGCAGGACGTAGTTGACGGGTTTCTTGTCGTTGTTTTCCTCGATGCAGACGGTGCTTACTTCCAGCGTTCCGCTCTCGCCAGTATGTGCTTCGCCCGAGTAAAGGGGCTGCTGGTAGGTGCGCCAGTTGCCTTGTACCAGGTCGAGTGTGGCAAGTCGTAGGACGGTCTCTTCGCGGAAGCCAGTCATGAAGATACGCATGAAGCGGATACTCGTAAAGTCACGGATATTGCCTTCCTTGCTCTCATATTCTTCCAGGGGGATGCGGAAGAGATACCAAGTACACTCTTCGGTGTTTCCGTTGCGCAGTTTGACGCTTGCCGTTCGCATATCGGCGATGTGGTTGCGGCCGACAACCATGTCCTCCGGACGGATGCTGACGTGATACTGGTAGTATTTCTCGTATTCGTTCAGGGTGTAGTCCTGATTGATGTCCTCGACGTCTGGTGTTACCTTCCAGGCGGTCTCGTAGGCTTCCGGTCTGGTGTCGGAGTCGGCGCTGTTGCCCTGAGGCATGTTGATGCGCTTGTAGCGGTTCAGAATCGACATCTGAAGATTGTCGAAGTCTGTGCCCCGATAGTAGTGGTAGTTGTCGTTGGCAGGGTCGTTGTAAATGCTGTCGAAAACGGTTTGCGAAACCTTTCCCTGCATCTGCTGTATGTAGTTGGCATAAAGCCCGAAGTTACGTTCTTCTTCGTCATTGAGGCCGTTCAGGCCGACGTCTTGTTTTGCGCGCGCGCCTCCTTCGTTATTGAAGGCGTAGGTCACGCTGCTACTGTTAGGAATGCGGCCCCAGTATCCCTCGGTGTAGTATTGTGGGTTGCCGTCCACAGGCATTCCGCTTTCGAAGAATTTCTTGCCGTCCTTGAGGATATCTTCCGACACTTCACCCAGATTGAAGTAGAGGTCGCCGCCGTGATCGCCTGGCTGGTTATGCTTGTAGATGAATGGGTCCATCATCCAGAACTCGATATACTCGATGTTCTGTGCTTCGAAGTCCGTGTTGTCGAGTTTGCGCATCATGCCGCCCCACGATTCTTCGGGGTGCAGGAGGTGACCGTTTTGGTCAACGTCTGTCGTGAGGTTGTAGGGACCTCGTTCCTGCGGATAGAAGGCGAGGTTCAGTACATTAAGTCCGCTCGTGCTTGTGTAGGTGTTCAGAGACTTTTGCGGGTAGAGCTCGCGTTCATATACTTCACGTACGTAGTGGCTGGAGAGTTGTTCTAGGTCGCTTTTGATGTGTGAAGGCGTAAGGGTACTGCTGCGGCGTGTAAAGATGGGGTCAACATAGTACCACGCCAGCAACGAGCGGTTGTATCCGTATGTGGCATCTGCTGTCAATTTGCTTTCGGCAAACATGCTCGGCGTGCTGGAGATGCTCCAGTAGGTGGGCTGTGTCAGGCTGCTCTTGATGCTGCTGCTCTCGAAATCGTCCAGATAGGAGGCATCTCCCTGAACGCTATGATTCTGTCCTGCAACCAGTTGTGCAAACTCGCCGTTAAAGGAGATAAAGCTGGGCTGTGTGCATTGGATGAGGGGTAATTTGTCAATGATGTTGGTGAGCCATTGACTTTCCTTTTTCCAGCTGATATGGAGGCCCCACAGCGTGTTCTTCAGCGGTTCGTTGCCCATGCTGACCTTTGTGGTGAGCGGTTGTTCGCTCAGGTACATGAGTGTTCCGCCGATGGTGAAGTTCTTGTTGATTTCGTAATCCACATTAAAACCGAGCATCGTCTTGCGTTGCATGCCGTAGGTATCGTTGCTTTCTACGGAGGCGCTGATGTTGGTGCCGGCATCCAGTAGGCTCTGGTTGATGATGGTCACGCGCCCCATGTTGTAGTCTACGGTGTAATCGGTGTTTTCTGTGAGCGTTGTTCCGCCGGCGGTGACGATGACGGAGCCTCTTGCTACGTTTGTGACACCCAGGTCGATTTCGCCGGCATTGGTACCCTTGTAGCGTCCCGTCAGCATGAATTTGTCGTGCTCTGCAATCTGTTTTGCGACCGTCTTGGTGCTGTCGTAGAGTTCACGGAAGCAGTATTTGTCGGCCAGAACGGGGTCGCCAATCCATTTCGCCAGGTGTTCGCCGAAGGGTTCGACTACGGGGAAGATGATGCGTCCTTTGCTGATGGTGTATCCTTCCACGAAGTCAAACTGACCGTTCGGGTGCTCATTATTCTTTGCATCCAGGCGGTCCAGGTTCATGGCTCTCAGGAGTATGGTGTTCTTGAGGCTCTCTTCGGGCAGGTAGCTCAGGTAAACGCCTGTCGAGTCGCTTTGGTACTTGATGTCGAGGCGGAATTTGTCGCTCATCACTCTCTGCGTGCCCAGATAATAGACATTCTTCATCATCAGGCGCCATGTTGGCAGAATCGGACTGCCGGAAGTGCCCTTCAACAGTTTGACGAAGAGTGCTTTCGAGTTGTCTGTGAGGTCGCTGGCGAATTCACCCACCTGATAGGTCGTTCCCATGTAGGTGTATTCGTAGGCAACGGCCAGGACATCATCGACTTGCAGGGTGCTGGAGAGGCTGACATAACCTAGGGCGTTGTTGACGGTATATTCGCTGGTGGCGAGCTTTCGTGCAGACTGCAGTTTCTCATAGTCAATGCTACCGTGGAATTCATCTCCGCCTCCGATACCGTCCAGGACGGTTGTGGCCTGTGAGATGTCACGCGCATCGGGATAACTGTTGACGAGGGTCTCGTACTCGTCGTTCGAGCGGTTGCTGGGCACGTTGATGCCATTGTTTATCCATAGGCCATTGTAGATGTAGGTCGGTTCGCCCAGGTCGGCCAAAGCGATGAGGTTGCGGTTGTTGTCGGTCTTGCCGCTCTTGTTGGTGACCCAGATCTCGACGCGCTTGATGTTGATACCGCTGGAGATTGTAGGTAGCGTCTCCATGTTCTTGTCGTACTTCTCGCGGAAGAAGTGCGAGAGGAAGAAGTGCCGGTTCTCTTCGTAGTTCGTTGCGCTGAATTCGTAGTTGGTGGTTTGCGCGCCGCCTTTGCTGTTGACGCTGCTGGTGGCACTCTTCTTCTGGCTGACAACCGACTGGATCTTCAGCTTTCCGAACTGCACGTCTGTACGCAAGCCGAAAAGGCTGCTGACGCCTGGCACGAGGCTGATGTTACTGGGGAAGGAGACATTGCCGGCCTCGATGAGCTTGACGATTTCGTCCTCTTTACCGTCGTATTTGAGCTTGAGGTTCTGTTGGTCGTAGTTGAAGGTGGCCTGGGTGTTATAGTTCAGGTTCAGGTTGATCTTGTCGCCCACTTTACCGTTCAGGCTGAGGTTGATTTTTTCGTCGAAGTCGAATCCGACGGTCTTGCGGCGCGAAGCGGCCAGGGCAGGGTTGTTTACCTTTTTTGAGTTGATGCCTATTTTGAGTTCGGCACTGCCCTGTGTCTTGATTTGTACACCGCCAGGACCGAAAATCTTCTCTGCCGGTCCCAGGTCGAAGTGCATGTCGGTAAAGTCGAACTTGTTCTTTCCCGATGTCTCGAAGGCCTCCTCGTTCTTTTGCTTCCAGTACTGTTGCATACTGTTTTGCAACGACCATTTCTGGTATTCCTCGGGTGTCATCAGTACCGGAGCATTCAGGAAGCTGGTTGCTGTACCCAGGGTGTAGCCGGACCTGCCCGGCAGAAGGCTGCCGGAGGTGGCTCCTGCTGCGCCAGTCGAAGAGGCTTGTCCCGTTGTGCTTTGGTTCCGGGTGCCGGTATTTCTGTTGGTGCTTGCGCTCTTGCTGGCACCTTGACCTTTTCCGGTGGTTTCACCGGAATTGGAAAACGAAGTGCCGATTGTGTAGGTGTTGTCCTTCTCGTCGTAGATGACTTCGGTCTTCAGGTTGTCCGGGTCATTCAGGTCGGCTGTCTTCTTGCGAACGGACTTCTCGTCCGGAGTACCGGTCTTGCGAACCGAGTAGCGAGGCTTACCGTTAGTGACAGTATCAGCCGGAGCAACAGACTCATTTGCCATTGATCGTTGACCATTGACCATTCCCATTGCTCCCAGCATATTGATGGCCAGCAGAATCGCTAGAACTAATATGACTTTTCGCGCGCTCATGTCTTAATATTAACGTATGCGCCACATAATTTATTGTATTAATAGCAGTATTTCTGCATGTTTTTGTCGATTTTGCCAAATCTTTAACCATTAACCATTAACCATTAACCATTATTTCGTACCTTTGCAAAAATATTTCTTAACTCTTAATTCTTAATTTTAATTCTTAATTCAATACATGATTGAATATCTCAAAGGAACTCTTGCCGACCTCACGCCCACTCTTGCTGTTGTCGAGTGTCATGGGGTAGGGTATGGCGTAAATATCTCCCTGAATACTTTTTCTGCCATCCAGGGCAAACAGGAGGTGAAACTGTGGATTAGCGAGTCGATTCGTGAGGATGCCTACCAGCTCTGGGGCTTCAGCACTCGGGCCGAGCGCGAGCTTTTCGTGCTCCTTACGAGTGTGAGCGGCATCGGCGCAAGTACCAGCCGCGTGATTCTCTCATCTATGACTGTTTCTGAACTGGCGGGCGTTATCAGCGAGGGAAACGACAAGATGCTCAAGTCGGTAAAAGGTATAGGTCCGAAAGCCGCACAGCGCATTATTGTTGACCTCCGCGACAAGATTGGCTCTCTTGGCATCCAGGCAGCATCGCCTTCAATGGTCAATGGTCAATGTTCAATGATTAATAAGGAAGTGATGGACGAAGCTGTCGCAGCTCTCACGATGCTTGGATTCAGCCCTGCTCCTGTCCACAAAGCCGTTCAGCATATACTTACCGAAGAGCCCGATGCACCCGTCGAGCGCGTCATCAAACTGGGCTTGAAAATGCTGTAAGGACCCTCCAACGCCCTTTAGGGGGAGTTTTCTGATTTTTCAATTTTCAATTCTCAATGTTCAATGTTCAATCTCCTAAATCTTGCCGTCGCTGCTGCTCTTGAAGCCGGAGCCGAGATTATGCGCATTTATCTCGACCCCAAGCAGGATTTTGGAATAGAGAAAAAAGCTGACAATAGTCCTCTGACGCTTGCCGACAAGGCTGCACATAACTGCATCGTTCGTCACCTCGCTCCGACCAATATTCCCATCCTGAGCGAGGAGGGTGCTCATCTGCCCTACGAAGAGCGGCGGAAGTGGCATCGGCTTTGGGTGGTTGACCCGCTCGACGGCACCAAAGAGTTTATCAAGAAGAATGGCGAGTTTACCGTCAATATTGCCCTTGTGGAAGACGGTTCGCCCATCCTAGGCGTCATCTATGTCCCTGCAACCGAAGTCCTTTATACCGCCATCGTAGGAGAAGGAGCCTGGAAAGCCCCCTTCCCGCTCCCCCCCTTGGGGAGTGATTCAAAGAGTGAGTGCCGTGAAGAGAATATAATGGCACTCCCCAAAAGGGGGAGCGGGGAGGGGGCTTTTACTGTTGTTGCCAGCCGTTCCCATATGAATCCCGAGACTGAAGAATTTGTTGAAAATCTACGAAAAATCCACGACAATGTCGAACTCATCAGCAGCGGTAGCAGCCTGAAGATCTGTCTCGTTGCAGAAGGTACCGCCGATGTCTATCCACGTTTTGCTCCCACGATGGAGTGGGATACCGCAGCCGGTGATGCCATTGCCCGCGCAGCCGGCCGGAAAGTCACCGATGCCCAAACAGGACAACCCCTTACCTACAACAAACCCGACCTCCACAACCCCTGGTTCATCGTAAGTTGAACCAGTTTATATTTGTTTTTGGGCGGTTACGGGTTACGGTTACGCAAAGGCGGCAACCATTCAGTATTGAGTGAATGCCGCCTTCATTATCAAGTTTTCCCCTTAAAGGGCGACTAGGGTTTGGAATGATGAAATGAAATATAATATAATATAATCTGATTTCGCTTTACCAGTCATCACCCCATATATTATTCTCCTTTACAAGGGCATCATAGTCTGTGCTTGCCTTTTCCGATGTTGTATATACATCTGGAGCACCATCACTATTGGCAAGCATTCGGGCAGGTGCCAAACAGAGAATAAACATGCTCGGCGCTTCATAGGGCCGTTTCTGAATGGTTTTCATAATGTCTTGTTTCATATATTTTCCTATTTTATTTCAATTTGCATTTAGATACAGGTTGATGATAGCCACAGCGTCTGTGATGTCTATGACACCATCCTTGTTCACATCCGCCAAACTCACGTTGATACCACTTGTATCATTCGTCAGATAGGCATTGATAACCGCTACGGCATCCGTCACATCCACACTTCCGTCTTCGTTGGCATCGCCTGTTGGGTGAGTCTGGGGATTGGCACCATCGGGTGATGATGGGTCATCTGGGTCTGCCGGGTCATAGACAAAGCGGGTTGTAAGAGTGGTGTTCTCGTTTGGCATCAAGTAGCTAAATGATATGACATCACTTACCTTCGTTTCGCCGTTATACCAACCTCTGAATACATAACCCTGACTGGCATAAGCATTCAGGCTGACGTAGGTGTCATAATCTACCTTAGCACCGCTCGTACGATTGAAGGAGCAGGCTCCCTCTGGTGAACTGACGAGGTACAAGCGATGCTGGTTGATGATCACGGGGTCAGCAGGGTCTTCGGGCGTGTAGGTATAGTACGCCACGAACGCCACATTCTCACTATCAATCGTATAGGTGAAGGTGGCGGGCTGATCGATACGCACGCCATTCTTCGTCCAGTAACTGAAGGTGTAGTCTGTCGATTTCGCCGAACTGCTGATGGTCACATTCGTACCAGTCACATACTGTCCTGTGCCACTGACATTACAAGCTGTGCTGTTTGCCGCCGTCACCGTCACCTTGTATTTCAGCCACGGTTCGGGCGGATCAACCCCAGGATCCACAAGCGACTGTGCCTGTATACTGCCCACAACGAGCAGCAGCAGACCACAGAGCATATATTGTAAGCTTTTCATAAGCTAAATTCCTTAAACGTTAAACGCTTATTTACTTCACACTTACCTTTGCACTCTCGCCATCCACGCTAACCACATAGATGCCACGCTTCAGGGCGATGTATCCGTTGCCGCTGTGCTGGGCAACCTGTGCACCACTTGTGGTATAAACAACAACATTCTTGCCGTCAGCACCACCGACAGCGATACCTCCGTCCTGAGTACCTAAGCATACGCCAGTCTTTGCCGTCAGGTTGTTGATGGCTGTAGCATCGCCACTGGGACGTAACATAAAGCGACCATCAAAGGTGCCTGCAGCAGTCTCGAAGTCATACGAACCGAGCGTCAGGTCGAAGCTGATACCCAGTTGTGTATCTACCAGAATCATTGGCATATCCATACGAGAGGCAGAGATACTGAAGGTGCCAGCCTTATTAGCCACATATCCCAGACGGATGTCACCTTCCTGCGGACGCTCATTGATAGCCATCTGTATGCCATTCTCCACAGAGTAGAGCTGTACAGCAGCTTCTGTAGAAAGGAACTTGGCGGCATCACATTCCAGTTCGTAGGCGTGTTTTGCTTTCTTATTTATTACTACGCGCGTGCGATCCACCGTTTCCTCGCCATTCATGATTTCGAGATTGATGAGTCGGCGGGCAGGGTTGATGCCCTTTGCGCGACGAGCCTTGACACTTGCCACTTTCTTCTTCTCACTCTGCTGGTAGGTCTCGCGGCGCTCTGCTTCAAAACCGATACTGCTGACACCGTTCGGTTTCTGGACGAAGAAGGCCTCGTAGGGACGCAGGTGGTAATCATCATCGCCAGGGCTGTAGGCTGTGTAGCTACTTCCATTCCACACGGTGATAGGTGCCGTGAAGTCATCTTCGTTGAACTCATAGTAGGAGCTATAGGGATTACCCACGAAGTTCCAGCTGGCGTGCTGGGCATTCTCGCATACATGCTCTAATAGTGTCTTCGGACGGTCACCACCAAACTTAGGATGGTTAAAGGTGATTGTGAGTGTGCCTGCCGCGCTACAGCGGAAGGCATAACCCTCGTATGCAGACAGCGTCGCACTATCTACCGTTTTCCATCCCTTACCCAGTGTGGCACGCAGCAGCCCTTGATATTCCTTCCATACATAGTCGCCGGGATAGGTACAATTGGCGATAGTCACCTCATAGGGGAAGCAGAAGAAGTACCATGTGTTAGCACGTACGCTGATTTTTACATTCAAGTTATTGATATCCAAGTTACCAATGGTTGAGCCATCATCCTTACCGATGATACTGGCACCCGTTCCATTGCCTGTAATATTCTGATTCACGTCATCAAGGTTCTGCGTATCCTCCTCACCTTCCTTGATGAATCCACTTTCGGGTCGCAAGTCGGCATCAGGGTCGTTTCCGCCAACACCAGAGAACTGATCTTTTCCATCCCCCACTTCATAATCCTCAGTTAGGTAGAACTTATCGTATTCAGGATGATACTCTTCGTGTTTCAAGAAACCACTCCAACCATTTGCCCAATAGTATTTCTCTTTGCTGGTGGCGAGTTCGGGGACGTAGAGGGTTGCAGAAGAGATACTAGTGGGGAATGTTCCGTCGGTGATTGTTAGAGGTTCCGGTGTTTTGACGGTGACAGAAGTAATAGCAGGACAATAGGCAAATGCTGAAGAACCGATAGATTCTATACCTTCTGGGAATTCAACAGAATTTAACTTTGCATTGGAGTAAAAAGCATTCGAATCCAAAATCTTCAGGTTTTTGGGAAGAACAATTTCAGAAAGGGGACAAGCCTCGAACGCTCGAGCTCCGATAATTTGAACTGTGCTTGGCCAGTTAACCTCTTTTAGAGAATAATTCGCACCAAACGCATAGTTGCCTATACTTATTAAGCCTTCATTGAGTTGAACCTTTTTTAAGGAGCTTCCTCCCGTCTCACTACATGCACTACCATCGATTCTTGTTATCGTTTTTGGAACTATTAAAGAAATAAGCTTGGTTTTATATAACGCACATGCTCCTAATACATTATCTTCTGAATGGTATCCTGTGTAATAAACGAAGTCATTTGCTACAATACTTGTTTCTGATAAATCCAGATGTCTTAGATTGGGCATTTTTTGACGTAGAATTAAGAAGTCATAGCCATTAATACTACCTTTTACTCTTAATTTAACAACATATTTCAGATTGTCTTGGCCAATTGCGTCCTGAATGCCAGAACCACTTTCTTTTGCATTAACTTCGATGGAAATATCATTCCATTCACATTCTGGAATGATGGCCGTTGAAATATCGGACCAATTTTCATCATTTAAATAATTGTCAAGAGCCGCTACGGGAACAATATTGACGGATTCTCCAAAACGATAACGCACTCTTTCTCCAATAGAAATAGGAGTAGTCGAAGCAAACACATTCACCGTATTAGGTGTATTTTCCAAAGCGTAAATTGCGATGTTCGTGAGTGTTTTAGGGAATGATAGAGAAGTAAGATAGCTACAACTTTGAAAAGCATAATTATCAATTGTAGTTACACCTTCTGGGATAATTAATTTTGTCAGGTTAGTACAACCACTAAAAGCAAATTGTCCGATTGATGTTAAACCTGTAAAGAACTGGAGCTCATCAAAAGAAGTAATGGATTCATTATTTGTAAACAACTGGGCTAAAGAGGCCACAGCAGCTGCTTCTGCATAGCTCAGTTCGCCATCGCTATTGGTGTCCCAGTTGGCAACGCAAATTGCCTTTACTGCAGCATCTTCAAATGCTATGCTTTGCCCCATGTCAACTACAATTTCTTTGAACTCATTCCAGTAGTCTGCGGCCTCGTATGCTGCTTTGCAGCCGTAGGGTACATATAGCGTAGCGTTAGCACGATTAGAGAAGGTGTATTCAGAAATAGTGGGCGGTTGAGGGCACTCAATTGTCACTGTTGTGAGATTATTGCAACCGTCAAAGGCCATATTGCCAATCTCCGTTACATTATGGGGAATCACTATCGAGGTCAGGCCGCATCGTCCGAAGGCACTTGAACCTATGGAGGTTACACTAGACGGAATGCTAATTTCTGTCAAACCTCCATAATAAGCAAATGCATACATGTGAATGACGGAAACCGTATTAGGGATAATAGTATTTGGGCAACCAGCAACTAAAGTGTTTGTGGCTGTTTCTATGATGGCGTTGCAATTTTCACGGGAATCGTAAACAGGGTTTTCGCTATCTATTATTATTGAAGAAAGGTTTGCGCATCCAGAAAAGGAGTCATGGTCTATTTTGGTCACGTTGGAGGGAATTGCGATGGAAGTAAGACCTGTAAACGAGAATGCAGCTTCACTTATATAAGTTAAACCATCGGGGAGAGTTATTGAAGTCAGATTCGATATTTCTTTAAAGGCGCCATAGCCACTAATCTTGGTTACGCTGTTAGGAATAACCGTATTCTTACAGCCAGCAATCAAAGAGTTGGTCACAGTCTCAATAATGGCGTTACAACCGTCACGTGAATCATAATTAGGATTGCCATTTTCAACGACAATAGAAGCTAAATCATTACAGCCTGCAAAAAGGAAGTCATCTATTGATGTTACACTTTTGGGAATGGTTATGGAGGTTAAACCTGTATGATTGAAAGCACCATAGCCAATATGTGTTAAATTACTAGGTAGAGTTATTGAAGTCAAACTCACATTCCACAGAAAAGTGAATCCACCTATTGATGTTACACTATTAGGAATAGTAATTGAGGCTAACACTCCGCAACCATAGAATGCTTGGTCGGCTATTGTGGTTACAGTATTCGGTATAACAATGGATGTCAAACTAGATCCATGGAAAGCAGCAGAACCGATGGTAGTCAGGCCCGTGAAATACTGCAGTTCATCAAATGAGGTAATAGTTGTACCCCTGAACACCTCGACCAAATCTGTAACAGCAGCTGCTTCTGCATAGCTTAGTTCGCCATCGCTATTGGTGTCCCAGTTGGAAACACAGATTGTTTTGACATTGGCATCAGCAAAGGTGATATTGCCCTCGGGCACATCAGCCGATGATTTCACGCTAGCTAAAATGGCCAGTAAGGTAAATATAAAATGTTTTGGTTTCATAGTTGTTGTATTTTAATCCGTTTCTTTATACCAGATTTATTTCACAATGACCTTTCGCGTACCTTTTATATATATACCGTTTGTTGGATTTGATACGCGACGACCACTTAAATCATAGATTGCACCATCTTCGGACTCTCTTTTTACTATTTCGTCCATAATGCCTGTAGCATCGTCGAAACTGAAGTTGAAAGCTTTGACAGAACTGCCTGATGGCGTGAGATAGCAACGGCCGGCGGGGAGGCTGAAGGTGACACCTTCTGCATCGTAGAACAGCGGGCCGGCTCCGTTGTTCTTGTTCTGTAGGATATAACCTGTATTTACTGTGGTGCCAGTTAGCACACCTGTTAAGTAGCCATCTGTGAAGATGTCCGTCACATTGCTGGCATTGGAAAGTACTGCTGTGCCGCTGAGGTTTCCAGAATAGCCACTTGGGGCATAAACAATATAGGGCTTGCAGGCTTCGATGCTGTTTGCCTTTGTCAGTACCAGCTGGTCGCCAGAAACGCTGTTGCATGAATAAGCCTTCAAGCCTGATGGCAGATCGGTATCAAACGGCACAATCAGTGTGCCAATCTTATTGGTAGCCGAAACATTGACAGGCAAAGTTCGTGAAGTTGGAATACCCGTGGTGAAAGGACGGCAGGAGAAATCGGCAGGAACATACTTTACAGCAGCTTTTGTTGTCAGATTGAGGCCAGAGAGCTTTACAATGGGTTTGGGAGAAAAACTGGCAGCAAGTGCAGAGTTATCAAGGGTGACATAAACGGTAAAGAGAATACCAGATGTTTGTGTAAGTTCAGTACTTTCGTTTGAAGAACATGCCACTCGCAAATTACCTGAATCATCTACTTGGCCTGTGACTGTGTGACTGAATGTTTTTTTGTGCGTGATAGGATTCTCTGTATATGGGTATATTGTTCCGTCATCTTCATACATATAAGCATAGGCTACCTTTTTGCCACCAGATTCTTCATACATTACGTTTATACCTTGTGGAATTGCAATATCAAGATTATACGCTGAGTATGTTCCTGCTCCACTAAGGCTTACAGTAAATCCATAAATGTCTCCACTTAGTAAAATCAAGTCACTCACTGTGAATGTGTCATCTGTTGGCGTTTGTGCCTGTGTTACTCTTGGCAGCAGCGCGCACATCATAAAGAGAAGTAGAATCTTTTTCATTTTTTTTTGTTTATAAGGTTGATAAATGTTGGTTATTTAATATTTGAAATTAATCGATTTTTCAATCCGGCAATTCTGAAAATGATACAAAAAAAACGTGGACTTTATCGTCTACGCTTTCTGAGGTATCGGCAAACACCATTGCAATCATATACGAGTAAAAGCCCACGCCGAAACGACGTGAGCATTAGTCTTTTACTCTTGATTGCTTCTTTAATTTTGCCGATTTTTCAGAAAGCAAGAATATAAGCTAACGCTTCTTTATGTAAGTCTAAATTCTTTTGTTTATGCCATTGGCAAAATCTGGTTAAGGGTTAATGTTTAAAGGTAATGTTTCTTATTCTGTAATTAATTTATGCGGCAATTCTCCCTTTATGGAGCTCGTCAATGGGGAAATACAGGTCTCTGTTCTTGCCCCATGCAATGTTACCCATGTCATCAAGATAGAATTTCTTGAAGTTCTTTTCTTCAAGGTAACGGTTGTATTGAGGGTGAGGATGGGACGTAATCCAAGATCCAAAATCAATAGTCACCACAGCACCATCATTGAAAGTCAGCTTTACAGTCAGTTTGCCCATGTAATCGGCTTTCTCTATTCTCAAGTATTTCATTTCAGTCTCTTTTTAATAGTCGTACAAACCACTCTTTTCTTCTTCACGAAATAGTTGGTCCATTTGTCTATGATGTTGTCGGCATATTCTCTAACGAACTGTTCTGCCACTCTCTGATCTTTTAATGACAAGGGCGGAACCCCTTTCTTTTCTCGTATATTGATTCCTTTGACCTTTCCACTTTCCATGATGATTTCGAACACAGATTCTTTGTGGTCATGCTGCACATGAACATGTATGGGATCATGCTCATTGGAATGGAAAAAGAATATGAATCCAAAATATCTATATATGTCAGGCATTGCAACACAGATTATGCTTTCTGCATGCAAAGTTACGAATTAAAGAGACACAAAGCAAGGATTTCGCAAAAAAGTTTGCCAGATTCTCTGAAAAACAGTGTTTTCACAAATAGACCTCACATATTACAAAAATGCTCCTCAGGGCCGATGGATAAAGGGATTGAGGACGGGAGGTCTCGTTTTCAGACCTCCCGTAAACCTCCCGTCAGACCTCCCGTGTCACCTTACCTTTTTCAGAAGTGTACGCCAGAATTTGGATGTGGATAATTCGAGGGGATGCGAAAGAAATAATGTTATACTGGGGAAATAAACAATCTTGTCTTAGGGATAAAAGTCTTTTCTGCGTCAGATATAATTATTTTCAAGCCTTGAAAATATATAATCAAGGCTTGAAAATATATAACCAAGCCATGAAAATAAATTTTCTAAGCTTGAAAATAGTTTTGTTCGCGGTATTAAGAACTTTTATATCGGGTATTAGAATGTTTTGTCCCAAGGTGTTTGTGATATTATTGGCGAGATACTTTTGTGCTCAACAATAAAAATAAACGAATTTATTTTGTATTTCTCTCACTTATTCGTACCTTTGACGTTCGTCGAAGGTTCTCTCGTTCGGAAAAAATCAAATAAATTTGTTTATTCTCTCACTTATTCGTACCTTTGCAAAGCAAAATATGAAAAAAGAATGAAAAAAGACATGAAATACGTTGTGAAATCTATAGCTGCTTGCTTTTTGATGCAGGCTTTTATGCTGGTTCTGGGGTGCAATTCTGCGTCGGCTCAGGCACTCTATACAAATCCCGATACGATTCAGCAGTACCTGAAAGACCGCATCAAGGAGGTCAAGGAGGAACAGCGCGACACACGCGCTAAACTCAAGGAAGAGGAAAAGACCCTGCGTACCCTGAATCGTGACCTTGCCAAATCGCGTGCCCAGGCTCAGAAAGACAAGGTGAAACTCAAGGAGGCCAAGCGCAACGGAAAATTCTATCAAGTGAAGCCTTACATCCCCGAAGAGCTCCAGGGAGATGTGGAAGCAAAGATTAAAGCAGCGAAAGAAGCAAAGGCTGCTAAGGAGCGGGAAATCAAGCAGAAAGCTGCAGAGAAAAAGGCCGAAGAGAAGGCTGCTATAGCCGAAAAGAAACAGCAGGCGAAAGAGGCTAAAGCTCAGGAGAAGGAACAGCTGAAGGCATCGGCCAAGAGTCAGTCGAAGCGCGCCAAAGAGAAGAAAGCCGAACAGAAACTGGCTCAGGAAAAGGAGCCGGATGCTGAGGGCAAGGAACCGGAGGCCACAGAGAAGCCGAAAGAAAATGCCTCCGATAAAGCCGCAGAAAAGGCAAAGGATAAACCGGCTGATCCGAAGGAGAAACCCTCAGCCGATGCCAAGGAGAAGGCTGCTCCCGCAAAGGCCAAGGCTGGCGTAAAGAAGACACCCGAAGAGTTGCAGAAAGAGGCTGAACAGCAGGAAAAGGAGGCTCAACAGCAGGAAAAAGAGAAGCAGGCCGCTGTGAAAGCCGCTGTTAAAGATGCCGAAACCAAGGCCAAGGAGGCTGAACAGCGCGCCAAAGAGTCGGAAGCCAAAGCGAAAGCCAAGGTGAAAGAGCAAGAAGCGGAAAGCAAGGAGCAAAAAGAGGAAGCTGAGGCTGAGGTGGAAGAACAGGAAACCAAGCCCAAACGCAATTATAGCGTCCGTACCCAGCGCCAAAAGGCTACAAAGAAGACCGAAGAAAAAACTGACGAAAAAAGCGAGTAACAGTTATGCAGAAACTTATCATTTCCAAATTGAATCAGAAGGTTGCTCAGGCATCCGATATCCCATCTGCCCTTCTGGCAGCAGGTATTACCTATACGCCCATCAGTAATGTCAATTGGCCAGAGGCTTATCCCTATCTGCCAAAAGTGGAGTTTGCAGCTGCCCACACAGGTGATGCCCTGTTGCTGCACTATCGTGTGGAAGAGCAGAGTGTTCGCGCTGTGGCCAAAAAGGATCACGAACATATCTGGGAAGACGCCTGCGTCGAGTTCTTCTGCATGCCTGCCCAGGATGGCATATATTATAATGTGGAGTGCAACTGTACAGGCAAATTGCTTGTAGCAGCGGGTAAGGACCGCCATGTGCGCCAGCCAGCTCCTGCAGAGGTCATGCAACGCATCGACCGCTGGGCTTCACTCGGCACAGAACCGTTCGATACGCGGGTAGAATCCACAAAATGGGAACTTGCCCTGCGTCTGCCCATCACCACATTCTTCCAACACAAGTTCGCCGGTTTCTCGGGCCTGACGGCAACGGGTAATTTCTATAAGTGCGGTGACGGTCTGCCTGTGCCGCATTTCATCAGTTGGAACCCCATCGCAACGCCGACACCAGACTTCCATCGCCCCGACTTCTTCGGGGAGATTAAATTTGCATGAACGATTTCAACCTCAAGCAGCGCGTCCTTGCTACGATGAAGTCGAGAGACGTGGAGAGCAACTTCGAGCTCTACGTCACCCGCACCCCGGGCTACCTGTGGGCGCTGCTCTTCCGTTGGCTGCATGTTCATCCCATCACGGTGACGGTGTTGAGCATCATCATCGGTGCTTCTTCCGCCATCTTCTTCGCATACGACGACCTCCGCTACAATATCATCGGCATGCTGCTGCTCATCTGGGCGAACTGGTATGATTGTGCCGACGGACAACTGGCTCGCATGACGGGTCAGAAGACTCTGGTAGGCCGTGTCCTGGATGGCTTTGGCGGCGAGTTCTGGTTCATCTGTATCTACATCGGTATTGCTATTCGCCTCTATCCCGTCTGGGGAATCTACATCTTCCTGATAATCCTGTGGGCCGGCTTCTATTGCCATTCGCGCCAATGCGGCATTGCCGATTACTATCGCAACATCCATCTATGGGTAACACAAGGGCAGGAGGGCAGCGAACTGGATACCAGCGCGGAACAGCAGATGCGGATGGAGAGCCTCCATTGGAACAAAAAGGAGTGGTTCGAGAAGTTCTACCTCTTCTTCTATGTCCGATACATCCGAACCCAGGAACGACAGACGCCTGAGTTCCAGGCACTCCGGCCTCTAATCGAGAATCTGCCTGCCGACTCCCCTGTGAGACAACAGTTCCGCCAGGAGAGCCTGCCGCTCATGCCGCTCTGCAACATTCTGACTTTCGATACCCGGGTCGGTGTACTCTTCCTTTCCATGTTCATCGGTTATCCTTGGGTTTACTTCGTTTTCGAGATGACGGTACTCGAAGCCCTGCGCTTCTATACACTTCATCGCCACGAAGCCTTCTGCCATAAGTTACACCAAAGACTGTGCGCCATATGAAACAGAGCCATAACATAGCCTTGATTCTGGCAGGCGGTACAGGCGAACGAATGCACGCCGTAGTACCCAAGCAGTTTATGGAGATAGACGGCGAATCGGTATTGCTGCATACGATGAAAGCCTTCCAGCAGCATCCGCTCATCCACGAGATTTACATCGTCTGCACGCCCGAATGGGAAGATTTCGTCCGCAGCGAAGCAAAGCTTGGTGAAATCAATAAGTTCAAAGCCATTGTGCCGGCAGGAGAGAGCAGTTACGCTTCTGCCCGTAACGGCATAGAACACCTGCTGGATACCGTAAAAGAGCCCAATACCATCGTCCTTGTGCACGATGCGGTCAGACCGCTCATCACCCAGGATATCATCAGTCGTAATATCGCCGTTTGTCTGACCCACGGCAATGCCATCACGGCTCTGAATAGTCATGAGGCATATCTTGTGACGGCCGACGGGAACTCGGCAGATGGCTTTATGCCTCGCGAAGGCTTGATGCGTGCCCAGACGCCACATACTTTCCCCCTTGCAGCTCTTCGACAGATGTTGCAGCTGGCCGAGGAACGCGGCATCCGGGAGTCGCAGTCCATTTTCACCCTCGCTGGCGAACTCGGTATTGCACCTCTGCACATCGCTCAAGGCGACCTGTGCAATTTCAAGATTACCGAACAGTCCGACATCCTCATCTATCGCGCCCTGAAGACGCTGGAAGAATAGGGTCATGGTTTATGATTTATTACTTCTCAGGAACAGGAAACAGCCTGCATGTAGCTCGGCATTTGGCCGACGAATTAGGGGAGCAGCTCTTCCCTATGACTTTAGCAGATTCAAGAAACCTCCCTCATGGGGGAGGAATGGAAGGGGCTGCTATTGGCCTCGTGTTCCCTGTTCATGCTTGGGGTATTCCGAATGTGGTGGAGAAGGTGGCCCCACTCCTGCTTCCCCGAGGGGAAGAGACTTATTTATATACTGTGATGACTTGCGGCGATGATATGGGTTATACGGACCGGGTTCTGGACAAGGTTTTACACTCTGTTTGTGGTAAGACCCTCGATGCTGCTTTCTCCGTACAGATGCCCAATACGTACGTCTGTCTGCCTGGCTTTGATGTGGATAGTGATGCGTTGTGCAGGGAAAAGCTAGCAAGGGAAGAAACTGCGGTGAAGGAGATTGCGGCCTGCGTGTCAGAGAGGAAGTCTGTCCGCCGCCTCACTCGTGGAGGTTTCCCTTGGGTAAAAACGTATGTTCTCAGACCCATGTTTAACCGTTTTCTCCTGACGGACAAATACTTCCATGTAGATGCTTCAAGGTGTATTTCATGTGGGAGATGCCAGAAGATGTGTCCAGTCGGCAACATCATATTAGCCTCTCCCAGACCTTCTCCTAAAGGAAAGGGCTTAAAGTCTCCCCATCGGGGAGATATAGAGGGGGCCTTGCCTCAATGGCAATCGCATTGTGCCGGTTGCCTGGCTTGTTTTCATGCCTGTCCATATCATGCCATCAATTTCGGCAGCATGACGCAAAAGAAGGGACAGTACAGCATCATGAAACAACTCTACGGATAAGCTCGCAAATCGTCTCCTTGCTAAGGTCGAGCCAAGCACCCTGGAGTCCTTCGCGCCTGGCAGCTTCTACATTAATCAGCGTGTCATCAACAAAAAGGCATTGTTCAGCGGGTCTCCCTATCTGCCGAATAGCAACATGATATATCTCGGGATCGGGCTTTGCCAGATGCATTTCTTGTGAGAGAAAGATGTTGTCGAAGAGGTCGGCACAGGTATAGCCCTCTGTGGAGAAGTAGAGGCGCTTGATTTCTTCCCAGTGTAGGTCGTTTGTGTTGGAAAGCAGGTGCGTGTGGAATCCCCGACGGCGCAGATCCAGAATCATGTCCAGTCGCTCCTTCGGTATTTCCCCGATGCAAGCGTTCCAGGCATCAGTCACCATTTCACGTGTGATGTTTTCGGCACAATGACTCAGGATTAGTGTGAGGAACTCATCGCTGGTCATCTTGCCTACTTGATAGTATGTGATGGCTCTGCTAGCAGAGATACCCTGACAGACAGTCGAAGTATTGTCGGCATCCGACTTGACAAAGAATAGTTTGGGGTTGATGCCCAAGCGTTGGCAGGCGTCCCCAACACCTTGCATATTGAGGTCTAGCAGCACCCCGCCCAGGTCGAAGATAATGTCAGTCAGATTCATTTGCGAAGTATTTTATATCAGCAATCCTTAAATTCTGGGCAAAGTATTAATTTCGGCGTTCACTTTCCTGTACTTTGAAGTATCACGCCGCTGTGGGCGGGGAGTGTGACGGTCAGGGGAACGTCGTGTTTGAGGGGGGTCTTAAGCTTCTTGCCGCTCAGTATGTCTGTCAGTTGCGTCCTTGTCTGTTCCTTGATTCCCGTGTGCTCGAAGAAATGCCCGGGCAGGTTCAGCGAAATGGTTTCCTCGGTGCCGGAGAAATTGGCGATGATGATGGCAATGGACCCCCCAGTCGCCCCCTTTAGGGGGAGTTTTGAATGACGGACGAAGGCGTATTGGCGATGCAAATGCGGATTGGCATACATCAGGTCATAGAATCCTCCTTCCAGCCATTCGGCCTGCTCCCGAAGCTGCAGGATGCTCTGGTACTTATTGCGCAATTCTATTTCCTCGGGCGTCAGTTGTTCGTCGCCGAAATGCCCCTTGTTTCGCCAACGACGAATCGTGGAAACACTCCAGTAGTCGAAGATGGTGGTGCGTCCGTTCAGACCGCTGAATCCCTCTGCATCCATGCCGCGCTCGCCCAGTTCCTGTCCGAAGTAGAGCATGAAGGGGCTGGGCATGAGGCTGCTGACGAGCAGAGCCGGGATTGCAGCTTCTGCACCAGCAAGAAGGAAATCGCTTGCCAAACGTTGCTCGTCGTGGTTCTCCAGAAAATTGAGCATGTGGCTGCGTATGTCATCGACTGCCTGCCAACAGGCTGTGATGCTCTGTGCGCTATGCCCGCGGCAGACATTCAGGAGCGTGTCGTAGAGCCCGACCTTGTCGTAGAGGTAGTCGAAATGGCCGCGATGGATGTAGTCGCGATAGAGGGCTGGGTTATATACCTCGGCGATGAAGATGATGCCGGGATAGGCGGTCTTGACCTGCGGCAAAGCCCATTCCCAGAACTCGACAGGCACCATCTCCGCCATATCGCAGCGGAAGCCGTCGATGCCCTTCGCAGCCCAATAGAGCAGGATGTGGAGCATCTTGTGCCAGGTGTCGGGGGTAGGGGAGAAGTGCTGCTGATGGCCGCCCAGATAGTCGATGCCGTAGTTCAGCTTTACCGTCTCGTACCAGTCGTTCTTTCCTGGCCACGAAGAGAAGTTGTCGTTGCCCGTTGCCTTGGCGGGAAACTCACAATACGAGCCTCCAGCCAGAATGTTGTCCAGATGCAGCTGCTCGCTGGGGAAGTAGTAGAAATTGTTGTTGGGGGAGAAGGAACATGAGGTGTCGTCGTCCTCTCCGAGGTCGCGGACACTGGCCGGTTTGGCATCGGAATGGTACTGGCGGGCCACATGGTTGGGCACGAAGTCGATGATGACCTTCAGGCCTGCCCTGTGTGTCCGCTCGACCAGAAGCTCGAACTCGCGGATGCGCTTTGTCGGGTCTTTTGCGAGGTCGGGATCGACGTCATAGTAGTCGCGTATGGCATACGGGCTGCCAGCTTCGCCTTTCACGACATCGGGATTGTCCGCGGGAATGCCATAGGCGCTGTAGTCCGTTTTGCTGGCATGTTCGATGATGCCCGTGTACCAGATATGCGTACAGCCAAGACCTCGGATTTGCTCCAGAGCCTTGGCTGTAAAATCTTGCATTGTTCCGCATCCGTTCTGTTTCTTGGAACCGGATGGAATGCAGGCCTCCTTGTCTGCACCGAAGAGACGTGTGAAGACCTGATAGATGGTCATTGGATGCCGTCGATGGTGATGTTCTCGTTTCCTTTGGCAATTTTGACTATCATGCCCTGCAGTGCCTTACCGGGACCGCATTCTGTGAAATCCGTTGCACCGTCGGCAATCATGTTCTGCACCTCCTGAGTCCAGCGGACACTGGCGGTGAGCTGGGCAATGAGGTTCTGTTTGATTTCCGTAGCATCGGTGTGGGCCTTGGCATCGACATTCTGATAGACGGGACAGACGGGTGTGTGGAACTCGGTCTGCTCGATGGCAGCCTGCAGTTCGTCCTTTGCGGGCTGCATAAGAGGACTGTGGAAGGCGCCGCCTACAGGCAGCACGATTGCACGCTTGGCACCGGCAGCCTTCAGCTTCTCGCAGGCAGCGTTTACTTCTGCTACATCACCGCTGATGACCAGCTGGCCCGGGCAATTGTAGTTGGCAGGAACGACGTTGCCTTTTCCTTCAGCACTTACCTCTGCACAAACCTGCTCGACTGTCTCGTCGGGGAGGGCAATGATGGCAGCCATCGTGCCGGGTGCAGCTTCACAAGCCTTCTGCATTGCCAGAGCACGGGCATGTACCAGACGCAGGCCGTCCTCGAAAGAGAGTGCGCCGGCAGCTACGAGGGCGCTGAACTCGCCGAGGCTGTGTCCGCCTACCATATCGGGCTTGAACTCCTCGCCCAAGCAGATGGCGGTGATTACGCTGTGCAGGAATACTGCGGGTTGTGTTACCTTGGTCTGCTTCAGTTCCTCGGCATCGCCTTCGAACATGATGTCGGTGATGCGGAAACCGAGTATTTCGTTTGCTTTCTCGAAAAGTTCCTTTGCCTTGGGATTGCTCTCATAGAGCTCTTTGCCCATACCTGTAAACTGTGCTCCCTGACCGGGAAAAACAAATGCTTTCATCTTACTTTAAGTTTTTTTTGCGCGGCAAAGGTACGAATTTTTATTCACATAACACGCTTTTATGCAACAAACTCTTCGCGTGTACATAAATTATTGACATAAGTCATGTCTATCCCACCAGGGAAATCTGCTTCTCCTGGATGAGTTTGCGCAGATTGATGAGTGCATAGTGCATGCGGCCGAGGGCGGTGTTGATGCTGACACCGGTCTGCTGAGCTATCTCCTTGAAAGTGAGGTCATCGTAGAAACGCATTATGATGACTTCGCGCTGAGGTGCTGGCAGATAGTCGAGCATACTGCGAATGTCTTTGCGAGTCTGGTTGTCGCAAATCTCGTCTTCGCGAGTCGATTCGCTCAGGCGCAGGCTATTCAAGACTTGGGGCTTAACCTGAGCCTCGCGGACCGTGCAGGCCGTTTCGCATTCGCGGCTCTTATCGACAATGAGATTGTGTGCGATGCGCAAAAGCCATGCGCTGAACTTTCCGCTCGTCTGGTACTTGTGGGAACGAATGGCAATAATGGCACGCGAGAAGGTGTCCTGGAAGAAGTCGTTGGCAACGTCGGTATCCTTTACCAGAAAGAGTATATAGGAATATATATACGCCTGATGGCGTCCGAGCAAAATATCAAATGCACTATCGTTACCGTTTTCATACAATTCAACCAACTCATGGTCGGTCATTGCAGATAATTCATTCATTACGTCTCAAAGTATGGTTTTGGAGTAATGTCGGTCTATAGGCAAACGGTTTTTAGTGTGTTAATAATGATTTGACGACGCAAAGTAATGGCTTTTTCTTCATATTTGCAAGCTTTTTTCATCTTTTTTTACACTTTCGGCATCGTTTAAGCCCTGTATTCGGCCTGTTCTGCACAAAAAGATATAACTTTGTGCAAAATTATTCTTAATTTTCTCAAAATGCATACAAAAGAAGAGAAGATGCAGGCATTCGGCCGATTGCTGGATGTTATGGATGAACTGAGAGAGAAATGCCCATGGGACCACAAGCAGACCAACGAGAGCCTGCGCCCCAACACCATAGAAGAGACTTTCGAGCTCTGCGATGCGCTCTTGAAGAACGACGTTCCCAACATTGAGAAGGAGTTGGGCGATGTGTTGCTCCATATCGTTTTTTACGCCAAGATTGGAAGCGAGAAGGGACAGTTCGATATAGCGGATGTCTGCAACAAACTCTGCGAAAAACTTATCTTCCGTCATCCGCATGTCTATGGAGATGCTGTGGCCAATACTGCAGGAGATGTGGTGATGGCCTGGGAACAGATTAAGCAGCGCGAGAAAGACGGTAACAAGACTGTGCTTGGTGGCGTGCCCAATTCATTGCCCTCGCTCATAAAGGCCTATCGCATTCAGGACAAAGCCAGAGCCGTCGGTTTCGACTGGGACAAGAAAGAGGATGTCTGGGACAAGGTTCGCGAAGAGTTGGGTGAACTCCAGGCAGAACTTGTCGAGGAAGACAATATCGAGAAGCAAACGGCAGAATATGGAGACTTCCTCTTCAGTCTTATTAATGCTGCGCGTCTCTATCATATCAATCCGGACAATGCCCTGGAGTACACGAACCAAAAGTTTATCCGGCGTTTCAATTATGTGGAGCAGAAGGCAAAAGAGCAAGGCTTGCAACTAAAAGAAATGACGCTTGCTCAGATGGATGCCCTTTGGAACGAAGCTAAAAAGAGCGAAGTATAATACAAAAAAAAGAAGAGTAGAAAGAAAAAAATACATGGCTGCTTTCTACTCTTCGACTGAAAATTATCCTTTTACCTTAAAGCTTGTCTTGTTTCGGTCTGTGCCCTTTTTGGCGGTTTTGACCGTGATCAAATTCTTCCAGCATCTTCCTGTGGAATTTGTCTTCGGCACACATTGCCTTATATACTTTTTGGGGTGATACCGCCTGGCACATCTTTTTGTAATAGTTGACTTCAAGCTGGGCCATTTCTACGCCCAGATCCTTTATCTTCTGTATAGTGATGGCAAAGTCCTTGTCGCTGGCATCTTCTGCGGGAGCATTTTTCTTGAGCATAAAGATGTTGCGCTGCAACTGGCGTTGTTTGCCTTTCATCTCATGATAGATAGGGTAGAAGGCTTGTGCTTCGCTCTGTGTGAAACCGGCTTCGCTTGTGACATAGCTTTCCAGTTTTGCCCGGAATTCCTCGGGCTTGAACTTGCCTCGCTGTGGTTGCGCCATAACGAAGCAAACTGACATGAAGATACTGAAAAATAAAGTAATGTATTTCTTCATAATCTTTCTGTAATTTATTCTGCTTCAGTTAGGTATGATGCAATACTCATATTGTCGATCATTGAGTAGTCCAATGCGTCCTCGATGTATTGTATGTTCTCGGCTGTCTGTAGGTCAGCCTGTTGTTTGTACTCGAAGAGCATACCTCCAGTTGCTACGCAGCCAATGAGTACCGCAGCTGCTGCCCAACGCCACACTAACCTGCGACGCCTGCGCTGTTGGATGCGACTCATCACCCGTCCTGTCAAACCTTCAAAGTAACCTTCAGGAACACTGAATGGTCTTTCTGTGCCAAAGCGCGAAATCAACTTGGCTTCCAGTTCTTCTGTGTTATGGTAGTTTGTCTTCATTTACTTGTTTGATTGTTTTTATTGCAAATGGTTTAATCATTATTTTCAAAAAAAGCAGAAATTTTTCTGACGGCATGATGATAGGAGGCCTTGAGCGCACCGATGCTTGTGCCGAGCAGTTCGCTCATATCCTCGTATTTCATCTCATCGAAGTATTTCATATTGAAGACGAGACGCTGTTTTTCGGGCAGGGTGCTGATGGCTGTCTGGAACTGCTGCTGGACTTCGTCTCCGTCGAAGTAACTGTCCGATGCGAGTGAATTGACAATACCTCCCTCTTCCTGGTCAAGGCTGAGTGTTTGTTTCTTTTTGTTCAGATGGTTGAGCGACTCATTGATGGCAATACGGAAGAGCCAGGTCTGAATGCGGGATTCCATGCGGAAACTGTCGATTGCTCCCCAAGCCTTGATGAAGGTGTTCTGCAGGACGTCGTCTGCATCATCATGCGAGAGTACCATACGGCGAATCTGCCAATAGAGTGGTTCCTGGTATTCACGCACCAAACGCGTGAAAGCAGCCTCTTTGGTAGAAGGGTCATTCAGTTGCTTATAGAGTGCTTTCTCGTCTATCATTATATATATAAGACAAGAATAATAATGAAAAGTTTAAAAGTATAAGGGTAAAAAAATCCCTCTCCTTGGAGAGGGCTGAAAAATAAGGCTGTCTTTATTGTAATGAGATTTTGCGTACAATCTTTCCCACCTTAATCAGGTAACAGCCTTTGGGAAGGTTCAGGGCAAAGGTCTTTTCGTTGCTATCAATACGGTGGGTTGCGACTTTTGCTCCTGTTAGGTTGAAGACTTCCAACACTTCGCCGTTTGCGCCAACGATATGAACATTGCCGCCGTTGATGCTTAGCGAGATGCCGGATAGACTCATTTCGATGCCATCACGTTCAGTCTCGGCCCGCATGGAAATGGGGGCAAAAGCCATCGCCAAAGTGAGGGATATGATAAATATCTTCTTCATTCTGTATATAATCTGCTGCAAAGATATGCTTTTTTCTTCATCCCTGCAAGAGTTTTCGGCTAAAATTGCCTTTTTCTTGAAGAAAAGTCCCGAAAATATGTTGCAAAACATGCTTTGTGACGCAATAATCCAGATTTTATCTCGGGATCTCCATTACTTCAAGGTCTCCGAAGCTGCCATTGTCGATGTTGAACCTGACAAGCGTTCGTACTTGTTGCCAGCCCTGCAGCCCTGCAGCTCCGGGATTGATGTGCAGCAGGCCCAGTTTTTCATCATATTGTACTTTAAGTATGTGGCTGTGGCCCGAGATGAAGAGTTTGGGCGGATTGGCAATGATTTGCTGTCGGATGCTGGGATCGTAATGCCCAGGATAGCCCCCGATGTGTGTCATCAGAACATCTGCACCTTCACAGGTCCATCGGAGCTTCTCCGTGAATAGTCTCCGCAAATCGCCTCCGTCGCAGTTGCCATAGACGGCTCTCAGAGGTCGAAACTCCTGCAGCCGCATTGCCAATTCAAGCGAACCTATATCGCCCGCATGCCAAATCTCGTCGCACGGTTCGAAGTATCCGAGATAGCGCTTGTCCCAATAAGCATGGGTGTCACTCAGCAGGCCAATTCGCTTCATTTCGTTTAATCTTACGAATCATATACGCAAGCATACCGGCGGCTGTAATAAAACTGAAGGCGTCACTAATCGGCATAGAAAGCCACACGCCGTCCAGACCCCACCATTGTGGCAGGATAGCGAGCAGGGGAATGAGGAATAGCATCTGGCGTGTGACGCTGAGGAAGATACTCTTTCCTGCGTGGCCTATGCTCTGGAAGAAATTGCCGATGACCATCTGTGCACCCACCAACGGGAAGGCTGCCACAACGTAGTGGAAGGCCCGGACTGCTTTCTCGGTCAACTCGGGACCTGCTCCGAAGATGTGTATCACAGGAGCGGGTATCAGCTCGCCCGTCAGGAAAGCCAAGAAGGTGATGCTGGTTGCACCTATGATGCCGTATCGCAGCACCCGGAAGACACGGTCGTTCTGTCGGGCACCCCAATTGTAGCCGATAATGGGCTGCATACCTTGGACCAGTCCGAAGACGATAGTAGCGAAAAGGAAAACGACGCGATTGACGATACCGTAGGCTCCGATGGCCATATCCCCTCCGTATTGAAGCAGGCGATTGTTGCAAATCAGTACCACCAGACAGGCGCAGCTGTTCATCAGGAACGGGCTGAGACCGATGGCTAGACATTGTCTTACGATGTCAAGTCGCAGTCGGTAGATGCCTCGGCGGAGGTGAAGGAGTTCGGTCGGGCGGTTGAAGAGCCTCATTTGCCAACAGAATGCGATGAATTGGGCAATAATTGTTGCCCAGGCCACCCCCTGAATACCCCATTTGAACACGAAGATAAAGAGCGGGTCAAGTATGCAGTTGATGATGATGGCGAGGAAAGTGCATCCCATAGCCGAGCGTGGATGACCGGCACTGCGCAATACAGCGTTCAACCCGAAATACAGATGTGTCACCATATTGCCAAGCAGAATGATGAACATGTATTCGCGGGCGTAGGGTAGGGTGACGTCACTTGCTCCGAAGAGGTACAGGATGTTGTCCAGGAATGGCAGACAGGCGGCTGTGAAAAGCAGTCCGAGAAGGATATTCAGGCTGATGGTGTTACCCAAGATATGCTGTGCCTCGCTGTATCTCCCTTGCCCCAGACGGACGCTGATGACTGTGCTGGCACCCACTCCGACCATTGCTCCGAAGGCAGCCGACAGGTTCATGAAGGGACTTGCCACAGCCATTCCGCTGATGGCCTCATCACCCAATCCCTGACCCACAAAGATGCTGTCCACGATATTATAAACCGAGGAAGCCACCATCGCAATAATGGCCGGCAGGGAATACTGCCAGAGCAGCGCACCGATAGGCTTTGTGCCGAGTTCTGTTGGAACGTGTTGTTGCATAGCGCTGCAAAGAATGAGAGAACTACAAAAAAAACGGGAAGAGCCTCTTGTCGGATTCGAACCAACGACCCCGAGATTACAAATCACGTGCTCTGGCCAACTGAGCTAAAGAGGCAAGGTGGGAAAGCTTACTATATCGCGCCGCTACAACCTGCTGCCCTTGCTGCGGTCAAGCCCTGGGGGATTCACCGGGAGCATGCCGTATAGGACTTTCCCATATTTTGCGGCTGCAAAGGTACGACTTTTAAGTGAAAAGTGAAAAGTGAAAAGTGAAAAATATTTGCTTTACGAGTTTTTTTGCCGTTAATACATTATTTATATGGCTTTTTTTCGTAACTTTGCTCGCTCATTATAGGCGCTGATGAAAGAAAAGAAAGAATTACCCACGTTGATGGATGCCGCAGGCTGGATGGCTTTGCCGCTCGGACTGATATGGTCGGCCAGTTTCCTCTGTACGATGTACGGCACAGAGCGTCCGTTCCTTTCGATGCTGAGTACGGCTCTGGGTATTATAAGCATTTACATGCTCTACAAGCAATTGACAAACTACCGCCGTTCCTATCCGTCGGTGAGTTGGCTGCATATCCTGCGTCTGTCGTTCGTTACTTGTCTGCTGGCTGGTTTGCTGACTGATGCTGCGCAATATCTCTATTTTCTCCTGTTCGACAATGGACGTTTGCTTTCATTGTTGGGGAATGCCCTGCAAAGTGAGGAATACCGCCAAGCCTGGCAGCAAATGTTTCCAGATGCGAATTTGAAGGAGGTACAAAATTTGATACAGTCTATGACCATCCGAGACATCATGATGCAACTGGCACTATACAATGTCTTGCTGGCGTTTCCCATCTCCTTGGTTGCGGCCTTGCCGGTAAGATCTGCCCGTACCCCTTCAGGAGAAGAGAGAAGTAAAAATGAGAGTTAAAGAAGTTAATGAGTTAAAGAAATTAAATGACGATAAGATGGATATAAGTGTTGTTGTCCCACTATACAACGAAGAAGAATCCCTGCCAGAACTCTTCAGCTGGATTAAGCGTGTAATGGAAACGCACGGTTTCTCCTACGAGGTTATTTTTGTCAGCGACGGCAGTACGGACGGTTCTTGGGAAGTTATCGAACAGCTCAAAGCGGAGAACCCCGAGATAGTGCACGGCATCAAGTTCCGCCGCAATTATGGCAAGAGCCCTGCACTCTACTGTGGTTTTGGAGCTGCGAGGGGAAATGTCGTTATCACAATGGATGCTGACTTGCAGGATTCGCCCGACGAGATTCCAGAACTCTACCGCATGATTACTCAGGAAGGATACGACCTTGTGAGCGGCTACAAAATGAATCGCAGCAAAGGCGACCCGCTCTCGAAGACTATTCCTACAAAACTCTTCAATGCAACAGCCCGCCAGGTGAGTGGCATCCATAACTTGCACGATTTCAACTGCGGACTGAAGGCCTATCGTCAGGAAGTCATCAAGAACATAGAAGTTTATGGAGAGATGCATCGCTATATTCCCTATCTTGCCAAGAACGCTGGGTTCTGCAAGATAGGAGAAAAACGCGTACACCATCAAGCCCGCAAGTTTGGCAAATCTAAGTTCATGGGGCTCAACCGTTTCGTTAACGGCTACCTGGACTTGCTTTCGCTCTGGTTTCTTAACAACTTCGGACTCAAGCCGATGCATGTGTTTGGCTTTATCGGAACATTAATGTTCATAATAGGCCTGATGGCTGTTATGGTTGTGGGCGGTACAAAACTTTATTGCCTGGCAAAAGGCATTCCTCATCCTCTAGTTACCAATAGTCCCTACTTCTATATTGCACTCACAATGATGATTCTGGGTACCCAGCTCTTTGTGGCGGGTTTCTTGGGAGAACTCATCAGTCGCAATGCTCCAGAGCGCAACAACTATCAGATAGAGAAGCAAATATGAGGCGTCGACTCTTTTGTATATTGTCAGGCATTTTGTTGCTTGCTGCATGCGAATCGTATGACTGTACGCTCAACAATTATGTTGGGATGTACGGGGCATTCGATAGAGACGGGGTTGCTGTGAAGATCACCGACACACTCACTATCACTGCCTGCGGCACAAATGCAGTCCTGCTCAATCGATCCGTAAACACCTCTTCGCTCAATCTTCCGTTGAGCTACTGGCAACCAGAGGACACGCTTGTGCTCACCATTCAGGGAACAGATTATCTCCTTCGAGATACAATCTGGGTGACGAAGACCAATCAGGTACACTACGAATCGCCCGACTGCCCGACAACAGTCTTCCACACCATTCAAAACGTTCGCAATACCAACGAGTTTATTAAATCCATTACCGTCATACGCTCCTCCGTGAACTATGAAACGACTACCAACCTGCAGATTCATTTGCTCTCTGCTTCTGATTAGTTTGGCTTGTGCTTCTTTGGCCCAGCAAAAACCGAAGCAAAAGGATAAAGCACCTTTGCTTAGCGGTATTGCGGTCAGTGCCGACGTCGTTGGCTTTGCTATGAAAGCCGTTGGTGCCAAGTTCGCCAATATGGAGGTCGGGGCTCGAGTTAACTTACTCGATAAGTATTTCCCCGTAGCTGAGCTTGGCATCGGAGACTGTCAACGGGATGGCGCAGAAACGGGCAATACATTCAGTGCTACTGCTCCATACATGCGTTTTGGCATTGATTACAACTTCAATAAGAAGCACAACGGCAACCGCCTCTTCGGAATCTTCCGTTACGGTTTCAGCAGCTTCAAATACGACATCGGGAACGGGTCTTTCACCGATCCCGTCTATGGAACAACCATAGCGCTACAGGTAAACGGCGAAAAAGCGACAGGCCAGTGGATTGAACTTGGTGTCGGCCTCGAAACAAAACTCTGGAGTATTATCCGCCTCGGTTGGAGTATGCGTTACAAGAAGCGGGTCGGCATGAGCTGTCCCGACGGAGGGGAACCATACTTCGTTCCAGGCTTCGGAAAGAACAATGATAACGGATGGGGCGGCACAGTAACCCTTGTCTTCGATGTAGGCAAAGGCTCCTTCAATTCCTCTAAGGGAGGGAAGAAAAAAGGTAAATCGTAAATGGCAAAGAGAAAAATATACATAACATTACTGACAGTCATTGTCATCGTGGGATTGCTGGTACTCCTTCCTTCCCGAAGGGAAACCGGCAGCGGCACTTATCAGCACAACGAGGGCACCATTTTCGGTACGCTCTATCATGCTAAATACCTTTACGATAAAGATATCAAGGCCGAAATAGAGGCAGCGTTGCAGCAAGTTGATGCTTCGCTTTCAATGTTCAATCCCCAAAGCACCATCAGCCGAATAAACAGAGGTGAAACGGACAAGACCGACGAGATGTTGAGCGAAGTGCTGCAGCTTTCTTTCGCCATCAATACTGCTACCGACGGAGCCTTCGACCCGACAGTCGCACCGTTGGTCAATGCCTGGGGCTTTGGCTTCAAGAGTGGCCAGCTGCCAGACAGCGCACAGGTTGATAGCCTTCGTGCATTGGTCGGTCTCTCCGGTATCCATCTGCGGGAGAACAAACTTACAAAGGATAATCCGCTCTCCATCCTAGATTTCAGTGCTATTGCAAAAGGTTATGGCGTAGATCGGGCTGCGCAGGTCCTTCGTGATCACCGCATCCGGAATTTCATGGTGGAGATAGGCGGCGAGGTCGTTACGGAGGGCTTTAACGAAAAAGGCGAGCCTTGGCGCATCGGCATCAACAAGCCCGACGACGATTCCACCTCCACAAATACCGAGTTGCAGGACATCATTGCTATCTCTGGGAAAGCGATTGCTACCAGCGGTAACTACCGCAACTACTATATAAGAGGCGGGCGGAAAATAGCACATACCATCAATCCCAGGACAGGCTATCCTGCCCAACAGGACATCCTGTCGAGCACCGTTTTGGCTCCTTCTTGCGCTGAAGCCGATGCTTTTGCCACAGCCTTTATGGTACTGGGAATGGAGCAGTCAAAGCAAGTTCTCGAGAGGCAGCCGCAACTACAGGCATACTTCATCTATTCCGACGAACAAGGCGCGTATCGCACCTGGTGTACGGATGGATTCTCTAATCTCATAATTAAGAATTAAGTGAATGCAGGACCTCAGCACACGATATGCGCTCCTTACCCGATTGCCGTTGCTTCAAGGCATTAGCAGCAGGGAACTGCTTGGCTGGGAGGAAACTTTGCGGCTCGACATAGACGAGTTTCCACCCTCTGACCTGCCGCTCATCCGACAAGGTGACAATTGTTCGCAGCTGATTTATCTCGTCGAAGGAGAATTGCAGCGCGAGCATCGTTCTGCAGACTGCATCTATACTACCCGCTCTCTGCTGAAAGCTCCAGCAGTTATCGAGGTGGATAGACTTTATGGCCTCACTCCCACATACGAATACACATATCGGGCCAGAACGGACGTCAAGATGTTGGGCATACGCAAGCATCTGCTTGGCAGCCATCTGATGAAGAGCGAGGTGTTCCGACTCAACCTGCTTAATACTCTTTCGGCCTGTTCGCAGAAAAGAGCTGCGGCGCTCCTGCCTTGCCAGCTGGATAATGCAGAAGAACGTTTGTGTCATTTCATCGGAACACTTTTTCCCGATTGCGAGGGTGAAGCGGAGCTCATTATCCACATGACAGAACTTGCGCGCTACATTGGCGAAAGACGCCTCACCGTTTCGCAGCTTCTCAACCGCTGGTCAGAAGAGGGAAGCATCCGTCTGGGCAGAGGACACTTCACCATATATGATATACAAACATTCCTTGAAATTAAGAAATAAGGTCCTCTTTTTGATTTTTGTTCCGCGCCTTAACAGCGCGCCTTAGTTCTAAAGAATCTAAGAATTTAGTTATCTTGAATTATAATAATGAACATACTACTTGAACCGACCTTTCATACGCTGCACGGAACAGCACCTTTCTCGCAAATCAAACTTGAGGACTACGAACCTGCCATCCTCGAGGCGATGAAGCAAGAGGATGAGGCTGTGGAAACCATCATCAAAAACCCCGAGCCGCCAACCTTCCTGAATACGATTGCTCCGCGAACAGGCGAGCTGCTGGAGCGTGTGACCAGTATTTTCTTCAACCTGGTAAATGCCGACACTTCCGACGAGATGGATGAACTGGCACAAAAGCTCTCCCCGATGCTTACCGAACACTATGCCCGTATCATGCACAATGAGAAACTCTTTGAACGGGTTAAGCAGATTTGGGAGAATCCGGGGGAACTGAACGACGAACAGCGAAAACTTTTGAGTGATACATACGATGCTTTTGTTCGCGGTGGAGCCCTACTCAGCAAAGAGGACAAAGAGAAGTTCGCAGCCATAGAAACGGAGCTTGGGCAACTTGGGTTGCAGTTCAGCCAGAACGAGCTCAAGCAGACCAATGACTATGAGCTTCACGTCACCAATCCCGACGAGCTGGCTGGTCTTCCTGATACAGCGAAGGATGCTGCAGCTCTGGCAGCAAAGGAGAAAGGCAAGGAGGGTTGGCTTTTCACCCTGCATGCGCCAAGCTACGGGCCTTTCCTCACATACGCTGACAACCGCGAACTGCGCCGGCAGATGTATCTGGCCAAGAACACACTCTGCTGCAAAGGTGATGCATACGACAACAGGGAAATTGTCCGCAAGATAGTTAATCTCCGCCTTGAACTGGCGAAGCTGCTCGGTTACAAGTGCTTTGCCGACTATGCCCTCAAGGACCGGATGGCAAAGACAACCGGCCACGTCAACGAACTTATAGAAAAGCTCTACGCCGCATACATGCCTGTGGCGAAGGAAGAGGTAAAGACCCTCACAGCCACCCCCATCCCCTCCAAAGGAGGGGGGAACGGCGATGCAGGTGGACAATTCACCCCTCCTTTGGAGGGGACGGGGGAGGCTTGGGACTTTGCATACTATAGCCACAAGGAACAGCTCCGCAAATACAATATCGATAGTGAGATGCTCCGTCCCTACTTCCAGTTGCAGAAGGTCAAGGATGGTATCTTCGGACTTGCCACCAGGCTCTATGGCATCACGTTCCGCCTACAGCCCGACATCGAGGTCTATCATCCCGACGTGGAAGCCTACGAGGTTTTTGACGCAGACGGTAGTTTCCTCGCTGTTCTCTATGCCGACTTCTTTCCACGCGTCAGCAAGCAGAGCGGAGCATGGATGACAGACTTCAGCGAGCAGTTTGTTGACGAGGCAGGAACCGACCATCGCCCGCACGTCAGCATCGTAATGAACCTGACGAAACCTACAGAAGAGAAGCCTTCGCTGCTCACTCTGAGCGAGGTTGAGACCTTCCTCCACGAGTTCGGGCACGCGCTGCATAGCATCTTCTCGAAGGTGCATTACAAAGCTCAGAGTGGCACGAATGTCCTGCGCGATTTCGTGGAACTTCCTTCGCAGCTGATGGAGAACTTCGCCGTTGAACCCGAGTTTCTGCATACCTTTGCCAATCACTACGAGACAGGAGAGCCGTTGCCCGACGAACTCATCGAGCGCATCCGCCAGAGCCGCAACTTCCATTGCGGTTATGCCTGCATCCGCCAGCTCAGCTTCTGCATGCTCGATATGGCCTATCACACGCTGACGGAACCACTCACCGAGGACATCCTGGACTTCGAAAGTAAGGCTTGGAGCCGCACTCAGTTGCTGCCTGCTGTCCCAGATACAAATATGAGCGTACAGTTCTCGCATATCATGAGTGGCGGATATGCGGCGGGTTACTACAGCTACAAATGGGCCGAGGTGCTGGATGCCGATGCCTTCAGTCTCTTCCTCGAAAAGGGTATCTTCGACAAAGAGACGGCTAGTCGCTTCCGCCGTGAAATCCTTTCGAAGGGCGGTACTGCCGACCCCATGCGGCTCTATGTGAACTTCCGCGGCAAGGAGCCCGACATCCAGGCACTCCTGAAGCGAAACGGCATTGCCTCCGACAAGCAACGTGCCCTCGACCTCCGCTACCTCCGCATGGCTCGGATATGGAGCGAGAACAGCTACTGCCAGCGCCGTCAGGTAGGAGCACTTGTCGTCAAGGATAAGATGATTATCAGCGACGGCTACAATGGCACACCGTCGGGCTTCGAGAATATCTGTGAGGAGAATGGCGTGACCAAACCCTACGTCTTGCATGCCGAAGCCAATGCTATCACGAAGATTGCACGCAGCGGCAACAACAGCGACGGCAGTACGCTCTACGTCACCGACTCGCCTTGCATCGAATGTGCCAAGCTCATCATACAGGCCGGCATCAAGCGCGTCATCTACAGCCGCGAGTACCGCCTCACCGATGGCGTTGACCTCCTGCGCCGCGCCGGCATTGAAGTAAAGTATATTAAGGATTAGAGATTAAGGATTAGAGATTAGATTAGTTATGAACTCCGAAAGCAAACATCGTTTTACGCCCCTACTGATTGCCATCGGCACCATCGCTGGCATTTTCATCGGCACTTTCTATACCAGCCATTTCTCGGGTGGGCGCATCAACATCATCAACACCGGCACAAGCAAGGTCGGATATCTGTTGCAGCTCATCGACAACAACTACGTCGATACGGTCGATATGAACACGCTTGTCGAGGATGCAATGCCGCAGATACTCAGCGAGCTCGACCCGCACAGCAGCTATTTTGGCCCGAAAGAAGCCGAGGAATCGGTCGAGGACCTGAAAGGCTCCTTCAGCGGTATCGGCGTTCAGTTCACGATGGAACGGGACACTGTCAACGTCATGTCTGTCATTCATGGCGGTCCTTCCGAGAAGGTGGGTATCCTGGCTGGCGACCGCATCGTTACAGCCGACACCATATCACTCGTCGGGATGGATTCTGAAAAAGTGATGAAGCAACTCCGGGGCGCGAAGGGTTCTAAGGTCAGGCTCGGCATCAAACGACACGGCTCGTCCGATTTGCAGTACTTCACTGTCGAGCGCGGCGATATTCCCGTGGTCAGTGTCGATGCCTATTACATGATGAGCGAGAAGACGGGCTACATCCGTGTCAAGAACTTCGGTGAGCAAACCTACGCCGAGATGCTTGTTGCTCTGGCTAACCTCAATATGGAGGGCATGCGTCAGCTAATTGTTGACTTGCGCGGCAATCGTGGCGGCTATATGCACATCGCCATCCAGATGGTCAACGAGTTCTTGCCATCTGGCAAGTTGATTGTCTATACCGAGGGCCGTAAGAGCCCACGCGAGGAGTTCCATAGCGACGGTCGCGGCACCTTCCAGAAACTTCCGATAGTCGTATTGGTGGATGAAGGCAGTGCCAGTGCCAGCGAAATCTTTGCCGGTGCTATCCAGGACAACGACCGCGGTACCATCGTGGGCCGACGCACTTTCGGCAAGGGCCTCGTTCAGCAACCGATGGAGTTCCGCGACGGCAGCGTGGTGCGCCTTACCGTTGCACGTTACTACACGCCCAGCGGCCGTTGCATCCAGAAACCTTATGAGAAGGGACATGGCGAGGAGTATGAGAACGACCTCATTATGCGCTACGAGCGTGGCGAGTTCTTCTCGCAGGACAGCATCCGTCAGGAGGGCGAGCAGTACCATACCAGCATCGGTCGCATCGTCTATGGCGGCGGCGGCATTACGCCCGATGTCTTCGTGCCCGAGGATACGACGGGTGTGACTTCCTACTACCGCGAGGCAGTCCTGACCGGCCTCATTCGCCAGTTCGCCTTTGCCTATTCCGACGAAAACCGTGCCAGGCTCACCTCGCTCCAGACGGCTGACCGCATGGAGAAATTCCTGCGTCGCGAGAACCTGCTGGAGAAGTTCGCACAATTCGGCGAAAAGCACCAGTTGCGCCGCCGCAACCTCATGCTCCAGAAGAGCCGTCGCCTCTTCGAGCGCAACATCTATGGTACTATAATATATAATGTAGGGGAAATGAGGGACTACCTGATGTTCCTCGGAAAGGACGACCCCACCATCCTCAAGGCCCAGGAGATACTGAACGAAGGGAAGTCCTTCCCGGAAGCTCCGAAACCGGAGGATGAACAGAGAAAAGACAACAAGACAACGGCAAACGCGCAAACAGACGGCAGATACCGAACGATATATTTCCACAATACTCCTGCTGCGTTCTTCAATGCCTGAGCCTACGTCGCGGAATATGCCACTTCGTCAAATAATTGTGAATTATGAATTGTCAATTGTCAATTATCAATAGTGAACTAATAGAGCGCAGCTCCCATGCCGTCATCTGCGCCCATGTCAATCCCGACGGCGATGCCATCGGCTCCGCACTTGCCCTGAAGCATTACATTGAAAGGAAAGGCGGGCAGGCAACAGTCATCGTGCCCAACATCTTTCCTGATTTCCTGAAGTGGCTTCCGGGTGCCGAAACAATCCTGATTCAGACGAACCAGAATCACAAGGAACAGATAAAAGCCGCCATCGACGGGGCCGACCTCGTCATTGTCTGCGACCTGAACCAACCCAACCGGCTTGCAGGACTCGAGGAGGCCATCATGCAGAGCACAGCGCCGCGTATCCTCATCGACCATCATCTCGACCCAGCAGACTTCTGCATGGTCACCGTCTCAGAGCCCGGGATGTGCGCGACTGGCGAAGTCATCTGCTGGCTGCTCTCGAAGGAAGGCGAACTCGATGACATCTCGCTTGATGAAGCCACTTGCCTCTATGCCGCCATGATGTGCGACACTGGGGCTTTCTCTTTCAACTCCAACCGCCCCGTCGTCTTCGAGTATATCAGCCGTCTGCTGGCTCGCGGTATCGACAAAGACCAGATCTATCGCAATGTCTTCTATACAGCTTCCGAGGCGCGTCTGCGCCTGCAGGGCTACCTGCTCTACGTCAACATGAAGGTGCTGCACGACCGCCACACCGCCATCATGACGCTCACCAACGAGGAACGGCGCCTCTTCAAGGTCAAGAACGGCGACACCGAGGGCCTTGTGAATATTCCTCTGACGATGCTTGGCCTGCGTCTCAGCGTCTTCATCAACGAGGATACCGAGCACCCGGGCACGATGAAGCTCAGCCTGCGCAGTGTCGATGACTTCCCCTGCGACCAGATGGCGTCGCGCTTCTTCGGCGGTGGCGGGCACAAGAACGCCAGCGGCGGTAAACTGCAATGCCCCATGGACGAGGCCGTGGAGCGTGTCAAGTCCGCCATCGAATTCTATGCCGACCTACTCAAGTAACCTCGGCCAGGCCTGATAGTAAACATATGGATAACATTTAAACATCAAATACAATGAAAGAGTTCCACGACTTAGGGGCGTGCCTTGGTGCTAGAGCATCCAAGAACGCTAAACATCTAATTGCAAAATGCATTAGTTTATCATTAGGTATTCATCGTCCTACCGTCCTGATGCTGACGATAGTGGCGCTGACAGTGACGCAATTCGTTTGGGCTGAGGATGTGACCCCGGAAGAGGCACTAAGGCAAGCCCAGGACTTCATGCAGCAACGCCAGGCATCCGGTAGCAGGCAGCGCAAGGCACAGGGCACGCTGCAATTGACACCAACACAGCAAGTGAGCGGCCTCTATATCTTCAACGTGGCCGACGACGGAGGTTTTGTCATCGTCTCCAACGACGACCGCACCGTCCCTGTCCTGGGCTTCAGCGACAGCGGCTGCATCGATCCCGACAATATGCCCGAGAATATGAAGGCCTGGCTGCAAGGTTATGCCGACGAGATAGCATGGCTGGCCACCCGAAACGACCAGACGACTAATTCCCGAAACGACCAAACTCGCGTGGGTAATCACGATACGAGAGAAATCAAGCCTCTGCTCTCTACGATGTGGGACCAGACCGCGCCGTACAATAACCTTTGCCCCTTGGATGGTAGCTTGAAGAGTGTGACGGGCTGTCTCGCCACGGCTATGGCGCAGGTGATGAAATATCATGAATGGCCCGCTGGCCCGACAACAGAAATTCCCGGATACGAGTGTACATCGCTGGGCAAAACGCTGGAAGATCTTCCTGCCACCACCTTCGACTGGGCAAACATGCTGAACGACTATAGTGGAAGATTTAATTCTACTCAGGCCAATGCCGTTGCCCAATTGATGCAGTATTGCGGCTGGTCTATTCAGATGTCGTACACCGCGTATGGCTCTACGGCATTTACCCCTGATGCGGTTGATGCCCTCCTAAACTATTTCGACTATAAAAGTACCATCCAATATGTAAGTCGAACCTACTATTCCTTCGCCAACTGGACGGACCTGATCTACCACGAACTGAGTGAGAAGCGTCCCGTCGTCTATTGTGGAGTGACAAAGGCTAGAAGTGTAGGTCACAGCTTCATTTGTGACGGCTACAAATGCGAGCTAGGCAACGACATGTTCCACATGAATTGGGGATGGAGTGGCGATAGCGACGGCTACTTCGTGCTGACGGCGCTCGATCCCCAAGAGCAGGGCACCGGTGGCAGCGGATTAAACGAAGGTTTTAACACCGCACATCAAGCTATCATTGGCATACAGAAACCGAGCGACACGGGTACCGTTCTCGATGTAAAAGTCAACACTCTCGATTTCACGTTGAACAGCGCAACGCTATCCAGCGACAACATCATTCTGGGCGAGAGCGTGAATGTCACTCTCAGTATTACCAACGACAGTGAAGATGATTTCGACGGTGAACTCGCTATTGTTGCCACTTTGAAAGGCAATATGTATTTGGCCGCCAGTGATATGTTCTTGATACCCTCCCAGGCTACCCAGGATTGTGTCTTAACCCTCACGCCCTCATCCATCGGCATCTACACGATAGGGGTTGCATATCCACTGGGCAATGGTTGGTATGAAGGCAGTCCGGATTGTGTCGGAACGCTCGCCGTAGTCGATGCAAACATCACGCTGCTCGATGACGATAGCTCGGCAGAGAAGAAGAATACCAGCCTGATAGATACCTGGAACCTTCGCTCAGCCAATGTCACGCTCTCTGGCCGAACGTTCTTGAAGAACGGCTCCTGGAACACGCTTTGTCTGCCCTTCAACGTGACGATTGAGGACAGCCCGTTGGCAGGTGCTACGGTGAAGAAACTCACCGCCTCGACCAGCGGACTGAGCGGTACTACGCTGACCCTGAACTTCGAGGACGAACCCACCATCATCAAGGCTGGCACACCTTATCTTATTAAGTGGACCAGCGGTGAAGATCTCATCGACCCGACCTTCTACTGCGTCACCATCAACAATATGGTGCACAACGTGAAGAGTTCAGACCGCACAGTGACATTCAAGGGCACTTACAAGCCCATCTCGTTCGCAGAGGAGGACCGCAGCATCCTCTTCCTCGATACCGACAACACATTGTACTATCCGCAGCCCGGCGACAACATCAATGCCCTCCGCAGCTATTTCAGCATCGACACCAGTTCCCCTGTCGAGGAGTACAAGCTGAATTTCGGAGATGGCGAGGAATATGCCGACGGCATCATTGCAATTGACAATGAAGATTCTTCACGCTTCACTCCTCACGCTTCACTTTCTGGCATCTATAACCTCGCTGGACAACGTCTCCAGAAGATGCAGAAAGGAATAAACATCGTGGACGGAAACAAGATTGTGATTAAATAAAAGAAGATAGATGGAGATAAAGGCTGGGCTCACGTCATGATGATGCGGGCCCAGCCGATTCATTTTTTTTTCTTACGGATGTCACCTTTTGGCTTTCTGAACTGTTATATAAGCAGAAACCGGTTCAAAGAAACAAAAGTATAAACCATAAAATTAAACAAGATTATGAATTATGTTGTTTTAATGGAGACAATCGTTAAGATCATTTTTATCATTTGTGCTGTTGCGGTTCCCATCTTAATCGTATGGCTGAATAATCGCAAAAAAATCAACGAGACGAATCAGCGTACTCAGATTGTGCTAGCTGCTATCGAGAAGAACCAGGAGACAGACGTGGAGGATTTGCTCAAAAAAATGGCTCCCACGCAGAAGACGAAACTGCTGAAGGAGAAACTGCTTGAGAAACTGCTGTGGGGGAGCACAATCACTGTTCTGGGTGTTTGTTTCTTCATCTATGCATTATGGATTGATTCCGTAGGTGGAAGTAATCCAGATCTTCTTCACCTCATTTACTTTGTGGGAATAATTCTGTTTGGCATAGGCGTTGTCTTCCTTCTTAATTATTTCATCAGCAAGAAGATGCTCGCTAAGGAGCTTGAGGCTGAGGAGAAGAAACTGACAGCAGAAGCAAATCTGTGACACGGGAGATATTCATAACCTACGTGGAGTGTGAGCAGGAGGCACTTCGGGGCTTCTTGCTCGCCCTCTGCTGTGGCAACAAGGACGAAGCCGACGACCTGGCGCAGGACGCGCTGGTCAAGGCCTACCTCTCCTCGTCGGGCTATCAGGAAAAGGGCCGCTTCCGCTCGTGGCTCTTCAAGATTGCCCACAACACGTTCCTCAACCACAAGGCAAGCCAGAAGACGACGATAAGCATCGACGATGCTCGCGTCCAGTCACTCCCCCTCGGGGGAGACGAAGGGGGGCTTCATCAGGACCTCTACCTCGCACTGCGCACCCTGCCGCCCAAAGAACGCTCCGCCATCACGCTCTTCTATTTGAGTGGGTACAGCGTCAAAGAGATTGCCCAGATTACCGACATCTCAGAGGCTGCCGTCAAGCAGCAGCTCTCGCGGGGGCGCGACAAGCTACGAAAGCAATTGACAATTGATAATGGATAATTGAAATTGGTATGACAAAAGATAAAGCCCTTGAGGAATTGTTCCTCGCTCAGACTCCGCATTTCACGGACGGTGACGCCTTCATGGCCTCGCTCACCAAACGGCTGGATGCCGTGGAGTACCTCAAACAGTATCAGGAACGGACCATTCGTCGCTACAAGATGGCGATGGTGGTAGCCTTTGTCGTTGGCATCATCAGCGGTGCCGTCTCCATTGCGTTTATCCTGTCCACGCCTGCCGACGTACCTCTCTTCACTTTCTTGGACTCTTTAGAGCCAAGTCGCGTCCTTAAGCCGCGGAACCATGTGCAGACAGGCATCCTTGTGTGGTTTGCTCAGAACTCCCGTCTCTTTGTCGCCTCCGCTCTCTCCCTTCTGATGACTGTGGGTATTTGCAGCATTATCAGCAACATTCAGGACATCCTGCGCATGAGGGTGCGTCTGGAATCTTTGTAACTAAATCATGCAGATTTTCGTAGGAACAAGTAATAGAAAAGGGGAACCATAACGAGAGGGCACTGAAAAAGTCCCGTTAGGCTCTTTTTAACAAATTAGTTCTGCACATAGTCACTTAAAAGTTTGGCTATGTGCAGATTTTTTTGTACCTTTACAGCATAAAGGAATCTATTTATGCTGTCACAACAACAAA
>JAFZPZ010000008.1 GCA_017552435.1 Bacteroidaceae bacterium
GCTACATCGGGTGGCCATTCCCGCTTGTAAAGTGAAGAGTTAAGAGTGAAGAATTTTAGGATTGGCTACGCCCTCCGGATGGCGGTTGCGACTCCCTGAATCGGCTCTTTTATCCTCTCTCTTTTACACTGCAATGTTACGACTTTTTTCTCAAATATGCAAGGATTTAGGCAATTATTTTTAAAGTTTTTCTTTAATATTTTTCGCGCACAAATAACCTGCCCTTATTTGCGGATAAAGACAGGTTATTGGGCAATAAGGTTGGGTTATTTTATCTGAAGATAGTAGTCGCTGAAATCTTTGCAACCTGGGGGCAACTGATGGCGCACCAACGAGGGCAGGACTTCTTTCAGCTGGAGGAAGAGGCGTTCGCCAGGGGCATCGTTGTCGGGGAACATGTCAAATTTAATTGAACATTGAACATTGAGCATTGAGAGTTGCTCTGCGTCCTTGCGTTTCAGCAACGTGGCCGAGGGGATGGCGATGGCTTTGTGGCCGGAGGAGAGCATGGCCCAGCAGTCGGAGCAGCCTTCGGTGATGAAGAGCGTTTCGCCAGGCTTCAGCAGGTTCAGCACAGGCAGGTTGTAGATGGAGCACTCAGAGCCCTGAGGGAAGCGGAAACGGGGAGAGGGGTTGGGGGTGAGGCTTAGGTTCCGGTTCTGAATACCTATCAACTTGCCTTCGCGGTCATAATAGGGTATCTGGAGCCAGTTCACGCCCTGCCGGTCGCGCCAAGATGTCAAGCGGCACCAGCGGACGACCCGCTCGTCCAGCTTCCTTTCCTCGAAGAGAAACTTTCGAGCAGCTTCACTTAACCATGGTCTTTCAAAATAACGGGCATAACGTAAAGAATCGAAGGGCTTTGCTGGCTTCGTCTCGCTTGGCTTATACTCGGTCAGGATTACGTTATTTTCATCAGCAAGCCAACGGCAAGCATCAAGGAAATCCTTCCCGAGCACTTTCATGGCGAGGCTTATCGTGTCTCCGTTTTCCCCACAGCTCCAGCACTTGAACTTGTTATTTCTGAAGGACAGGCTTGCGTGGTGATCGTCGTGAAACGGACAGAGGCACTTGTGGCGCTCGACCCGGAGCCCAAGTCGCTCCGCGACCCCCTCAATGGGAAGGTCGCGAAGCTTTTGCAGTTCTAGTCTATCCATAACTTATGATTTACCCTTCAGATATTTCTCCGTCTTAGTGTAAAGCCCAGTCTGTGCTGAGTATTCAATGAGCCCCCTGGCACTCCAAACACTTAACTGCTTCTTTGTTGCAGCTCCAGTGGGCTTGCCAAGTTTTTCGCGGAGTGCGTCCAGTTGCTGTTCGCTGAAGACCTTTCCCTCCAGGGCATCAAGCATATTGGCGGGACCGGTCTTGGCAACATCTCTGGTACTTGTGTCGCCCTCCTTCAGCAAATCTCCCATCACCATCCACTTCGACCACAGGTCGTGCCAAACCAAGTATTCTACGGCGTCGGCCATTCCACGGCTCCAGTATTGCTCATTGAGAGCCCACATGATGCAGCCTGCTTTCCATGCTGAAATCAGACTTCTCTTTCCAAAACTCCACAGCGTATCGTTGTCCGTCAGGTCGGCAAACTCAGCCAGGTCGTCTGAGATATTTTGTATGAGTTTGTTCAAGGGCTTAATCACATAGCGGCCCTTGCAATTGGCAAGGCGTGATAAATACTCATCCATCTGCTGGTAGAAAGCCTCGTCGAGTTTGTTGCCCAAGCGAGGAATCCGCCCGGTACGGCTGCCACGAGGCTTGTAGCTGAACACCATTCTACCCAAGGTTCCGTCGTACAGGTTGTGCTTGAAGAAATCTCTTGCTCGCACGGGTGTGGCCGATGCTGTGATATTAGTTCTGAGCAGGCAGATTCCACTAATACCATCAACTGTGGCCCGAAGTGCCGAGTATATCTCACGGTCATAAATCAGGCGGCACATCTCTGACACTTTCTTGTGGGAGCCACAAAGGGCATCGAGCTGCTCTATCTCTTTCACATCGATGAAGGTGGTGATTCCACCATTCTCCTGCGCCTTCATCTGGGCCTTAAGGTAACCGGGAAGTGTCGTATTGGCGGGGAGAATATGCAGCAAGGGAAACACCTCGTCAGGACGTTCTTTCGTCTGAGAGCGTTTCTTGTAGGTGCGTACATATTGGTTATACTTCTTCATCTCCGCCTCATCTTCCGCACGGTAGTCGCGGTTGGCACCTTCCACCATCAGTCCCAGTTGCCCCTTGTTGTCGGCGCTTTCGGCCACCTGTACGGCCTGCTGTCCGCACAACTCGAGCCACTGCCCGCTGGGGTATTGAAATTCAGCATCGCTGATGTGGGCACCCCAGATGGGGAACTCCATAGGGAAGAGCACCGGGTGCATGTCTTTACTTGTAGGGGAAAGCAGGAGGCGTGGTGCCTCAAGGCCACGTCCGAGATGTGGCATCTCGACCGGGCAAGTAGTTTTTGTGATATCGTAAATCATTTTCTTTTTGCTTTTTAGAGTAAAACATTTTTCTTTTCGGCTTCTTCAGTTCTTCAGTTCTTCAGTTGTTTCTCGAGAATGTACAATTCTCTTATTTTATCACATATCTATTTATAATATATTAATTATTAAATAGTTATAAATATAAATAGGGTAAATTAGAGAATGTGTAACTCTTAAAATCTAACTGAAGAATTGAAGTAACTGAAGTAGCGTTCTATTCTCTTCGCGGCTAATCCTTCTCTACAAGGCCTTTCAGTGCTCCCAGAAGTTCGCGATACACATTGAAGGCATAATGCTCGACGCTCGTGTCTGCTGGCATCGGCCTGAAGTTCGGGTGAAGCGAGCCGTCCTCCCAGCGGGTGATGGTGATGTACTTTCCCTTAAAGAGCTGAGGGTTGCGTTTGGCCGTCGTGGGCTGCGTCTCGACGAACGTGAAGTGTTCCCTGCCGTCGTGCGTGAGCACGCCCGTGTAATCCTTGTTGTTTTTTGCCCTGCGGTCGCTTCTCAGAATGGTTTTCAAGTCGACGCAAAGCTCAGTGTTGGTGTTGAAAATTGATTTTTTGGTATACATTATTATAATTCTTTCCGGAATACCCCCGGTCTCACACGAGGGCCCCTCCGCACAACCAGGGAAGTGAGACAGGCCTACGGTCCAACGCTTGACCATTTTCCCCGTTGTTTGGTAGTGCAAAGGTACGGCATAAAAAACACCCGGCGAAGAAAAACTTCGTCGGGTGGGAGTTGGTGGGAGTTTTGGTGGGAGTTTCCGCCTTTTCCCCTATTTCGGTGGGAGTTTTTGCCTTTTCGGTGGGAGTTGGTGGGAGTTTTTGCCTTTTTCGGTGGGAGTTATCCCTCTCCACCCAGCAGTCGTCCCATCTGAAGGGCGATACTCAGATAGTCCCTGTATCTGTAACCTGTTACGGGCGCATTGTCTTCATTCCACATTGAAACGCGCTTAGCAAAACTCAGTACAGCCATACGGCCTACCTCCTTGTAATTGGGAAGATGTTCGTGCGCGGGCAAGAGGTTTTTTACGCGTTCGCAGAACTGCTGGACGGCACTATCGGCTATCACGTTATAGTCCACCATCGCCCTGAAGACGGCATACCACTGGCGGGCGTGCTTCACCTCGTCGCCCATCCGCATGATGCACAAATCCACCTTCTCGTCGCTCAGGCGCAAGGCCTGACGCTGCTTGTTCTTGGTGCGACGGATGCTCTGCAACAACTCGCGGGAGGGAGCTTTCACATTCGCTTTCTCAATCCCTACCACAATACCGAGAAACCTCACGTCCATCTCTTCTGTCAGGAGAATTGCGTCGTATTTCTCGTTTCTCGGCACAAGCCACTGGTTGCCGTCCTCGTCGGTATAGAGCGTCTTGATCAGAGCCGCCCCATCGACTACAGCTAACACATCGTCGCCATCGTGGACAGCCGTTCCGAAGCGGATTCTCAACTCGTCGCCAGGCTCGTAGCCAGCCTCCAGCATCGAGTCGCCGATAGCGTGGACAAACATCTCAGGATGTGGGCCCACAAGCGATTTCGGCACAAGATAGTAATCGTCTATGCACTCGTCGTTCAGGTTCTCAGGGAAGCCGCACGGCACACCCGAAAGGCTCACAGGCACCGGCGTATCGCACAGCTCGTATCTCACCCCCGCCTCATTCAGCAGGGCAAAGATTTCTTTAAGTTCTTCCTTTCTCATGTTCATTTCTTAAGCCTGCAAATATAGTAATATTTCTGGGAAATTTAATCACCGAAGCAAAAATGATATAAATCTTTTTGAGCTTTAGCCGCTTTTTCGTAACTTTGCAAGGCAAATAAAAAATATTCCTTCCAATAAATAAAGTAAAAAACGGAAAAAGATATAGCAAAACGAAAATATAATAACTCTAAAAGATGTGAATATTCGCACCATAAAAGTTGATGGCAAGGATTATCTTTGTTTAACTGACATTGCCGGCACCCAATCCTACCACTTGGTGGAGTGATATTATCACCCTAAAATAACATAACTATGGAAATAATGGAGTATGTAACATTATTAAAAACAATTTTCACAATGATTGAGAAATACCACTATAGAATTATTATTCTATTCTTGCTTTATTTTTTTGCATTGATGTGTATGGCCAAGAATCCAAAACCTATACAAGTGAAAAAGCGCATTTCTCTCTAGAATATCCATCTACATTTCATACTATTCCTATTGATAATGCTCCTCACATGTTGCTGCATATAGGGAACAACAAGGAAGAAGAGTACGTAATATCTTTTTGGGAGTACGATATAGATAAATCATATGACATATGGCATCCTCTCTTTTTTCAAGAAGTGGAGACAAATGCAAAAAAAATACCAGATTCAAAATTAATATCTTGTAGTAAAATTAATATAAAGCTTAATGGTAAAACTATGAGGGCTGCAGAGATGATTCATTTTAGGGATGATGGGAAAAAGAAAAAATATATTGTCACATACCAAACAATTTGGAGAGGGAACTTAATTCAAATAATGTATATTAGTAAAGGTGATTTTGCATCTATGGCTACTAAAGGACATGTTTTGTTTAAATCTTTTCATCTTAAATAATGCTAGATATGAAAAAAGTACTCTTTTATTTATTATTATTAGTTGGCTTTTTTATTATCTTTGGATTTGATATTTACATTATTGTCTTATATGATTTAGATCTCCTATATGCGATACCGTTAGGATTTGTATTTGTTATTACATTATTTAGGTTATATCGGATTTTTATCAAATCTATTATGTATTCAAATTCCAATTCACAAATACTATCAACTAACAAAAATGAAATAAGTGAGTGCTCATTATTGCACAAAACAAATTGCAAATATAGACGGGTGCACATACTTATTTTAATATTATCTTACATTTCTTCAATTATATTTTTATGTTTAAGCATTTATGTTCTTAAACAAGATAATCCGAGAAGGGTAAAATATTTAAAATTGGAAAAAGAATTCAAATATGAATCTCAAGCTAATTTTTATATAAGACCCTCAAAACTTTTAAGGGATACAGTCCATATTGAACCAGAGGGTAGCTTAGGTAACTCATTTGGCACTTTTTTATATGCTATAAAAGGTAAGGAGAGAGATAATTACCATTACAAGAATTATCCTTATGGATGGATAGATATTCCTTATAATTACATTGAAAATCTTTCTATTTATAAAATAGGTATTTCAGGCATTAAAGATGTTGACTCTATAAGTAAGCAATGTAAAAATATTATAGAGAATTATTTAGATTCGCTTGATCTAAAATATGAAAAAATAAAGAAAAACAGTTATCGGATACTCTATTCACCATATAATGGATATAAAACATTAAAAACTATAATTATAGACAATGGGCATATCTATGAATTAACATCAAATTGGAATTATAAAGTTATTTCTAAATTGATTTATGCCCAAAATAATATTGATTATGGAATGTGTAATCTTCACGATTCTCTCTATAAAAATATTATAACTACAAGGATGGGTGAATATATCTCTAAAGTCAACAATAGAATTATTGCATGTATTTTATTATTCTTGATATCATTCAGCATTTATATATTTGATTGTTCTAGGTTTTACAAATTAACGGGCAATAAAATAAAACATAATAAAATGTGGATTTATGTTATATTTCTCACTGTCATAAATTTATTTGTTATAGGTGCACAATTTTCATCAATTTATTTTAATAAAATTAATAGCGACAAATTTACTTTATCGTATTTGTATCTTTTCGCATCATCATTATTAATAATGAATATGCCAATGCTTGCAATTATAAGTATTAAAATGCGAAATCATAATTACGATTATATGCTTTTGGGCAGTATAAGGAATTATTTGACGAACAGAACACAGAGCATAACAGAATATAAGTCAATAATTTCCTTGGAAGTATATCCGTTTTTTATATTGGGAAATTTTCCGTTGGGAATACTATTATTACCATTATGGATTCCTTACATTATTATTCAAATTTCCTTGTTAGAATTAAGAAGATGGGTAAATTGGCTATATGCTGATGAACATTTTGAAAATGAAAATAAAAAATCAAATAAAAGAAATGTAAATACAGCAATTATTGCCTTATTTTTATTTATAATATTTATTGTTATCACTTTGATTATGGGATGGGCATATGATTTTTTAAGTCATCTGAATCTATTAGAGTTGCAGAAAAAAGTATATAGTGTAGATGGTTTAGGTTGGATAAAATAGAATTTAGATATACATAATCTGTCCACCAAACTTTTACATCACTCCACCCATATCAACCATTCCTCCAGAGTACTCACTTTGGGGGAATTTTTCACATCCAATGTTCCGCGACTACAATCGCACCTTGACTTTCCTTTCAGCCGTCGACCGTTGGCTCTTGCGCTCCGTAGGTCTTCGGCTGAAGCCTCAGACGGCAAAACCGGACGTCTCAGGCACAGGCGGAAGTTTCTAAAGAATCCAAGAACGAGTAGAAAGGTCTTGATAAAGTAAAACTCATTGATAATAACCACGCATCCCTGCTGCGGAAAAACAAATCCACAGTGGGGATGTTTCTTTTTTGCCTCGAACAGAAAGAAAATTGTTCGCAAATTGCGAACTTCAATAAAAAATCACTAATTTTGCCACAGAAATGCATTATGGTACACTTAGAAGGAATAGATGACAGGATGATAGCAAACAATCTGAAACCTTTTTGCCCCACACATCCTGGTGAGGTGCTTAAGGATGAGATTGAATACCGCGGAATTTCCCAGCGCGGACTGGCTCGGGATATGGGCATCTCTTATTCTGCCCTCAATGAAGTACTGAACGCCAAACGTGCGCTCAATCCCGAGTTGGCCATGATGATGGAAGCGGCTTTGGGAGTAGATGCAGCACCTCTGCTTGCGCTGCAAAACGAATACGACATGTTGATGGCAGAACGGAACGATTCTTTCATGGAAAAACTCAGAAAGATTCGTCGCATAGCTGCAATATTCTGAAAACTAAACCTATAATAACAAAACAATGAAAAAAACAAATCTGATGCTGCTTTCTTTGGCAGCTTTGTGTGGTACCTTCTGTTCCTGTCAGCCGAAAGACAATACGCTGACCAGAAGTGAGGAAAAAGAGGGATGGATTCTGCTGTTCAACGGTCAGGACCTGTCCGAGTGGAATAACTTCAATGACACCGTGCTCTCCAATGGCTGGACGGCTGTGGATGGCTGCATCCAGGCCAGTGGTGGTGGTGCAGACGACTCTGGCTACATCGTAACGAAGCGCAAATTTGCCGACTTTGAACTGACCTGGGACTGGAAGCTGACACACGGCGGCAACAGCGGTATGATCTACCATGTGGTGGAGAATCCCGCCTTCACGGTTCCCTACGTGACTGGTCCTGAGTATCAGCTCATAGATAACGAGGGCTGGGAGGAAGTGAATGCTCCCGACAAGCTGGAGGAATGGCAGAAACTGGGCGTGGACTATGCTATGCATCTGCCCGACTACACGAAGATGCACGTCAATCCTGTTGGCGAGTGGAACACCTCGAAGATTATCTTCGACAATGGTCATGTGGAGCACTGGCTGAATGGCGAGAAGATTCTGGAGTTCGAGGCATGGACCGACGACTGGTTCGAGCGTAAGGGTAGTGGCAAATGGGCTCATGCTCCCGAATATGGCCTTGCCAGCGAGGGTGTTATCTGCCTCCAGGACCACGGCGACCCTGCTTCTTTCAAGAACATCAAGATTCGTCCTCTGCCTCATAAGGGCGGTCAGACGGAGAGCCTCTTCAACGGCAAGGACCTGACAGGCTGGGAACCCTTTGGCGACGGCAAGTGGAGTGTGGATGAGGAAGGCAACCTGGTGACCGAGAATGGCGACAACAAGCAGTACGGCTACCTGTGCACGCGTAAATATTATAAGGACTTCGACCTCACCCTGGAGTTCAAGCAGGAGAGCAATGGCAACAGCGGCCTCTTCTTCCATTCTTTCATCGAGGGCTTCAACAAGGTTCACGGCTGGCAGTGTGAGGTGGCTCCTAAGGGGAATGACACAGGCGGCATCTATGAATCCTATGGTCGCGGCTGGTTGCAGCAGATTCCCGATGAGAAGGAGGATATCCTCAAGGAGGGCGAATGGAACACCCTGCGCCTGCGTGTTGAGGGTGGTCATGTCCAGACTTGGCTCAATGGCGAACCTATGGCAGAACTGGAAGATGAGCTCATCGGAAACACTCCCGGACGCATCATGTTGCAGATACACGACGGGAATGATATCAAGGTGCTTTGGCGCAATTTCCAGCTGACTCAACTCTAATCTCGATGAATACATTGTGATTTTGACTGATTACGACGAAACAAGGGCTCGAACGACAGGTTTTCGAGCCCTTTTTCTGCCTTTTCATCCGCTTTTCATCATGTATTGCACCCCGTTGTGTTAAATTTCTTCAAAAATGTTTGGCAGTTTTAATAATAAATGCTAAATTTGCATGAAGAAATTTAAAAAATAATCTATACACACTATGAAATCAATGAAAATAATGCTGTCTGCAATGCTGCTGAGCTTGAGCCTCGGCGCATATGCCCAGGATGAAGATGAACTGTTAGAAGCTGCTGAGGAAGAAACCACCGAAGCCTCTGTCCCTACTGCCATTACAGCAAAGAGATTCTTCCAACGCGTTCAATTCGGTTATACAGGCACAAGTGCGAAATACACAAACAACAACCCGAAGCGAGAGGTGACCACACCTCAAAGCGAAAAGTATTTCCTCTCTGGCATCAGTCTGGGTTGGGCAGGCGATTTGCGTCTGAACCAAAGAATTCCTGTATTCTTTGAAATCGGCGCAAACTTCACCTATCATACAGGTGCGTATAATGGCAATGATTATAGCAATTCCAGCGTTAGATATGACTGGCACAGCCGTATTAATGCATTCACAATCTCGATTCCTGTAGGCATCAGCTACCAGTTCAGAGATGTCTGGAAAGAAGGCCTCACGATTGCACCATTTGCAGGTGTCTATGGTCGCTTCAACCTGGTTGCAGAACGTGGATGCACATGGACCAGTGAAGGTTATAATGTGGTCACCGGCGAGAAGACTTGGGGACCTGATCAGACCTATGAAAGGAAGAGCCTAATGAAGTATGAAGAAGACGGTGGCTGGATGGAAGGAAGAAGTCACGTCGGCAAACTCTTCCAGCCCGGTGTCATGGTTGGTGTGAATGCTTATTACAAGCGTTATACCGTCGGTTTGTCTTATATGTATGACCTGATTCCCTTTGCTCAGCATGATAGCCCATTGGGTTTGACCAGCAAAGCAAAGGATGTAGGCGGCTTCACACAGAGCAGCGGTACCGGCTGTGACATGAAAATCTCTACGAGTCACAACTTCTCAATCACAGTTGGTTACGTCTTCTAAACAGGACTCGGTCTTAAGTTGACAAAAATAGAGTGCCGCTCCGAATTGGGGCGGCACTTCTGTTATCAGCGAGAAAAACTAACCTTATTCCATTATCATCTCTGGTGCGACAAGGCGATAGCCTCGGCCGTGTACATTGTTGATTTCAATGCTGGTTTCGTCCTTGAGGAGTTTACGCAGTTTTGTGATATAGACATCCATACTGCGTGCATTGAAATAGTTGTCGTCCTTCCAGATGGTCTTGAGTGCGAGGTCACGCTCCAAAACATCGTTGGCATGAATACAGAGCAAGGTGAGCAATTCACTTTCCTTTGTTGTGAGCTTGATCTGTTCTTCACCCAGGAGGAGCACTTGGCGCTGAGTGTCGAAAACATACTGACCAAGGTGGAAACGGGTGATGTTCTTCAGATCCTTTGACTTAACGCGCCTCAGGATGGCTTCCATGCGATAGACGAGTTCGTCCATAGAGAAGGGTTTTGTCAGGTAGTCGTCGGCTCCGATTTTGAAACCCTCCAGGATGTCTTCCTTCAGATTCTTCGCCGTAAGGAAAATGATGGGTATTTCGGTGTTAACCAGACGTATCTCCTTAGCCAGCGAGAAGCCGTCCATCTTGGGCATCATCACATCGAGCAGACACATATCGTATTTCCTTTTCATGAAGGCACGATAACCGGATTCACCGTCCAGAAAGAGATCAGCTTCATAGCCTTTTGCTTCGAGGTACTCGCGAACAAGCATGCCGAGGCTCTCTTCGTCCTCGCAAAGTAAAATGTGCAGTTTCTGTTCCATAATATATATATATAAGTTAAGAGTTATGAATTATATTGACAGTGGTAGTGTTATTGTGAATTTCGTTCCCTTACCGAGTTCGCTGGTAACCTTGATTGTGCCTTTATGCAGTTCTACCATTTTCTGTACATACGTCAACCCAAGACCAAAGCCTTTGACATTATGCTGGTCGCCGGTGTGTACGCGATAGAACTTGTCGAAGATGCGCTTCAGGTTGTCCTTCTGGATGCCTATGCCATTATCGGAGATGCTGATGCAGAAGTGTGTTTCCCCCTGATTGTAAGTGTGTACGCTGATGGCAAGGGGTTCATCGTCGCGACGGTACTTGAAGGCATTGTCCAGTAGGTTGAAGATGATGTTAGTGAAATGCATCTCGTCGGCATTGATGAAGGGGTTGTATGCTTCGAGTCGCATATCCAGTGTACCTCCACTCTGCGTCACCTTGAGGGAGAACGTGTCCACTACATTCTCTATTATCTCGTTGGCATCGAGTTCCTGCAGTTTCAGGGCAATGTTGTTGTTGTCGAAAAGGCTCATCTGCAGCACCTTCTCAACCTGGAAACGAAGGCGACGGGTCTCGCTCGTAATGACACTGCCCAAACGTTCGTAGGTAGCTTCACTCTTGTTCACACTCTTGTCGGCCAGCATCTGCGCCGCAATGGAAATTGTGGAGATGGGTGTCTTGAACTCGTGTGTCATATTGTGTATGAAGTCCTTCTTCATCTCGCTGATGCGCTTTTGCCGAACAATAAGATAGATGGTGATGAGAGAGGTGAAAAGCAGAATGATGGTGAATCCCATCGCTGGTGCCACATAGTTGGCAACGCCACGAATGTAGCGCTTCTGGTCGGGGAAATGTATCACCACATCACCCATCTGTCCCATCGGGTCACTACGGAAAAGGGGCTGATGATAGCTCGGGTCATTGCCTTCCTCGCTGTAATCTTCGCAACGATAAACCTCCCGACCATCGCTGGTATAGACAATGAAGTGGAAGGGTAGGGTGATACCGTTTGCTTGCAGGGCATTGCGAAGAAAGACATCCAGAACAGCTGGATTGAGACGGTCCTGGAAGCGTTGCTCACTGGCTGTGTACATGACAGCAAAGATGACCTCATCCAGGACTCCCTGCTCGTAGATATATGCTTCGCGCACATGCTTCTGCAGGTTGCTGATGGTTTCTGCCATCTTGTTGTATCTATTAACCGTGAGTGATCCCAGCGACATTCCCGCTTTGTTGGTGATGATGGTGTCGAGCGGCAATGTGAAATCTGAGAGGCGGAAGTCCTCGGAACGCGCATTTCCCACTTTTCCTGTCCCGTGCTGATCAATAACAGATTGCAGGTAGCGGAGGGTTTCTGCTTTCTCCAGTTCGCGCGATGCCTGGTCAAGACTGCGCAAAACGTTCTCGTCGAACTGCTCTTGACGCATTCTAATCATTTCCTTTGCATAACTTCCCTGTAGATAGAGCAGTGCGATGAAGGCTATGCAAACAACAACGCAAATGAGCCAGATGTAACCTCTTTTCATACTGCAAAGATATTGCTTTGTGTTAAAAAACAAAGAAAAACGCCAGCACTTTCGTACTGACGTTTAACTTATTTAAGGATTTTAATGCTTTTAGTTGTTGTTTTGACAACTTACGGTATTTTATTCTTCCTTCAGCGTTGCCTGGTACTCGGCTATGAGCTTCTGCTGAACATCAGCGGGTACGAGTTCATAGCTTGAGAACTTCGTGTTGAAGCTTGCACGACCACCAGTGAGGCTGCTCAGAGCGGTGCTGTAGCTGGCCATCTCCTTCAGAGGAGCCTTTGCTGTCAACTTCTCATAACCGCTCTCGCTGCTCATACCCATAATCATGGCGCGGCGTCCCTGCAGGTCACTCATCACATCACCCATCTTGTCGCTTGGTACGAGAACCTCTACGTCGTAGATAGGCTCCAGAATCTTCGGACCTGCCTCTTTGAAGGCCTGTGCAAATGCCTGACGACCAGCGAGCATGAAGGAAAGTTCATTGGAATCAACCGGGTGCATCTTACCGTCATAGACGATAACACGAACGTCACGGGCATAGCAACCTGTCAGAGGACCTTGTTCCATACGCTGCATCACACCCTTCAGAATGGCAGGCATGAAGCGTGCATCGATGGCACCACCTACAACACTGTTAATGAAGACGAGTTTGCCACCCCATTCCAGGTCGATGACTTCCTCACTCTTGGTAGTGATGCGGAACTCTTGGTTGCCAAAACGATAGACTTCCTGTGTGGGAGTGCCTTCAACGTAAGGCTCGACAATGAGATGTACTTCACCGAACTGACCGGCACCACCAGACTGCTTCTTGTGACGATAGTCAGCACGGGCAGCCTTTGTGATGGTCTCGCGATAAGGAATCTTGGGCTCGTCGAAGACAATCTGTATTTTTTCGTTGTTCTCCATGCGCCACTTGAGGGTACGGAGGTGGAACTCGCCCTGACCATGAACAAGAATCTGACGGAGCTCCTTGCTCTGTTCAATTTGCCATGTGGGATCTTCCTCGCGCATCTTCTGCAGGGCATTCATCATCTTCTCTGTCTCACTCTCATTGACGGCACGGATGGCACGAGAGTACTTGGAGTTGGGGAACTTGATGAAGTTGAACTTGTTATCGCAGTCTTTACCGTTGAGGGTGTTGCCTGTCTTGACATCCTTTAGCTTCACGCTGCAACCAATGTCACCAGCTGTGAGCTCTTCTGCCTTGATACGGTTGGCACCAGCGCAAACGAACATCTGAGCGATGCGCTCCTTGCTGCCGCGGTCTGCATTGGTGAGGTCCATACCTTCTGTGACGGTACCACTCATTACCTTGAAGTACTGTACTTCGCCGATGTGCGGTTCCATAGCGGTCTTGAAGAAGAAGAGGCTGGTGGGAGCTGCAGGATCTGGAGCTATCTCTTCACCACGAGTGTTGGCAACCTTGGGCATCTCGTCCACGAAGGGAACAACATTGGTGAGGAACTCCATGAAGCGGCGAACGCCCATATCACGAACTGCATCTACACAGAAGACGGGGAACATGCCGCGACTGATGAGACCCTTGCGGATACCTTCACGCATCTCGTCCTCTGTCAGGTCTTCGCTCTCGAAGAACTTCTCCATGAGGGATTCGTCATGCTCGGCTGCAGCTTCGATGAGAGCTTTGTGCATTTCCATTGCCTTATCCATCTGGTCGGCAGGAATATCCTCGATAGTAGGTGCACCGCCATCAGGTCCCCATGAATATTTCTTCATGACCAGAATATCGATGAGGGAGTTGAAGTTAGGACCGGTCTCCACAGGATACTGGATGGGTACAACCTTGGAGCCATAGATGCCTTTGAGCTGTTCCAGGAGCTGGTCGAAGTCACAATTCTCGTCGTCAAGCTGGTTAATGAGGAAGATGACGGGCTTGCCGAGCTTATCGGTATAGCGGAAATGGTTCTGTGTGCCGACCTCAACGCCTGCAGATCCCTTGAGAAGGAGAATAGCAGTGTCGGTGACATTGAGTGCTGTGATGGCAGCACCTGCAAAGTCATCACTGCCTGGGCAGTCAATGAAGTTGATTTTCTTGCCGTTCCATTCTACGTGACAAACAGTAGAGAAAACGGAATAGCCGTATTCATGCTCTACGGGGAAATAGTCGCTGACGGTCGTGTGCTGACTAACTCTGCCGCGACGTTTGATAATACCAGCCTCGTAGAGCATGGCTTCAGTCAGGGTCGTCTTGCCTGCTCCATCATTGCCTAAAATAGCAATGTTCTTAATTTCATTTGTTTTGTAAGTCTTCATTACAGTTATTATTTTGATAGTTTTTATTGATTAATACACAATTTCGGGCGTAAAGTTACTATTATTTCCCCTAATGACAAGGGAAAGAAGATATGTTAAACAACATAAAACGTTATTTCATCAAATCACAGATGATATCATTTGATGTGAAGATGCCTTTTTTTGTGAGGCAAAGGTGCTCATTTTTAATGTTTAGAAGGTGATGTCCAATGTGCTGGGCAGCCATAGAAAGGCAGTATTGGCGGTCTTTCTGGGTTAGCTCGTTTAGGGGGATTCCGTCAGAAGTGCGCAGGCGCGTCATGATAAACTCGTCGTACAGTTCGTCGGAGCCTAATTCTTCTATTTCGTGCGGAACATCACCAATTGCGGCTATGTATGCATTGACATCTGGAAGATTTGCACGCCGGGAATGAAGTCCGTCATAAGAATGTGCGCCTGCCCCGAGTCCCAAGTAAGGTGTTCCCTGCCAATAACTGCTGTTATGGCGCGAATGAAAGCCAGGTAATGCAAAATTGGAGATTTCATAGTGCAGGAAGCCTGCCTTTTCTGTGGCAGACATCAGATAGTCATACATCCGACGGGAAAGTTCCTCATCTGCTTCCTGAACAAGCCCCTTGCGAAGCATCGTATCTAAGCGCGTACCTTCCTCGTAAGAGAGGGCATACGCACTGAGGTGGGTGATGCCGAGTTTCAAAGCACTTTCCACATCGACGTGCCAGTTGTTCAGAGTCTGTCCGGGCAGTCCGTAGATGAGATCAAGGCTAATATTGTTGAAGCCAGCTTCTTTGCATGCTTTCACAGCATCGGCTATTTGTTGTGCATTATGACGGCGTCCAAGGAATTTCAACAGGCTATCGTTGAATGTCTGTGCCCCCATGCTGATGCGGTTGACCGGTGTGCCAGCCAGACCTTTAAGCCATTCTGGAGTGACATCATCTGGATTGGCCTCGATGGTAATTTCTGCATCGGGAACAAGTGTGAAGTTACGTTCGATGGCTGCGAAGAGTTCCTTCAGCGCATCTGTGGGAAGAAGGCTTGGAGTTCCACCTCCTATATATAAAGTATGTACGCGCGAACATTCTATATAATGTCTGCGCAGACACATTTCGCGCTCAAGAGCTTGTGCATACAGGAACATAACATCTCTACCAAAAGTGGTAGAGTAGAAGTCGCAATAGATGCAGCGCGACCGACAAAAGGGAATGTGGATGTAGATGCCTGCCACCTAGTCGCGCATCTTCTGGAAGGTGATTTCGTAGAAGCAGGGATAGACGTTGCTAGTGGCTTCGGTCTGTCCTTCGCTATGCGGAACGATGAGTCGTACCTTTGCTATACCCTCATCTTCGCTATCCTGTCGGCCTATGCGGATATAAGAGAAAGGAATGAGCCATCCGCTTGGCACGCTAGTACTGCCGTATCTGAAATACATGGCACCACCCCCATTGACTTCCTTATCGAAGTTGGCAGAAAAGCTGCCGGAGTTATTGGAAATCTTCATGATGTCTGGGTTTGTATGCCAATAGTTGACATCATTACGGAGCTGGATGCTGTCGCCCAGGATATTAAACTCTATGAAACGGCAGATGATTCTTGCTGTCTTGCCTCTTTCGAGTTTTTCACCAACACCTTCGCGAATTATCTGCATATAGACACCGGAATTGCTGAACAGGACATACTGATTAGTGCTCAAATCAGTAGTGTAACCCTGTGCTTGGAACTGTTCTTCGCTGATGGACGTGATTCGACCTACATTGCAGACGATGTTGCCATCGGCGTCGCGCACACAAATGTCGCGACCCAGAAAAGTTTTGATAGCGTTAGTTTCCTTTTCCTTCTGTTCGGCATATGTCTCACCACTACTACAGGAGTTGAGAATGCAGGTCATAAGCAGGAGTGCGAGCAGTAGAGATGATGTTTTCTTCATGAGGAAGTCTTTATTTCGGTGCAAAATTACGAAAAAATATTTATAATTCATTAATCAGAGTTCATAATTTTTCTTTTCCAGACGAAAGAATCCTGGCTCTGTTGCTTGAGTCGCTCATTTTTTCGCTTCCCAACTAAAGGGCGTCTGGAGAGTTGACCCAGTCCATAATAAGTCGATAAGCAATGGAGGAGGGGTCTGGCAGATAGGGAAGGTTGTCGCGGCTGTACCAGCCACCGTCGCTGAGTTCTGCCTTCTGCAGTTGCAGTTCGCCCGAAAGGTAATCTGCTGTGAAGCCTACCATCAGTCCGCTTGGATAGGGCCAAGGCTGCGAAGCGAAATAGCGGATGTTGGTGATGTGAAGGTGTGTCTCCTCCCAGACTTCGCGTTCCACGCATTCTTCGAGTGTCTCGCCTGTCTCTACGAAGCCTGCCACAAGTCCATAGTGTCGGTCTCGGAAGGTATGAGCATGAACCATCAAAATCTCGTCGCCTTTGTTTATGCGGACAATGATAGCAGTAGCGAGGCTCGGCCATAGCTCCTTGCCACACTCGCAGCATTGTTTGCTGATTTCTGTCTGCCATTTCATCTCTCCTCCGCAGACGCCGCAGAACTTTGTGTTCTGATGGAAATAGACCAATTCGGCACACTTTCCGGCAAGCTGATAGTCTTCTGCGGGAAGGATGTGGAAGCTTTTCCGAAGCGGCACCATCTGGAGGTCAGGCCTGTTGGTAACAGGCTTCGAGAGCATGCCAACAACAACCTGCCCGTCCTGTAGTGTCGTCACTTTTTCCCAGGGCTTCAGTTCTATGGGAGCAGAGTCACCAAAGGGGACAGCCCCCTCACTTGTGAGAAGAATGTCCCCTTGGCAGAAAATGAAGTATTTCATCAGATTCTCATCGACTTCTTAATCTCCTCGACCTTCGCTTTTGCCCTCTCCACGCAAGCAGCGTAGTCGCCGGCCTGAGCCATTGTATCCTTGATTTCGAGGTAGAACTTAATCTTTGGCTCTGTACCGCTGGGACGAACGCTGACCTTCGTGCCGTCCTCGCAAAAGTACTGGAGCACGTTGCTCGTTGCTGGCATATCGAGGGCTGATTCCTTGCCTTCACCATCACGTGCCTTGAGCGTCTTGAAGTCCTTGGCGAGAACAACTTTGCTGCCTGCAATCTCTGTGATGGGATTCCTGCGGTAGTTCTCCATCATCGCCTTTATCTCGTCGGCACCGCTCTTGCCAGGCTTCACTACGTTGATGGTATGTTCGTAGCTGAAGCCGTAGTCAAGATAGATTTGCATCAGCAGGTCATAGAGGGTCATACCGTTGTCGCGTGCCCAGGCAGCTATCTCGCAGATGAGACAGATGGAAGCTGGAGCGTCTTTGTCGCGAACCTTGTCGAAGGGGAGGAAGCCGAAACTCTCCTCGCCGCCACCGATGTATTTCTGTTTACCTTCGCTGATGGCAATCTCGCGTGCAATCCATTTGAAGCCAGTATAGCAGTCGCGCAACTCAATGTTGTTCTTCTGCGCCATCTTGGTGATGACTTCGGTGGTGACGATGGTCTTTACGAGGAAATCGCTTGGTTTCAGCAGACCAAGGGCAATCTTGTTCTTGATGATGTAGTAGCAGAACATCATAGCGGTCTGGTTGCCGTTGATGATGATCCACTCACCCTTATTGTCACGGCAAACGATAGCCAAACGGTCTGCATCGGGGTCAGTAGCTACCACCAAATCTGCATTGAGTTTTGTGCCGAGTTTCATACCCAAAGTCATTGCCTCGGCGTTTTCGGGATTAGGACTTACCACAGTTGGGAAGTTGCCGTCAACAACCATTTGTTCAGGCACAACATGTATATTCTGGAAGCCCCAGCTACGTAGACAGAGAGGCACGATGACGCGGCCTGTGCCGTGCATAGCGCTATAGACGATGTTGAGGTCCTTCTGGCGCAGGATGACATCCTGGTCAATCATAGCCTCTTTGACGGCAGTCATATAATCGAAGTCCATCTCACCGCCGATAATCTCGATGAGGTCAGGATTGCCTTCAAACTTTACATCTTCTATCTTTACCTTGTTCACCTCGTCGATGATGCCTGTGTCGTGCGGAGCAAGCACCTGTGCACCATCTTCCCAATAGGCTTTGTAACCGTTGTATTCCTTAGGGTTGTGGCTTGCAGTCACATTCACACCAGCCTTTGCACCAAGCTGACGGATGGCAAAGCTCACCTCGGGTGTGGGACGAAGGCTCTCAAAGAGATAAACCTTAATGCCGTTTGCGCTGAAGATGTTGGCAACCGTCTCGGCAAAAAGCCTTCCGTTGTTGCGACAGTCGTGACCGACAACAACACTAAGCCCTTTCTGCCCTGGGAAGGCCTTGTTGATGTAGTTGGCAAAGCCCTGAGTAGCCATACCGACGATGTACTTGTTCATGCGGTTAGTACCTGCACCCATGATACCGCGAAGTCCGCCTGTACCGAACTCCAGATTCTGGTAGAAAGCATCCACTAGCGGGTTCCTGTCCTCATCTGTTAACATAGCCTTAATCTCGGCCTTAGTCTCTGCATCATAATAAGGAGAGTCGAGCCAAGCCTGAGCTTTGGCTTCACATTCTTTGATTAACTGTATGTCCATAATTCTAGTTTTTTATGTATTTCTGCTACAAAATTACATTTTTTATTTATTTCCACCAAACATTCATGGATTATTTTATCCCACACTTTGGCAGAAAGCTTCATAGGATTGTTCGAGGCGTGCTATCTGATACGGTTGGAGACGAAGGGAAAAGGTGCCGGTCAATTCGTCGAGACCAAACGCGACTTTGATTATGCTGGCCAAGTTGAAACTGCCTCCTGTACCTCGTTTCATCAACTGTCGGGCTACTTTCAGCACTTCACTTCGGTCGTGCTCAATGTAACGAAGTGAACGTAGCAGCAGGAACAGGCAGGGCAGCGTGTCGATACGCACCAGATATACCATCTGTTCGCGCCCTTTGCTGATACCCAGAAGATGAAATAGTTGTTCCACCTGCTTCGGTTGGTCGAATTCTGGTAAAAGAAGCAATGCTACTTTCTGTCGCTCAACATCATTGAAGGATGCAGCAAGTTGCTCAAGTGGTTCATCAGAAAGGGATGCTGTTCCCTGTTTCCAGCGAACCAGGAAAGTCTTCATGAGGGTGATGAGGTAAGCTCGACTGTCATAGCGGACAAGAGCATCTGTCATCTTCCAATAGACGTCGGGCTGACACTCTATGAGCAAACGCTCTCCCAGCATATAGCCGGCAGTTCTTTGCTCACTTCTGGAGAGAGAATCCAACAAATGGACAAGTCCTTCTGCATCCTCTGTCTGCAAGGACGGCAGCAACTTCTGCTCGATGGTTTTGCTATAGTGCCGGTCTGACATTTATTTTATCAGATTACCCAAGATGCTGCGAGAAAGCTCACGTGTGGCGGTGCGGGTAGCTGTACTTACGGCAGTTTTTGTTACCTTTTTGCCGATGGAATCCTTCGAACGACTCTTACTTCCTGTTACGGTATTTGCAACATAGGTTCCCAGGGCAGCAGTCACACTGGTAATGATAGCTCCGATAATCTTGCTGAAGAAGCCTTTCTTCTTGCTCTTTGCCTTCGTTTCTTTTTCCTGCTCCTTTGTTGTTTGTGTTTCCTGCTTGGCAATCTCGCGAGCTTGTTCCTCGGCTTCGCTTTCTGCCAACAATACTTCAAAGGCGCTCTCGCGATCTATCATGGTATCGTAGCGTCCATAGATGCGGGAACTCTTGATGATTTGGTCGCGTTGTGCGTCTGTTATGGCACCTATCTGACTGAGCGGGAAGAGTATCTTAGCGCGTTCTACGATGTTAGGAGTACCTTTCTCGTCCAGGAAAGATACCAGTGCTTCGCCAGTACCCAATTCCATAATGGCGTCTTCGGTCTTGAAATCGGGATTGGCCCGGAAAGTTTCTGCGGCAGCTTTGACGTTTTTCTGTTCCTTTGGCGTGAAAGCACGAAGAGCATGCTGAACCCTATTGCCCAGCTGCGCAAGGACGGAATCTGGAATGTCTGTAGGATTCTGTGTAACGAAGTAAACACCTACGCCCTTGCTTCGGATGAGACGTACCACTTGCTCTATTTTGTCCACCAGACTCTTCGGCGTGTCGGTGAATAGTGTGTGAGCCTCGTCGAAGAAGAATACTAGTCGCGGCAACTCCTGGTCGCCTACTTCCGGCAGACGTGTGTAAAGGTCGGAAAGAAGCCACAACAGGAAAGTAGAATAAAGCTTAGGTTGGTGCATCAGTTTGTCGGCAGCGAGGACGTTCATCATGCCTTTCCCTTCTGTGTTACATTGCAAGAGGTCCATGATGTCGAAAGCGGGTTCTCCGAAGAACTTGTCGGCACCCTGATTCTCCAAAGCAAGCAGGGCTCTCTGGATAGCGCCCACGCTGGCTGTCGAGACATTGCCGTATTTTTTTGTGTATTCGGATGCGTGATCGGCAATATAGCTGAGCATCGAACGCAGGTCTTTCAGGTCCAGCAGCAGCAACCCGCGCTCGTCTGCCACCTTGAACAGGATAGTGAGAACACCGGTCTGCACCTCGTTCAGTTCCATCAGTCTGGCCATCAGGTCGGGCCCCATATTCGAAATGGTGGTTCGCATGGGATGGCCCTGTTCACCAAAGACATCATAAAAGCAAACGGGGCTTCCGTGGAATTGCGGATTTTCAATGCCGAACTCGGCACATCGCTTCTCGATGAATCCCGACATCTGTCCTGTCTGGCTGATGCCGGAGAGGTCGCCCTTCATGTCGGCCATAAAACAAGGAACACCAGCCTGAGAGAATGTCTCGGCCAATACCTGCAGGGTTACGGTCTTTCCTGTACCCGTAGCACCGGCTATCAAGCCGTGACGGTTTGCCATTTTGCCGCAAAGGCATATAGGTCCGTTGGAACCGTGTGCTACATATAAACGTCTGTCGTCTGTCAACATAATTTGAATGATTTATAAGTTGTTACAATTTTATTTTCTTGGATAGAATGCGCAGGAGGAAAGATGGCATCAGGGGACAGAGCATGATGACAAGTCGGTCTGAGATGCAAGGAATGAGGGTTGCCTTGTGTCGGAACATTGCTTTGAGGGCCAAACGTGTTGCTTTCTCTGGCGATATCATGAACCCTAATCGCATAAGGAGCTTGCGGTAGCGCATGAAGGGAAGGTTCCCCAATAGGGGCGTATCTACAGCTCCGAAAATGGCGGTGGTAATACCAATCGGGCTATCCAGACATTCTATACGTAATGTCCTGGAGTATCCTTTCACAAACCGTTTGGTACATCCGTATATTCCAATTACGGGCCAATCCATCCAGGCCGTGATAGATGAGATATTCAGAATGTAACCTTTGCCTTGTTCCTTCATGAGAGGAATCAGCTGCCTGCAAAGCAGCAGAGGAGTGGTGCAATGCAAAGTCATGATGCGCTGCAGTTTGTCGGGCTCCGTCTCTTCGATAGGTGTGGTAATGAGCATTCCTGCATTATTGATAAGTATCTCCACACGCCATTCCTGCTTTTTGCACAGGTTTACAATCTGTTCTGCCGCCTTGGGCAGTGTGAGGTCCAGACAAAGCACTGGCGCTGGGACATCAAATTGGCGAATAAGCTGCTCGGATAGTTTCTGTGCAGCATTACCGTTGATATCCACCAAAAGGACAGCATACCCCATCTCCGCTAACTGCAGAGCATAACAACGGCCCATCCCCGAGGCGGCACCTGTTACAATAGCATATGTATATTTATTGTTTGACAATTTTTACGATTCCTGTTTTTTACTTAATCAGAATTTTCTTTCCGTCAACAATATTGACACCCTTTTGCGGCTTACTCAAATGTTGGCCGGAGAGGTTGTAAATAGCATCCTCTAATTCTTTATTTGTCACCCTTAATTCATCGTTTATTGAGGTTGGGTCAACTGGTTTGATGTTAAGCAGTTGAATTTCTCCTATCTGTATCTGGTTGGCTCCGTTTGTAGCATCGACGGTGATACGATAGATGCTATATGACTCTCCTGTTTCTACGGAATAGAACTGTGTGGCATAGCGGTTGGAGAAGCTCTCGCCGGTTTTGTTGTCGAGTTGTGTCCATGTGGTTCCGTCGTTGCTTCCCTCCAAAGTCCAGACGGCAGGGTCGCGGGTCGGCTCACTCTTGCTGGCTGTTATGCCATAAGTGTTGATGCTGATGGGCTGGTCGTAGGTAAAGGTGATTGTAATAGGTTCTGTAAAGGCGGCTCGATAGCAAGAGTTGCGGTTGCCATCGTGTAGTTTTCCAATGAGTTCTGTGCTGGAGAGGCCCACAGCGGTAGCTTCGACACAGGTCGGAGCCACAAAGTTCTGGCTTCCGGTTTCGGCAATAGCTGCTCCGTAGAGTTCAAAGTCGGCTAGACGTACACTTGACGATACTGACTCTGTGACAGCAAGCCGGAAGTGCTTGAAGAGCTGTGTTGTGGAGGTTGTGTAGGTAAGCCGAAACCCTCGGGCAGAGAAGGAAGTTACCTTTGTTGCGAGCTGTGTTTCGTTGCCGTTATCATCGTATCCGTATAAGGCGATGCTCATCGGGTCGAGCTCACCATCGTTACCGCTGACGATAGAAAAACCGAGAGGTTTGACGGAAATGGGAACAGCTATGTCCCAATACACCTCTGTTCCGCTGATAGTGGCGCAGGTTGCTCCGTCGTCATCCACAAGGGCTGCTGTGTTGCTGCCGTCACTCGCTTGGATGGTGGCTATACCGGTGACATCTGCATAGTATGTGCCGTAATCAGGTTTGCCGAAGAGTTGCCATTGGGTAATTGTCGCATCCTCGTCCGAAACTGTGAGGCGGTAATACAGGTAAGATGTCCCTGGATTCACACGATAGACATTGGTGCAGTTGTCGTAGGGGAAAACAGCTTCGGTCTGTTGGTCAATGGTTTTATATGTCGTACCGTTAGCCGAACCTTCGAGCTTCCATGATACGGGAGCCTTAGAGGCTGCTTCGGCTGTAATACTGTATGACGTAAGGGTATAGTTCCCGTTGGGGAAATAAATGGCAGAGAATGGAGTGGGGAATGACGTAGTCCCGACGTGGTCAATGAGTGTTTCAATAAACTCAGATTGTGACAGACCGCCTATTCTCCCGCCGTCGGCAGTAAGGTCTTGATCGTCGATATAGCGTCCCATGAGTTGCCATTCAGAGACGGAGAGTTGTGTCTGGGCTTCGTAGCAATCGAAGAGCAGACGGTAATGTGTGTAGGCTTTCGTTGTCTCTATATCACTACTGTAACGTTGACCGCAAACGCTGAAAATTGTGTCGGGTTCATTGTGTAGCGTTTCCCAGTGATGACCATCGTCAGAGGCCTGTAGCGACCAGCCTTTGGGATTGCCGTCGTTGATGCCTGAAAAGAATTGGTAGCCATAGAGGAGCATTGGTGATGGACTCTGGTACTGTATCCAGGTCTCTGATCCGGCTTCGATGTTGGCTGTAAGGACGGTTGTGAGGTTGTTGTCGGTAAGTGCCGAAACATTGTCCGATGCAAAGGAAGTCGTGATGGTCCCGCTGCCGTTAGTGAGGTCGGCATAGACGGGATTGAGGCTCTGGAACTGCCACCAGTTGATGTTTGTCTGTCCAGTGCCGGTAGAGACAAAATAGAGGTTGTGAACTCCAGTTACAGGCTGATTAATCATCTTGCGGATGGTGTCCCACGTCTTGAGTGCAGTGAGTTCGTTGCCCTTGATGGAGCAGAGCAGGGTACCTTTCTTGGCATCCGGCTGGTCCAGGAAGACATTGATGCCTGTGGTGCCAAGTGTGATGTTGAGTCGCAATTCTATGTGCGAGGCGGGTTTGTTGCCAAAGTCAACACGTCGGTAGCCGATGTAGTAGGAGTTCTTCATGGGGCCTACCATACCACCTGCATCCTCGTCGGTACCCGCATCGTAGGTGACAGGTGCATTGCGGACGAAGTTGAAGTCCTCTGCTTCGTTCTTTTCGTAGGCATCGTGGCTCTCTACAGCACCGAGGTGACAGTTGAAGGCAGCTGATACGCAGGTCATATTGCCGTCGTGTCCGAAGTCCTTTAATTCAGAGCCCTCCTGATGCTTGAAGTTCTCTTCCGACTTCGTCAGCCAGGCCGATGAGGTGATACCTGCGGAGTTGCGGTTGTTCCATGCATGATAGGCATTTTTGGCAATCCAGGCATAGTGCGATGGGGCGTTGAAACTCTCGGCATACATGCGAAGATAGCGCAGCATGATGCCTTTGAAGCCGCACAGGTCACCTCGAACAGTCTGGCATACATGTATGATGCCTTTCGAATTGGCCATATTGGCTTCCGACCATTTGATGATAGCATCGGCATCGTCTTTGAACATCTTCTCTCCGTAATGGTTGTAGAGCATGATGGCAGCGCCAAGGTTTGTGCCTTGATTGTATGTCGAAGCCCAGTAGTTGTATTTGCCACTACCTTGGTCGTAGCTGTCCCAGATTTTGCCGGTAGGCTTGCCATTCGACATTTCGAAGAGTTTACCTCGTTCAGCCATATAGGTCTTGCGGGCTTTCTGATAGTAACTGGTATCTGCTTGGGCGATGGCGAGATAGCAGGCACAGACGGCAGCAGGACCATTGATGCAGGAATTGGTACCCTGACCGCTGTTGTGTTTCCATTGCAGCAGGTCATTGCCGTAGCAGTCGGCTCGCTTGAACATACCGTCAAAGTTGGTTTTTGCTGTGTTCCGGTACTTCGTGGTTCCTGTGAGCAGGAAAGCTCGGACGCAGGCTATACACATCCATGCAATATCGTCGTTATATTCGTTGTAGCCGCTGACTCCTTTCTGGTACCAGGTGCTACCATTGCGCGCCAAAAAGTTGGTGTAGAGGTTTTCGAACATCGTAGCATACTGCTGGTCGCCAGTTGTTTCGAGGGCATCGAGCACAATCTCAAACATCTCGGCATCACCCCACCAGCCACCATTTCCGATGACATAACCTGTGCTGGCTTTCTTGTAGGCACGAGCCTTCCATTTTTCCATCATGTCGTCACGCTTGTCCTTCGTGAACGCTTGTTCCATCGGCTCTACAACTTCTACAGTCCATGTAATACGGGCAGGGTCAATAGATGTGCTTGCGGCGGTGTTGACAATGGTCAGGACGCTGCCCTCTGCAGGGTTGACAGCGGCAGCAAGGGCATATTTGCGTGTCGTGTTCTGATAGATGTAATACTGGTCGGTAGTTCCCTCGACGGGAACAAACTCCCAGGAGCCTTTGCTGCTGGCTGAACTTTTGCTTGTCTGGCCGACGTTTCCTCCTGTCCCTGAAGTGATGCCGGCAAGGTAGAAGCCTGTGTAGTCGTTGGAAAGCATAAAGGTGCCGTTGATTTTGGCATTGAGCGTCCAGCGCTGGGCATTGACGTTGGTTTCCGTCCAAAGAACAGCTTTGGCATTTTCGTCGAGCGAAGAGTTCTCAACAAAGACGGATTTGCCGCTGTTGACGAGACGGATGGTTTGTCCTGTCTCGAAGGCTTTGATGCTGAAAGTCGTCACCAGCAGGGCGAAGGTGAGCAGAAGTCGGGAAAGCTTCATGATGTTTGTTCTTTTTTGTGGACAAAGTTAACATTATTTTGTCAAAAGAACAAGAGATAATATCGAAATTATCTGTTTTCTGCGCCGCAATGCGGACACTTGCCCAATCGTTGGAGCCTTTTTCCGCATGAACCGCAAAGGAAACGGGCTCTGGAGTTGCGGAAATAGCGCAATGCCAAGACGAGAATGAAGAGTGCAAAGAGAAAGTAGCTAGCACCAGAACTGAGTGTAGCCAGAGTGAAGGTCAGATAGCAGAGAATGCAGCAGCCCAGCAGGGAGAGCAGATAGAGTACCGCTTCTCCGGCGGGAAGCAGTCGGTACACTTCTTCTATCGTGGCAATTGCCAGTATCAGAAGCATCCAGACGGAGCACAGGAAAAGGCTCAGGATAGCCGGCAAACCGAATGGGTTGAGTGTGGGGTGGTAGTAATAAAGCACCCATGTTTCGGGCACATAGTGCTGGATGCCTGCATAGAGGAGAGCCGAGACGGCAAGTGTGATGAGCAAGAACGTGGGGTATGGCGATAGGATATCGCGCAGAAAAAAGACATGAGGTCGTTTTCGGCTGAAGACCTGATAAAGCAAAGCAAGCAGAGAAATAGCAAACAGAATGGCGAAAAAGCCCAGATGACGAATGCTGAAGAGGTGAATGAACTGTGAGATAGGGTCGTCTGGTACCACGCTTTCCAGAAAATCGTGCTGGTGCGTCCATCCCATTGTGAACTGGTCCCGGGCCAACTTCACCCAGACGCTATCCACCGAGTCTTCCGGAATGACAAGTGTTTCTGCCACAACAAGCGGGTCACCATAATAGACGTTCAGTTGCTCGCAAACGGTATCGATTGGCAGATTGTGTAAGGGCTGATTGCTTTGCAGCGACAGGCTATCTACGGACAATTCAAAGTTGTCCCCAACTACATAAAGCGTAGCATCCTCCGCCTGGTAATAGCAGGAGGAAAGTAGTAATGTGAGTAGAAGCAGAAATCGTAGCCCTTTCTTCATCTTTGTTTTTTAATTCTTAAGTACTTTCATTTCGCACTTCTTACAATCGAATTCCAGCCGGAACCGGCGTCCATCTCCCAGCACGAGGAACGACGGCTCAATCCATTTCTCGTTTTTCATTTCTCCCCCTAAAGGGGGCTGGGGGGTCTTTTCCTTCTTGCACATTCCCCAGGCGTATCGCAGACAGAAGCGGCAAGTCATTAGGGGGGAATTAAGTGAAAAATTACTATTAATGAGGGAAGAATTTTTTGCTTGCTCCGATTGGAAAGCCTCGTTTTTCATCTCCAATTTTTCACTTTTCACTTTTAATTTTTCACTTACAACTCTTCTCCACTCCGCAAGTGTGCTTCTTGGAATGAACCAGGGTTGCGAGAAAAGCACTTCTATATCGGTGCAAGTGTAGGGCGTATCGCCAAGTTTGCTGAGCACATCGCGGATGGAGGCCGTCTGGTCAGTGCGGGCAGGCTGATGTTCTGCGATGAACTCCTCGTTGCGCTGTGTGCCGTCTTCTGCCGAAAAGGTCAGGCGGAACCCCTGCTTTGTCTCTTCGAGTAGGAATCGGGCAGATATGCGTCGCTCTGCTGTCTGTCCACTCATGAGATCTTCCCACTGCTTGTCATAACTCCGCCAAAGCAGATCGCCTTTTCTGATACTGGGCATCGAGGCCGGGTAGAGGTGGTTACCCTCGGCTCTGTTCACGCGGAAACCCTGCAGGCGTCCCTCTGCGTCGAAGAAACAAAGTCCGTCGCCATTACGGAACAACTCGGTCGAACTGACGATGATTAGGCCGTTTCGCACTTCCTTCACGCGTCCTACTTCGCGACCTCTGCTCTTGGGCGTATCGGGCGAAGCCAGGTCGTTGGTCCTGCCAAAGAGAAAGTAATCGGTGTTGCCCCGTGAGAAACTGCGCGAGAGATCCGGTTGGAAGGTATAGGTCGATGTTCCGTAAGAAGAGCGGACGAACTCAGGTCTGTGCTTCAGAATGGCATCCAGAGCTTGTCTGTAGCTGGCTGTAACGTTTTTGACATACGATATGTCTTTCAGCCGCCCTTCGATTTTGAAGCTTCGCACACCAGCATCCAGCAGTTCTTCGAGGTGCTGCTGGCGGTTCATGTCCTTGAGCGAGAGCAGGTATTTGTCCTTAATGAGTGTGTGCCCTTCGGCATTCTCCAGAGAGAAGGGCAGGCGGCAGAACTGGGCACATTCGCCACGATTGGCGGAGCGACCAAAGCAATACTCCGAAGCATAGCACCTGCCGCTGTAGGAGACGCAGAGCGCACCGTGGACGAAGACTTCAAGCCGCACTTCCGGAACCGCATCATGGATATCGCATATCTTTTCAAGTGATAATTCACGTGCAAGCACTATCTTGTTGAATCCGAGTTCCTTAAGCTTCCTAACGTCCTCAATGGTTCGGTTGTCCATCTGAGTGCTTGCATGCAAGGGGATAGGTGGAAGGTCCATCTTCAGAAATACCATGTCCTGAATGATGAGCGCATCCACTCCGGCGCGGTAGAGTTGCCAGGTCAGCAGACGGGCTTCCTCACGCTCGTTGTCATAGAGTAGCGTATTGACAGCCGCATAGACCTTGGCCCCGAAGCGGTGGGCATAGTCGCATAGCTTACCGATGTCCTCTACGGAATTGCCGGCTGCTGCTCTTGCTCCGAACCGAGGTGCACCGATATAGACAGCATCTGCCCCGTGATCGATAGCCGCAATGCCGCACTCCAGATTCCGTGCCGGAGATAATAGCTCAATGGGTAGCCTCACTCCGTTAACAGATTTCATTGACATCGTATGGCGTTTCCTGATAGACGTAGTAGTTGAGCCAGTTCTGGAAGAGCAGGTTCCCGTGTCCGCGCCAGATGACGAGCGGTCCCTTTTTCGGGTCGTCGTCGCGATAGTAGTTGTAGGGCTTCTGGATGGGCAGGCCCTTTCCTAAGTCGCGTGTGTACTCTGTGTCGAGTGTCATTGGCGAGTACTCGGAATGCCCAGTGATGAAAATTTCGCGTCCGTCTCGCGCCATTACCATCGACACGCCGCTCAGCGGTCCCTCGGCGATGATAGTCAGTTCGGGTACAGCCAGGATGTCCTCTTTGCGAATTTCCGTGTGGCGGCTATGCGGCATGTAGAAAACATCGTCGAACCCTCGGAAGATAGGCAGTCGGGGCAGGAGCGGCACCTGCGGGAAGATGCCGAACTTTTTCTCCGGCAGCGGGTATTTGGGCACTCCGTAGTGGAAGTAGAGTCCGGCCTGAGCAGCCCAGCAGATGTAAAGCGTGCTGGTGACGTGAGTTCTTGCCCAGGCGAAGATGTCGCACAACTCGTCCCAATAGTTCACTTCCTCGAAGTCGAGGTGCTCCACGGGAGCTCCGGTGATGATGAATCCGTCGAATTTCTCATGCCGCATCTCCTCGAAGTCGCGGTAGAAAGCCTGCATGTGTTCGATTGGCGTATTTTTGCTCGTATGCGCCTTCACCTTCATCAGGTGCACCTCCAGTTGCAGTGGGCTGTTGGAGAGCAGTCGAATGAGGTCTGTTTCTGTGGTGATTTTCAGGGGCATCAGATTCAGAATGGCGATGCGCAGCGGACGGATATCCTGTGCGTTGGCACGTTCGTCACCCAGCACGAAAATGTTTTCGTTCTTGAGGAACTCTATGGCTGGAAGTCTGTCTGGAAGTCTTAATGGCATAAATGTATGTACAATTTACGATGTACAATTATGTCATTTGTCTTAGTTTAATCACCCAAACTGTTTTTCCAGCGATAGAAGAGAACTGAATTTGCGTTTGATTGTTTGTAAACGCTGTATGTGTATATAACATTGAATTTCTTGGTGTTAAGTTCGGTGGCAGCCTTGTCACAGGCTTCCTTCACCTTGGTATCGCTACCATTGTAATTGAATGTACTACCGCTGATGGTCACACCAAGGGTCTGTTGAATGTTATTCCTAAAGGTGCTCGAAATCAGGGTGATTTCCTCTGCTTCGTGTTCGGATACGCCTTCCCTACCATCCAATCCCATGGTGTATGTAATATGGTCGTCATCGCGGCAAGAAGTGCATACTGAGGTTAACATGGCGCAGCAAACAACGGCTACAAGGGTAAATAGAATCTTTTTCATTTTTGTTAATTTATTTAGTTGGGTTAAATTCGGGCGCAAAGTTACGAATAAGCTGGCAAAATACAAAAAGAAAACATATTTTTTTCTTATATTTCCGGACGAAAGAATCTTCCAGACATCTGTTTTCTGTTTGGTTATACTAATGTTTGATTTCTCTATTATTAACAAATTTGTTTTCTGATTTATTTGTTTTTTTTCTTTCAGTGGGACTAAATGTGGCGTTTAATGTTAAAATCGCTACTATTAAAGCGCAATTTTTAGATTTAATCTTGGCAATTCTCTCTATTTATACCTGCATTTCTGTACCTCTTTCATAGACACAGCAAAGTTACAACAAATTTTGCAATCAGTCAAAAGATTTAGCAGAATAAGCACACAAAAAGGCAGACGATAGCTGAACTATTTGAAGTCGTCCCAGTCGTCGGTGCGGAAGGGACCTACGGGTAGGCCGGATACTGTGCGGAAGTTACACTCGGGATTGTCGGCCCAGGCGTAGCGGACTGCAACGGGATGCGGCACCTCAGGGCTTTCCACTACCACACGGAAGATGAACTGGCCGTTACCTTCGGTATAGGCTTTCGCTACATGCCACTTGTGGTCGGGACCTGCTACGGTGAAGCCCTTGATGTCGATGTTCTCTTCCAATCTGTCGGTGTTGAATGAGGGCATGAAAGATAGAAGTGCCCTGCCATCGGAAACCTGCATCTGCATATACTCCGGAGCGGCACAGGCTTCCTCACGACCATAGATGCGGTTCAGGGCCAAAAGTGCCAGACGACGACCCACCTCCTGTTTGTTCTTCGGGTGGATGTCATTAGCCATTCCAATGTCGATGTTCACCGCCATACCAACTCCATCCAGTTTCAAGGCTTTGCGCTGTGCCTCGCGGATGGCTGCCCAGCCGGATTCGGGCTGCAGGTCCTTGCGCTGCAGGTAGTTGGCTATCTGCACGAAGTAGAAGGGCAGGGCCTTCGATTCTGTGGGCTGCATGAAGCGACGACGCTCGTTCTGAGGCTGTGGCTTGGGGTAGGGGGTTACCTGGGAATTCTTGTTGAAGCGGGCCTGCCAGTCAAGAATGAGTGCCTGGAAGAGGCTCTCGTACTGCACGGCGCGGCCTACGTTGGAGCAGCCCTGATACCAGAGGAAACCGCGAACAGGCATCGACAAGAAGGGAGCCACCATGCTGTTGTAGAGGCCGGCGGGATACCAGGAGCTGTTGGGGGCTGCAGGTTCCGTTATACCTACCGGACCTTTGATGCCGGCTGCATCTACACTCTTCTTGTAGTTCCAGTTGCCAGCAAGTGAAATGTTGGTTGCGGCGGTACTAACAAAGAAATCCTTTGCTTCCTTGTAAAAGCCGCCGTCGCCTCCTGAGTCATAGACGCGAACGGTGAGGATATTCCGACCGGCTTTCACCAGCTTGCCGGGGACGGTATAGCTGCGGTTGGCGTTCCATCCTGACTGCATGCCCACGCGCTGTCCGTTCCAATAAGTGACGTCCTCGTCGTCGATAGCACCCAGCTCCAATTTTAGGTCCTTGCCTGCCAGCGATGCGGGAATATCCACTACGCGACGCAGCCACACGATGCCGTCGAAATCCTTCAGCTCCTGAATCTTGTTCCATAGCGTAGGTTGGTTTGCCTGCTGCCAGCCGGTGTCGTTGAGATTGACTGCTGCCCATAGAGCCTGGTCAATGTTACCGTCTTTCAGGCCCTCGTCCTGGCTATAGGTTTCCTTCATCCATTCGACACGCTCCTGCTGATAGAGTTGTTCTATTTTGTCTTCATTGAAGCCGGTATCAAAAAGTCTCTTTGCATGTTCTTGGAAACCGATTACATTCTGCAAGCGGTCCAGGCTGACCCAACTCTCGGCAGGTGTTCCGCCCCATGAACTGTTGACGACACCGATGGCGATGCCGAGCTCCCGAGACACCTCACGGGCAAAGAAATAGGCGGCTGCCGAGAATTCGCCCACCGTCTCTGGCGAGCAGACTGCCCAACCGTTGGTATAGTCGAGGGGAACCGTCGTCTGTGGTGTGTGAGCCACCACTTTCTTGACCTGGAACAGACGAACCAGAGGATGATTGGCATCGGCCACCTCCTGCTCGTAGTTGTCCACCATGCCCCAACCCTTCACGGGCATCTCCATATTCGACTGGCCGCTGCAGAACCATACTTCGCCGGCCATCACGTTCTCGAGCACTAGCTTCTTGCCGTCGTCGAAGGTCAGGGTGAAGGGGCCTCCAGCCGCTGGTACCTGGAGGTCGAACTCGAAGGCTCCGGTCATTTTGTCGGCCACAACCTTCACGGTCTTGTTGTCCCACGAAGGGGTAATCTTGACTGTGGCGCCCTTCTTGGCTGTTGCCTGCAGGTGAACACTCGTCTTCTGCTGAAGGACCATGTTGGAAGACATCCATCCGGGCAGCGTGACGTCTGCCTGAATCATAGCGGCGCAGAGTGTGGCCGCAAACAGTGAGGTGAATCGTTTCATAGGTAAAGGTTTTATTGTTTGTATGAATTTGAATTTGACGGGTTATTTCTTCAGTCCACATCATAGTAGATTTGGGCCGAACGGTAAACAGGCATTGCGAGGACCTGACTTTGGAGGGCGAGAAGACGTTCGCGAACGGCGGACATAGGTGCGGAAAGTTCCATTTTTAGTATCAACTTACGGATGTGCATGAGCTGTACGCGGCTTACGAACGGTGTGTTGGGCCCTAGTACGCGGCTGCCGAAGACCTGCCGCAACAGAACTGCGAAATCGGCAGAAAGACTCTCTATGACGTTTTCGTCGCGGTGCTTGAGGTAGATGAAGATAACGCGGCAGAAAGGCGGATATCGGAACAGCTCGCGTTCCTGCATCTGCTCTGTGTACATGCCTTCGTAATCGTGTTTCGTGACTTGCCGGACAATCGCATTGCCGGCATCGCGCGTCTGCAGCACAACATGTCCGGCTGCCCCTTTGCGACCTGCTCTGCCGGCCACCTGTTCCATCATCTGGAAGGCACGTTCGTAGCTACGGAAATCGGGCAGCGAAAGCATCTGGTCGGCCGACAGTATGCCAACTAGGCTGACGCGGTCGAAGTCGAGCCCTTTCGTTACCATCTGGGTGCCGATGAGGATGTCGGTTTTGCCCTGTTCGAAGTCGTGCAGTATCTGTTCGTAGTTCTGCCTGGAGCGTGTCGTATCGAGGTCCATACGGCTGGTGCGAGCTTCGGGCAGTATGCATAGCAGTTGCTCCTCGATGCGCTCGGTACCATATCCTCGGCTGGAGAGCTCATGCCCCTCGCAGTTCGGGCATACTGTTGGGATGTTGTAGGTGGCACCACAATAGTGGCATACCATTTCGCTCTTTCCAAATAAAGGCCTGTAGCCACGGTGAACTGTAAGGCTGACGTCGCACTTCTGGCAGCGAGGTGTCCAACCGCATTCGCGACACTCCATAACGGGCGCATAACCCCGACGATTTTGGAAGAGGATGACCTGTTTGCGCTGTTCCAAAGCCTGCCGTATATGGGCAAGCAGTTGAGGCGAGAAGATGCCGCTCATCATCTTCTTCCGTTTCATCTCCTGCACATCGACAATTTCGATGGTGGGCAGCATAAGGCCGGCATAGCGTGTCTTCAGCGTAACGAGGCCATACTTGCCGCTGAGAGCGTTGTGGTACGACTCTAGGCTGGGTGTGGCGGAACCCAGCAAAGTTTTTGCTCCCGCCTGTGCCGCAAGAACAAGCGCTGCATTCCGAGCATGATATCGGGGTGCAGGATCTTGCTGCTTGAAGGATGTCTCGTGCTCCTCGTCGATGATGAGCAGGCCGAGCCGCTGGAAAGGCAGAAACAGACTGCTGCGAACTCCCACCACAATGTCGTAAGGTGCATCGGAGAGCATCTTCTGATAGAGCTCCACGCGTTCGCTGTCAGGGTAACGCGAGTGATAGACGCCCATATGGGCTCCGAAGACGCGTCGCAGCCGCTCGGTGAGCTGGGTTGTCAGAACGATTTCTGGCAACATAAAGAGCACCTGCTTACCTTCCTCAATAGCTTTCTGCATTAGATGGATATAGATTTCTGTCTTGCCGCTGCTCGTTACGCCGTGAAGCAGGCAGACATTGTGCGAATGCCACTGCTGAAGGATGTTGTTCATGGCCTCTTGTTGCGGTTCAGACAATTGAAAAGCGATCCTTTCCCCGCACCGTATCTCGGGGTATGTTTGAGCCCGGTCTACAAGCTTTGGGTAGGTCTCGAGGATACCTTTCTGGCAGAGTTCACGCAGGATGGCACTCGTAGAACCCGATACATGCAACAAAGCCTGTTTCTCGACTTCTGCCAAAAGCATGCGGTTCTGCAGAGCGAGAGCTGCAGACGCCTTTGAGAGCTCAAGATATTGACCTAAAAGCTCTGTCTGTTTGGGTGAACGGGACAATGCATCGAGCGCTTCGTGCATACGTGCTTCGGAAGTGTAGGTTTCGGTCAGGCGTACGCACAACACCGTCTTGGGCTTGTAGGTGCGTCTGATTTCTTCTTTCATCCGAACAGCACCTTTTTCCAATAGACTCTTGACGATAGGCAGAACGTTTTTTAGGCCAGTCTCCTTTTGCAAGTTTGCCAAAGTCTGCTCAGTCCCCTTGGGGGATTTATTTTCGAGTGCTCGCCACACTTTCTCTTCGCTTAGCGTAAGGGGAGAATCGGCTTCCCAGTCGTCATTCAGCAAGACTGTACTTTCGCTTTCAAGCTTGAGACCAGAGGGCAGGGCTGCCTTGAAAACATCGCCCAACGAACAGAGGTAATAGTCGGCAATCCAATGCCATAGACGCAGTTGGTCTTGAAGAATAATAGGCGAAGTGTCGAGAATCTCCGAGATTGGTTTGGTCGGATAGGGTGGTGTGTCATTGTGCAGTCGTACCACAATAGCCGTGTAGAATTTTCGGCTGCCAAAAGGTACAATCACACGACTCCCCACCTGCGGCAGAGTTTCGCACAGGGGCGGCAAAGCGTAGGTGAAAAAACTTTGCAAAGGCAAAGGCAATATTACGTCGGCATATTGTGGCATAGTGAGTGCAAAAGTACAATAATTAATCCAAAAATCAAAATTTAAAATGTACAAATTCGCAGTATCTACTACACATTATTAATAAATATATATGTGATTGGCTCGGACTGTACTGCACAAGAACACCAATTTGTGCACAAAAAAAGTTAAAATGTGCATAATATGATAGATTATTATGTCCAAGTGTTGCATAATTGCTCAAAATGTTGTTACTTTGCAGCGCGAAACTAAAAATGCCCCTCTAGGAGAGGAGATAAAAAAGAGATTGCAAATAATAAAAATTGTCAAATAGTAAATTGAAAAGTTATGTCAGAAATTGAAGCAAAAGTAAAAGAGATTATTGTTGATAAGTTGGGTGTAGATGAATCAGACGTTACCCCCGAAGCATCTTTCACCAACGACCTTGGTGCTGATTCTCTGGACACTGTAGAACTGATTATGGAGTTCGAGAAGGCTTTTGAAATTACCATTCCCGACGATAAGGCTGAGAAGATTTCTACCGTTGCTGATGCAATTGCATTCATCGAAGCAAACAAGTAGATGGAATTGAAAAGAGTTGTTGTGACAGGCATTGGCGCTGTCACCCCCTTGGGCAATACAGCTGCGGAGACGTGGCAGAATATGCTTGCGGGTGTGAGTGGTGCTGCGCCTATCACACATTTTGATGCCTCCAAGTTCAAGGCACAGTTTGCATGCGAGGTCAAGAACTTTGACCCCGAGCAATTCATCGACAAGAAGGAAGCCCGCAAGATGGACCCTTATTGCCAGTTTGCTCTCTCCGCAGCCACTATGGCTGTTGAGGACAGCGCAATGGATTTGGAGTCAATCGACAAGAACCGTGTGGGCGTCGTATTCGGCGTCGGCATCGGCGGCATGAAGACCTACGAGGAGGAAGTGACTGCTTACGCCAAGACTGGCGAGACACTCGGTCCCAGGTTCAATCCCTTCTTCGTGCCCAAGATGATATCCGACATCTGTGCTGGCTATATCAGCATCAAGTACGGATTCCACGGTCCTAATTATATTACGTCTAGTGCTTGTGCCTCTTCGACCAACGCGCTTGCAGATGCCTTCAACCTCATTCGTCTGGGCAAGGCCGACATCATCGTCAGCGGTGGTGCCGAAGCTGCTATAACAGCAGCTGGAGTAGGTGGCTTTACTGCCATGCACGCTCTGAGCACCCGTAATGACAGTCCCCAGACGGCCAGCCGCCCCTTCAGTGCCAGTCGCGACGGATTCGTAATGGCAGAGGGTAGTGCAGTCCTCGTTCTCGAGGAGCTGGAGCATGCAAAGGCTCGTGGTGCGAAGATTTATGCGGAGATGGCAGGTGCAGGTATGAGCGCAGATGCTCATCACATCACTGCATCGCATCCCGAAGGTCTTGGCGCAAAGCTCGTTATGGAGAATGCTCTCGAAGATGCCGGACTACAGCCTGATGACATCGACTACATCAACGTGCACGGAACATCGACACATGTGGGTGACATCAGCGAATGCAAGGCAATTCAGATGGTCTTTGGCCAGCATGCATACGAACTCAACATCAGCAGTACGAAGTCTATGACCGGACACCTGCTGGGTGCAGCTGGTGCCATCGAAGCAATGGCGAGTGTGATGTCTGTCAACCAGGATATCGTTCCCCCGACTATCAATCACGAGGAAGGCGACGAAGATCCCGAGATTGACTACAAGTTGAACTTCACCTTTGGTCAGGCACAGAAGCGCACCGTGAGAGCTGCCTTGAGCAATACGTTTGGCTTTGGCGGTCATAACGCCTGCGTTGTATTCAAGAAATACGCAGAGTAAGGCTGTGTCTGCCATCAACCTGATAGACGCGATAAAGCTTCCTTTTCGCAAAGAAAAGGCGCTTTGTCGCGCTTTTCGTGATATGCTGGGGTTCTATCCGCATAACATTGGACTTTATCAGGAAGCGCTGATGCACAAATCGATGCTTGCACATGCAAAAGGCGGGACACCTATCAACAACGAGCGATTGGAGTTTCTGGGTGATGCCGTGCTGGGTGCAGTCGTAGGCGAGATAGTCTTTCACCATTTCCCCCGACAGCGCGAAGGGTTCTTGACCAACACACGCAGCAAAATCGTGCAGCGCGAATCACTTGGCAAGCTGGCTACAGAAATCGGCCTCGACAAACTTGTCAGGTGCAACGAGCACAACCAAATGCACAACAGCTACCTCGCGGGAAATGCGTTCGAGGCACTCATTGGCGCCATCTATCTGGACAGAGGATATTCTTACTGCAAAGCCTTTATAACGAAGAAGATACTGCATCGCCTCATAGACATTGACAAGTTGGCCTACCAGGAAAAGAACTTCAAGAGTAAGGTCCTCGAGTGGTGTCAGAAACACAAGGTTACCTTGGAATTTGTTCTGCTGGATGAAACAAAGGCAGAAGACGGGTCGCCGCTTTTCAACACAAAGGTCGTCATCAATGGGCACGAATGTGCACGCGGCAGAGGATATTCCAAGAAAGAGAGCCAGCAGAAGGCAAGCAAAAATGCGTTGTATCGTCTCAAGAACGACCGAAAACTGCATGATGAACTTATTTCTGTTAAGAATTAAAAGTTAAGAATAAAGGAAAATACCCAAGACTACTGATATCGTGTGTTCCAGATGAACCTGACTAGTTTCATACGCCCCATCTTTACTCCGCGCCGTCACGAACTCGACCACTATGTCACAGAGGCAGAGGTTCTGCAGCGTGGTGTCCTCAAGCGTCTGCTTGGCAAAGCTGCCCAGACGGAATGGGGTAGGGCACATGGATTCAGTAAGGACCTCAGTTATGAGGATTTTGCCCGCCAGACACCGCTTAATACCTATGAAGAGCTGAAAGGCTTTATCGACCGCATGAGGCACGGCGAGAGCGATGTTCTTTGGCCCGGAAAGGTGAAATGGTATGCCAAGTCCAGCGGTACAACCAACGACAAGAGCAAGTTTATTCCGGTCAGTTATGATGGTCTGCACGATACGCATTATGCAGGTGGCACAGATGCTGTAGTTTGGTATTTGGCCAACAATCCCCAGAGCCGGCTCTTCGACGGCAAGGCTTTGATACTTGGCGGCAGTCATGCTACGAATTACAACCTGCCCGGGAGCCTGGTAGGCGACCTTAGTGCCATCCTAATCGAAAACATCAATCCGCTCATCAATCTGGTGCGTGTCCCGAAGAAAGCGACAGCTCTGCTCAGTGACTTCGAGATAAAGCGCGACCGTATTGCCAGAGAGGCGCTAAAGAAGAATGTTACGAACCTGAGCGGCGTTCCCTCATGGATGCTTTCTGTCCTGAACAGGGTGATGGAACTCACAGGTAAAGAGAACCTCAACGAGGTGTGGCCCAACTTGGAAGTATTTTTCCATGGTGGCGTCGCTTTTACCCCATATCGCAAACAATACGAGCGTCTCATCACTCTGCCAGAGATGCACTATATGGAGACCTACAATGCATCCGAAGGCTTCTTCGGCCTGCAGAATGACCCCACCGATGTCGCGCTGAGCCTGATGGTAGATTACGGCATCTTCTACGAGTTCATTCCGATGGACGAGTTCGACAGTCCTGAGCCTACCGTTGTTCCCCTTTGGGGCATAGAGACGGGGCGCAACTATGCGATGGTCATCTCTACTTCCAGCGGTCTTTGGCGCTACATCATCGGCGACATGATTCGTTTCACACAGCGCAACCCCTACAAATTCGTCATCACCGGTCGCACGAAGTCTTTCATCAATGCTTTCGGCGAGGAACTGATTGTCGATAATGCCGAGAAGGGACTGGCGGAAGCTTGCAGACAGACGGGAGCCGAGGTACTGGAATATACTGCCGCACCAGTTTTCATGGATGCAAATGGCAAATGCTGCCATCAATGGGTTGTGGAGTTCAGTCGCGAGCCGGAGCGTCTCGACGAGTTCGCCCTTATTCTAGACAAGAGCCTGCAACAGTTAAACTCCGACTACGAGGCTAAACGCTATAAAAGCATTACCCTTCAACAACTGGAACTCATCAAGGCGCGTCCTGGTGTCTTCAATGACTGGCTGCGGCAAAAGGGCAAGCTCGGTGGACAGCACAAGGTGCCACGTCTCTGCAACAATCGCGACATCATTGAGCAAGTGCTGGCACTTAATAATTAATAATTGACAATTGATAATTGATAATTGACAATTGGTAAGGGCTAAACATATTCTTGTAGGGTTAGCGGTGCTCCTGATGGTGGCATGCGCCAGCATCGGCTCTCCAGACGGTGGCATATACGACGAGATACCGCCCAAGGTTGTGGCGTGCTATCCGGCAGACCGATCCGTCAATAACGACAGCCGCAAGATGCGCATCCGCTTCAATGAATTTGTCAAGCTGGAGAATGCCAACGAGAAAGTCATCGTCTCGCCCCCACAGCTGGAACCTGCCAATATCCGTGCCGACGGCAAGAGCGTGAAGATTACGCTCTATGATTCATTGCAGGCGAACACGACCTATACCATCGACTTCAGCGATGCCATCACCGACAACAACGAGGGCAATCCGATGGGACACTACACCTACAGTTTCAGCACGGGAACGGAAATCGATACGATGGAGGTCTCGGGTATTGTGCTCAACGCACAAGATCTGGAACCCATAAAGGGTATTCTTGTCGGCCTCTATCCCCTGGACACGCTCTTTTCCGACTCCATCCTCAGAAAGAGGCCTTTCAGTCGTGTCTCCCGCACGAATGGTTCTGGGCGCTTCTGCATCAAGGGCGTCAAGCGCGGAAGTTACCGCGCCTTTGCCCTCGAGGACAAGGATGGCGACTTCCTTTTCTCCCAGAGGAGCGAACGCCTCGCATTCCTGGAAGACACCTTCACCACCACCTGCAGCTGGGATGTGCGTATGGACACTGTGTGGAGCGACTCTACACATTTCGACTCCATTCGCGTCGTTCCCTATGTCCATTATTTCCCCGATAACCTGGTGCTCACGGCTTTCCTTGAGGAAGGCCAGGACCAGCATCTGCTCAAGTTGGAGCGTCCAGACCCCGACATCCTCAGGCTCTTCTTCACAGCGCCGGCAGATTCGTTGCCTACCATCCGCGGTGTGAACTTCGACGAGAAATGCCTCGTTGCCGACGCATCGCTCCACAACGACAGCATCGTCTATTGGATTACCGATACCGCATTCACGCATCGCGAGGATACCCTCAAGTTCGAGCTGACGTTCCTTGAGACAGATTCGCTGGGCGTCCTGCGTCCACATACCGAGTATTACGAGGAGTCCCCGAAGACTACCTGGCAGAAAATACTGAGGGAAAAGCAGAAGAAGGTACAGGAGTGGCAGAAGGCGCGCGAGAAGCTCATGAAGAAATCCAAGGAGCCTTTGTCTCAGGAAGAGAATCCATACGACAAAACCTTCCTGGAGTTTCTGGCAAAGCCCACAGGTTCTATCGACCCCAACCAGAATGTGCGGTATTCTGCCAAGCAACCGTTGGCCAGTGTTGATACTACGCGGATGCATCTGTACATCAAGCAGGACAGCAACTGGTTGCCGGAGCCGTTCCTCTTCCTGCCGGACCGCGACGTGAAGTCCTACACGCTCTATGCCGAGTGGGAACAGAAGCGTCTGTACCGTTTCACCATCGACAGTGCTGCCGTCGTGGGGGTAATGGGCGATGTAAACAAGCCTATCAAGAACGAGTTCAATGTCCGTAGCGAGGACGAATACGGTTCTGTTTTCATACATGTCCTTTTCCCGGACACTGCCCGAGTCGTTGTCCAGCTTTTGAACAAGAGCGACAAATGTGTGGCAGAGGTTCCTGCAGATTCCAACGGGCGAGCCGACTTCTTCTTTATAAAGCCTGGCGATTACTATCTGCGCTGCTACCACGATGTCAATAGCAATGGCGAGTGGAACACGGGCAAATATGACGATGGGCGCCAGCCAGAACATGTCTATTATTTCCCTAAGCCCATCCCCGTGAAAGCGAAATGGGACATCGAGCAGGATTGGTCGCCCCTCGAGATTCCGCTCATATCGCAGAAACCCAAGGAGATTACCAAGCAGAAGCCCGACAAGGAGAAGAATATCAAGCAGCGCAACAAGGAGCGCGAGCGGAAGAAGCAGGAGGAGAAGATGAATAGGAATGATTAGAAAGCAGGGGATAATATGAGGTCTATTGTCAGAGTTATATTGCTGGTTGTCCTGGCATTTCCTTTCTGCCAGGCGGTTCGCGGGCAGTGTGCAGCCGAGAATACGGCTTTCCTGCCGGGCGAGGAGCTGACCTACGACCTCTTCTTCAATTGGAAATTCATCTGGGTCAGTGCCGGTACTGCTTCTATGAGTATCGCGCAGACAAAGTGGGAGGGACAGTCCGCCTACAAGGCCTACCTGATTACCCGCACCAGCGACCGTCTGGACCACTTCTTCATGATGCGTGATACGATGAAGAGCATTATCACCGAAGACTTGTCGCCCTTGTATTTCAAGAAGGGCGCGAACGAGGGCGGACGCTATTATGTGGACGAGGTCTGGTTCTCCTATCCCAATGGCAAGCCGCACCTGCGCCAGCGCTACCAGGACCGTGACGGCGCGGTGACGGAAAAGACTCACGACAGTGCGAAGTGCATCTATGATATGATGAGCATGTTGCTGCGGGCTCGTTCTTTCCGCGCGGAGGACTTCCACAAGGGTGAGAAACTGCGGCTTCCGGTGGCGGACGGGCACAAGGTCGAGGACATTACGCTCATTTATCGCGGTCGCGAGGATTTCCGCATGAAGAGCACCGGCATAACCTACCGCTGCCTGGTCTTCTCCTTCGTGGAATATCCCGACGGGAAAGAGAAGGAAATCATTACTTTCTATATCTCCGACGACGAGAACCATATCCCTGTCCGTCTCGACCTCTTCCTCCGTTTTGGCGTAGCGAAGGCATATCTCAACAAGAGCAAGGGCCTGCGCCACGAATGCACTTCCATCGTCAAGTAACCACTTGACTTCCATACTATCTAATCATATATATTCATTCTATTCTTTAATATACGAAACATGAACACGAAGTCCCTCCTTTTGGCAGTCGTCTGCCTGTCCTGCCTGAGCCAAACGGCAAAGGCTGGTGGCGAGATCAAGCAAGTGCCCTTTACTGCGGTGCAGGTGAATGACCAGTTCTGGAAGCAACGCCTCGATGTGATGCGAAATACGACCATCCGCTATGCTTTCCAGAAGTGCACCGATGCCGGACAGCTGCGCAATTTCGAGTATGCCGGCAAGATTGTGAGCGGCGAAGCCAAAGTGGGTGACCTCACGTTCCAGTCGGGCAATCCTTACGACGACGCCGAAGTCTATAAGGTGCTGGAAGGGGCTTCCTATGTGCTCACTACGCAGAAGAACGAGAGCCTGGAGGCATATTGCGATGGGGTAGTGGACCTCATCTGCTCTGCCCAGGAACCCGATGGATACATCCAGACGAACTTCACCATCCACAATCCCCTACACCCCTGGTACAACGGCGAGAAGTGGACCAGCGACTGGAACCTTTCGCACGAGACGTTCAACGTGGCGGAGCTCATCGAGGCCGCCATTGCCTACTATCAGGCGACGGGCAAGGACAAACTGCTGAACTGCGCCCGCAAGGCTGCGGACAATATGTTGAGCGTCTTCAACGAGGACGGCATCAAGATGGCACCCGGTCATGCGGTCGTCGAGATGGCTCTGGTGCGGCTCTATGAGCTGACGCGCGAGGAGCGTTACCTGCAGGGCTGCAAGTTCTTCCTGGATTGCAGGGGCATTCGCCAGTTCGACCCCACCAGCGCCGACCAGCGTGTGAACGGCAAATACTGGCAGGACCATCTGCCTGCCATCGAGCAGCGTACAGCCGAGGGGCACGCCGTCCGCGCCTTGTATTTCTACAGCGGTATGGCCGACTGGGTGCGCTATTCCGGCGACCAGGACTACGAGACAGCCGTCACAGCCATCTGGGACAACATCGCCTCGAAGAAGTTCTATATCACCGGTGGCTTCGGTGCCCGCGACAACAACGAGGCTTTCGGCGAGGACTACGAACTGCCCAACGCCTCGGCCTATTGCGAGACCTGCGCCTCGGTTGCCGGCAGTTTCTTCAACCTCCGTATGTTCCGCCTGCACGGCGAGGGCAAGTACATCGACATGCTGGAGCGCGCCCTATATAATACGGTATTGGACGGCTACGGCATCGCCGGCAAGACCTTCTACTATCCCAACCGCCTGGCCTCTACTGCCCGCGGCGACGCGCGCTCCGAGTGGTTCGGCACCAGCTGTTGTCCCACGAACCTGTGTCGGCTCATCCCATCGGTGCCTGGATATATCTATGCCACCGACGACGACGCGCTCTACTGGAACCTCTTCGTGGCAAGCACGGCAACGGCTACCGTTGGCGACACGAAATATGGCCTGACCGTCACCGGTTCCTATCCCTACGATGGTGAGATGAAGCTGACGTTCACGAGCATAGGGACCCCCCAGCCCCCTTTAGGGGGAGAAAAGGGTATGACATTGAAGGTGCGCATCCCAGGATGGGCGGTGAACAAACCCGTGGAGAGCGACCTCTATGCCTACACGAACCCCACCACCACACCCGTTGTCATACGGCTGAATGGCGAGGAGGTCAGCTATACTGTCAAGGACGGTTATGCCGTTCTGACGGGCGACTGGAAGGTGGGCGACGAGGTGAGCCTCACGCTGCCGATGGACGTGCACCAGGTCGTATCGAACGAGAACCTGAAGACCAACAAAGGCCTCTGCTCCTACGAGCGCGGACCCCTGGTCTATTGTGCCGAGGGTGTGGACAACGGCGGTAAGCTGGACAACCTCTTCATCCCCGAGGGTGCAACGGGTACAGCCGCCAATGCGCCTTCCACCATGACCGGACTCTTCAAAGGCGGCCTGCAGCAGATACGCATCAACGGCAAGTCCGCTATCCTGAACGGCACAGAGGTCGAGAGTGCCGACAAGCTCATCCGCCTCGTGCCGTACTTCACCCGCGCCCATCGCGACGCCTCGCCCATGCTCGTCTGGATTCCCACAGATGCCAGCAAGATGGAGCAGCCCATCGACTTCATCGACGAGGTCAAGATATGCGACAGCGACAGCGAGCAAGGTCACAACCTGCAGGGCCAGAATATGAACACCGGGCCAGACCTGGGATGGCGAGATGCCTACGGAGGCTGGATCAGCTACGACCTCCAGGTTGACCCCCAACGCCCAGTGGACCTCGTCCTGAAGCTCTGGGGCAGCGACGGCGGCAACCGCCGGTTCAACATCTACTGCAACGGCACCATCTTCTCCTACGAGCACGTCGATAACTTCTCCCCCAACGAGTACTACTACATGCGTCACCCCATCCCCTTCGACCTCACCAAGAACAAGGAGAAGGTGACCATCAAGATGCAGGCCACAGATGCCGACAACAACGTGGGCGGACTGTTCGGCGTCTATACCGCCCTCTCGGAGGACCTGCCCGAAGACGCTGTGACAGTCGATTACATGTGGACCACCAAGGCCGCCTCACGCAGCAGCCACCGATATTCCAGCAACGGCGGCAGCGGCACCTTCCGCAACAGGACGTGGCTGGACGGTTCAGGCACGACGGGACAGAAGTGGACAATGAAGGTGAACAGCACCCACCGCAACTATCTGATGCTGCTCTATTGGGGTGACGAAGGCGACATCCGCAACTTCGACATCATGTGCGACGACGTTTTTGTTGCCTCCGAGAGCCTCTGCCACAACGAGCCCGGGCGCTTCATCATGCGCTGCTATCCCATCCCCGAGGAGGGAACCAGCGGCAAGCAGACCGTCCGCATCCACCTCACCTCGCCCACAGGCACCAAGACCGGCGGCATATTCTACGCCTACATGGTATCGGTGGAAGATGGTGGAACCGGAATAGACGATGCTGGCGCTACGCTAAATGATAAAGGACAAATGATAAATGACAATTCGGTTTACGACCTCAGCGGCCGATTGCTTTCATATAAACCCCTCCCTGTAAAGGGGGCTGGAGGGCCCACACTCTGCATCGTCGGTGGCAAGAAGATAGCATACTAAAAAAGCCAGGCCCGCAATCCGCGAGCCCAGCCAATCATTTTGAATTAGAGTAAAGTCGTGCCATCGAGGCACGTGCTTTACTCTGCATCTCCGATGGGGCCGTCACCGCCACCATTGTCGTCGCCGCCGGTAGTTCCACCATTGCCGGTGTTGGTGCCGCCGTTATTCTCCCCTCCTTGGGAGGGGTCGGGGGAGGCTCCTCCTCCGGTTCCTGGGTCTGGCGTAGTGCCGCCGCCGGTGCCGGTGGTATTACCACCTTCGTTCCCCTCGCCCTCGGGAGAGGGGTCAGGGGTGAGGCTACCACCGCCGTTGCTGCTGTTACCAGATGATGTGCCGCTCTTGCGGTTGAGCATTTTCTGATAAATCTTGACTGTACCATTCCACTGACTGATGAAAGTCTCGTAGGGTGCCGTTTCGTCGGCTGCCCTTGCGAAGGACTCCAACAGATCACACATGTCATCGTACAGAGCATCGCACTGCTTGCGGGCAGCAGCGAGGGCACCAAGTACCTTCTCGCTCTCTTCTACGCCTTGATCCAGTCGCAGCGACTTCACCTGATTCTGAGCAGCTACCAACTGCTGGAACAGATAGGTGCCGTTGATGGTGGCAAGGTGTGCCTGCATCTCGGTGGTAGAAAGGTCGGTGATAAGGTTTTCAAGCACACCTGTTTCCTCATCCATCTGCGCATTTACTTTCACCTTGTAGAGTTTGAATGGACGGAGCAATGCCGTAGCAGCAGCATCGAGCTGTGCCATGCCACTGCCTGCCCAAGCAAGTACGAGGCGGTGTAAACGGGAGTAGAAGCGGTCGCGCTTCGTGTCGGCAGCAGCACGCTGGGCGATAATCTTGCTGGCACGTGCAAGCATGTACCATTGATCTTCGATGGCGAATGCAGCTATGAGTTCAGCCAGTTTGGCAAGGATTCTTGCAGCCGTAAAACCTGCGGCTTGCAGCGCAGTAATAAAGGCCTGAATGAACGCAAAATGTTGGGCGTTCTTCAGGTCACGTTTATAACAAAGTTTATTAACTATTAACATGATCTTATGAATTAGTTGACATTAAAAAAAGTGTATTGTCTCCCGAACTCTGGGAAATCATTTTTCGTTTGAAAATTCGTTTCCCGAACTTCGGGAAGTCATTTTTCGTTTGAAAAACCGTTTCCCGAACTCTGGGAAGTCATTTTTCTTTTGAAAATTCATTTCCCGAACCTTGGGAAATCATTTTTCGTTTGAAAAACCGTTTCCCGAACTTTGGGAAGCTGTTTTTCTTTTTTTAACGGGAGGTCCCCTTGCTCCCAAGTTGCTACCGTCAAAAATTGCCTTCTTCGTGCCACGATATACGTATATAATATGTAATGACACGAGGTAAGACATGCCGCTGACGTTGACATCGACATTTATGTTTGGCCATTCTATGCCAAATATCCGTATAATCTCCTCAACAGTGGTGAGGAAGAGTTTCCTGATTAGCCTGATGAAAAGTTGCATATCTTTTTGCGCTTTTAATTTTTCAGTGCAAAAATACAACCATTCTATGACGCTACCGAGTACACTATGTTTTTATTTGAAGCACACAAACAAATACAAATAAATACAAATGAAATTTCTGGATTTGCACAAATTTCACAAATTTCACAAACAAAAAAGCAGCAACTCAATGTTGCTGCCTAAGATACATTTTATATTTTGGATTTTTCCGAATGGCTGTATCCCAATTCGTTCCCCCAGCATGGTATATCCCTGCGTTAGATAGAATTGCCCACAACTTCCGACCCTTTGTACTTGGTGCTAGTTTTCGGTCTATTAAATAATCACAAACGACGCCTGTTATGGCTGGATTATCCAACCCTTTTACTTTCTTGAGGAAAGCCTGCGCGTCTTGTTTGCTATTATAGAAAAGAGGAGTTAGACGCATAACAATCTCAGCATCATTATCCACTATCTGACGTGTCACCAAAGGCTCTTTTACAATTTGACGCTCTTTATCTGGCTCGTTGTCATGTTGCGTAGATTCCTCTTCATCATAATCCCATGTTATACATTTTTCCATTTCCACCACTTTTGCACGCAGTCTGGCAATTTCAGAATCAGCAGTCTGCTCGTTCTGTTCAGAAAAAATCTCGTCAATATCTGAGTCGGCAGCAACATTTTCCCCCTTATATTTATCAAATGCGAGTTTCACCCTCCTGTCCAATGCATGGTCTAGGCTGTCTTCACTTGAAAGATCACGGCTTTTATATTTCTTTCTCTGTTCTTCCAAATACAAGATATATTCCTGCATTATTCCTCTAAGATAAATACAATCATCAGGGGTGACATATTCAAACAAAGCTTCTGACTCCTTGTTTTGTTGCTGCACAAGTGGGATGATTATTTTGTCGTAGAATTCTGCTTCTATATTACAACGCCAACTGTCTGGTTCTTGCTCACGCTTAACTTTGTATTTGTCGAATAGTTGTGCAGTGTAACCAATGAATTGGTTGATGACGCTCTTGACAACGAATTTGGAAAGATGTAGTTTTTCAAATGTTTTGTTTTCGTTCAAACGATTATGAATGCAGTATGCCACAATGCCTGTTGCAACTAAAGGATTATCTTCTGGTTTTTCACTGATAATTTCCGCACCTAACTTCCCTTCCCTTGCTTCATAGAATCTAAACACACAATCTCCCTGGGCATCCGTAATAGATCCCATCTTTCCGTTGTACCAATAGGAATTATGGAAAACAATCACATATTTATTACATTCGGACGGTACAATATTGTTAATTAAGCTATCTGCAGGCATATCACATATGATTCTTTATTACGTTAATCTATATTCAGATACAAAATTACACAACTTTCACCAATCCGCCAAACAATTTCAGCAAAACTCTTTTGTCGTTACATATTTATTTGTATCATTGTACCGCAATCCGTAAGGAAGGTCAAATAATTTGCATATTCCTTTGTTCGTATTGGATAAATCGCTAGCCTTGCAAGGCAAAATGTGTGTTATGACAGCAAAAGAAGAGGAAATAATTCAGAAGTTAAAAGAAACCATCAATAGGGTCGTTCCGTCAGGTGGTCAGGTTTGGCTCTATGGTTCCCGTGCGCGTGGCGATGCCTTTCCCATCGTGGCTTGAGTGATGAGGGAATACGGGCTTTTGCTTAAGGCATGAGCCCGCAAGTTTTTCATGTCAATACCTCTTCGCGCATCCAGGCGGCGACGCTCTTGTGCATGCGCTGCTTGAAGGCGGTGCTGAAGGTGCTGTAACTGTGGTAGCCACTCTCCTGGGCCAGCTGCTGGGCGACGATGGGCTTATGTGCAGCAGCAAGCTCGCGATAGCGGGCTACGAAGTAACGGATGCGAAGGTCGTGGATGTATGCATAGTAGCTTGTGCCCTGACTGGTGAAATACTGGCTGATATAGTAGCGGTTCACGCCGACAGCTTCCGAGAGTTGCGTTAGGGTCAGGTCTGGATTCAGGTAGAGCTGCGTGTCCTCGCAGTGCTTCGCCAGCAATTGGCCGATACGAGCCTCACCCCCAGCCCCTCTCCGATTGGCGAGGGGAGTAGATAGTTCTGCCGTTGAATCTCCGTTTTGAGGGTATTCACTCCCCTCTCCCTTTGGAGAGGGGGCGGGGGTGAGGCTTTCCAATGTCTCCACGCGCCATAGCAGGAGGCCCGCCAGCGGGAAGCCGATGAGGTGGGCGATGGTGGACATCACGTAGTTGTCGGTATATTCAAAGCTCAGGAGCAGTATCATGAGGCCGATGAGCAGCGTAAGGCTGAGCCACACCTCCTTGTGCTCCAGGTTGGCGTAGTTGTCACGCAGCCACCGCCCATATTGTCTCACGGCCACCACCATATATATAATAAAGGCCACGGCGATGACCAGTCCATAGATCATGTTCGGCGTCGTGAGGTCGATGTCGGGCAAGGCTGTCTGCAGCACTGCGATCACCGCACAGGGCGTCATGACGACGAAAATGGGCCATAGCGGTCGGCGGCGGTCCTGCAGCATGTGCAGCAGTGTGCCGACGAAGACGGGGGGCAGCGCCATGCAGTCGATAGCGACGAGCAGCCCGTAAATCACCGAGCTGGTGTCGTCCGAGTACGTGTAGAACAGTATCCACCAGACGTGGGCCAGGGCCATGACGCCGAATAATGCCGCTGCCCAACGGCGCAGTCGTGCGGGCGGCGTGATGTTGGGCGCGATAGCCTTGCCTCGACACAGCAGCAGGTAGAGGCACAGCACAACAGCCACGGCAGTTCCAGCGCCGTGGAGCAGGAGATACAATACCGACAATGGAGTTATCTGTTCAGGCATATCCTATTTTTATGCGTGCAAAGTTACAACTTTTTTTGCAATAATCGGGCGAGTTTTCAGAATAAATGGGCGAATCGGGTCTGCGATAACTCTCAGCTAATGCAAAAAAGTCTCAGCTAATGCAAAACTTTCGCTCGCGGCGATTTTGACCTTGCAAGGTTTGGCTTTTTTGAGTACCTTTGAGGGGAAAAACTAATAATTCAACAAGAATATGAAGAAGAAAAAAAAGTATTCAGCACCAAGAACGAGAATGGTAAAGATTGCCGTTTCTCATCTTTTGACAGAAAGTACCCCCCCTCAGGGCAAAGGCTCGGACTATGAATGGGGAGATTGAATAAAATGTATGCTCGCACCTATTTTATAAAATTTGGCGATGAAGAAATATTTCCTATACGCAGCAACGATGCTGCTACTCGTCGGTTGTTCAGCGGACGACTCTGCCGGTTTGTCTGAGGAAAACGGACACCAGGGCGTGTATGGCTACATGCCGAGTTATGAGTTTGGCGACCAAGAGGAGGGTCCCGTCACCCGTGTCACGCTCTCTGCCGGTGATAACGGATTATCGTTTGCATGGAATGCGGGCGACGAGATTTGCGTTGTAGGCGCTATCAACGGCAACCCGCAGAGCACCACCCATTGCGCCATGCCCAGCACGTCATCGGGCAGCCTGCAAACCGGCTTCAATGGCGGTGCCTTCACCCTCAATCCCAGTGCTGTTTACTATTCCTACTATCCCTACAACAGCAATACCGACGGCACCAGTTCCAGACTGATTACACTAAAGAGCCAGACACAGACGGGCAACAGCAGTACGGCGCATTTAGGGGCGAAGAACTATATGGTGGCCCCCAAGGTGACGACGGATGAAAATGCCTCCTGCCTCTTCCACTTCACCAATGTCCTCAGCCCCTGCCGTTTCACGCTCACCCTGCCCGCTTCGGCTGAAGGTAAGACTGTCAGCGACCTGACCGTCACGCGCTATGGTGACAACGACCTCTACTTCCCCACCAAAATCACGGAGAATTTCTCTAACTTGAATACCGAGGATGGCGTGAACAATCAGGCAACGGGCATGACCTATAACGAGGGTAGCGATGCGAACTACAAACAATGCAAGCAGTCGCTGACCTTTGCCGACTGCACCATCGGCAACGACTACACCCTTGTGGCCTGGATGATGCTCTTCCCCAAGAACCACTCCACGGGTCGCTACCATGTCACTGTAAGTTGCAGCGACGGAACGGCCTATGCAGGCAATGTGGCCGGCAAGAATCTAATCGGTGGCAAGGCCTACCGCTTCAGCGCCACATTGGCCGAGCATATCGAGATGATGACGGGCGTGTCCTGGGCTGTCCGCAACGCGGGAGCCACACTGCCTTACGATAAGACATCAGAGGTAGAATACGCCAGCCTATCGGATGCTGTCAAGACCGCCCTGCCGACAGAAACCGATGCGCAGGCACTCATTGATAATTGTGACCTCATTTCCGGCCAAGGCTATGACAACGGCGGCACGCTGGTGAGTGGCATTTACTTCCGTGCCAAGAGCGGAGGCAGCTCCAACCCTGCCGGCAACATCATCTTCCTGCCGTTTACGACAGCGGAATCAAGTGGATACTACTGGCTGAGCGGTGGAGAGAAAATCCTGAAGATAAACACCGACGGCACTGCCAGCATCACTACAGGCTCCAGCGCCGCTGCCCGTACCGTAATTAAGTAATAACAATAAAACGACAATATTATGAAACATCTAAAACTATTCCTAACCCTCCTTTTAGCCATGACCAGTGTCATGGTGCAGGCCATGGACTACCCTGACTTGGTAAGGGGGCATAATAGAACCGCTAGTCAACCCTACCAGGAATTCACCTTGAGGCTTGCTGCCCTGAAAGGTGTGGACAACTTTCTGTATTCTCACACATTCCAGTTCGGTAAAAGGAGTGGAGACAATATTCTTAATCCGTCAAGTTTTGAATATTCGAATTTCAATAAACGCACTGACGACGACTTTACTGGTTCATACGGAATGAATGACGTCATTTTCCAGGATAACCAATTCGTGGTTATGCTCACCCAGATTACAGGCTTTGACAATCAAGTCGCCACCTTGCGGGTGTATAAACTTGAAGATCCATTGGAGGACTTTTCCGTCAAGTTTAAATGCAAGTGGAGGAATAACGTGTATCTTCAAGAATACGAAAAGTTTTTGGACTTTACCACCACTGCGGACGAAAAAAGGAAGTTGAACGAGATGCAACTCACCACATGGGATTCCAAGGCGTATTTTGTATCGCCCGAAACCATGATTATCGATGCCCATTTCGGTACTTCATCCAAAGAACGATATTTTGATGTGTTTGGACACCCAGAGGGCGAAAATCAGAACACGCTCCGCGGCCAAACTCCCAAACAACCGTCTGGCAGGTTCGAAGTCAAGGTTTCCGATTACGTGGGCTTATATGCTATTTCTCATCCTTACGAGGTCAAGCTGACAGAACACATGTCCTTGGATGAATATTGTACGCAGACTTTTAAAGAACAGACGTTAACGACTAAGAGTTTCGCCCGTCCCACTGAGCTGAACTGTGCTCCGGACCAGTATGCCAAGAGCGTCACGCTGACCTGGCGTATGGCCGATGCCAAGAACTATGACCCCAATGATGCCCCCTACGTAGGGAAATGGTATATCTATCGTCGCAAGAAGGGAGACACCTCGTGGACCATGCTGAATTCGATGGCCATCAACGATGCTGCCGCCCAGTTCAAATATGAAGACAAGGATGTCCAACAGCTTCAGTTCGATACCCCCTACGAATACAACGTGTGTTTCTATCCCAACTATTGGCTGAAGGCCAATGAACATGGCGGCATCGTGATTCCCGAGTCACAAACCCCGATAGCACAGTTCAGCACCACCGTCGCTACCAGCATCGCCCTCACTTCGCCGCTCATTGGCAGCCCCGAGGCAGAGCCGTTAGAAGACAGAATCAAGGTGACGTGGAATCACCATTATGTGCCCAAGAAGACCTACAACGGCACCTACCCCACGTTTGCCATACAGTATATGAAGACCACCAGCTCAGAGTGGGTGGAGCTTGCCAAACTGAAGATATCGGATTTGGAGCAGGCAACGCAGACAGACGGCAGCTTAAGAGAAACGTATGTCCACTCAGAGGGTATCGAAGCCTCGTGCATAGGCTACAAGTATCGCATCGTGTTCGACCGTGGCGACGATGTGCCTTCTTTCGAGAGTTCGCCCAACAACTCGTACACCAGAATCAGCGGCGGAACCACCGTCAC
>JAFZPZ010000076.1 GCA_017552435.1 Bacteroidaceae bacterium
CAAAGCCGAGCACTACTAATTGCCCGAAACTTTCGGCCTCCCCCGTCCCCTCCCAAGGAGGGGAGAACGGAATCGGGAGGAAAGCACGAAGGTTGTTATATTTGCAGCTTTGAAAGAGAAGAGACGCTGCGCATTTGCTTTTGCTAGTATATGTCACCTTATTCAGGTGGTTATAGTGGCGGGGTTCCACCTCTTCCCATTCCGAACAGAGAAGTTAAGCCCGCCCGCGCCGATGGTACTGCACACCCGTGGGAGAGTAGGTAGCCGCCGTTTTTTTAGCAAAGAAGCCCCGAGCATCATGGATGTTTCGGGGCTGCTTTTTTTGACAGGATGGAGATGCTATCGAGAACAAACACACAGGCGCTGAGGGGCTTAGCAGCCTTAGGTATATTCGTGTTCCATATCTTTCTGGGATACAATATCTCTCCGCTTTTCAATATGTGGGGAGGTGTTTTCGTTGCTCTCTTCCTGATTCTGAGCGGCTATGGGCTGGAGGAATCGTTTCGACAGAACGGTCTGGATGGTTTCTGGCGAAAACGAATAAATAAGGTTCTCCTGCCTACAGCCTTTTTCATTTGTGCATACAATTACTTGTTTCCTTATCTCTCATCGGATGGAGACCTCTCTGTCGGAGCGTCGATGCACAAGTGTCTGGATGAGCTGCTATATATCAAGCCGACCTTCTGGTTTATCTTCTTTATCGCAAAATGCTATGTTGTCTATTGGTTGGGCTCGCGCTTTTTGAAAGGCCGGCTGCGACTTTTATTTTTCGTGGTCTGTGCTCTTGTCTGCCTGAACATACAAGCTCCTTGCGGTCATCTTGAAGCAGAACAGTCGTTCAGTTTCCTGGCAGGTGTATTGCTCTCTATGAATAAGACTCGGCTGGCTGCTCTTTCAGACAAAGAGATAAAGAGAGGAATGTTCCTGCTGCTCTTCATCGGGGCTTTCTTCTTCTGCTTAAAAGCAATTCCCCCGTTACACGATTTGAAGGGTAGCATTGCGTACAATTATTTGCTTTGTCCTTTCCGCCTTTCGATAGGTTTGGCGTTTATTCCTCTGTTCTCGATGCTTCGTCCGGAGAGAAGTGCTTTGTTGAAAATGTCAGGAAAGTACAGTCTGGAAATCTACATCGCGCACATACCATTTATTGGCTTGATAACAGATGCAACGAGCACAGCTGTGTTCTTGGCCTATTCTGTTTTGGCTTTTGCTATCCTGTTGGTATACAGGAATTTGGTAGAGAAGAAGCTGAATATCTCGGAGGCATTATTCATCATTATCAATGTGTTTTTCGTGGCGAAGTATTCAACGAGAATTTCTGAGATTTTTGCCCTCTTTGCCACACTTTCTGCGGTTGTTTTCTATTATGTTTTGCTTCGTCTGGTTATACCTTATTATATAGGGAACCGGGGACAAGAAGCAAGGTGCAAGAGGTTTGTCTTTGGGGGTTGCATGCTTGTTTTTGCAGGATGGTTGGTCTTACAGTATGTCATCGACCCTTACGGCATTCAGGTTGATAGATGGTCGGCTTTGCACTTTCCGATACAGAATCTTCTTTCTGGGGATTATCCATATAGTGCCAGTACACATTTGGGCGGAAATGCGTCACCGTTTCCAGTATGGCAGGTTCTGCACATTCCCTTCTATCTGCTAGGCAATGTGGGACTCTCTTTCTTTGTTGCCGTAGTGCTGTTCCTTTGGAGTTGTCATAAGGTCTATGGTAATGACAAGACTCTCGTTATCAGTATGTTGATATGTACTTCTGCTGCTGTTTGGTATGAAGTGGCAGTCAGGAGCGACCTCATCACCAATCTGTTGCTTCTGGCAACGATAATCAATGTGGTTTTCCCCCATTTGCATCAGCAATGGGTAGAGGAGAAACGCTGGTGGATAGCCTGTGCTGTGGGCTTGCTGGCATGTACCAGAATGTTGGTACTCATCCCCATTGTCTTGTTGCTGCTGCCATATTTTATCAGGATGAATTGGCGGAAGCAAATTTCGGTAACATTACTGACTTTTGCAGTCTTTGCACTGACCTTTGTCCCGTTTGCCATATGGGACTGGCAGGAGTTCTTTTACTCGCAGAATAGTCCTTGGGCATTGCAGACAAGACAAGGCAACCTTGCAGATTTTATCCTCTTTGTTCCGCTGGCTATTTTCCTGTCGATGAATCATAAAGGAGAGGCATGCAGATATTTCCGTAATACAGCCGTAATGCTTGTGGTTATCGTGTCAGTAACGTTTGTCCATAACATGTATCTGGGAGCCAATTGGAACCTGTTTTCCCCGGTATACGACATCACCTACCTTTCGACGGCTTTACCCTTTTGTATGCTTGCTGTATCGAGAAAAACTGGTGTCTAATACGTATTTATTTGCATAGTTTAACATTTTAGGTCTGTAGGGCAATAAATCACTTGTTTAATCCGTTATATTATCGTACCTTTGTACGATAATTGAGTAATGATAACAGCTTCGATAGTAACATATAATAATAACCTGTTGGATTTGGAGGGTATCCTTCGTAGTCTGCTCATTTCGCCTGTTCAGAAGGTTTGGATTATAGACCATAGTGATACTTTCATGCGTCTGGAAGGTGAGTTGCAGGAGTATAAGCGGAAGGATGACGAGTACCTCAAACATGAGGGAAGAGGGTTCCATTTGGAATACATCAAACAAGTCAACAAGGGTTATGGCAGCGGTCACAATGTGGCTTTGCGCAAAGCGATAGAAGAAGGCAGTCAATACCATCTTGTCGTCAACCCAGATGTCTGGTTCGGTGCAGAAGTGATTCCGGCTTTGTGGAGACTGATGGAGGAGGACGACACCATAGCCCAGGTGATGCCCAAGGTGCTTTTCCTGAACGGTTCTGTGCAGCGTCTGGCCAAATTGCTTCCAACTCCCCTGGATCTGTTTTGCAGATTCTTCATGCCCGGAAAACTTATTGCAAAGAGAAATGACAGATTCGAGCTGAAGCAGTCCGGCTATGACAAGATGATGAATGTGCCTTTCCTGTCCGGTTGCTTTATGTTCCTGAGAATAAGTGCTCTGCAGAGCGAAGGATTATTTGACGAGCGCTTCTTTATGTACATGGAAGACGTGGATATTACGCGCCGACTGCATATGAAGTATAAGACGCTGTTCTTCCCGTCGGTGAGCATATATCACCGATTCAGTCGCTTGTCGTACCACAACTGGAGTATATCGTTGATGCACATGGTCAGTGTGGTGAAGTACTTCAATAAATGGGGCTGGATATATGACAGTGGAAGAAGACGCTTTAATAAAAGACTCCTGAAGGAACTGAAAATGAATAGCGAAGAATGAAAACAAGAAGCACCATAACCCTATTCTTGTGCCTGCTGCTGATACCTCTTGGCATCCTGTCTCAGTCGGATCGTCTGGGTGAGGATATTCAGTATGGCTTCAGTCTGCGTGGTACAAGCGGAGGCGGAGACAATGCACCTTTCTGGTTTACCAACAACCGATACGGATTAGGTCCTGTTGACAATCATACCGTTTTGGCTCGTGCCTATATCAAGCGCGATGCAGAAGCCGACTCCCTCCGCTTCTGGCGTATAGGTTACGGAGCAGATATGGCCGCAGGTTACGGCAACCAAAGTGAGTTCTGCATCCAGCAGATGTTCCTGGATGTACAATGGAAGATGTTAAGACTCTCCGTGGGTCAGAAAGAAAGAGCATCGGAGCTCAAAAACGAGGAACTTTCCACAGGTGGCATGACGCTCGGCATAAATGCGCGCCCCTTGCCTCAGGTGCGATTGGAACTGCCCGATTTCTGGGTTGTTCCCGGAACGAAAGGATGGTTCGCCATCAAGGCACACATTGCATATGGCATTTATACAGATAATAGATGGCAGCGGAACTGGAACGCCGGCACTACTCATCTGTACACACAGAACAGCCTGTACCACTCGAAGGCTTTGCTCATGAAGATAGGCAACGAAAAGAAGTTCCCGTTGACGTTGAAGTGGGGACTGGAGATGGCTTGCCAGTTTGGCGGTAAGGGATATAATCTGTTAGGCTACGATAACAAACCTCTCGGGGAGGTGGTCAGCCTCAGTAATAATATCCTGAAAGCTTTCGTTCCTAGTGGTGGAGACGTAAATGATGCCGAATTTTCCAATGCCTCAGGCAATCATCTTGGTTCCTGGCATTTCCGCTTAGACTGGACAGGTAAGAACTGGAGCGTAGGCGGCTATATGGATCACTTCTTCGAAGACCACAGCCAATTGGGTATGCAGTATGGCTTCTGGAAAGATATGCTTTTGGGCATTGAGGTAAACCTTCCTGAGAATCGCTATTTGAGCAGCCTTGTCTATGAACATATCGGCACAATGAACCAAAGTGGCCCTCTCTATCATGATGCAACGCCCGAGAACCCGCAGCAGATAAGTGCCAACGATGCCTATTACAACAATCATGTATATGGCTCTTGGCAGCACGGAGGCTTTGTTATGGGCAATCCCCTCATCATGTCACCAATGTACAACGGGTATCTTGGTAAGGAGGGTATGCTGAATAATTATTTCAACCGTGTTAATGCACACCATGTTGGCATCAAGGGAAATCCCACACCCAGTTTGTCGTGGAGGGCACTCTATACATACGAAAAGAACCTGGGTTCCTATGATAGGCCAGTGATGGATCCACTCGAGGGACATTTCCTGCTTCTCGAAGCTACTTATAAGCCAAAGAAACTGAGAGGGCTTGGCTTCGCTTTGGCTTATGGACATAATCACGGGAATCTGTTGGGAAAAGCAAATAGTGCCATGCTGACAGTATCATTTGATGGCTGGATACGCAAGTTCAATTAATCCCCCGAATTCATAAAGTCAATTCGGTACAAAGAGAAATACATAGCGTGAAAAAGGGAATACAGATATTAATTCTACTGGTGATGGCGATGACCATAACCAGCTGCAACAAGAAGGATTGCAACGGTGATCTGGACGGTTTGTGGCAGCTGACGCAATGGCGAGACAAAGACAATACGGTGAAGGCAACCAAAGAAGACATGATATTCTACGCTTTCCAGTTGCAGATGGCCAGCTTCCGTAAACAAAACGGTGAGGATTACTTTATGCGTTCGTCATTGAAGGTAAGTCCAGAACAGATTCTCATCTACAATCCAGTTGATTATCTTGGAAACGGGCATGACGAGATAAAACCGATGTCGATTCTCTCGTGCGTTGGTGTACCGGAAGATGGCATTTTGTGGGTTCAAGTACTGAATGGCAGTACAATGGAGCTGAAGACGAACAATGGGGAAGTATTAGTTTTCAGGAAGTATTAGGATTGATAGTGAAGATTGACATGAATGTAATCATTTACCCCCTTATCACTTCTTTTATTTCGGCCGCGATAGTGACCCTAATCGGATTGCCTCTCATCATCAAGGGATGTCGCTACTTTGAGTATTTTGATTTCCCAGATGCCCGGAAAGTACATCGTAAACCTGTGCCTCGTCTGGGAGGTTTAATCTTTTTGCCAGCCGCTGTGGTGGGACTTTGTGTGGCTTCATGGACCAGTGTTCTGACAGGCGGAGAGGAGTTCGTGTTTGGCGTATCTACGGTAGCAATGACGATAGGCGGACTGATTATCTATCTGATAGGCTTTATTGATGACCGCTTTGGAATGAAGGCAAGCCATAAGTTCGTCATACAGACAATAGCAGCTCTCATCCTGCCCTTGTGCAATCTGGTCATTACGGACCTCAATGGCTTATTTGGACTGCATCAGATTCCATTTTTGGTAGGGTATGTGCTGACAGTGATGGCCATACTTACCATAGTGAATGCCATCAACCTGATAGACGGCATTGACGGTTTGTCTTCCGGCCTCTGCATCTTTATTCTGGTGGCTTATACGGCGTTGTTACTATTGCACGGGAATCCTGCCATTGCCTCGCTGGATGCAGCGATTGTGGGTTCGCTGGTCGTCTTCTGGTGTTTCAATGTCTTTGGCCGTGTTGGTGGGCTGAAGATATTTATGGGAGATGCTGGCAGTCTCTTTCTGGGATATGTCTGTGCCTATATGAGCATCAAGAGCCTGATGCGTCCCATCGCTCCTGTGGATTGTGGTGAGGAGCAGATGCTTATCTCTATCACTTTGCTGCTTATCCCTGTGCTTGATGTCATTCGTGTGGCTTTGCAGCGCCGTCTGACCGGACACGGTATCTTCGAACCAGATAAAACCCACATTCATCATATCCTGATGAACGCGGGTTTGTCAATGCATGCAACTTTGGCCTGCATTCTTTCTTTGTTCCTTCTGATTTGCGGCATCAACTATTCTCTGTGGCAATGTCACTTCCCCATGCCGCTTATTGTGCTGATGGATGCCGCTATCTATATTCTCGTTTGGGGAGTATTGAATCTCATGAACAAGTCGAACGACTGACTTATTCCTGAGAACCTTCGTCCAGGATTTCGTACTTTGACTGGCGGCTCTTGAACTCCGGAACGATTTCCTTCATAATCTTCACGATGGCCATATCGTCGTAAGTATAGCTGGCTTCGAGCAAACGCTCCTCGTTGTGGCGTGCTTGTTCGTAGTCGTACTCGCGAACATTGGCAATCAGAATCTTTGGGTGATTGGTATGTATGGTGTGCTCGGCATCGTTGAGCACTTCCTCATAGAGTTTCTCACCGTCGCGCAGTCCTGTAAATTCAATCTTGCAGCCTTGTGCGCCACTCAGCGTAATCATACGTTGTGCCAGGCTTGCTATACGTACGGGCTTGCCCATATCGAAAACAAAGATTTCGCCACCCTTACCCATCGTGCCGGCTTCCAATACCAGTTTGCAAGCTTCGGGAATGAGCATGAAGTAGCGGATAATGTCGGGGTGTGTAACCGTTACGGGACCTCCTTTGGCAATCTGTTCTCTGAAGATAGGAATAACGCTGCCGTTGCTGCCCAAAACATTGCCGAACCGAGTTGTGACGAATTGTGTGATTGGCAGTTTTCCGTTTGCCTGGAATAAAGAGTTATAAGGAGCGCCAATTTCTTTTTTGTCTTTCACATCCTCCACAACTTTACTCATTTCCTCTATTGCCTTGTTGAGTGACTGGCAATATATTTCGCAGATACGTTTAGAGCATCCCATCACGTTTGTCGGGTTCACTGCCTTGTCAGTCGAAATCATCACGAACTTCTTAGTGCCGTATTTCACAGCCAGGTCTGCGATAATGCGTGTGCCGTATATGTTGTTTTGGACAGCCATAGCGGGGTTGTCTTCCATCATAGGCACATGCTTGTAAGCTGCGGCGTGGAAAACATAGTCGGGGTGGAAGCGACGGAAGATGTTCTCCATAAATGTCTGGTTGGTGATGCTCGCTACGATAGTATGGCATCGGATGCGTGGGTATTGTTCCGCCATCATGCGTCTGACATCATGCATTGGTGTCTCGGCCTGGTCGATGAGAATCAATTCCTTTGGCTCAAAGTGTGCTACCTGAAGCACCATTTCGTTGCCTATGCTGCCTGCTGCGCCGGTGATGAGAACACGGTTATCGTTCAGTTGCCTACCAATCGCTATCATATCAACCTCTATCTTGTCGCGGGGCAGGAGGTCTTCGATGTCCACTTCATGCAGTTGGCTGTAGCGCAGTTCGCTCTTTCCATCCCACTCCTCTGCGGTGTAGGGCATCATCATAATCTTGATGTTGGCATCGATGAGGGCGTTGATGAGCTTTTCTTGCTCGCGGAAATGAACTGTCTGCAAGGGGCTTACCATCAGAATGCTTACCTTCTGTTTGAGCATGATATCTATTAAATCATCTCCATCGGTCCAAACCGGCAGTCCAAGCAGCCATTTCCCCTTCATTTGGGCCTCCGAGCTCACAAAGCCTTTGATGATGTAGCGGCGGGGTGTCTCGTTGCGTATGCTCTTGGCCAAGCCGATGCCTCCTTCCTGGACGCCATAGATGAAGATGCGCTTTGTCTGTCCTTCATTGCGGAAGAGGTCGTACATTGTCTTAACGACTATGCGGAGGGTGCACATGAACAGCGAAGCTATCAGCAGTGAAAGCAGTAACAGGGTAGGGTTGTCAAGGAAGAAAGTCTTCTGGCCTTCAGGAATAAACAGGTAGCCGATATATGCAATCGCGGTTCCGAGTGCCATTGCATAGAGAAGCCGGGCTAGATCCACAAAACTGCTATATCGGAAGATTCCGCTGTATGTATGGAAGATGCGGAAAGAAATGGCATAGGGGATGAGCAGGATACAGAGTTCCTTGAAAACATTCCAAAAGTTTTGGCTCAGAGCGCCTCCACCATATATAAAATAGTATCCCAGCAAACCGCTGCAGATGATGGTAGCAAAATCGATAATAAGGATGCACCAATAGGGGAGCGCATTACGACTGAAATACCAGTTTATTACACTAGAAAAAAACTTCATGCGAACAAGAGTTCATAATTATTTTCACAAAGGTAGCTCTTTTTTGTTACGCCACCAAATAATGAGACAAAAAAAGCCTTGAATGTTCTGGTTTTGCTAAATCGCGGTTACATAATGGGGGAGAGGTAATAAAAGGGTTAAGTCATTAGAACATCGCTTTCCATGAGGAACCGATAACCCAACGGTTAGCCAGGTAGCATGTGGCGAAAGTGTGCAAATAATCTATGGAAAAGCCTACTGTCTGATTGTGGCTTTGCACCATATCAATGATAATGCCAACGCCACCTTCCGGGCGCACTTGTGACTTGATGTTGAGCAGGCTTTCACCCATTTGTTGTCCCTCGGCAACCCTATGGAATGTAATCCCTTCATTGTAGCGAACACCCCAGATTGTCCGCAAGCCGATGCGGGACTTTTGTGTCATTGGGAAACTCAAACCTGCGGCTATATTGCCGTGATAGAGGTGTATTTGTTCGCCCCAGGCTGTAATGGCGGGATTGGGAATATCCAGTTTTGCCTGTGACAGCGTGTATCGTCCTATAGCAGAGAGAGATAAATAGTCGTTGATGAACCATTCTGCCTCAAAGCCCGCAGTTATGGAGGCGCTGGAGCGTAGTGTGACACCTTGCATGTCAAAGTCCGGTGCAGCTTCTGCGAAGTCTGTAACATCGAGCGAACGTCCGCTTGTCTCTGTGCCGGAAATTATACGGAAGCCTGACGGACAGTTTTCCGATGCATAAAGCTGTGCCAGTTCTGTATTACTGAGAGGCATGCGTCGGACACCTTTGCTTCCAATAATGCGGTCTGTCAGGAAATAAGCTAGTTGCGTGCTGACTATGCCGATGCCTGCTCCCATGAAGATGTCATTCATCCAATGTGCATTGTGCCCTATGCGTAGCATCTGTGTTCCTGTAGCGGCTGTATAGCCTCCGATAGTGATCCAGGGGCTAATGTGACCGTATTCACGACTCAGAATAGTTGCTCCCATATAGGCAAGCGCGGCGTGTACGGAGGGAAGACTGTGGGTATTGGAGCCATCGGGCCGGACCTCATTCACGCTGTATCGCAGGATTTGCGACAGACCGACAGTCAGGCCTAGGGCGAATCCGTTGGCGGTGAGCATGCGTCGGGTCATGCTGCGTGACTTCACGCCAAAAGCTTTCATTATCCAGGTCGCAGCCAACGGTGAAAGGGCCAACCCGTAGTCTCCCCAATAGTGGTCGTTCTCGCGAAAGGGACCGGGCAGTTGGTTGAAGTCGCGGTGGGTGAAAGTCTGAATGACGCCGCGCAGGGGTACGAACAAACCGTCGCGGTAGAAACGCATCTCCTCACGGGCGAGGCTGTCTTCCGTGATCATCTGCTGTATTACCTGATGTATCGTGTCTGACATCAATTCCTGACTTTTGCCAGCATTGGCAAAGCAGGGAAGCAGCAGAAGCAAGAGTAGCCTCCTCATCAAATGAGGTATTGCTTGGAGATGCTTTCGTTGTTCTCCACGCATTGAATGGTTTGGGCGAGGAGCGCTGCGATGGATATTTGTTTCACCTTGCTGCACTTCTTGTTGTCATAGGGGATGCTGTCGGTGAAAACCATCTCTTCTATGGAAGAAGCTTCCACACGTTCGTTGGCAGGACCGCTCATCAGACCGTGACTTGCGATAGCACGGACGCTTCGGGCGCCGTTCTGCTTCATCAGGTCGGCAGCTTTTGTGATGGTGCCAGCCGTATCGACGATATCGTCAATCAGGACGACGTTAGCGTCCGTCACATCACCGATGATGTCCATGCTTGCCACTTCGTTAGCTTTTTTGCGTGTCTTGTTGCAGAGCACCATTGGACAATTCAGGTATTTGCTGTAGGTGCTGGCGCGTTTTGAACCGCCCACATCAGGGGTCGCGATGACCAGATTCTCCAAGTTGAGGCTCTGTATGTAGGGCAGTATGACGCTGGAGGCGTAAAGGTGGTCAACAGGCACATTGAAGAAACCCTGCTCCTGGTCGGCATGAAGGTCCATTGTGATAAGGCGTGTGATGCCTGCCACACCAAGCATGTCGGCAACAAGCTTTGCGGCGATGCTAACACGGGGTTTGCTCTTTCTGTCTTGGCGCGCCCAGCCGAAGTAGGGGACAACCGCGTTGATGGTGCGTGCCGATGCGCGTTTGGCCGCATCGATCATCAGGAGCAGCTCCATCAGATTGTCGGTATTTGGGAAGGTGCTCTGCACCAAGAATACATCCACACCGCGAATGGACTCTTCAAAACATACTTCAAATTCACCGTCGGAGAATTTTGTGATTGAGAGGTTGCCCAGTTCGCAACCCAGTTGCTGGCAGATTTTTTCTGCCAGATAATGTGATTTGGTGCCCGAGAACACCTTGAATGACTTGGTTCCTTCCATGAGATTATATGCGTTTTTTACGATATTTCTTCTTTATCCTACCGCTTTTCTGAGGCGGCGGAAGTGTGCGATGAGCTCCTTGTAGTCGCGCTGAGAGTGGACGTCGAAGTGGTTCCACAGGTCGCCTCGGATGGCAACACCGCCGAATCCCCATTCGCGTACTTGTTCGATGTTGTCCAGGGCCACGCCACCTTCGGCAATCACGCGATGGTCGATGATGCCCTGCCGAGCTGCTGCACGCAGTTCATCGGGAGTGAATGAGGCTTTGTTCTCACTTTCCGAGATGCTGTCGAAGATGTTGCGCAGCAGCACGTATTCGCATTGCCGTTTTTGTTCTGCTGTGCTCTGCAGGTCGTAGCAGGTACGTGTGACGGGACCGTTGTACGAAGCGGGAGCCTGTGGATGTCGTTTGCTGAGGTGAATGCCCATCAGGCCAAACTCGTCGCGTAGGTAGAAATGGTCGTGCACGACAATTTTATTGCGGTATTGTTCTGGCATGAGGCTCAGCAGTCGTTCGCAATATACTGGTTCTGAATTAGGCTTGCGTAGGTGGAGAATATCCAGTCCTTCCTCGAAAAGAGTGGTCAGAATCTTGTCCTCTTCAACGAAGAACTCGGGGCATGTAAGCAGAATAAGTTTCATTCCGATACTCTGTGTCGTTTTCTGTGTGCAAAGGTACAAAATTTAATTCATAATTCATAATTCGCAATTCATAATTATAATATATTTCGATAAAAAACATAAAACTATGAACTGTGAACTGTGAACTATGAACTTTTTTTCATATCTTTGCAAGCGAAACAACGTATTTAGCTTAAATATTTAAGGTATGAGGAAAAGAACACTATTTGCGACCCTGTTTCTTGCCCTTTTCGCTATGCAGGCAAGCGCTCAGAAGAAGTACTCCAATCCCGTTTACGGTTCAGACTTTCCTGACCCGACCGTGCAGCGTGCTCTCGACGGCACTTTTTACGCCTACGCTACAGGATGCAAATGCCGCAAGAGCAACGACCTGGTGAATTGGACCAACGTTTCGGGCGTTATCGACCGTCCCACTTGGAACGACAGTACCAAAGCCGACGGCTCGAAGGACTATTACAGCCTTTGGGCAGCCGACGTCAACTATGTGGACGGTAAGTATATCTGCTACTATGCCTCGGCTCTTTGGGGCAACGGTTCGCGAACGGGCATCGGTGTGGCTGTCGGCACAACTCCTACCAAGTTCACAGACAAGGGAAAACTCTTTCGCAGCACCGAGATTGGTGTGAAGAACAGTATTGACCCTTGCTATGTGGAGGAGTTTGACAAGAAGTATCTCGTGTGGGGCAGCTTTAACGACATCTGTATTGTTGAACTAACAGATGATGCGCTCGCAGTGAAGAACTTCAGTCCCATCAACAATCCACAGCCGAATGGTTCATGGAAACGCCATGCGGGTGTAACGAAGCTGGCTGGCGGTGCCTTCGAGGGGGCCATGATATACAAGCGCGGCAAGTACTACTACCTGTTCTGCAGCGTCGGTTCCTGCTGCGAGGGTGAGAAGAGTACCTATCGTACTGTTGTCGGGCGCTCCCAGAAACTTATGGGCCCATACGTTAACAAGCAGGGCGGACAGATGGTAAGCGACAACTATACCACGATTATCTCTGGCAATGACCGCTGGAAAGGCCCTGGTCATAACAGTGAGATTATCACCGACGATGAGGGACAGACCTGGCTCCTCTATCACAGCTACGACAAGAATAACAACTGCGATGGTCGCCTCATGCTTCTTGACAAGATTACTTGGGACAAAAGCGATTGGCCTGTAATCAATGATGGACACCCAAGCAGCGGTGAAATGGATGCTCCCGTCTTCTATACCGGCAATGGCGCGAATGTTACATATAAGGTCGTCAATGCCGACTTGATGAAGAGCGGTTGGAAGGGCTGGAACGTTACCGCCAGTGATGATTGTGATAATGGAAGTGGCAAGGGAACGGCCTTTGCGCCTTTTGGATATGCTAAGTTCGGTGGTACCTTCGACATCTCGCAGACCGCCAACACTAGCATCCAGGACGGACTCTACGAGATGAAGGTAAACGGCTTCGATACGGAACACAGCGTGGAATACTATGTAGGAAAGGTGGCGACTCCGGTTCTCTGTCCTGTCGACGAAGGCATGAATCCACCGTCTTCCGATGCCGTTGTCTCCAATAACTTCCTCAATGGCAAGTTCAGCCAGAGCGTCTATGGCCTTGTTACCGGTGGCAAACTGACTTTCGGCATGCGTACCAAGCAACCGCTCTCTGAAACAGAGCGCTTCTGCGTGAGCAGAGTCAACATCATCTATCGCGACAAGCTGGGTAATTCCAACCCTGAAGTCCTGACTTCGGTGCTTAACAGCTACTATGCTATGGCAGAAGACTATGCAAATAGCGGGAAGCCCTATTTCAGCGGCTACAACAAGACGATAGCCTCTTATCGGGAAACAGCAGAGGGCACAGAAGACGTTGCTACACGCTATCAGCAGCTGTTGAAAATAAACAAAACCATTGACAGCATCCAGACGAGTATAGATGCTTATGCTTCTCTCGTTATCGAGATAGATGTCCTTCAGGACAAGATTGCCGTTGCTGATGCAGGCGGTTATAGCACACAAGAGGCTAAGGACGTTTTGGCGGAAGGTCAGCAGGCGCTTGCCGAATGCAACCTCAAGGACAAGGAGGTTAAGGCTCTCATCACTCGTATGCAGAATGCTGGTCGGGACATGATGTATGCCTACCAGACAGGCGACGGCACACGGGAGAATCCCTATGTCATCCTTCGTCCCGAACAGCTTGACCACATGCACGATGTTCTCGTACAGGATCAGATGGTCTATTTCGTGCTTGGTGCTGATGTCGATATGGAGGGCTATGATTGGCAGCAGCTCAATACAAGCGTGAATAGTTATCGTTACTGGATTAACTTCGACGGACAGGGGCACATCATCCGCAATCTCACGCCTAACGGCACCAAATACTATCCCAGTTTCTTCGGCACATTATGTGGAGAGATACGTAATACAGGCTTTGTTGACGTGATAGTCGAGGGGACAGCCTCCGGTGCAGCCGTCATTGGCGGTACGTTGGGGCACAGCTCATTCGTGGATGCCGAGGGCAACCTTCTGCCCGTTATTATTGAGAATTGCTATATGACCGGTTCCATCACCAGCAAGGGTTATGTCGGAGCTATTGGTGGCACGCTCGGCAATTCGCCTGTCACCATCCGAAACTGCTACAGCGCTGTCAGTATCACCGGTAACGGCACGGCTGCCAACTATTCCGGCGGTTTTGTGGGGCGTGTCCGCACAGACCTGACCATTGAGAACTGCTATGCTGCGGCAGCTGTATCGTCTCCCATTGCGGGCGGCATTGTGGCTGGCGGTCAGAACTCCTATACGCCCGGCAGCATCTACCGGGGCGTTATCGCCTGGAATCCCCGCGTGGATGGCGCAACAGCTTCTCCCTTCGGCGGAACCACCGACCTCGATGTTTTCTCCGGAACCTATACCTTCGCAGATATGCTGTTGAATGGGGAACCTATCGACGATGGCCTGAGTCATAATGAACTTTGTGATATTGCAGGCAAATGGGGAGCACCCTGGTTCCGTGACCCGACGGCAGGTAACGGCTATCCCATCCTGCAGTGGCAGTACGATCGTGGCGATTATCGTAAAATATGCGGCTTCGAAGAAAAGACAATCGTGGAGACACTCCCTCAAAAGGAAAACGGGGAAGGGGCTGCAATTTATAACCTCGCGGGCCAGCGCCTGCAGAAGCCGCAAAAGGGAATATATATCATAGGAGGCAAAAAGGTTGTTATTAAATAAGTTTAAGGTTTAAAAGCTTTTTTAGCTATGAAACACTCAGTATTGCTTCTCATTTTGCTTTGCTGTGCGCCGGTATGGGCTCAGCGGCAAAACGTCAGCGGTGTTGTCAAAGGCCCAGACGGCAGCATCGCCAACGTCTCCGTTCGCGAGATTGACTCGAATCATCGCTTTTTCAACAACACTAAGACCGACCGTAACGGACTCTTTTCATTTCAGGTGCGCGATGCACAGCACTCTTTGCAGTTCTACGCTCCGGGCTACCGTACCCTTTCGCACAAGATGCTTGGCGAGAAAACCTTCCGCGTCACAATGGAGAAGCGTCGTACCTCACCGTATGTTGCTACGGCAAAAGTGATTCTCAGAAGCGAACACTTGATCTGTGGCCATTACTTCGGTGAGGTCGTACCTCAGCAGGCATGGATGGAGAAGATGTGCGATACGCTCTATTCTATTATCCTTCCGGTTGAGATGATGCGTCTGGTGGATGAATATCCCGCCGGCCGACAGCTCATTGTCTTGGATGAAATGGGTCGACAGGTAATGCAATGTGAGAATGTGGTTGATGTCTATCCTCTCACCGATGATCCAGATAAGGTGGATCAGTCATGCATCTCTCAGTCTTATACCGGCACTGACCGCATTCCTGGTGGCACGGAAGATGATAAGAAGCTCTACGCCTATCCTCATTTCCAGATTTCCCGTGCCCAGCTGGAAAGTCTTTGTGAAAAGCCGGAACTTATGGGCCGCTTCGTAGTCGATACCTACCGGGCCGATAACTGTTGGAACTTCTTCCCGACAGATAAGACCATAGAGCTTTTCCGCAAGGCATTAGATAAATAATATAATGTATAGACGTAAACTTGCAGCTGCCCTGCTGCTCTGTAGTTCTTTCCTTTGTCATGCAGAGGACGACAAGACGTTCTTCCTTATTTCCAATACGCACCTTGATACCCAATGGAACTGGGATGTCAAGACCACCATCACGCAGTATGTGAAGAACACGCTGGTCGATAACATGGAGCTGATGGCGAAGTATCCCGACTTCCGGCTCAACTACGAGGGTGCCATCAAGTACATGTGGATGAAGGAGTACTACCCGACGGAGTTCGAGCAGATGAAGCAGTACGTCCAGAACGGGCAGTGGCACGTGAGCGGCATGTCCGTCGATGCTACCGACGTGATGATGTCCTCTGCCGAGAGCATCCTGCACAGTATGCTCTATGCCAACCGCTTCTACAAGCAGGAGTTCGGCGTGCGCGGAGGCTATGATGTCATGCTGCCCGACTGCTTCGGCTTCTCCTATGCTTTGCCTTCCCTCATGCATCATGCAGGGCAAAAGGGATTCCATAGTCAGAAGCTCAGTTGGGGTTCGTCGGCCTATGATAAACTGCCGCACTTCGGTGTCTGGCAGGGCGTTGACGGCAGCAAAGTCTATGCCATCTACAAGCCCGGAGCCTATGATGCCCATGAGGATTGGAACAAGGACCTCACGAATGACTCCGAGATTCTGAGCAAGATTAATGCCAACATCAAGGAGAGCGGCATTCCAGTTGCAGTGAAGTATGTCGGTTCTCGTGGCGACCGAGGCGGTGCCATGCAGGACAATCCCAACAAGGATGGTGAGAACACACCCTATTGGCTCAGCTATAATGTCCAGAAACAAGATGGAGCAGTCAAGGTGCGCCTCGCATCGCCCGATGAGTTCTTCCAATATATGGAGGAGCACGACAACGGGCAGTACAAGGTGTGGAACAGCGAACTGCCGATGCGGACGCATGGCGTGGGCTCTTACACCAGCTGGGGAATCTTGAAGCTTTGGAACCGTAGGAACGAACTGCTTGCCGATGCTGCGGAGAAGGCTTCTTCGCTTGCCATGTGGCTGAGTGCAAGGGAGTATCCTTCCGAGCAGTTGCGCGATGCCTGGGTGCGTACCATCTGGCAGCAGCACCACGACGGATTGACAGGCACGAGCATTCTCTCGGCCAACGACTATTCTTATAATGAGTACTACCTGGCCAACCGCGCCTTTGCCCAGGAACTGTCCACCAGCGCCGGAGCCACCATCCAACTGATGGACACCCAGACGGAGGGCACGCCAATCGTTGTCTATAATCCTCTCTCGCACGAGCGGACGGACATTGTGGAGGGTTCCGTTTATACAGGGAGCTATCAGACCAATGTCCGCGTTCTCGACCCCGACGGAGGCGAGGTGCTTTCTCAAGTCCTCAAATATGATTTTGCCACACGCCGTCTCCACTTCATCTTTGCCGCTACAGTACCTTCTCTTGGCTATGCTGTCTATGAGGCAAGGGTAGGGGAGAAGCCGACGCTGACTTCCGACCTCTCTTTTGAGGAAAGCGGCAACCAGAAGAAAATGTCCAACGGGCGTTATCGTGTCGGTGTCAACAATAACGGCGACATCAACAACCTCTACGACCTCAAGAACAGCCGTAACCTCATCAATACAGCGGTGAGGCAGCAGCTCATCTACGACCACGAGGACACCTGGCCGGCTTGGGAAATCAGTTACACCGACGTTTGCCGCACGCCATCTTCATACGTCTCGGGCGATGCTGAGATAGAGCTTGTGGAGGACGGGCCGCTGCGCAAGACGTTGAAGGTAACGCGTCGGCAGGAAGGCTCCACCTTTGTGCAGTACATTCGTATGAATGCCATCAACGATAGGGTAGAGTGCGTCAACGAGGTCGATTGGCAGACATACGAGCGCATGTTGAAGGTCAATTTTACGTTTCCTGCTTTACTTCGTAATGCCAATACAACCTACGACATTTCCCTTGGCACCATTGCGCGAGGCGTTCGCACCAAGGATGAGTACGAGGTCTGCGGACATCAATGGGCCGACCAGAGCGCAACGTCCGGCCGTTATGGCGTATCCATCTTGAGTGATTGCAAGTATGGTTGGGACAAGCCGTCCGACACTTCGCTTCGTCTGACTCTTTTGCGCACGCCTTCCTGCAAGAACTACGACCATCAAGCCAACATGGACCTCGGTCCCAACCGGTTCACTTATGCCCTGCTGCCTCACGAGGGCGGATGGAGCGAGCAGACACAGATGCAGGCTGGACAGTTGAACCAGCCGCTCATCGCCTTTGTCGCTCCCAAACATCATGGCATGCTGCTTGGTCGTCGCGTCGCATTTGCTTCGCTCAGCACCGACAAGGTTGCCATCAAGTGCCTGAAAAAAGCCGAGGACACGAACGAGTTCATCGTGCGCGTCTATGAATGGGCAGGCGAAGACCAGCAGGATGTGCGTCTCTCTTTCCCATTGCCAATCAGATCGGCCCGCGAGGTGAACGGCATTGAGGAGGAAATTGACAATGGACAATTGACAATTGACAATGGTTCAATAGTCTTCAACATCGGACGCTATCAACCCAAGACCTTTGCCATTCGCACTGACATGATAGGCCTTGTAACCTACGGAGATTCCAGAGTCACGGAACCGGGTTGTCCGCTTGCTCTTCCCTACAACATCGACCTGATGAGCTACGACAATGCGCGCAGCAATGCTGTCAGCACCTACACATACGCCTACCCTGCCGAGCTCATCCCCGATACGCTTTTTGCCGATGACTTGGATTTCGTGATGGGACCGCGAACCAACGGCGAAAAGAACGTACTTCGCCTAAGCACAGCTCAAACCATCTCCCTCCCTTCATGGGTAAGCAAGAGTAAGTATAAACTCTACCTGCTCCTTGCCAGTCCTACGGTGAAAGGCTCGCAGGTGACGGTAACGGCAGGCGAAGAAGAGGCCGTGCTGAATGTGCCCTACTTCTCTGGTCATGCTGCCGAGCCACCCTCCTGCACCACGCTTACCGAGAACTACCGCAAGGAGAACATCGTCTTTGCCTCCTCCCACGCCCATAAGGTGTCGGACAAGACCAACGAGACGATGCAGATGCTCTATATATATAAATATGGTATAGAGCTGCCCGAGGGAGTAGAGGAAGTGACCATTAATTCTTCCGACCGCAAGACCTTCCTCTTTGCCGCCACCATAGCGGCTTGCCAGATGGATGACATCGTGCCCTTTGCACCCCTGACCACCGAGATAGAGACCCCCCAACCACCTTTAGGGGGAGAATGGTCAACGGACAACCGTCTTGTGCCTAAATCCGTTACGGCTTCGCACAAGATAAAAGACGAAGAGGGTCCTCGTTATGCTAACGACCAAGACCCGACCACAAAATGGTGCGTTGGGAGCAGTCAAAGCCAGACACCCTGGCTGCAATATGTGTTGCAGGACACCGCCACCGTTACTCGCTGGATGGTGCTCGGTGCAGCCCGCGAGAGCGGCGGCTATGTAGCCAAGTCCTTCAAGTTGCAGTATCAGGCAGAGGACGGCACATGGGTGGATGCCGACGTGGTGGAGGGCAATCAGATGAACAAAGTCATCCGCACTTTGCCGCAACCCATCACCACCACCCGAGTCCGCCTGCAGATGATACAGGGCGAGCAGAATGCCTATACCACCCGCATCTATGAGTTTGCCGTCTATGGCTATCTCAAGGGCGAAGACCCAGTGGGTATTGTCTCTCCCCTCGGGGAGACGGAAGAGGGGGCTGCTGTCTATAATCTTGCTGGTCAGCGTGTCCGTGATACTGATCAGCGTGGTATCTATGTGAAGGAAGGGAAGAAAGTCCTCTATTAATTAATACAGGACTTTCTTACCGTTGTGGATATAAATGCCTTTCTTGGTAGGCTTCCTGTCGAGGCGGCGACCCGTGATGTCATATAGGACATCCCTATTGTCAATTGTCAATTGTAAATTGTCAATTAAACCGATGCCGGTTGGCAGATTCATCGTGACTTCCACCAGGACGGGGCGGTGGTCCGAGGCTTGGGGCTCGTTGATGACCTGACGTTTTCTTATCGAACGGGTCACGCGGCCGTAACTGGCGATGTAGTCGATGATGCTTTTCGGCTCGTTGGCCGGGAATGTATAGTTGGCGCTGTTTTCTGTGAGATTGTTGAGGAAGACGAAACTTTTCTTCATGTTCTTGATGAGTGTGGAACTTGGCTTGTCGTTCCAGTCGCCGCAGATGAAGAACGGCTTTTCCCACCGCGCAGCTTCCTCTAAGATAATGGGCAGCGAGGCGAGCCGGTCGCTTTCGTTGAGGTCGAGATGGGTCGTCGCGAATACATAGTTCTCGAACTCGCAAACCAGCAGGGTTCTTGGCTCGCTTCCGGGCAGGGGCGTGTTGCTGACGGACAGAGGCTGTTCCTTGCTGAGAATTGCCACGCCGTATTTGCCTCCGGTCAATGGGATGGCGGGACCGAATGTGCCATACATCCCCAGTGATTTTGCCAAGTAGGCAGTCTCGTCGATTCTTCCTGACCTTTTCACGAAGCTATCCACTTCCTGCACTCCCACCAAGTCGGGCGTGGCGTTCCGGATGACTGCAGCCTGTCGGTCAAGGTTCACCACATCGTCAATTCCTGCTCCGTGCTGAATGTTGTATGTCATCATTCGGAGCGTGTAAAAGTCCTCCTGTGCCTGAGCAGTCGTGCCGGACAATAGCCCCAAGAGAATCGTTCCCGCGAGGAGTAATACCACCCTCGTCCATGAGATACAAGCCTTTTTCATCATATTTTTAGTTTTTTTTCTCTGCAAATTTATAACTATTTTCATTCAATCACAAGGAAATCACGGAAAATTACTCAAAAATCTTGTAGCCTCTTGAGGTTGCACGTGCGGTGCCCGGGATTGTGCATGTGTGGCCTCTGTGAGTCTGCAAATGCAGGTGCGCTTCCTGCTTTTCTAAGACGATACAAAGGTACGACAATTTCCGCGCGCTGTCAAATTTTTGGCATCGAATTCACGCGATTTTCAGCACCAATTCACGCGATTTTCAGCACTAACTGAAGCGATTTTTGCAAGTCTCTTATACTGAGATGGTTGACACTATGGCCTAACAACCTAACAACCTAACAACCTAACAAACCTAACAAACCTAACAAGCAAAAAAGACACACATGCGGTTGCTTATATATATTAAATCAACTACTATACTTATTTATATATTATATATAGCGTGTGCTTTTCTCACAAAATCCGTTGTTAGGCTTGTTAGGTTTGTTAGGTTGTTAGGCAAGTGCTTCTCTAGAAAAGTTGAACGGATTTCCTGAAAATGCTGTGAGGGATTTAAAATTTTCCTCTCCTAGTAACATCTTCTCCGCAGACACCCCAAATTTCCCCTCTAAATCGCCCCAGAATCGCTTCGGACCCCTTCGGGGCATATTGCATCACCCTGAACTGAGAAACGCGCTCAGAAGTGCCTTAAAACGAGAAATTAAAATTCTTTGAATTTTAAGTCTTAAATTTCCTCGTATTCCATATCGAAAAATAAGAAAGCAAGAATGTAGCTCCTGTTCATTGTCTTTAGGATTATTTTTTCGATTATTTTTGTGGAAATGTATCTAAGTTTCGATAATAATTCGTAACTTTGCCCTTGCTATCTGTCCGATGCGGCTATGATGCACACTGAGGGATGTAGAGCTGTGAGGTTCTATAGCCTCTATGAAGGAAAAATAAAGTTATGAACGGCAAAGAGAGACTTTTCACTATTTATAAAGTTTTTGAGGGAGGTGGCCGCATATATCTAATGGCTGGATTGGATAGGAATAAGCCGGACTTCAAAGCACTACTGACTTTAGCCACATTGTTTGCCAAGGAAGGGCATGAGGTGAAAATCCTAACAGATTGCCATTTCAAAAGCGAAGAATACAGAATTGTTTTCAGGAAATTGACTGACACGAAATACAACAGGAAGTGTCCAGACTTTCTGATTGATGATGACTTTTATGAATACGAGGGTTTTGAAAAACCGTGGAACAGGAGAAAAATCAAGAACATGCTTGCACATGGTTTAATACAAGCCAATCGTATCATTATCAACAATACCAAGGGAGCAGCCGACAGAATCATCAGAAAAGCCATTATGGCCCGACTGAAAATTGGCACCGACATAAGCGAAGTATGGCTCTATGAGAAAGGCGACAAACGACTATTTTTCAAGGATGGAGTGTTTATAAAAGACAACGGGGAGAAAAATCTCCCCGCGATGCTCGCTCCGTAGAGTTGGCTAACTTCCTTAGAAGCTGCTGCAAAGTTAGGTGTTTTTTCTTGAATCTTCCAAATAATTCAGTAATTATTTAAAGATTTTAAACACTTTGTAGTGTATATTTTACAAATATGACTTTAGCCGGAGCCCTTTTTTTCTGAAATTTAAAGAATTTCTTCACTTTTTACCATAATTCTCCATTCTTCACTCTTAATTTATCTACAGAGCAGGCTAGAAGTATGGTTACACTATGGTAGAGCGTTTGGAGTGATGGAAAATTAGGAATGTGGTTATTTGTGGGGAATGGTCTAATAAATAAATATGTGAGGAATGGAATTAATAGCTATCTTTGCAACTGAAAACAATGCGTAAATACGCAAAAACGTTCGGAAGTATGGATAGGATTGAAAGGAATTATTATCTCAATCAACTCATTGAGAAGCGTGACTATGGGCGTGTAATCGCCAGTCAAAGGCTACAGCAGGATTGCGGGCCCAGCTTTTCATCTTATCTGTTTGCCTTGAAGTTGGTGATTTTGCTGCGGAAGTTGCCTGTCTGTTGTAGGGGGAAGACGAGGGTTCGCATGATCTTGTAGGTGCTCTTCTTGTCGTTGGCCTTGTATCCGACATCGGGTTTGAGGCGCTCCACGAGCTTGCCGTCGGCAAAGAGGCTGATGCCCTGATTGTCGCCCTTCAGTCCCAGGGTCTCACGCTTGCCGGCCTTCCCGCGATACCGGAAGTTGAAGAGGTAGCCGTCGCGACTGAAACCGAGCATGCCCTTCACAGGGTCGGCCAGGTAGAAGGTGCTGCGCTCGCTGGTGCAAAGCACCGTGCCAGGCTTCTCGTCAGCCCATTCGATGGTGAACTCGACGTTGTAGGGATAGCCAATCTGATGAATATTGAATATTGAGGATTGACCATTGAATATTGTCGTGTTGGGCTTCAGCTCTTTCAGTTGTACCATGCTCTTGTGGCCAATCTCGTCGGTGAGGGGACCGTCGCCAAGCAGAGAGGCAAAGTTCGTCCACTTCTCCCAACCCACCTCGGTGGTGTCGGCCTTAGCCTTCCAGCATTTCTCGGCAATCACCTGAATGGCGGGCAGGGCACGATGGTGAACGTCGCCAACGGAGATGCCGTTCTTCGTCATGTCGTTCCAGACGGCAAACATGCCGCCGTCGATGAGCGGGTCCTGATGCTGGAAACGCTCCTTGCCGATGCGTGAAGGATCCCAGTTCTGATAAAGGTTTTTGATATTCAGGTAGTCGTAGTAGTAGCCTGCTGCGGGTACGATGTAAACCAGGCCGTCGGGGATGGAAATCATGTGGAATCCCTGCTTGTGCATCTCTCGCGGGTCGGCATAGCCGTTGTACCACATGCTCATCATCACGCCGTCGGAGGGAACTGGTGTCACGCCCTTCGCGTGGGTCAACGAGCCCCAGAAGATGGGCTGCTTGCCATAGCTCTTGACGGTATTGCAGAGGTGGACTATCAGCTCGCGGAAGCGCTCGCAGATGGCGGAGTCCTTGTTGCTGTACTCGTCGGTGCCGATATGGAAGCGAGGACCGGGGAAGACGGGGTCTGGGCCGCCCAGATACTCTGAATAGAGGCTGTCGAGGAAGGGAATGACCTCGGGATTGCGCAGGTTCAGGTGGTCGGCACCGAACTCCTCGCTGCCAAGCGATGGCCGGAAGTGCGTGAAGGCAAGACTGTGGGCAGGCGCGTCGAACTCAGGGATAATCTCCACGCCCATCGTCTCGGCATAGCGGATGAGGTCGCGCATCTCCTTTTTCGAGTAGCTGCCGTCGATGGCGGTAAGGCCGGGGAAGAGGTCGCTCTCCATGCGGAAGGCTGCCTGCGTCTCGTTCCAGTCGTTGTTGTACTGGTCCTTGAAGCCGTTGTCATTCAGGTGCAGCTGCAGCGTGTTCATCTTATAGTAGGACAAGATGTTGACGAGCGAATAGAGGTAGCTCATCGGGAAGAACTTGCGTCCGCAGTCGAGCATCATGCCACGCATGGGATAGTCGGGCTTGTCGGTGATGGTGCCGCATGGTAAGAGCCTTTTATAAACTCCACCAGAATTGATGAAACTTGTCTGCTTCATCTGGAGCAAAGTCTGCGCTCCCCACAAGGCACCTTTTGCGGTAGTTGCCTGAATAGTAATGACTTTCGGACTAATGGAGAGACGATAACCCTCGTCGCCGAGTTTCTTGTCGGGCTTCATGAAAAGGAAGATGGCATTCGCGGAGCCTTTCTTCTGTAGTGAAGTGGAGTTGGTGTTCTCCCAAGCCTTGTTCAGATAATCAGCGACAGACTTCAGCTCCGGATTGTCGTAGGTGACCGTGGCAATTTTCTCGACCTCGACGGTTCCCTGTGCAGGTGTTATCTCCTGAACGGTGGGAATGCAGAGAGGCTGGGCATTTATCCATTGACAATTGACAATTGACAATTGAAAAATAATCAATGCAAAAAGGGTTGTTTTGAGTTTCATAGTCATATCGTTATTATGTTATTATGTTATTTCGAAGGATGGTTATGAGCGAGTCTTTCCGCAGATGAGGCCGAGTTTACAGTATTCGCAGACTTTCGTATCTGTGGTGCAGGTGAAGGGCTTTTCGGGGTTGAAGATATCGGTGAGAATCTCCTGCAAACTCTCTCGGAAGGTTTCGGCATACTGGCTTGCAAAGTCATCGATCACCATCTTGTTGATAATCAGCGATGGGTTGTAGTCGTCGGCGGAAGCCTTGATGGGGAAGAAGAGCACGGGCTTGATGGGAAGCGTGGATTCCTTTCTCTCCATCTGGGCCAACGCATAGAGGCAGATTTGAAGGTGGTATTGTGGGGATTCGTGGGAACTTGTCTTGTAATCCACGATACGCAGCCGACCGTCCATCTCATCGATGCGGTCGATTCGTCCGCCGACTCTAACATTGAACATTGCTCCGCCTGCGCCTGACCGTAGGGAAGAACATTGAACATTGAACATTATTGTGCGCTTCTTTTCAGAGCCGATGATGCGGAAAGGCGCGTGGCGGGCATCATAGCGGATGAGCCCTTGCAGGTAGCGAAGCAGGACATCGTGTGCGATGAGGGTCGTGCCTTTGTAAGCCTCTCCTAAATCCTCTCCTAAAGGAAAGGACTTCCTTTCCCCCTTCCCTTTAGGGGAGGGGATGGGGGAGAGGCTGAAGCGTTCCCGAATAACAGGCAAGCGGTCGAAGTCCTTTGTAGGGTGGAACCAGCAGACATCGAAGGCTGTGTGGAGCATTCGTTGGAGCTCCCTGTGGATGGTCTCTTTTATGGAAAAGTTTTTCTCACATAGCATGTCGGCTGTGATGGTGCTTGTGTGGTACTGTTCTTGCAACCATTCGTAGAAGAACTCGGCGGTGTCGTGGAAGATGTTGCCGATGATGTTTGCCGAGATGCTCTCCTCTGTATCTTCTTCGCGGCGGATGCGCAGCACGTTGTTCAGGTAGAACTGTATCGGGCAAGCCAGATAGGTGTTGATGGCCGAAGGGCTCAATGTGATGTGCTCGCCATCTGGCCGGTTCTGGTCGTAGTGCAGGCGCAGGAGTTCCATCACCTCTGGTGTCTTCTCGACTTCAAGAGGCTGTGCTGCTCTTGGCTCAGGTTCACTCCTCAGCCAAAGCGTCCGGATGGGAATGTCAGTCTCTGCCAACAACTGACGCAGGAAGCGCGACATTTCGTGCTGAACGCCGTCGTTGGTGCTTTCGTTGTAGAGGCAAGTCAGGTGTTCGCAGCGCCCGATGAGACGATAGAAATAGTAGGCATATACGGCGATGCGATGGCGCTGGGTCGTCATGCCGAATGCATCACGCAGACTTTCGGGGATGAACGAATTGGCGTGAGTGCTTCGCGGCAGATTGCCTTCCTCCACAGAAAGTAGGAGCAGGTTTTCGAAGTCGAGGCATCGTGTCTCGAGTACGCCCATCACTTGCAGCCCCTGGTCGGGTTCGCTGTGGAAAGGAATCTTCGTGCTTGTCATCATCTGACGAATCAAACGGCGAAGGAGAGACCCCTCTAAATCTCCCCTTAGAGGGGAGACTTTCTGCCCTGTGTTCTCCCCCTTTAAGGGGGAGTTAGAGAGGGTCTTTAGCATCCGGTCGATGCGGAAGGTTGTCTCGCTGTAGAGCTGTTCGAAGATGTTGGGCTCTTCTATCTGAGCATAATGCAAAGCAATCTGCCGGACGAGGGTGAGCAAGTAGTCGAGCAGTTTCTCCGTACTGTCGCCACAATAAATGAAACAATCCTCTTCGTCCAGTAGCTCAAAGAGCGGCTGCCTGCGCAGCGTTTGCTCGAAGGGATAGCGGAAGCGTTTGCGGTCGGCATCATAGCCCTCTATCTGTAATTTGAGCAGCGACATGATGATGCCGTATATCGGCGTGTTGGCAATGGGGAAGCCCATCGTGACGTTCACCTCTTTCGCCTCTTCTGGAATGGCATGAAGGACAGGCTGCATCAACGCCTCATTGCAGAGAACAACAGCATCCCCTTTCCATGTATTAACGTACCTTGCTGCGGCATTGTCGGTGGTGCAGGCGATGAAGGTTACGTCCTTGAGGCGGCTGAAGTTGTCGAAGGCTTCGGGTTCGCTGATGGCGCAAGGGAAGTCACGCAGGTTCTGCTTCATGAAGTAGCCTGCCTCGAAGTCTTTCTTCGGGTCGCAGTAGTAGATGTCGTAATCCCAATAGAAACGGGCTTTCCCTTCGCGTTGGATGATGCTCAACATGGTGTGCTCCACACTGTTCAGCACATTGAAGCCCGCAAAGACGATGGCACGCTTGCCCTCGAGAAGCTTCTGGACGAGGTTCTCGTCTGCTTGCATCTGTTCCGTAACATGACGGAAGAGTGCACCTTCCCACAGCTTACCCTCTGCAAGGAGCCTTTCGTGGAGTTTCGTGTATATCTCGAACATGTGGCTCCAGGTCTGCAGGAATTTCTCTTGCAGTCGGGTACTGTTGTCCAAGGAGAAGTGTCCGAAGAAGCGTCTCAGCGTATCGCGCTGATGGTCATCGAGATAGTCAAGGTTTTTGAGGCGTTCCTGGTCGGCAATATTGGTGAAAACGGCTTGCGCGTTGGCCAGATGCTTGTCGATGTCGTCGAAGTCTGCCATAAGCACTTCGCCCCAGCTCCAGAACTCGTCGATCGTCTCGGTATAGTCTGCTCCGAGCACCTCCTGCATGACGCCATACAGTTGGCAGATGCACTCCAAAGGGTCGGCTATCTGTATGGTCGTGAGGCTCTGGAAGAGGTCGCCCATCATGCAGTACCTTGGAGCCCAAACCGGCTTGTCGCTCAAAAGCGCAAGCTCACGGCTCAGGAACATGCCGGCACGTTTGCCCGGAAAGACGACCGTCACATCGCGCATATCGTTCGAGAAGTGCGCGAGCATGTCGGCTGCTATGAGACTAAGAAACGAATTCATAATTCACAATTCATAATTATCAGTACGGTAGCAAATTCTTCACTCTTCACTCTTAACTCTTCACTGGAATTGCTCCTTTCCCCATGATGTACCAGAGGTAGCCTTTCACCTCGTAATCCGGATACATTTGCTTCATCAGGGCCATGTAGTCCTTGACCTGGTCGTAATAGAGACGGCTGGGATGTCCGAACTTATAGTCGATAACCGTAATGTCCTTGCCGTTTATCACGACTCTGTCGGGTCGCAGAATCTCTGGTTGTCCTCCCTTGTTTATGCTGGCGATGCTACATTCGTTATAGACGATGTTCTCTGCCTTGAACCATGAGGCAACGAGCGGGTCGCGGAAACCTTCCCTGATGCGACTGGTGATAGTCTCCCAGTCCTCGCCATCACCGATAATGCCTTCCTCGCGGGCTTGGCCGAGTACCTCGTCAAGCTGACTCACATCGTTGATACGACTCAGTACTTCGTGCATCCGCTTGCCAATCTCGCGCTGGGACAAAGACCCTTCCAAACCTCCCCTTAAAGGGGAGGCTTCTTGCCCTGAATCCTCTCCCTCTAAGGGAGAGTTAGAGAGGGTCCTTTCCAAGTATTCCTGCGTCTGGTTACTCTGCAGGAAGAAGAGCATCGGGTTTCTCGTAACGACCTTCACATCAACGGCATCTTCCATACGATGCTCGATAGAGAGACGGTTGGCCCCCTTTTCTTTTAATTTTGAATTTTGAATTTTGAATTCTTGTTTGCCCACCTCATACGAAAACTCTTCCTCATCCGTATCATTCTCATTATTCCGAAGTGTCAGGTAGATGAGTTCTGCGGCAGTGGTGACATTCTTTATTTTATTATTTCCATCCTTGTCCTTTTCAATGAACTTCTCGTATGGCTTCGTCTTTCCCCAGACATAGAGGTTCGCTTTGGCCCGGGTGAAGGCGACATAGAGCGTATTGAGCGCATCCACTCGCCGCTCCAAGTGTTCCTCTTCGTAATCGGGAGCGAAAACGGATGTCCTTACATCCTTTGAATAGATGGATATGGGAAGAGCACCAAGCTCATTGTATGGAGCCTTGTCTGTCTCGCACCAAAGGACATCGCCCTGTCTGTCGGCTTCTGTCTGCCAATGACTGAAGGGCAGCATGACGGTGTGGAACGCCAGTCCCTTTGACTTGTGGATGGTAAGGATGCGGACACCTGCCACAGAAGACCCCGGTACTGAGCGCCCTCGCAACTTCTCGTCCCAAGCTGTGAGGAAGGTCTGAATGTCGGGCGCAACGGCACCCACAAGGTGGTTCTGCAGCTCGTCGAAGAATGTGAGCACATAGACATCCTCGCCCTGTATTTTTCCCAGTGAGAAGATGCGCCACAGCCTTTCTGCAAGGAGATAGAGCGGTAGTTGCAACAGTTCTTCCCGATGTGCCGTGAACTCCTCCGGCAGGACCTCGTCGGCTTCTTGCAGAGCAACGCTCTGGATGGTGGCGTCGGCCTTTCCGAGGACGTCTTTCTGGTAGTGCAGCATCAGGAATTTCTCGGAGATGCCGTCGCAATGGTCCTTGTCGATGAGTATTCGCAATGCCGCTACAATCATCTGGACGCTGGTGGAGGCTCCGAGCAGGAAGGCTTCGTCGCTGACGAGGCGGATATCGGGCGCATATTGGCTGAAACCCTCGATGAGTTGCTGCGCCATTACGTTTGTGCGGATAAGGATGGCTATCTCGCTGAGGTCAAAGCCACCAGCCTGTAGCTGGCGTATCTGGTCGGCCATATCAGAGATAGTGTTGTCTTCCTCTTTATATAGCCTGATGTGGACATACCCTTTCCCGTCTTCATCCTTTTTCTGTTGCTTGACATCCGCATAGATCTGGCTCAACTTGATTTCAGCATCGGGCTTAATTGCATCGAGCAACTTGGCTGCTATCGGGAAGAAATCGTTGTTGAAATCGACAATGACCTGATGGCTGCGGTAGTTGATGTCAAGCGGTTTGGGTTGGATGTTGAAGCGCCTGAGTTCCCTTTCCTTCTCGATGCCGTAGAGAATCTTCCAATCGCCGCCTCGCCAGCGGTAGATGCTTTGCTTGATGTCGCCAACAAGCATGCCCTTGCCTCCCGAGGCGAGTTTCTCGAAGATCAGCTTCTTGAAGTTCTCCCATTGCATTCGGCTTGTGTCCTGGAACTCGTCGATCATCACATAGTTGATGAAGGTTCCTATCTTTTCGAAGATGAAGGGTGCATCGCTGCCCTCCACCATTTTGCTCAACAGAGCAGGTGTACTGCTGAGGGTGAAGCGTCCCGAATCGCCCTCTATCTCGCGAGCACGTTCGTCAATATATTCCAGTAGGCGGAGCGGACCAAGATGACGCAGCGCCAATGTGGCGGAGAGATATTCCCGTCGCCGCTCGGCATATAGAGCAATGAACTCAGCAAGCTTGGCTCGCAAGTCGAAAGTGTTTGAATTATGGATTTTGGATTTTGAATTTAAAAGCGGCTTGCTTCCGTCGGCTTGATCTTGGATTGTCTTCGTCGGTCCATCGCTCTCCATAGCTCTTGCTTTCAGCAGGAACGAGCGGAGGTTCTTTCCGTAGCTGATGCCGTCAAAGCCATAAGGGCTGTTCTCTATCCAGCTTATCACCTCATCCACAGCCTCCTGGACATCCTGCTCGGTGCGTTTCCTGATGGCTTGCATCTTGCTCTTGAAGGCTTTGATGACTTCGGCATCGCTGATGCGCTTCAGTTCCTCCTCGCTCCGGCGCTGGTATTCCTCCTCGAAGATGTTGCCTGCAAATGCCTTCAGCGGTCCGACGATGTCCCACTTATCCCCGCTGTCCAACTGCTCGCGGACGTAATCCAATACCCACCGTCTCACTTCCGGCTGGCTGTCCATCGTTTCGATGAGGCTGTCCACGGCGCTTTCGATGATTTCGTCGTGCGAAAGTTCCACCTGCAGGTTGGCGGCAAGCCCCAGCTCGCGGGCCATATTGCGCAGGATGCTTTGGAAGAACGAGTCGATTGTTTCTACCCGGAAATGCGAGTAGTCGTGCAGGATGGCGGTAAGGGCTTTCCCTGCCTGCTCCCTTATTCTCCCCCTTATGGGGGAGTCAGAGGGGGTCTTCTTTAGGATGGCATCCATGTAGTCGCGCGAGTCCTCCAGCCCCATTTTCAGGCCGTAGAGCGTCTCCAGGATGCGTCCCTTCATCTCGGCAGTCGCCTTGTTGGTGAAGGTGACGGCGAGCGTATGGACGAACTCACCTTCGGCATTAGGCTGTAGAAGTTCCATGATGTATTCCACGGCCAAAGCAAAAGTCTTGCCCGATCCTGCCGAAGCCTTGTATATGGAGAGTGATTGTTCCATGAAACGCTATTTTTTCACACTTTTCTATGCAAAGATACGCTTTTCTGTCGATATCTGCAAGAGAATAGAGGAAAATGCCTATGGCAACACAACATTTTGGGGTTCTGGCGCCAGGATATAAATCTTGGCGCTTTTGCTTCCCTGGCTTATGATGTCTGATTCGGGATTGTTGGCGATATTGCGCAGCTCTCGCGAGGCGGTGGTGTAGGAGAGTCCCGTCAGCGAGGCATAATTGAAAACACGCATGAAGCCGTTCTTGCGCAGGTATTGGCGGGCCCGCTCGATGCGCTCTTCCTCCGTGAATTTCGATTTGCGCAAACGGTCCTCGCCGCCGCGTTCCAAATCGCAGTTCCGGTCTATTCCCATTACCAGTTCCTTGTCTGCCCTGAACGATACGCCCGTCACCTCGATGCTTTGTGCGTTACGTTTCGTGGAACCTTCCTGGAAGTCGTCCATCTCCTTGTCCTTCCGCACACCCAAACGGGCGTTGAACGTTCCCAAGCCCTTAATCTTCACGCAGTACCCGTTCCCCAGCTCGTATGCCAAGTGCTCGCACACCGCCATCACGACGCCTTCAATCACACTTTTGTCATACACACGATGGAGGCCATGGCATCGTTTCACGAACTCATCGAACTCTAGTTTTCGCCAAGTCTTCAGGCGATAATAAGCGCCATTTGAGCCTGTTCCCCGCAGGTCAGCCATCTCTTTTTTAATGTACAGTGCCATAAAATTCTTTTTCCTTAGGTATAAAACATTTTAATTCCGGGTACAAAGATACGAAAATCCCTAGAAAAAACAATTTTCCAACTTGGAAAATATATTTTCACGGTTTGAAAATCTATTTTCACACTTTGGAAATATATTTTCTCAGTTTGAAAATAACTTTATATACCGCAAAAAGATATTTTTCTCCCCGTATTAAGATGTTTTTCTCCCCGTATTAAACTATTTTGTCCGCGGTTATCGGAAAGTTTTGAACCCGTAAGGATTTAATGCTTCGAGGGGATAATGGCGTAGATGCCAATTACTCTGCTTTACTGTTTTACTTAAACCATACGTTGATGAAAGATTTGCTTCTGGTATGTTTAATAAATCAGGAGGTGTTAGGTTAGGTGTTAGTTAGGTGTTTGAGCAACACCTAACCCGCTTCAAACTCAGTATCCATCGGGCTTTGAGACCTGTTAGGTTAGGTGGTTAGGTGTTTTTGCAGATAAAGGAAAAGCAGAGGATTGAATGCTTCGAAGGGGCAATGGTGTAAAAGCCTTTCAAGGTATATGGTAGGTACTTAGCCCTTTTTGAATGAGATTCAGCCAGAGTTGCTAATGAACAAAATAGGAAGCCTTTTTAAGTTAGTGGGTAACTCTATTACAGTTAGTGGGTAAGTCTAATAGAGTTAGTGGGTAACTCCAAATCACTTCCTATGGTATCTATTTTAGCCTTCCTCTGATGGTTCAATAATAAAGGTGGCAGAACAACATGGTGCGGGGATGCACCTAACACTGGAGTTTCTTATATGCCTCCACAACCTCACGCATCGACATGATATACATTCTCAGTTTCCTGCCGTTCAACGGAGTTCGCTTGCCGTCCATCCAACTCAGTTCCTGAAACTCTTGGCAGAACGTCTTGTAGTCAATCTTTCCTTGCTGATACCACAATAGCGCATCGGCATAGACAGAGAAGTACAGGTTGCAGAACGGTTTGAAGAAGATGAAGTGGTCATCGTCCTCATACACCATCTTGCAGAATTCCTTCACAATACTTGGCACAAATTGTTCGTCAGCATATTCCTCTACCAGCTTCTTGTACTCCAAATATGTATCAATGGAATCGTCTATACTTTCATCCTTAGTGTGCAAGAAGTCTGATGGTGAAGAATGAAAGATGGTAATCTGATTCATGATATCTGCCGACCGTTCTGCCTGCTGATAGGTCGTCCGCTCTTCACTGAAGGCCAGCTCTCTGTGAAGCATCGCCAAATGATATTTCCCATAAACATGCGTCAACTTACAGGCCAGCGTAACATCCAGCGCACGACGTTGGTAACGTTCTGACAAGCCCTGATGTGGCTTTAAATGACAGAGTGTTTCTTCTTTGAAATATGATATTTTTCCCATCCAGTTATTTATTATCATTCCGATGCCTCAATTCGCTAATCATCTTGTCCCATTTCAGAATATATGAGTATAACTCCATAAAATAGTGATAAGCCCTCCTACGCATATATCGCTCTTGATAGTCAAAATAAAGAATAGGATTTCCACTAACTGATATTTCCTTTGATGACATAGATTCGTCGAAAGACTCTATCATTGAGCTACTTATTTCAGCATTGTTAGATGCATGAGAAAAAGGGTTTCTGAAATGATTTAGGAATAATAATAGAGATTCTCTTTCTTCAGGTGTTATCAAATTAGAGCACTTAGCTGCTTCAATAACTTTATACAAATCCTTTCCTAAATACTTTTTGGTTCCCTTCCTATACAAATTTTCAAAGTCTTTTAGGTCTTCAATATGTTTTCCCCCAGATTCCCAATAAATCAAAGTTGTTTTTAAACTTGCTTCGAATAAATAGTTTGTCAATGTAAATGCTGCTACCTCCTGTTTCTTGACCAAGCAATCACATACCTCATTAACAATAAATTTGATGGGTTTCAGTGAAACTAATTGTTTCTGTTTGATTATCTCTAACTTGTCTGTCATATTAAAATTCATTTTAACAAATAAGTCAGCATAGCTTACGTAGTCCAATAGCCAGCATTATTTGGATTGCTTTTATTCATAATAAGTGTTGCTTGGCTGCAAAGTTACAAAATAATTGTCGATTTTCTTGCTTGTTTTAATTATTCGTATTATCTTTGCACCATATTTTTGCATCAAGAGTGGCGAAATGCCCACCAACCGGCCTATTCAGAATCGTTGGCAGCGGTGGTAAAAGGATGTGAGTTAAGAACGAATTGTTTCATTAACTAAAAATTAACGATATGGAAATCAAAAAGATTGAGAACTGTACCTATGTGATGTTCCCTCGTCTGCAATGGCCAGGGCTTAAACCCAAACATGTGGAGCGTGATGCTTTCCGAACAGAATTAAAACACGTTGAAGGTCATGGTGACTATTGGTTGCTATACCAACAAACTAAGCCACATCTTGTGGCCCATGTGCAGTTGCCAAAGACAGAGGCTGAGTTTGACGATATTCTTGGCTGGTGTTTAGGTCAAAATAAATGGTGTGACTATATCACGGGCGACTTCTCCTTTATCTGTGTCATTGCCGGCTTTAATGCAGCAGAACTGACTCCCAAATATCCAGACTTCATTAGTGAGCGCGTCTATGCTCTCTATGATGCCGTTTATTGGTGGTATGAGTATGGCAAAGAGGCTATATCTATTGAATAATGTGTAAAAAAAGTTCGTGAAGGGGTCTTATTATCGGATATATTTTGTATTTTTGCATGTGTATAAGCTAAAAATGAAATGCGTATGGACTACGATGGTGGATTCATATTACAGAAAGAAGTAAACTGGTCTCTTCTGAAAGAGGGGCTTGCAATACCTGTGTCGGTCTGTTCGTATTTTCACGCCTGGGATGCCTCGATACTCAAACATGGGGCCAGCAAATCCATCAAGATTCTGATAGACGGAGAGTTCTACGATGCCACCCTTAAAAACATAAACTTTGACGAGCGGCGTTTTGCTGGTCACAAGGACATGATTCAGATACGCTACACTCCTAATTCTCCGATTGCAACCAAACTCCGTGCCTGTTTCCGAAAAAGCTACGAATACTTGTTTGCCCAACGGCAGCTGCCAGAGAATCACCATCGGCAGATACCGCTTCCTGACGACATCCACGAGTATTTCCGTCTTTACTTGACCAGCAGCCCTGATGTCCTGTGCATGGAGTGCTGTACGGATTCTGATTATAAGCAGTTGGCAAATACACTCAGTTATTTTCCTGAAGAAGTCTATGAGGCGACTGACGATGACAAGTTCTTCCTTGCAGACAAGTTCGCTTCTGTCGAAGAAAAGCAGCAGTTGATGAAGTACCGTAAGCTAGACCGCAGCATCATCCGTATGCTCAAGGAGTATTACGACTATCGCGACGAGATTAGTGGCGAAAGGATTGGTAATGAGTATGGAGATAGTGTCGTCGAGGCTCACCATATCGACTATTTCACCCAATCGCAAAACAATGACTCCACGAATATCATTATCATCAGCCCCAATTACCACCGTATCATTCACAAGAACAATCCACACTTCAATCGCAAGAGGTTTCAGTTTGAATTCGAGAATGGAGAGGTATTGAAGTTGAAATTATATGAACATCTGGATGGAAATCATTAATTGTAAATATACTTAACAAATATGCCTGTTAATAGTATCTTAGGAAAGAAAGCCATTATGAACTGCGGAATGCAAGCTGAAGTTATCGAAGATAATGGCTATAACGATATAACGGTATGTTTTACGGATGGTTATATTTCTCACAGAAGGTCTAGACAGCAATTTAATAGTGGGAGTATAAATAATCCAAATGTGAATAGGACAAGTATTATAGGGCGTAAAATGACAATGAATTGTGGTATGGAAGCCGAAGTGATAGAGGATTTTGGCTCAAAAAATATTACTGTTAGGTTTCCAGACGGGTATACATCTTATCATAGAGAAAGAATTGCTTTCTTACGAGGGGAAATCTCAAATCCTAATTGTAGAAAGATTAGCCTTATAGGAAGAAAAAAGATGATGAATTGTGGCATGGAAGCCGAAGTAATTGAAGATTTTTCATACAAAAATATTACAGTTCAGTTCACCGATGGAACAATTCTAGAAAATAAAAGGAGAGATGCTTTTTTATCAGGAAAAATTAAGAATCCTAACTATGATGGTAATAATATAAAAGGAACTGTCTCAATGATGAATTGTGGCATGGAGGCAGAAGTGATTGAAGATTATGGAGATGAAAACATAACAGTAAAATTCTCTGATGGCACAATAAAGAAACATTGCTCAAGACATAATTTTTTGAAAGGTAAAATTAGGAACCCTAATCTTGCTAATAATCATTCTTTGCCTCAAGCCCTGGTTTATTATTTTGTACACAAATACTTTCCTGATACTGTAAGTAATTACAGACCTGATTGGTTAAGGAACAGAATGACCATGACTAATCTTGAGATTGATATATGGATACCATCAAAGGAAATTGGCATAGAATACGATGGTTACCGAAGTCATTGTAAGGAAACACAAAACTCATTGGAAAAAGTTGAGTTAATCACATCTGCAAGTGAAATAAAAAAGATAATAACAATACTTGAACGTGGTGCAGTCATTCATTCATCGCCAAAACATATTAATTATCAACTTGATTATGTTAGTGATTATAATGAATATCTGTCACTTCTGAAACAATTGGAAGATACTATAAATATTATCTTGAAGTATTTAGGTGTGTATGAAACTATCATAATTGACAATGATTTGATCAATAATCTGTATTACAAAATTGATCCTGCAGAATATAGAAAATTCATAGTCGATAATAGTGCTGGTAAAGGGAAAAAGAGAATTCTATGTAGTATCATTGGGAAAAAAGCGATGATGAATTGTGGCATGGAAGCAGAGGTAATAGAAGACAATGGTTTTCGAGATATTACTGTGAAATTCGCAGATGGTTATGTTGCATATAATAGAACTCGACATGAATTTAAAACTGGACACATTAATAATCCTAATGTAATAAGAGGGTCATTGATAGGACAAAGTAAAGTGATGAAAAATGGTATGCAGGCAATGGTAATTGAAGATAAAGGAGCATATAATGTCATAATTAAATTTGAAGATGGTTACATTGCCCGTTGTTCACGAAGTCATTTTAAATCAGGTCAAGTTAAGAATCCTAATATAAATTTCGGAAGTATTTTAGGTGATAAGGCCATTATGAACTGTGGTATGGAGGCCGAAGTTATAGAAGACAACGGTTGTAGAAATATTACTGTCCGTTTTACAGATGGTTATATCTCATATAAAAGGACAAGACAGGAATTTAAAGAAAGGGGAATTAATAACCCGAATATTAATAGAACGAGTTTTCTTGGCCGTAAATTAATTATGAAATGTGGAATGGAAGCAGAGGTAATAGAGGATAATGGTTCTAGAGATATTACTGTGAAATTTGCAGATGGTTATACTACATATCATAGAGAAAGAGGCGCTTTCGTAAGAAAAACAATTTCAAATCCCAATAGTAGAATTATTAGTCTTGTTGGGAAAAGGCAGATGATGTGCTGTGGAATGGTTGCTGAAGTAATTGAGGATTGGGGGTATAAAAATATCACAGTTAAGTTCACAGATGGAACAATTCTTAAAAATAGAAGGAGAGACTCTTTTTTATTAGGCCATATTAAAAATCCCAACTATGATGGTGGAAGTTTAAAAGGGAAAATTGCAATAATGAATTGTGGAATAGAGGCAGAAGTAATTGAAGACTTTGGAAATGAAAACATAACTGTAAGATTCATAGATGGTACTATTCGGAAAAAATGTACTAGACATAATTTCTTAAAAGGGAAGATAGGAAACAAACAAAATGATGGAATAATTAAGCGATAACAAACTTCAAATTCAACGTCTTGTAATGTATATTATTGAAGAGTTTAGTATTATGACAATAATTGAAGAAAAATGACCAAAGGAAATGATACTTGTTTTCGCCTCTTTTTCTGATTTGTAATTATGATACGTCCACATAGAGTAGAAGAGACCTTGTTTTCCTATACTTCCGAAAAATGAGCAGGATCCTTTGCAATTTAGCAGAAAAAAAACAAATTATGTACGGGAATCATCATTACTTACCACAATTTTATCTCAACGGATTTGTCGGGGAGAACGAAAAGCTGTATTATTGCAGAAAAAAATATAACACCTTTAAAACTGTTTATCCTTCTGGGATTTATTATAAAAAGGGATTAAATGATGTCGATTTAGGAGAAAAGGGTTATTACGATTTAGAAAAAGAATTTTTCATGAAGAAAGATAATCGATACGCCCAAGCTTTTAATGACATGCGAGAGAAGTTCCATTATGACATTAATTCAATGCCTTTACAAGTCAAAGCGGACATTGTAGAATTTGTTCTTGGACTTTGGTGGAGAGTTCCTGGAGGATTGCAACATGTGATAGATTTATTAGAACATGAGGGTATTGTAACTCCATATATTGACAAGGAAAGCCATCATGTTTATTATAAGGAAGATGTGCCTTCTATAATAGAACTTTTGCGGAAAGATGAAAGATACCAAAAAGTTCTCATGCCAACAGTATATGAAGAAAATATTGATATGCATAACTGGTTTAAACTCGAAGATAAGTTTTGGATATATGAAACGTATGAACCTCTTCTCATTGGCGATATACCTTATGTCCCGTTAAAGACTGAAAACAAGAGGGGCAAAATATTGGAGGAGTTTATGATTCCATTAGATAAAAATCATATACTAATTTACTCTCAAAAACATCCGTCGTTCTTTGAGGTGCATTTGCTTTATTATTTTAACCTTTGTGTTGTTTATGGAGCATCAGAGAAAATCGTTTGTAGTAATTTAGACTATTTGAAAGAGAAATTAGAAATATATAAACCAATTATGGTCAGATTGAATAAAATGGGTATAGATGGAATAAAAGAAAAATTATTAGCACCTTTTGTGGAATTCCAATCGCAGTTTGCCACCTATAAAGAATTTGAAGAATACGCAAAAAATACAGACCATAGTAAGTTTGCGACTCCTGAGACAATTAGTCGAATTGCAAACAAGTACAGTTAGTCCTATAATGATATGAAGCCCACTAAGAATCGTAATTTCAGCATAGCTTGGCGGTGGCGAAAGATGTTTTTCAGAGGACAGGGTAAAAGAGGTAAACTATGAATCGTAGAACCTGTTTTTAAGGTTCCAATTTGGCACCTTAAAGATGGAAATGAAAAGAATCTTGATATTCCAATTTGGCATCTCAAGTTGAAATCATGCATTTAAGATGCCATTTTGGCACCTTGAACGAACGCAGTGGATGTTTGGTATTACAAAATGGAATATTAAAGGGAGGATACATGGATACTCTCGGCAAGCCAGACTCACCAGAACGTGAGGCATTCAGGCGCAAGGCTGCGGAGTATGTTGCAAGTATGGATGATGAACTTTGAGTATAGCAAGATATGTTAGGATATGAGACTTTGGACGATACAGGGAATAGAAATCTATGAACAGTTGGTGAGAGAGGGTGTTGCCTATTGCACCAAACCGTCATGGGGTGATGAAGAGGTCTTCATGTATGCTTATCATTGGATGACCGAGCAAATGCGGAAACGTATAGGAGAGCCGCCAATCGAAGGAATTGAATATCCAATGTGGGCGTGGTATCAATATGACTCTGCAAAAAAGAATAAGCCTCCAAGAAATCAAAACAATGTACCAGAAGGTCTTTACGTCTATATGGAAATAGAAATACCAGAGAAGGATGTCGTTCTATCGGATTTTAATAGTTGGCTTGCCCCTTTAAACCAAGCCCCACTTAAAAATTGGAAAAGGATATGGAAAAAGATAAATCTGCACGACAAGATTGCTGGTAGAAGTTTGGATTTCATGGAATACTCTCAGGACTTACGACATGAGATAGAAGAAAGCTGGGAAACAGTTTTTGATTTAGATTTGCGAGAAAAGGGGATTTCATGCAAACACAAACGAAACAGAAGCATTCAGGCTACATTCTGGGCATTGTATCCAGAGAACATCGTTTCCGTTGAATTCCTTGAAAGAAAAGGGGATGTTATTAAACCTATAAAATACAAATAGATAAATCTTATCAGAGAATACAAGTTGTTTGAGTGGTGGGATTAATTGCAACTTGAGATGCCAAATTGGCATATCAAAACATGAAAACGCCCCATCTTGCAGATATGTGTGGAGTTAACACACGGAATCCCTGAAAAGGATGGAAAGATAAAGTGGGAAGCATGTTTTTTTGCAAAAGTGCCGAATGATGCGATTTTATAGAGATTTCGTGCCCCCAAAGAGCAGAACCCAGTGAATTGTCATCACAAAAATTGCTATGTTCAGGTTTTCTGCCTACTTTTTATCTCTTAGCTCACTTTTTGTCGGGCTTTGCTTCATAGTTCGAAATAATTTCGTACCTTTGCACGCTCATAAAAAAAACTTAACCCTTCTTGGATTCTGATTCTTTAGAACCAAGGCGCGCTGTTAAGGCGCGGAACATTCTTCATTATATTATTATCATGTCCGGATACTTAGTAAGCGACACACGCAAGGTGACGACTCACCGTCTCATAGAAATGAAGGAACAGGGGCAGCAGATAGCCATGCTGACCTCTTACGATTATACAATGGCGCAGATTGTTGACCAGGCAGGCATCGACATTATCCTTGTGGGCGACAGTGCCAGCAACGTGATGGCTGGCAATATGACGACGCTTCCCATTACGCTCGACCAGATGATATATCACGCCAGTAGTGTGGTGCGAGGCGTGAAGCGTGCTCTTGTGGTATGCGACATGCCTTTCGGCACTTATCAGGTCAATGCGACCGAAGGTGTGAAGAACGCTATCCGCATCATGCAGGAAAGCGGCTGTGATGCCCTCAAGCTCGAGGGTGGGGTAGAGATACAAGACACCGTACGTGCTATTCTTGATGCCGGCATTCCCGTAATGGGACATCTGGGACTGACGCCGCAGAGCATCAATAAGTTCGGTACATACGCTGTTCGTGCCAAGGAAGAGGCCGAGGCTGAGAAACTGCTCAGCGATGCACGACTGCTCAGCGAGATGGGTTGTTTCGCCATTGTTCTTGAGAAGATACCCGCAGCCCTGACGAAGAAGGTCTGCGAGCAGGTGAAAGTACCCGTTATCGGCATTGGAGCTGGACAAGCCGACGGTCAGGTGTTGGTCGTTCACGACATGTTGGGCATGACAAAAGGCTTCTCTCCCAAGTTCCTGCGCCGCTATGCCGACCTTTCCACCGTCATCACCGATGCCGTGGGGCAGTACATCACCGATGTCAAAGCTCAGGATTTCCCCAGCGAAGCGGAGTCGTATTAAAAATCAGAAACTGAAGCAAATAGCAAAACCAGGAGTGATTTGGTGCATGTTGCGGCAAAGAGTCCCTTTGACAGTCATGTGCCAGGTTGCATTGTTTACGCCCGGATTCAGCGGATTCAGAATGTTGTTAGCTTCTTCTGCAAGGCTTAATCTATAGTAATTGTAGTTGTAGTGGGTGCGGGTGAAATCGTAGTCGACAAATGCGCGCCATACAATATTATGTTTCAGGACATAGGAGAAACTGATACCTGTTCCGAAAATAAAACTGTTGTCGCCCTCCATCTCGAATGATTTTACGCGGTCATAGGTGTTGATATCGCTCTTCTGACTGGTCATTTCCGTTAGAATGGCCTGCGCATAGTCCTCATCTTCATTGTGATGTTTGCCCGATTTGTCTGCCCAGAACCACACATCGCCACTATGTCGGCGGCCAAAGAGCATTTTCGTTCCCAGGCTCATCCGTTTGTTCAGGGGTAATTGCCCGTAGATGCCCCCCATGATGTCGAAACTTGACAACTGGTCGGTGCGCGTCTCGTTGCTGTGCTTGTAACCTGCATCGAAGGGATTAGGGTGCTCGAAGCGGTTAATCGTGGAGTTGTAGCGCATTGTGCCCGAGGTCCAGACGTCGCTCCCGTCTTCCCATCTCGGCATGACGGCAGTGCTGTTGATGCGTGCCCGCAGGCCAAAGCCCAAATAGGGATTCAGGAAATAGGCCGCTTCTGCCGATATCACAGTGCTTAGTCCGTGCTTGATGCGGCTCGGCCCACCTTCTTCTGTCAGTCTCTGAGGAACATCGTGCTTTCCCAACATGATGCCCATGCCTGCTTGCAACGAGAAGAACGATGGGTGCTCGCTCACGTCGTTTAGGTTCTCCATCTCGCGTCGAATGGTGTATTTGTCCTTGAAGATGAGATCGGAGATGGCATAACCCAGTTCTGTGGAGAGGATGCCGATGCCGGCTCCCACCAATACGTCGCTCACCCAGTGGCGATTGTTCATAACGCGGAAAACACCGATGCCTGTTGCAACAGAGTAGCCTCCAACGCTGTACCAGAGGCTACGCGTCAGTCCGTATTCCTTGTGTAGAATAGTGGCCGCCATGAAAGCCGTTGCGGTATGTCCGGAAGGAAAGGAGTTGTCTGTCGAACCGTCAGGTCTCGTGTCGCGCACTGAGTACTTCAGACCGTTGACCATAGCGGCCATGATGACGGCAGAGAAAGCATTGCTCGTTATCAACCGTCCCCATTGCGAACGCCCTTGATAACCAGTGGCTTTCAGGCCGTATGTGAGGGCCAGTGGTGCGAATTGCAGGTAGTCATCCAACTTGTTGTGAAAACCCCAATTGATGTCGTGGTTTATCTTGCGTATGTCGTGTTTGATGGCGTGGGCCATGAACCCTAGAGTGAGGTAGGGAACGCTTGTTAGCGAGAGATCCCGCTTCACAGTCCAGTACTGTCTCTCCTGCTGTTTTGCGCTGTCGTCCAGAGCTACAGGCAAAGTCAGATGTAGTTCGGGCGCAAGCTTCCTGGCGGCAAGTGTTTCGGACGCCAGGAACAATAGAAACAGAAGGAACAAAAGCCTCGACATTCGCGCGTTTTTCGGCAAAGATACAAAGAAATTGAGAATTAAGAATTAAGAATTAAGAATTATTTTGTAATTTTGCAAGTACTCAAGTCTATCTTTTTGTTTTCCATATTATATTATTTGTCGGAAACGAATGAAACATTTACGATTCTCCCTCATGTCGCTACTCTTGCTTGTTAGCAAGTTTTGTTGCGCCTACGAATTCATCTATGGTGATGATACACGGACAGGTACACTCTTTGCCAAAGACCCCATCGTCGTCTTTCATGGCGGTCGTTATTTGATGTACTACAGCATCCCGCCGCACAACAGCAGGGATTGGGAAGGTTGGAACATCGGCATTGCCGAGAGCCAAGACCTTCGTGGGTGGCATCGGATAGGCGAGATAACGCCGCAGGCTGACTACGAGGCAAAGGGACTCTGTGCTCCGGGAGCTCTCGTCAGAGGTGATACCATCCACCTTTTCTATCAGACATACGGAGGAGGGCGCACCGATGCCATCTGTCATGCGTGGAGCACGGACGGACTTACCTTCGAGCGAGACCTGTCGAATCCCATTTTCCGGCCCACGGGAACATGGAACTGCGGACGAGCCATCGATGCTGAAGTCGTTGCTTTCCGAGGCAAGTATTTCCTTTACTTCGCTACACGCGACCCGGAGTTTGAGCGTCAGTTGCTTGGCGTGGCAACGGCTCCGCTTGGCACTGATTTCCGTCGTAGTGACTGGACTTTGGCTAAGGATGCTCCTGTCCTGCAACCCGAACTGCCTTGGGAAGGTAAGTGTTGCGAAGGTGCTACGGTCATAGAGCACAAAGGCAAGCTCTATATGTTCTATGCTGCCGACTACAACAACTGTCCGCAACAGATAGGTCTGGCGGTCAGTAAGGACGGCATCAACTGGCAACGCTGTTCTGATGAACCTTTCCTGAGGAACGGTCTGCCTGGTGACTGGAACGAGAGTGAAAGTGGACATCCCTGTGTCTATCGTGACCAGCAGGGGCAGACGCATCTCTTTTATCAAGGAAATAACACGCACGGTCGGCATTGGCTGCTCACCAGCGTTCCTCTGAGATGGACGAAGAAAGGGCCGCAGATCGTCTATCCTTCCTATTCTCCCCTAAAAAGGGAGCAGGGGCTCTTGGTTATCGATGCCGATGCGCCCGATCCCTCAGTTATTCGTGTAGCGGATACCTACTATGCAGCTGCTACGTCCGGTAATAAGCCGCAGGCCTATCAGCGTTACCGCTCGAAGAACTTGCAGACATGGGAACCGATGGGATTTATCTTCGACCAATGGCCGGAATGGACTGACGGCAGCTTCTGGGCACCCGAACTTTTCGACCTTTGCGGAAGGACGATGTGCTACTATACGGCTCGCCAAAAGAGCGACGGCACCAGTTGCATCGGTGTGGCGATGGCAGATGGCCCAGAAGGTAAGTTCAAGGATTATGGTCCTTTGGTTCGTACAACCAACGAGGCTATCGATGCCTTTGTCTTCCGGGATGGTCAGCAGCTCTATATCTCATGGAAGGCATACGGACTTGACCCCAGCCATCGTCCCATCGAACTGCTATGTCAGCGTCTCTCGGAGGACGGGTTGAACCTGTTGGGCGACCCTTTCACGCTTCTTCGCGACGACGAGCGGCAGGGGATGGAGGGGCAGTGCATCTTCCGTCAGGGTGAATGGTGGTACATCCTCTATTCCATCCGTGACTGCTGTTCACCGAAGAGCGACTATGCCGTCAGCGTCGCCCGCAGTCACTCTCTGCAAGGGCCATGGGAGAAGTACGAGGGAAATCCAATTCTCGAGGGAGACAGTCACATCATGCAGAGTTGTGGCCACGGCACAATGGTTCGCACGCCAAGCGGCGAGATGTACTACCTATGCCACGCCTACTATTGGAACCGTTACAAGGAAGGACGCAAGGCTGTCCTCTTCCGCCTCGAGATAGGGCCAGACGGCTGGGTTCACCAGATGAAACGTGGAAAATAAGAAATGTAGAAAATAAGCAAGCCCGCCTATGTTTTCATAGACGGGCTCTTTTGTCATCCTCCTAGGGGGGCTATACAATGCCTTGAGCCATTTAAAAGAGAACCTTTGATGGCTTAGACAATTCCCTGAGCCATCATAGCTTTGGCAACCTTCATGAAGCCAGCGACGTTGGCGCCTTTCACGTAGTTGACGTAGCCGTCAGGTTGTGTGCCGTACTTCACGCAGTTCTCGTGGATGTTCTCCATAATCCAAAGCAACTTGGCGTCCACCTCTTCTGCACTCCAACTGAGGCGCTCGCTGTTCTGAGACATTTCGAGACCTGATACAGATACACCGCCTGCATTGCTGGCCTTGCCGGGAGAATAGAGAATCTTTGCTTCCTGGAAGACGCGGATTGCACCGGGAGTGCTGGGCATGTTGGCACCTTCGGCAACTGCGATGCAGCCGTTGGCAACCAAAGCCTTTGCCTGCTCCTCGTTCAGCTCGTTCTGCGTAGCGCAAGGCAGAGCGATGTCAGCCTTCTCGAACCAAGGCTTTGCACCGTCGCCCACGTACTTGGCTGTGGGATACTTATCAACGTATTCCTTTATACGTCCGCGATAAACCTGCTTTAACTCCATGATGTAGTCGAGCTTCTCACGGTCGATGCCATCGGGATCGTAGATGTAACCATCGGAGTCACTCATGGTCATTACCTTGCCACCCAGCTGCAACACCTTCTCGGCAGCATACTGAGCTACGTTGCCGGCACCGGAGATGAGGACCTTCTTGCCCTCGATAGTGTCGCCTTTGGTCTTCAGCATAGCACGCAGGAAATAAACGGTGCCGTAACCAGTTGCCTCTGGACGGATCAGCGAACCGCCGAACTCCAGGCCTTTGCCAGTCAGTACGCCGCTATACTCGCGAGTCAGCTTTTTGTACATGCCGAACATGTAGCCGACTTCGCGTCCGCCTACGCCGATGTCACCAGCGGGGACGTCCGTATCGGGGCCGATATGGCGTGTCAACTCTAGCATGAAGGCCTGGCAGAAACGCATTACCTCGGCATTGCTCTTGCCTCGGGGGCTGAAGTCGGAACCACCCTTACCGCCGCCCATGGGTAATGTGGTGAGGCTGTTCTTGAAGGTCTGTTCAAAAGCCAGGAACTTCAGGATGCCCAGGTTTACACTTGAGTGGAAACGGATACCACCTTTGTACGGGCCAATGGCGTTGTTGTGTTGAATACGATAACCCATATTGGTCTGAATTTGGCCCTTGTCGTCCATCCATGTTACACGGAACTGATATACACGATCGGGGATGCAGAGGCGTTCGATGAGGTTCACCTTCTCAAACTCTGGGTGTTTGTTGTACTCTTCTTCGATGGTGCCCAGCACCTCTTCTACTGCCTGATGATACTCGGGTTCATTGGGGAAGCGTCTTTTTAGATCTTCCAAGACTTTTTTTGCGTCCATAAATTGATTTGTAAATATGTTGGTTATTTTGTTATCCGGGTGCAAAAGTACAGAAAAATACATAATCCTGCAACTTTTTGAAAGAAAAAATAGAGAAAGTGCCGCATTTTGCTACATTATCCTGCATAAGTTAACGGAAAGATGCATATTTCTGCATTTTTGTCTGCCTCAAGTAGTGCCTGGGCACAATTGCCGAGCGTAGCACCGGTGGTCATGACATCGTCTATTAACACCAAAGTCTTCCCGCGCCATGTTTCGGGAATAACCGCGTAATATATATTATCGGCATTCTTCAGTCGCGTCTCGCCACTGAGACGTGACTGGGGCGTGCGGTTTTGGGTACGCTTGAGGAGGTTCAACACAGGCAACTTTGTTATCTCCGCCATTCCTCGTGCTAGCATCTCTGCCTGGTTGTAACCGCGCTGCCAGCGTCGCCAGCGCGTCAGTGGTACGGGTACTAAAGCATCGGCCTTGTCCCAGAAGTTATGTTTAGCAGCTTCTATCGCCGCCCATTGACCTAACTTGACGGCTAAGTCGCTCTGGCCATGGAACTTGATGTTAATGATGAGGTTGTGGTAGGGCGAGTTATGGTTGTAGCTGAGGAACGTAAAGGCGCGCTGTATATCGGCCTTGTTCCAGAGCGTGCGCATCAGAGTATTGTCGTCGATGTGCAGAATGCGGTAACGCGGCATTGATAAAGCGCAGAATGCACAGACCACATCTTCCCCCTTCACCAGCAGTTTTCCGCATACAGGACAGAGACGCGGTAATAGGAGTTCATGCAAGTCTGTGAGTAAGCTCATTACGCACACATTTATTAAATAATGTAAATATAATGTGCAAAGTTATGACAAAAAAATCAAATTATTCTTAAATCATATCTCTTAATTCTTATTTTCTTCGTATCTTTGCTCAAGTTTCAGAGTTATAAGACCTCAAGACATAACATCCTAATTAACTTAAATAATAAAATATGGCAACATTAATTAAAGAACTCGACCCACAGATTATTTGGAAGAACTTCTATCTCCTGACTCAGGTGCCTCGTCCTAGCGGACATCTCGAGAAAGTACAACAGTTCCTGCTTGATTGGGCAAAAGAACGCGGTATTGAAGCTTGGAAAGACAATGCCGGGAACATCGTCATGCGTAAACCCGCCACACCAGGTAAGGAGAATCGTAAATGCGCCGTTTTGCAGGCCCACATGGATATGGTGCCGCAGAAAGTGGATGAAAGCACGCACAACTTCGAGACCGACCCCATCGAGGCATACATTGATGATGATTGGGTAAAGGCCAAAGGTACAACACTGGGCAGCGACGACGGTATGGGCGTAGCAGCCATCATGGCCGTTATGGAAAGTACGGACATTAAGCATGGTCCGTTGGAAGCTCTCATTACGGCCGACGAGGAGAGTACGATGTATGGCGTCAACAACCTTTCGGCCGATACGCTGAAGGGGGATGTTCTGCTGAACATAGACAATGAGACGATGGGCGAATTTGTCATCGGTTCGGCTGGTGGCGTGAACATCAGCGTCACGATGCGATACAAAGAGGCAGCTCTCGAAGAAGGAGACATCGCTGTCAAGGTATCGCTCAAAGGCCTTCGCGGCGGTCACAGCGGATTGGAAATCAACGAAGGTCGTGCTAATGCCAACAAGCTGATGGCTCGCTTTGTCCGTCAGGCTATTGCCGATGATGAAGCACGTCTCTGCTCATGGCAAGGCGGCAACATGCGCAACGCCATCCCTCGTACGGCTACCGTCGTATTGACTGTCCCCCTGGAGAATTATGATGATTTTTGCGAACTTGCTGAATATTGTCAGCAAGTCTTTACCGATGAGTTCCGCGGCGTGGAGGAAGGTATTACGATGACCGTCGAGACCACGGCAATGCCGGCGGGGCGGGTTCCTGAAGAGATACAGGACAACCTGGTCGATGCTATTATGGCCTGTCACGACGGCGTTCTGCGCAACATCCCCAGCATCCCTGCTGTTGTCGAGACCAGTTCTAACCTGGGTATTATCAATATCGGTGCAGGCGAGGCCAGCATCCTTATCCTGGCTCGCTCAAGTAGCGAAACCATGATGGAGTATATTCAGGAGATGCAAGAGAGTTGCTTCTCGATGGCAGGCATGAAGGTGGAGTACGGCGGCAACTATGGCGCATGGCAGCCCAACTTCGACAGCCCAATCGTGGCAAAGATGGCCGAAGTTTATCGCAAACTCTTCAATGAGGAAGCCAAGGTCGAGGTTTGTCATGCGGGATTGGAGTGCAGTATTATCGGCGGTGTTTATCCAAATATGGATCTCGTCAGCTTCGGTCCGACACTACGCAGTCCCCATACGCCCGACGAACGTTGCAACATCCCAAGCGTAGCGAAGTTCTGGACCTTCCTCAAGGCACTCCTCGAGGAGATCTGACCCCCTTTTAGGGAAAATCATATCGTCATACCGTAATAGCGAAATAAATAATATGAAACATCTCCTTGCTTTCCTCATTGCTCTTGGATGCTGTCTCGGCATTCTTGCAGGCAAAAAAGCTGAACCGGTCGTAGTGGCATACGTCACTTCATGGACAAAGGTCATGCCCGACCCAACGGTTATGACGCACATCAACTACGCCTTCGGACATGTGAACGAGCAGTTCAACGGCGTTCGCATCGACAACGAGCAGCGGCTTCGCGACATCGTCAGCTTGAAGAAACAACAGCCCAAATTGCTCGTTATGCTCAGCATCGGAGGTTGGGGCAGTGGACGCTTCAGCGAGATGGCGGCAAGCGAGGAGAACCGCAAGGCCTTTGCCAAGGACTGTCAGCGCGTTTGTCAGGAGTTCGGCTTGGACGGCATCGACATTGATTGGGAATACCCGACACAGAACAGCGCCGGTATCAGCAGTTCTCCGCAGGATACCGAGAACTTCACTTTGCTGATGCGCGACCTCCGACAAGCCTTGGGAAAGAAGTTATGGCTGACTCTTGCCAGCGTGGGCAGTGCGCAGTACATCGATTTCCGCAGCTGCATCCAGTACCTTGACATGGTCAATGTGATGGCCTACGACATGGGGAGTGCGCCCAAGCATCATGCAGCGCTCTATCGCTCGAAGAACGTCGGATGGAACTGCGCATCTGAATGCGTCGAGGCCCATCGCAAGGCAGGAGTGCCCGACAGCAAGATTGTCTTGGGAATGCCTTTCTACGGAAGAGGCAAGGACGGCGTGTATATGAAGTATGCGGATCGCGGCAAGCAGACTCTCAAATCGATGTGGGACGTCAATGCAAAAGCACCGTATCTGGCCAACGAAAACGGCGAGTTGGTAATCGGATATGAGAATCCACGCTCTATAGCCGTTAAGTGTGCCTACATCAAGGAGCAGGGTTTACGAGGCGCAATGTATTGGGAGTATGCCGATGACAATGAGCGGGGCGAGTTGCAACGAGCCGTCTGGCAAGGCATCCTGCAAAGCGATAAGGAAAGGAACAAGGCGACTCAGAAGGCGGCAAAGCGTCTGGCGGCAGTTCTCGCTGAAAATTATAAGCGGGAAGACATCACGCCCGACAGCTTCTTCCAAGACTGGCGCAACCTCAGAGCTGAGATGCTCGCGGAGAAAGACCCGACAGCTCAAGCCATCTATAATGCCGCAATGGGGCATTTGCTCTGCAATAATGTCTGGCGTTCACAAAGCTTTGACAATAAGACAAAGAGCCATATTGACAGCATCCAGGAGTGGAGCCGCCCGGAATACACCAGGCAGGCAGCCAATTATTATGCAAAAGCGATGCAGGATGTCGAGGCGCTTCATGCCATCAAACTGCCCTCTTCGAAGCCTTTGACAGAACAAGGCAAGGATGACGGCATCTTTGGCAACGACCTGCTTCATGTCATTTGGCAAGCTTATCAGCAGGATCTTCCTGCTGATGAAAAGAAGGGCTTTGCTTCCAAATACGGCGAAATCATCGATGTCTATCGACGGCACGGCCTGCGCGAAGCGGCATTGATGCTCCGCCTCGACTCTCTTAATGAAAAGGACGACAGTGAAAATAGAGAAAAAACATTGCTTAGCCTGCGCGAAGAATATGCCGATATTCCCGCTTGTGCAGAGGTCTGTCTTCGCCTCGCATCTCTTTCTGGCAAGGAAGTTCAGGAAAGGTATGGCTTGTTGGAAGAGGCTTTGAAGCGTTATCCCAAGTGTCGTGAGGCAAATGAAATAAAGAACCAACTCGCATCATTACGTGCCCCGAAACTTTCAGGCCGTTTCCGCGAGATGTATTATCCCGATAAGGACTATAACATTCCTCTCCAAATCAAGAATATGCAAACGGGAAGCGTTACAGTCTATCGCATTCCGCTTGACTTCGAATTTAGCGACGAGGAAAAGGATGGCACAAGGCTTGAACAAGTGAAACGTAGTGGTTTGCTCCTGGAGACCTTGTCTATCGACATGACTGGCGTGGAGCTTCTTAAGACGAAGGACGACACGCTGAAGTGGCACTCGCCAAGTTTCGGACGGTATGCCCTCGTTCTCGATGGCACAACAAATGAGAAACTGGAGAAGGATTGCAAGCCTCAGGTCATCCTGACCGGCGTGTCGGCACTTACATTTATGGCTACCAGATTGCCCGCGGGCAGGGAACGTCTCATGGTGACGGACGTGATGAGCGGCGAACCACAACAAGGCGTCAAGGTTGACTTCTACCGAAAGCAGAAACAGGAATACACCTTGATTGGGGAACAAACGACCGACAGTCGCGGCATTGCCGAAATGACCATAGAAGACAGGAACTCCATCTATGTACAATTGTCGCGGGGCGAGGACAATGCTTTCGAGAAAGAACATTTGGGATGGCGTTCTTATTATGATAAGGACGATAAGCTCGCGCACCATCTCAAAGTATATACCGACCGAAGCATCTATCGTCCAGGACAAATGGTCTATGTGGGTGGTATCGCTTACACCCAAAGTCACGACCAGGCTCCGCAGGTTGAGGCAGGTGCAGAGTTTGAGCTTGTGCTTTATGACGCCAATAGTCAGGAGGTCGTGAAACACAAGTTGAAGACCGACGAGTTTGGCACTTTGCAGGACAGCTTGCAACTTCCGAAGTCGGGCTTGCCTGGTCAATATCAGATTCATGTTGGGAATGAGTACCACGATATCCGTGTTGAGGAATATCGCAGGCCAACCTTCCAAGTGGAATTTGACGAGGCTCCAGCCATCACTTTGCCTGTTGATAGCATCACATTGACAGGTCGTGCTTTGACGTATAGCCAATGGCCCGTGGCAAATGCTCGCGTCACAGGCACTTACCGTTGGCAGCAAAGTTGGTGGTATAAGCGTTACAGTTCGAGCAAGACGCACAACATCGACACGCTTTATACAGACGAAGAAGGTCGTTTCAGCATTCGTGTTCCTGTCTCTAAGGAGCTTTCGAAGGAGGATTTGCGATGGGGACAAACGCTTCATCTCTCGGTTGATGTGCTCAGTCCTGAAGGTGAAACACAGCAAGGTAGCAGTCGTGTGACGCTTTGTAGCACGCCGCTTCGCATGAGAGGTAACGTCCCGGAGCAGGAGAATCACGAATCACTCCAGCCTTGGCGCTTTGACCTTTATTCAAGCAACGACAAACTTGTGCAAGGCGAAGTGCTTTGTATGCTCACACAAAACGGAAAGGAAGTCAAGAACTTCATTGTTTCTGCAAATCGAGACACGATTCCCGAAGTGCTTCGCAGTTTGCCGTCCGGCCAGTATGACCTCGTGGCAAAGGCTGGAGGCCAATGGTCAATGGTCAATGGTCAATGGTCAATGGCTGATACGGCATCATTCAAGGCGTCGTTCACCATCTTCTCCATTACTGACAAACGTCTCGTAGGCAAGCACGAATTGTGGCTTTACACGCCTTGCGACACGATGTCTGCCGAGCGTCCTGTCCGTTTCCAGGTGGGAACGACGTTGCCCGAGGCATGGATATACTGTTTGATGACAGGCGAGAACGGTCTCGTTCGCGATACGTTGCTGCATCTTTCGGACGAGGCTATGATGTTCGAGGTGCCTTACGAGGAACGCTTCCGCCATCGTTTGGCGGTCATGATGATGCTTATACATGAAGGCAGATGTTGGAACGAAACATTAGTCTTCACGTTGGAGCAGCCGGACACGCGTTTGCGTATGCATTGGGACACGTTCCGCGACCACTTGCAACCTGGACAAAAGGAACAGTGGAAGTTTACTTTGACGCGTCCTGACGGCAAGCCCGCCTCGGCTAACGTCATGCTTGGAATGTACGATGCCTCGCTCGACGCACTCGCCTATTATGGCATGAGCTTATATGTAGACCGTATATGCCATCGCAATGTTTCGCTTCGAGTAACTGATTACGGATGGTCGTCCATGTTCCGCATAGGGCTTAATTTGCCTCTGCACTTCCTGCCTGTCGAAGACTATGATTTTGCATGTTGGAACAACGAGCTCTTCTCGGGTGCGCGTGTGACAAGAGGTGTCAAGAGCACACGCTTGGGATCAAATAGATTAGAGGAAAGAGTCTATGAAATGGCGGCTCTTCCGGCTCGTGAGTATGCAGGTGCTGTCAAGAAATTTGATGCAGCAGAATTGGAGGGACTTGGGTTCGAGTCAGCCGACCAAGCTCTTCAGGGTCGGATAGCTGGGCTTGATGTTGTCAAGAACTCAGTAGCTTTGGGCAAAGGAACAACCATGCGTCTGCGTGGAGTTAGCGCTCCGGAAGAAGAGGAGGAAGAGGTTGAAGCAGATGAGACAGCATACGTCCGCTCCAATCTCTCCGAGCTTGCCTTCTTCTATCCGCAGCTTCGTACCGACAGCAAGGGGCAGACATCTATAGACTTCACCTTGCCAGAAGGACTCACCTCCTGGCATCTTGAGGGTTTGGCTCACACGAAAGATATGATGACGGCACGTTGGAAAGAGACCATCGTGGCGAAGAAAGAACTTATGGCGGAGCTGACGTTGCCGCGCTTCTTGCGTAATGGAGACGAAGCCACTCTGATTGCTTCCATCCGAAATGCTTCGGAGAAGCGACAGAAAGGGGACGGCGTTCTGAAAGTCTATGATGCCGAGAGCAATAAGAGCGTCAAGCAGATGAAGTTCAGCTTCGACATTGAGCCGGGCAAAGAGGCTGTCTTCGAGATGCCGTTAACTGCTACGCTCGAGCATCCTGTCCTTGCCGTTCAATGGATTGCGAAAGCCAAAGACAGCAGTGACGGCGAGGTGCGCTACCTGCCTGTCCTGTCCGATATGCAGAACGTTACAGAGACAAAGACTTACATGCTCAAGGGCGACACAACGCTCAGGTTAGATCTCTCCAGACTCTTTGCTAACGGTAATCCGAAGGCAGTCAATAAGACCTTGACAGTAGAGCATGTTTCTGAGCCTATGACGCTTGTTTTGCAGGCTTTGCCTTCCTTGACGGCACCTGTCCACAACGACGTCCTTTCGGTTGCCTCTGCCTATTATGGTGGTAGCGTAGCCTACCATCTCGCCCACAAATACGAAGGATTGCGAACAGTTATTGAGTGTTGGGCAGAGGAAGAAAACTCGCAGGCCTTGGAGAGTCCGCTTGTCAAGAATCAGCAGTTGGCAGACATATTGCTTAACGAAACGCCTTGGGTGGTTGAGGCTCAGCAGCAGAAGGCTAGTCGCGAACGCCTTGTTACGCTCTTCAACGAAATGGAGCAAGAACAGAGACGCATGACGATGCTCTCTGCTCTCTCTGCCCGCCAGCACGAGGACGGCTCGTTTGGCTGGTTCCCAGGTATGAGAGGAAGCGTCTGGATGACGACCGAAGTTGCCACACTTCTTGTACGCCTTGGCGCAATCAAGGACGGCATCCTGTCCGTCCCAGAGCGTCAGATACTCGACAAAGCGATGTCTTACCTCGAGAAGGAGATGCATAAATCAGTAGAAAACCTTCGCAAAGAGAAGAACCCTGTCCTGTCTCTTTCCCAGCTTCGTTACCTATATATATATATAATGTATAAAGGAAAGGGTAACGACGACACGAAATATCTGCTCTCACTCCTGAAGAAACAGGCCGAAGACCTTGATAGAGAGCCTCGGGCCATTGCGGCAATCGTCTTGCAAAAGGCAGACGAGGAAAAGAAAGCTCAAGCCCTTATGCCTCGCATCCATGAGTTGCTCCGCCATTCCGACGGCATGTATCTTGCTTATCCAAGTGGTAGCTTTACGAGCATCGACAGGAAGGTTGAAACGCATGTCACCTTGATGGAGGCCGTCAAAACGGTTGAACCAAAGGAGACAGACTTGCTCGCAGGGATGGCAGAATGGCTTATTTCACAGAAGAGAATGCAGGAATGGGAGCGTCCCATCCAGTCTGCCGATGCCGTTTATGCTTTGCTTCAGAGCGACTTCAACGGCCAAGAAGGAACTTGGAGTGGGAAGGTTACTTACGACAACCAGACGCGTCAGTTTGCAAGCATAGAAGGAGATCCCTATGTGCGTGAACGTATAGAACCCATCAACAAAGCCAAGGAACTTCGTATCGAGCAGCATAAATCTCTCCCCCTCGGGGGAGACGGAGGGGGGCTTGGCTTTTCATGGGGAGCCGTCTATGCCCAGTACCAAATGCCTGCTTCTGAGGTTGAGGCTAATCGCGAAGGAATGACCATTCGTCGCGATGTAGAAATCAAGAATGCAATGCGGGAGGGTGACCGTGTTCATGTCCGCTATACCATCACTGCCGATCGCGACTATGAATATGTCTGCCTTCGTGCTCCGAGACCTGCTGCAGCCGAACCTGCTCAGCAGCTTTCCGGCTATCGTTGGCAGAATGGCATCGGCTATTATCAGGCGATGCATGATGCCAGCGCCGAATACTTCACGGATCGTCTGCCGCGTGGAACATATGTTATTGAGGAAGACTGGCTCGTGAGTCGCGCAGGCACATTCCTCTTGCCTCCTGCCCGTCTCACCTGCCTTTATGCACCGGAATTCCAGTCGCAGACTGCCGCCGAAAAGTACAAATGCCTGGGTGCTTCCGAAAAACCTCTGGAGTTTGCCAACCTTATGCTCAGCGGAAATGCAGAAGACGTGACCTTTAAATCGCTTGGCAGTAACCTCTATGAGGCATACGCCCGACTCCGTGCCGGCACCTTCAAACTTACCGGCACAGTCGAAGGCAAGACTGTCACACTCTCCAATAATGGGGACAGCACTTTTGGCACAGTAGGCAGTAAGCCTTTCTCTATTGCAGAGGACTGCGTGGCACGTATTACAGTCAACACCGCTGTCAATACCATTACCATCCTGCCCGTCACGATGAATGTGCGTGGCAACATTGCCGACGGCAATCCTGCCATTCCCTACAAGGGCAATGGCGTCTTTGAGGGGAAAGTGACACTGCCGGAGACGGCTTCCCAGCAGTGGGTGGATAAGACGATGTATTTCGCCCTCAACAATAATGATACCTATGCTATCAAACGCCTTCAAGGCGCAGCTTCTCGCTACGCCCTTGGTGAAGTGGAGAAGGGACAAAGCACGGAAAACATCTACCAGAATGCGGGTACCTATACCATTACCGTCGATATGAAGCAAATGGTTTACAACATATCTGCTCCCATCGACGAGAACCGCATCTCTGTCTTCGGCTCGTCTGTAGCTAATGGTCAGGGAGCTACTGACTACAAGGGCTATCGTTATCTCTATGGTCAGCAACTCATCGCCCGTCATAAGGAGGGTAGGAGTGAGACGCCTTTCTACACCAGCAATGTCTCTATCGGAGGCAATACGACAGTCAATCTGCTGAACCGTTACGACGATCTTATCCGTGACTTCGGGCGCTACGTCATTTTCGGTCTCTCGCTTGGTAATGAGGGTATTCATAATGCCAGTAACCAGCAGGCCGTTTTCAACCAGTGGCGCGACAATATGCTCAAACTTATCAGTAAGGTGCGGGCCGACGGTAAGATACCGATGGTGATGAACAACTATACTCGTGGCGACTATAATGAGAGTGACTACAGCTATGTCAAGCAGCTTAACCTCCTTATCCACCAGTGGGATGTGCCTTCGACAAACGTGCTCGGAGCCATCGACAAAGGCAACGGACAATGGGCGGATGGCTATGTTTCCGATACTTATCATCAGAATACTGCCGGCCACGCCGAGTTCATGTATGCGATGGTGCCTTCGCTTTTCGACGCTATCAAGGCAGGCAAGGCACAGCCTGTTCGCAATCGGTCAAGGAGCATGACCCTCGAAGCAGGCAAGACTATCTATTTCGAACCGGAGGAAACGGTGCATCCATTCACCATAACTGTTCGCATCAAGGGCACAGAAGGACAGGTTTTCTGCATTACACAGGCTTCCGGAAATCAGCAGGCCGTTGTTCGCGTGAATGCCAACGGTACCGTCACATACACTGCTCCTTCCGGTTTGATTGTAACTTCTTCTCAAGTCATCAGCAACGATGGCTGGCACGATGTTACCCTGACGAGCTATTATGCACAGCGTCGTACCATTCTCTATGTCGATAAGGTTAAGGCTGGAGACGTGCCAGAACACTTGTCTGGGGTAGGCTTGGTTACAATTGGCGATAAGAGTCGCAGCCGCGAGATAAGCGAGTTGTTTTTCTGGCGCTCGGGCATGTCACCCGAGGAAATCAGTGCCGTTTGCGATGGCCGTATGCTGAAGTCCAGCTTGGAAATCTATGCGCCTCTCGGTGGAGAGAACGATATGAATAACCTGGCACAGAGCACCAACAGACTCTTTTACGGCAATGCCAAAGATTAGTAAACACACATAAAATAGTATATGGAAAAGATGTTCACAGTGGCTGGTGAGCCGACAGTAGTGACTGAAGTGCGCAAACATGTGCTCAGCGAGTTTGCGGATCTGGAGTTCTATGAGGATGGTCACCTTTATGTGCTGTGCGGTAAATCACTACCTTCTGTTTCCAATATTGCGCACCGTTTTGTCCGTGAGCCTTTCAACGAGCAGCGGCAGGCTATACGTTATGCAGAACGGCATGGGCAGACACCCGAGTACTGGGTGCAGCAGTGGCGGCAGAACTCCTTCCGCGCCACTACATTGGGTACCAAGACACATGCCTACGGCGAGAGCCTGGGCTATCTGCGTGCAGGAATGCCCGAACGCATCTGTCCATCCATACAGGCGCAGTATATGCCGCAGTACGGTTTCCTGGCTCCGATTCATCCGAAGGAAGAGGCAGTACTCAAGTTTATGAACGAAATGCCTTGTAGCATGTATTTGGTACTCAACGAGGCAATGGTGTACAGCGGGAAGAATGCATGCAAAGAGAGGAACCTTAGGGAACAGATTGCCGGAACTTTCGATATGCTATACTATTGCGATGGCAGTGACGGACAGCCCGAAGGCTTCGTTATTTTGGACTATAAGACCAACGCCAATCTTGCCAGCGAATACAATCGTAAGTATGGCAAAATGCTCCTTCCGCCTTTTGCTGACCTTACGGAGGAAGACCTTTCATTCTATACCATTCAGTTGAGCCTCTATGCCCTTATGCTCGAGGATATTGGCATTCCCATCGTTTCCCGTCGTATTGTCTGGCTAAAGGACTGCGAATACCAAATTGTTCCTGTTGAAGATGTCTCGGAGAAATTGAGGCAAACCTTGTGATGTACGATGTATAATGTATATTGATTTATGAATTGTGAATTGAGCAAATGTCCTGTCTGTTAAGCTTTCGAGTCATTTTCGCTATCATAGGCTGGCGTCTGTGGGGTGGTCGTGGACTTATCTTCGGCTTCCTGCTAGGCTGGCTTATTGATTCCATGTACCGACGTCCCAGCATCCACATCTTTTTCCGTCATGGCACAGCGGATGACTTCTCCGGTTACCAGAAGCAAGAACGGGCGTGGCAGCCTTACGTGGATGTTACGCTGCAGGAAGCATACCGTACCCTGGGCATACCTGAAACAGCCACCGACGAAGAGGTGCGGCAGGCATATCGTCAAATGGCACTCCGCTATCATCCCGACCATGTTGCAGCACAGGGAGAGACCGCTCGTCAGGAGGCAGAGAAAAAGTTTCGCGAGATAACCGAAGCCCGTGACGTTATTTTCCGGTCGCGAGGCCTATAAAGATGATGGCAGAAGCCATTTTCGCTTGTAATGCTCCCTTTTACCCATTTTTTTTATGTTAAAGGAGAAAAAAAAAGCTAAAAAGTTTTGGTGATTATGAAAAAAGCACTAAATTTGCAGCAGAAAAGTATAAAAAAACAACATTAATAACTAAAAACTAAGTTTTATGAAAAAGAGAATTTTACTCTCCCTGGTGTCATTCTTCGCAATGACAGCAATGTGGGCATCTCTTATTGATGCTTATCAGATTTATGTAACAGCAGGTGCTGCTGGCAAGACCGGTGCAACAGCTGAGCTTACTCTGAACATGAAGAACAAAAATGCCAACATCTTTTTGTGGCAGTGTACTGTTGCTCTTCCTGAAGGTGTTACTTATGTAGATGGAAGTGTAGCTATTGTTGATGCTCGCTATCCCGAAGGTTACAATGCAGCGCTTACCGCTACCGAGAATGCTGACGGTACTGTTACTTTCTCCTGCTCTGGTGACGGTGTTCTGACTGGTACTGATGGTGCTATTGCTACCTTTAGCGTTGCTGTTGCTTCTTCAGTAGAACCTGGTGACTACAAAGTCGTTGTAGTAGAGAATAAGACCCAGCTTATTGAGCCTAATGAAACTATTCATACAGACACTAAGGCCAGAGAGTACACTTGGACTATCGAGCAGGGTGAAGAACCTGGCATTCCCGGTGACCTGAATGGTGATGGCAAGGTTGATATTGCTGATGCTGTAGCTGTTCTTGACATTATGGCTGCTGGTGGATATGATGCAGCTGCTGACCTCAATGGTGACCAGAAGGTGGATATCGCCGACTTCGTATCTGTCCTCGAAATTATGGCTAAAGCCTAAACAGTAATCTTAAATTTGAATTAAATTAAAGTATAACCTTTTAATAATTATTTCACAATGAAAAAGTTTTACATGACAATGGCTGCTATGCTGTGCGGTGTTGCAGCAATGGCACAAATTGGTACATTATCTTGCGAGGATGTTACTGTTGCAGATAATGAGACTCCTTATGTAGTTGTTCTCTTGAACACTGAGGATGCAACTGCTATTTCTGGCATTAACTTCACTATGGTTCTTCCTGATGGCGTAAGCATCGCTAAGGTTTATAACGAAGATGACGAAGAATGGGTTGATGATGTTACTTTCCCCATCGCAAAGGCTAAGCATCAGTCAGGCGTTATGACCGCAACTGAAGGCTATTTGGTATACGTAGCAGCTGAAACCAGCGTATCTTTCAAGACAACTACTAATGAAGTCGTAAAGATTGGTCTCGATGTTGCAAATCTTGCAAAGGGTACTTATGACATCAAGTTCAAGAGCATTGGCCTGTCTGACAAGGGTAGCCCAATCAAGTCTTATGAGCAGGATGATTTCACAGCACAGCTGATTAATGGCGGTGATGGCATCTACGAGATTAAGGCTCTTGACAACAACGCTCCCGTTTACAACCTCGCTGGTCAGCGCGTAAGCAAGGCTCAGAAGGGCGTATACGTTCAGAGTGGTAAGAAGGTTGCTGTAAAGTAAGTTGAAGAACTAAGCATCCGCTTTTACTCTTAAAAGTATAAACATTGGCCCTCGACGGATTCGTCGGGGGCTTTTTTTTGTCGCCCGATTTTCAGGATTTCTTTACTGACAAATTTTTACTGGAGTGCGGAGGAAAATTTACTGCTCCGCAGAGGAAAAAATGTTCCTCCGCAGAGAAAAAAATATTCCTGCGCAGAGGAGAAAATGTTCCTGTGTGGAGAAAAAATATTCCCAGGCTGGGAATGAAACATTCCCGCACTGGGAACAAAATATTCCCCCGCTGGGAATAAATGGTACCCTGCGGGGGATTATTTTTAGACTTAGGTCTATTTTTATCTCCCCTCTACTCGGAGCGAATTTCCATTCGCAACGGGGCTCGGGGAAGGTGGTGAGGCTTTTATGCTTCTTCCCACTGTTTGCGGAGCAGTTCGACGGCAGCAGGCAACACTACGGCGCGGTCGCCTTCACAGCCACACTCGAAGCTGACGAAGCCCTGATAGCCCAGCTCCTTAAGGGCGCGGAAACCATCGATGTAGTTGTCTTTCTCGCCGTCCTCGCTTGGTGTCTTGCGACGACCTCGGCTGGCAATATGAACATGTTGCAGATATTCTGTGCCTGCAGCCATGAATGCGGCATAGTCGGAGGTCTCTTCCTGCATGTGCCAGAAGTCACCCATGACCTTCACGCCCTTGCTGTCGGCATCGCGTGCGATGGCAGCAGCATCGGCAACCAGGCGCAGGTAGAAGCACTCGCCTCTGTTCAGCGGCTCCAGAATGACTGTTGTGCCGCACTGAACGGCAAACTCTCCCAATTCGTGCAGTTGCTCGCAGAGGTAGTTGCGCGTATCCATTGTGTGTGGACGACAAGGATTCTGCCAGTTGAAGGCAGGCACCATAATGACACCGCATGAACCAATCTTGCCTGCAGCCTCGACGATTTCACGCATCGTGCGGTCGAAGGCATCTTTCTGTTCGTCTTCGGCCAGGATGAATCCGTCGAAGCCGGCACAGATAGCAGCCATACGAACATTACGGCCCTTCAGGGCATTGTTTATCTCGTCAACGCGACCGGCCAGACCGCGGCCACCCACCTCCAGACCTGTTACGCCCAGACTCTCCATGTAGTCAAGCTTATCCTGTAGCGTATCACCGATAGCGATACCTTCCTGGAAACAGAGATTGAGTGGGGTTGTTGCCTTCTTATCCTTTGGCTTGGGATCACAAGAGGCCAACAGCGTCGTCGGGGCAAGTGCAGTTGCTGCTGCACCGGCCATAGAACTTAATAGGAAATTACGTCGTTTCATATTTCTATTGTTTATAAGGAGTTAAAATGGAAGTTAAATAGGGAGTAAAGCCAGCTTTGCTGGCTGGAAGTTAAGCACTTCGTGCTGGACAATACATTTTCTGCAAATAAAACTGTCGTCCACGAGCGAAGCGAGTTTACTTCCATGAGCGAAGCGAATTAACTCCATATTTTACTTCCATTTTTACTTCTTTTTATTATCTTCCCGGTACTGGCACAGTCATCTTGGTCAGGTCGAGCGGACCGAGTTCGAGCTTCTCGTCAATGAAATCCTTCAGGTAGTCTTGTGCCGACTGTGTCATCTCATCCCAGGTAACAGTATTGCCGGTGTAGGCAGCTTCGCGACCCATGATGCCAGCCATGCAGGAGATAGCGCAATCGGTTGCCTCCTCGTGTGCTGTGCCCTTGCGGATGTGGTTCACCCAATCCACATGTTCCAATGTGTAGGGGTCGTGCAGCTGGAACTCCTGCTTTGCCTTCTCCTCGTCGTACTTCCAGATGACGTTGCCTTCGAGGTCCTTTATCTCGTTTGTTTCACTGTTCCAACTGCCTTTGCTGCCTTGGATGAACTCGCTCACCTTGCTGCTGCAGCCGTCTATCTGGCGGCACATCGAGTGCATGTGGATGCCGTTCTCCATTGTGAAGTCGGTGCTGAAGAAGTCGTACTGGTCACCTGTCACGCGGCGTTGGCGTGAGCCGAATGCTGTAGCGGAAACAGGCTTCAGGCCGCTCATCCAGAGGAAGACGTCGATGTTGTGAACGTGCTGCTCGATGATGTGGTCGCCGCTCAGCCACTTCCAGTTCACCCAGTCGCGGATGTTCCACTCCATATCCGTCCATCCTGCTTCACGCTGACGATACCACAGCATACCCTGGTTCCAATAAACATTGCCGCCGGTAATATCGCCGATGAGTCCTGCCTGTATCTGCTTGTTGGCCTCCACGTAGCGACGCTCGTGGTGGCGCTGTGTGCCGACAACAACACTCAAACCCTTTGCCTGAGCCTGCTTGGCGGTTGCCATGACAGAGCGATAGCCCTTGGGATCAACGGCTATAGGTTTCTCGAGGAAGGAATGCACGCCCTTCTCTGTGGCGTACTTGAACATCTCGGGACGGAAGACTGGAGGCGTAGTGAGGATAACCATATCCACGCCAGAGTCGATGACCTGCTTGTAGGCATCGAAGCCCACGAAGCACTTATCTTCGGGCACTTCCTGTCCGCGTTCGTTGATGAGACGGTTGCGAACATCGTTCAGACGGTCTGCAAAGACATCGCCCAGAGCGGTCACCTTGATGTTGTCGGCAGCATCCAGCAGGTTGATGATGGCACCGCTGCCACGACCGCCACAGCCGATGAGGCCCACTTTCAGTTCGGGACCGTCTATGGCCTTGTCGGGGAGTTCAGGTACATAGAATTCGCCTTCCTTCTTGAGGGGCGTGAGTTTGTTGCCGCCAGAACAGCTGGCAAGCAGTGCAGGAGCAGCTACAGCTGCAGCTCCGACAGTCGCGGCGCCAGCAAGGAAGCGGCGCCTGCTTAATCCTTCTTCTTTCATAATTGTTTTAATTGGTGGTTATTAATTGGGTTTATTTTTTCAAATAGGGCTAATAGGGCTCATGGGGCCAATGGGGCTTATAGGGCTCATGGGCGTTCGGGTGCATCGCAGACGACCCTGAAGCCGATGCCCTTGATGTCGCTCAGCCACCAGATGCTCTTCGGGTTCTGCGGGTCTGTCTTCAGCCATGCCTCGTAGTCGCTATGGCGACGTGCAGCACAGCGCAATTCGCTGGCATCGTCGTTGTAGCAGCCGCCGCGCACCACATAGTCCGTGCCTGTGGCGGGGCCTTTGGGGTTGACTGCGTCGGCCTTGGCGTAGGCATCCTCTGCATACCAGTCCTGACAGTACTCCATCACGTTGCCCAGCATGTTACGCAAGCCGAAGGGATTGGCAGCGACGCGCGAAGGCTCCTGCGTGCGGCTCTTGCTGTTGAGGGCATAGATGGCATAGCGGTTGATGGTCGTTGTGTCGGTGCCGAAGATACTGTTCCAAAATCCTTCGCTCGAGTAGGCGGATGGTTTGCCTTCGAAGAAGTATGGTGTGTCTGTGCCGCCTCGAGCCGCATACTCCCATTCGGCTTCTGTCGGCAAGCGATAGTGGCGGCCAGTCTTCAGGCTTAGCCATTGGCAGAATGTCTCGGCAGCATAGTGCGTCATAGTGATAGCAGGACGGGAACCCATGCCCCAGCCCTGATCAGGCATGCCGAAGGGTGGGGTAGGACCGGAAATGGCATCCACGTCCGGACGGCTGTTGTTGGCATAGATGGTTTCGGGCTTTGTGCGTCCCTCCGACATCGTCTCCACATAGAACGCCCAGTATTGGTCCCAAGTCACTTCCATCTCGCCCATGAAGAACGGCGATACTGTTACCTCGTGTGCCGGATATTCGTCCGGGCGGCTGAACTTGTCGCCCTCCTTGCTGCCCATCATGAACTTTCCGCCCGGTACTGCTATCATGCTGATGGAGGCGCGGGTGCCAGGAATGGTCTCTATGAAGTTAGCGAAGGACGTTACTGTGGCCGGCTCCGTATAGACAGGTCCCGTCGTATCGACCGGTGCACTGGTCATCTTCTCGTGCTTGTAGCCGGCAATGAAATGTCCGGCATCCAGGTGACAGCTCACACATTGCAGGCCCAGTTTCTCTTCGTTCTCCTCGTAATAGAGGTGTGCCGCCACACCGTCGTCCGTGACTTCCTGCGGGAAGAGATTCGTGTGGCACTTCTTGCACGAACTGTTAAAGACAATGTTCGGCGCATATTCCACCGTGCGTTTGCTCTCGAAATCGAGATCCTCCTTGTCGTGTGTCAGGTACATCCAGAGGTCATGCAACCCCATCTTCGCCTTTGCCCAGTAGTGGTGGGCTGTCCCTTCTGGCGGGAGATGACATTCTACGCAGTTTGTCTGCACACCGCTCTTGTTGTTGAAGTGGATACTCTGCTTCCAACTTGTCTCCGCTTCGGGATGTATGTGACAGGCCATGCAGGATTCGTTGGTCGATGTCGCATTGCTGGTGTAGAAGGCCGCCAATACCAGCACAATGCCGAAGCATGTGCCGCCCAGGGCTGTGAGTATGTATTTCTTTCGTGTTGTCATTGTCTTTTCATTATTAATTCCGATGGAATCTTCACCAGTTTCTTGCCCTGGGCTCGCTTCACAGTGTTGTAGCCGAGGAACTTCAATTGATAGGTGCTGTCGGAGGTCTGTGCCAGTGTCAGTTTCTGGTCTTCGCTGCCCAGGTCGTTGGCAATGGTCACGGTGGCATGTTTGTCGTCTTTGATGTCGAAGCTGACCACATACCATACGCCGTAGATATTACCGTCCATATAGCCGTTCATCGGTCCGAAAGCTTCCAGCCCCGGTACCTCGATGCTCTCTTCATAGAGGTCGAGGCGCAAGTCAATCTTCTCTTCCGGACAATGCAAATGAATTTTCCAGGGTCCTTCGGCCCAGAGCAGTCCTGCAAGACTGAAAAAGATGATGAAAATTGTCGTTTTCTGCATAACAAATGCCTAAATCCCTACAAAGATAGCAAAAATAGTGGTAAGTTGTAGCACAAACGCCGTACATTTTAAATATAAAAAACAAAAATGGCTTCTTTTTTAACATAAATTGTTGTATCTTGACTTCGTCAAGCTACTTCTTCGCTCGGAAATAATAAGAAGGGGAATAATTTTTCCCCTTTCACTTTTCACTTTTCACTTTTTGTTGTACCTTTGCCGCGCGAAAAAGGAAACACGTGTTGTAAATGAAGGTAAATAGATTGGTACCAGACTTTATTTTCGAGAGCAGTTGGGAGGTTTGTAATAAGATGGGTGGCATCTATACGGTGCTATCGACACGCGCCAAAACATTGCAGGAACAATACCCCGACAAACTTGTATTCATAGGTCCAGATGTTTGGAAAAATAAGGAAAATCCTCTTTTTCGGGAGGATACCAAACTATGGCGTCCATGGGTGAAGATAGCAACAGAAGAGGGTCTTCGTGTCCGTGTGGGGCGCTGGAACATCCCCGGCAAGCCCTGTGTCATACTGGTTGATTTTCAGCCTTATTTTGAAAAGAAGAACGAGCTGTATGCTGCTGCGTGGAATGATTTTCAGGTAGATAGCCTGCATGCATACGGTGACTACGACGAAGCCAGCATGTTCAGTTATGCTGCTGCCCTCGTGGTAAAGAGTTTCTATCACTACTACCTCGGCAGTAAGAAAAAGGTCATTTATCAGGCCCACGAATGGATGACCTGTCTCGGTGCGCTCTATATCAGGAAGTATGTGCCCGAGATAGCCACCATCTTTACGACCCATGCCACCAGCATCGGGCGTAGCATTGCCGGCAACAACAAGCCTCTCTATGAATACCTCTGGGCATACAATGGTACGCAGATGGCCGGAGAACTCAATATGGAGGCCAAGCACAGCGTGGAACGCCAGGCAGCACACAATGTCGATTGTTTTACCACCGTGAGCGATGTGACAGCCCGGGAATGTGCCGAACTGCTCGACAAACGATGTGATGCCATTCTGCCTAATGGTTTCGAGGCAGATTTTGTGCCTGCTGGCGCTACGTTTACCAAACGCCGTCGCGAGGCCCGTGCCAGGATATTGCAAGTTGCCAATGCCCTGACTGGTGCCGAATTCCCGGATGACACACTTATTGTGGCTACCAGTGGTCGTTACGAATATCGCAACAAAGGTATCGATGTCTTTCTCGAGGCGGCTTATCGCAGCCTTTATGACGGCGACTTGCAGCGTCCCGTATTGATGGTCGTTCAGGTGCCCGCCTGGGTGGAGAGTCCCCGTACCGACTTGCAGGAACGTCTCCGTTTGGGAGGCACATATACCGAGCCGTTGTCCGATCCCTTTATTACCCATAACCTGCATGAACCCTGGAACGATCCTGTGCTCAATTTCCTGCGTTCTCATGGTATGAAGAACGATGTGCACAGCCGCGTGAAGGTTATCTTCGTTCCCTGCTATCTGGATGGGAACGACGGCATTTTCCAGATGTCCTACTACGACATGCTCATCGGTGACGACCTGGCAGCCTATCCTTCTTACTATGAGCCTTGGGGCTATACGCCGCTCGAGGCAATCGCTTTCCATGTTCCCTGCATCACCACTTCTCTCAGCGGCTTTGGTGTGTGGGCTTGTACCAGCGTGGGTCACGACAGCAAGCTCGAGGACGGCGTGGAGGTCATTGCCCGCAACGACTATAACGCACAGGATGTTGCTGAGCAACTCAGTGCCACCATCACTCGCTATGCTGCTTTCGACAAGAAGACCGCAGACAAGGTTCGTCGCAACGCCGCCAAGTTGGCAGAGCAGGCCCTATGGAAGCATTTCATCAAGTACTACTACGAAGCTTATGATATAGCGCTTCGCAAAGCAAAAGAGAGAAAATAAACACATAAACATAATAAGCCTATTGGCCTAAGGCCCATAAGCCTTATTGGCCTTATAGGCCCTATAATTTATTATTTATGAAAATTAAAGCAAGTAATACAAATCAACCCTGCTGGAAACCTGTCATAGTCAAAGGCAGTGTGCCCGCAGAACTCAGCAAACTGGAAGAACTTGCCCGCAATATGTGGTGGGCATGGAACCACGACGCCCGCAGCCTTTTCCGTAGTCTCGACGAGAAGCTTTTTGATGAGTGCGGCCAGAACCCGGTGCTTCTGTTGGAGCGTCTCAGTTTCGAGAAGATGGAGAAGCTCACCAAGGACAAGGCTGTCCTGAAGAAGATGGACGACGTTTATAAGCAGTTCCGCGCATATATGGATGTCGAGCCCGACAAGAAACGCGCCAGTGTGGCCTATCTCTGCATGGAGTACGGTCTGAATCAGGTGCTGAAGATATACAGCGGCGGTCTGGGCATCCTGGCCGGTGACTACCTCAAGGAGGCCAGCGACTCCAATGTTGATATGTGTGCCGTGGGTTTCCTCTATCGCTATGGCTATTTCACGCAGACGCTGAGCATGGATGGGCAACAGATTGCCAACTACGAGGCTCAGAACTTCGCTTCACTGCCTATCGAACAGCAGCTGAACGAGGACGGCACCCCCATGGTGGTTGATGTGCCTTATATGGACTACTTCGTACATGCCTATGTGTGGCGTGTCAACGTGGGCCGTATCAAACTGTATCTGCTTGATACCGACAACGATATGAACTCGCAGTTCGACCGTAGCATCACTCATGCCCTCTATGGCGGCGACTGGGAGAACCGTCTGAAGCAGGAGATTCTGCTCGGCATCGGTGGCGTCCTGACCCTGCAGAAACTGGGCATCAAGAAGGATGTCTATCACTGCAACGAAGGCCATGCAGCCCTTTGCAATGTTCAGCGTCTCGTTGACTATGTGCGCAGCGGTATGGGCTTCACACAGGCTCTCGAGCTGGTGCGTGCCTCCTCGCTCTACACCGTACATACTCCCGTGCCAGCCGGTCACGACTACTTCGATGCGGAACTCTTCGGCAAATACATGAGCGGTTATCCCCAGATGCTTGGCATCAGCTGGGACGAGTTTATCGGCATGGGCCGCATGAACCCCGAGGACAAGAGCGAGCGCTTCTGCATGTCCACCTTTGCCTGCAACACCTCGCAGGAAGTGAACGGCGTAAGCTGGCTGCACGGCGAGGTCAGTAAGAAGATGTTTGCCGGCATTTGGAGCGGCTATTATCCCGAGGAGAGCCATGTGGGTTACGTCACAAACGGCGTGCATTTCCCCACCTGGTGTGCCAACGAGTGGCGCAAACTTTATGCTAAGCACTTCGATGCAAGCCACCTCAGCGACCAGTCGAACCAGAAGATCTGGGAAGCCATCTACAACGTCAGCGACGAGGAGGTTTGGAAGACCCGTATGGCACTGAAGACCAAGCTAGTGGACTACATTCGTGAACAGTTCCGTGAGAACTGGCTGAAGAACCAGGGCGATCCCAGCCGTGTGGTCAGTCTCATGGACAAGATCAATCCCAATGCCCTGCTCATCGGCTTCGGACGCCGCTTTGCCACCTACAAACGCGCCCACTTGCTCTTCACAGACCTGGAGCGCCTCTCCCGGATTGTCAACAATCCCGACTACCCCGTTCAGTTCCTCTACACCGGTAAGGCTCATCCTGCCGACGGTGCAGGCCAGGGACTTATCAAGAAGATATACGAGATAAGCCAGCGTCCCGAGTTCCTGGGCAAGATTATCTTCCTCGAGAACTATGACATGCAGCTGGCTCGCCGCCTTGTCAGCGGTGTCGATATCTGGATGAACACTCCCACACGTCCTCTCGAGGCCAGTGGTACCAGTGGCGAGAAGGCACTGATGAACGGTGTTGTGAACCTGTCCGTCAAGGACGGTTGGTGGCTCGAAGGCTATCGCGAGGGTGCCGGATGGGCACTTACCGAGAAGCGTACCTATCAGAATCAGGAGCATCAGGATGCGCTCGATGCAGCAACCATCTATTCGCTGCTCGAAAACGAAATCATGCCTCTCTACTATGCCCGCAATGCCAAGGGCTTCAGCCCCGATTGGGTGAAGGTAATAAAGAACAGCATTGCACAGATAGCTCCTCATTATACGATGAAGCGCCAGCTCGACGATTACTACAGCAAGTTCTATAACAAGTTGCGCGACCGCTCGAAACGCTTGCAGGCCAACAACTGCCGGCTTGCTCAGGAGATTGCCCTCTGGAAGGAGGCTGTCGCTGAGCGCTGGGATGCCATCCATGTGGTTAGTATCAACAAGTGCGAGGAGGTTTCAACCGGCAACATCGAGGCCGGTAAGAAGTATAATGTGGAGGTTGTCATCGATGAGGTCGGTCTGGACAATGCAATAGGACTGGAGCTTGTTACACTCGTTACCGACAAGGACGGCACGGATCACATCTACCAGGTTGCTCCCTTCTCCTTGAAGGGCCGCGAGGGTAACAGATATACCTTCACTGTCTCCCATAGCATGGACAATGCAGGCAGTTTCAAGGTTTGCTACCGTATGTACCCGAAGAACGAGAACCTGCCTCACCGTCAGGACTTCTGCTACGTGAAGTGGTTCGCATAAGATTATCTCACTATACCGACCTGCTGCGTATCGGCATGCCGATTATGATGGGCCAGATGAGCACCATCATAATGGGGCTTGCCGATACGCTTATGGTAGGGCATTATGGCACGAATGAACTGGCTGCTGCCGGCTTCGTGAACAACATCCTGGGGCTGCTTATCATCGGCGGCATGGGCTTCTCCTACGGACTCACACCTGTTGTGGGGGCCTTGTTGGGAGAGGGTAGGGTGCATGCCATTGCCGGCAAACTGAAGAACGGACTCTTTGCCTGCTGTGCAGTCGGTTTGCTGCTGATGTTCCTGGCAGGGCTTCTGACGGTGTCGTTGCCTTGGCTCGGACTGCCACAGGAACTGTTGCCGCTGATGAGGCCCTATCTGCTGACCATCTTGCTGAGTCTGCTGCCGCTGATGGCGTTCAATGCCTACAAGCAGTTCAGCGACGGCATACAGGATACGGCCATGCCTATGTGGATAATGCTGGTTGGCAACATCTTGAATATCTTTGGCAACTGGGTGCTCATCTTCGGCCATTGCGGATTCCCGGAGATGGGACTATTGGGTGCCGGCCTTGCCACGCTGTTCAGCCGTCTTTTGCAATTGCTATTGATGGCAAGCGTGTTCCATTTTACCAGGCGATACGATTTGTATAGAAGGGACTTCCCGGACAGCCATATCACCCACGCTGACCAGCGCGAACTGCATCGCCTGGGGTGGCCCGTTGCCCTGCAGCTCGGCATGGAGGCCGCTTCGTTCAGCCTCAGTGCCATCTATGTGGGGTGGCTCGGTTCGACGGCCTTGGCGGCACATCAGATAATGATTGTCATTGGTCAGCTCTTCTTCATGCTCTACTATGGCATGTCGGCTGCGGTGGCGGTCAGGGTGAGCTATTATCGCGGAGCGGGCGAGGTGGAACAGACACGGCGTGTCGCTTCTGCTGGGCTCCATCTGTGCTGGCTCATCGGCCTCTGCCTGTCGGTTCCCGTGCTGCTGATGCGTAGTGAGATTGGCCTGCTCTTCACCGACAGCACCGAGGTGGCGGCGTTGGTGGCTATGGTCACGGTGCCTTTCCTCTTCTATCAAGTCGGCGATGCCTTGCAATGTACCTACGCCAATGCCCTTCGTGGTATGGCCCGGGTGAAGGCGATGGTGTGGATAGCCTTCGTGGCCTACATCGTCATCTCGTTGCCGCTGGGCTATCTCTTCGGCTTCGTCTGCCATTGGGGGCTCGTCGGCATCTGGATGGCATTCCCCTTTGGCCTCACCACAGCGGGACTGCTGTACTATAGAGAATTCAGGGCGGACCCCCCGACCCCCGTCGCGACTGGGTAGTCGCTCCCCTTTGTGGGGCCGCAATGACATCCAGTCATTGCTCTAAAGACCCCAGTCGCCCCCTTTAGGGGGAGGAATTGATAATTGAAATAGATTATGAATTATAATTTGGTCGCAATAGCGACAATAAGGACCGATTTCCCCACCAAGTTTGGTGTGCCGCGGCAGAGCGGACTGGTCCGGGGACTGAAGGGCAGGATTGTCTTCGAGCCCGAGTATCGCGACCCCGAGGCCCTGCGCGGCCTGGAGGGCTTCAGCCATATCTGGCTGCTGTGGGACTTCAGCGAGGCACGGCGCGAGGGTGGCAAGTGGCGCCCCACAGTGCGTCCGCCGCGTCTGGGCGGCAACCGGCGCATGGGCGTCTGGGCCACACGCAGCCCTTTCCGTCCCAATAACATCGGCCTCTCTTCCGTGCGCATTATTGGCATCGACTTGCACACTTCGGAAGGCCCCATAATAGAAGTTGAGGGCGCCGACCTCATGGACGGCACCCCCATCTTCGACATCAAACCCTACCTGCCCTTCACCGACAGTCATCCAGACGCAAATGGAAGCTTAGATCCCCAGAATGTGGGAGAAGAATTGTCAGTTGTCAATTTTCAATTATCAATTCTTGAAGCTTTCGATGCTCCGCATCTCGATGCGCTTCGGGAGATACTCCGTTCCGACCCGCGGCCGCACTATCACGACGACCCCGACCGCGTCTATGTGATGCCATTTGCTGGCAAAGAGGTGAAGTTCCGCGTCCGGGAAGACGCGATAGAAGCCTGGATTTAGTTTGTGCCCCAGTCAATTCACCTTTGTCATTTCGAATGTGGCGGTGAAGGTGGAGCCGTCTTCGTTGGCGCGGAGGGCGGTCCAGTTCATTTTGCCGTTGGCGATGCTGATTTCCCACCATTCGCGGTTGTACACGCCGCCGTTCCCCCAGCGTGAGCAGAACAGGCTGCCGTCCACGAAGTACTGGCTGACCTCATCGTTGTATGGCATCCAGTTGCCGTCTCCGTCCTTGGCGTAATAGACATATCTGCCGTCGGCGTGGAACTGCCATCTGTGCTCCTGTCCGTCGTCGTACACCGAGCCCTCGCTGGTGCAGCGGCCCTGCCATGTGCCGATGATGGCTGCGGAGAAGTCGGAGGTGACCTTTGTGAAGTGGATGACACCTTCATTGGTGAGCGCAACATTGCCGCCGGTCGTCACGGTTATCTTGTGGTTCGCCGTGAACTCTTTGTCGTCGATGGCGGTGAAGTTGAACTCTTCGACCATCGTCGTTTGCGCGTCGGGGCGGTTGGTGAGGGTCATCTTGTTGCCGCTGATGGCGACATCAAGTTCTTTCTGCTCGTTCCACACGGCTTCCTCGCCTTGACGCGGGTTGATGGAGACGCTCATATAGGCTTTTGTGGAGGAGACGAAGGTGTAAACGGACTTGTCGTTGGTCATCACCGGCTTGCCGCCGATGTCAGCCACGATCCATTTCCCGATAATCTTCTCGGCCACTTTGAGGTCGGGTGTTCCCGACTCTTCGTCGTTGTTGCTGCACGAAGTCAGCACCGTTGCGCCACAGATAATGGTAGCGGCAATCACCAATTGAAACATTCTTTTCATAATAGCTTATTTATTTGTTTTGTTTGGATTTACGCCGCGAAGATACACATTTTTCCTGAGATTCATCGCCTCGCGCCGAGAAATCTTTCAAATCATACAGAATTAAACGTCTGTTTCAGGTCATATAACGGCAGCAAGAAGATAGCATACAGAAAAAAGCCAGGCCCGCATCATCGCGATACGAGCCCAGCCGATCATGTTCCTCCCCCTAAAGGGGGTCGGGGGGTCCTACTCTGCGTCTCCGATGGGGCCATTGCCGCCACCGTTATCACCGTTATCGCCGGAATCTCCTCCTGGTTCTTCACCTCCGGGAGTGTCACCACCAGGGGTGTCACCACCGGGAACATCGCCACCCTCGTCGGCATCCTGCTGGCCCTCGGTGGTGGGAACCTCCACGAAACGAAACTCCTTCTCATCGTTCAGGCGGCTGGTCAGTTCGGCTGCAGGGTCGAAGATTACAGTAATAGTGGCGCCGGCACTTGTCACGTCCTTCTTCTCCTTCTGGCTCTTGCCGCTCACTTTCAGTTTGAAAGTGCCCAGCCCATCGATGTGGACGGCATTGCCATTCAGCAGTTCGTCGATGATGCTCTGCGGGAAATCGGCAAACACGCCGTTGATTTCGCCGACGGAGAATGTGCTTCCGCGAGCCATACGCTTGGCCAGCTGAGTCTCAGTGATGGTTGACACACGAGTCCACTGCGGGAAATAAAGTGTAGACTTGTCCTGAGGGTTGATACCCTTTTTCTTGATTAAACTAATCATTGTCGTAAGGTTTTAAAAGGTTAATGAATATGGTTATTAAGCGTCATGCGTATCCCTGTTTTGGATGATACGTATGATTTGCTCCGATGATACGTATGAATTGCCTCAATCATACGTATGATTCGATTCAATGATACGTATGATTTATTTTGATGATGCGTATGGCCATTTTTGATGATG
>JAFZPZ010000077.1 GCA_017552435.1 Bacteroidaceae bacterium
ATTCTTAATTTCTTTGTATCTTTGCAGCCCAAATGTTCTGTAAGCGATGGACGAACTCAAAAACCTGCATAATCCCGAGACGAATGACACTTCTTATGACCATGTGTTGAAGTACACAGGTATTTTTGGCGGTGTACAGGGATTGAAGATGCTTGTCAGTGTGGCTCGTGTTAAGCTTACTGCTTACATTCTTGGCGGTTGGGGCATGGGGCTTATCTCTGCCTACAGTGCTGTTTCAGAGTTCCTTAATAAAGCCAGTAATATGGGCATTCCTCTGAATGCCACACGACAGACAAGTGAGTTGTTCGAGGATGGCACTGCGGAACAGATAGCACATCAGGTGATGGTCATTCGCACTTGGGTGCTATGGTCGGCTCTTCTTTCTGTCTTTATCTGTCTTTTCTTCTCGCCCATCATCAGCTATTTTTTCTTCGAACACGATTGGCACCGCTGGCCTGTTGTAATGCTCACTTCGCTTGTGGCAGTGAGCAACATCATTGCCGAGGGTGAATGCGCCATTCTGAAAGGTTTGCGACAGGTACGGAAGGTGGCAGTCATAGAGACGATATTGGCTCTCGGAACATTGCTCTGCACTATTCCGATGTACTATTTGCTGGGTATTCGAGGCATCCTTATAGGACTGATTGCCTGTGGTTTTCTGTCGGCTGTGGTGCACTTCTTCTTCTCTCTCCGTTTAGTGTCCTACAAGGTCCGGCCGTTTTCGCATACGACTTTCATCGAGGGCTTGCCGCTCATCAAGGTCGGTATTCCGTATGTGTTGGCGGGAGTTGCCAATTCCTGCTTGCAGATGGTTATCCCAGCCATCATTCTTGCCCATCATACAATGGATGAACTGGGGCATTACAATGCAGGTTGGGCCCTGATGTTCGGTTATGCGGGACTCGTTTTCCTCGCGTTGGAGTCTGATTACTTCCCCAGGCTTTCGTCTGTCAGCAACGACAAACAGCGAATGAATGACACTATCAACCAGCAGATAGATGTCTGTGCGCTTATCCTCACACCTTTGCTCATTCTGTTAGTCGTGTTCATGCCTTTTGTGCTGGAAATGCTTTACGAGGAGGAGTTTTTGGTTGTCACAGGTATGGCGACGCTTTCTGTCTTCTATCCTTTCCTGCGTTGTTTGGCGTTGCCAATGGGATATAGCATCCTTGCCAAAGGTCATAGTATTGCGTATCTGGTGCTGGAGGTTTGCTATGACGTCTTCTTCGGACTTCTCATTTGGTGGTGTTATAACTCGTTTGGACTTGTCGGAGCAGGCATTGCAATGTCTGTCGGAGCCCTGTATGATGTGGTGATTTATTTCCTTTATTGCCATTTCCGCTATGGTTTTGTGTTCCGTAGAAGTACATTGCTGTTCTGCCTCGGACAGCTCGCCTGTCTGCTTGTAGCTGTCGAGTACTGCTTCCTCGTTTCTCCTTCCGCAGAGGAAAAGTACACGGCAGGCGGTATTGCCTTTGTCGTTGCGTCTGCTCTGAGCATCTATCAGTTGCTGCATCGGTCGGATTGCGCAAAGTGTTTAATTCGTAAGTTTATGAAATAAAGATAACCAGTCCTATTCTTCTATGAAACGTAATCTGCTTCTTGCATCCTTCTGGGCATGCACATTTGCTTCCTTTGCACAGACCTCACAGTCTCTTGTCAGCTATGTAGAACCTCGCATCGGTACGGCTCATTGCCGCGCTTTCCACTTTGCTCCAGGCTCTATGCCCTTTGGTATGGCCAAGCCCGGTCCTTCAACCAATGGTTCCTTGGGCAATGCCGACGGTTGGCAGGCTACTGGTTATGACTATCGCGACAAATCCATCGAGGGCTTCGTCTGCACCCATGAGTTCCAGGTTGGCGGCATCACGGTTGCTCCTTCCACAGGCCTGTTGATTACCACTCCGGGCGATCCCAACGGCCCCTCGGCTCTCGGCTACAGGTCATCCTTTATACATGAGGAGGAGTTTGCGACGGCAGGCTATTATCAGGTCTTACTTAAAGACTATGACATCAATGCCGAAGTGACGGCTACCGAACGTGTCGCTTTTCTGCGTTTCACATATCCCGAGACACGAATGGCACACCTCATCTTCGATATCGGTCATCAGCAGGGAGAGAGCGGTAAGGTGAAGGACTCCGAAGTGTGGATTAACGAAGACGGTTCCGTAGAGGGTTGGGTAGTGACACGTCCCGAATACATCAAGAAATATCAGCCAGGAGCCGACCAACGCATCTATTTCTCCGCTGTACTAGACAAGAAGGCTGTGTCTTGCGGTGTCTTCAACGGCAATAATATTCGCGAGAAGGAAACTTATGCACACGGCATCGGCGCAGGTGCCTATCTTAGTTTCAACACCCAAGAGGACGAGCAGATTACCGTCAAGGTTGCCATCTCCTATACTTCTGTGCAGAATGCCCGCATCAACCTCAAGGCAGAAGCAACAGGTGTTAGTTTCGACGAGGCTAAGGCAGCTTCGCAGAAAGCATGGGAAGAAGCTCTCGGACGCATCGTGGTGGAAGGGAAGAACGAAGACGACCTGAAGAAATTCTATTCGGGTCTCTATCACGGTCTGCTTGGTCGGGGTGTGATGAGCGATGTGAATGGCGCCTATCCCAAGCACGACGGCACTATCGGTCAGATCCCGATGGATAATGGAAAGCCGAGGTTCCGCATGTTCAATACCGATGCTATGTGGGGTGGACAATGGAACCTGACGCAACTTTGGGCGTTGGCTTATCCCGATCATCTTTCGGAGTTTGTCTCCTCGACGCTCCAGGAATACAAGGATTGCGGCTGGTTGGCTGACGGTCTTGCCAACTCAAAGTATGTGTCCGGTGTGGGAACTAATCAACTGCCGCTGATGATTGATGCAGCCTATCAGTGCGGCATTCGTGACTTCGACCTTGAACTCGCATACGAGGCTTGCCTGAAGAACGAGATGGATGGTGAGAACCGTCCTGAAGGTGCAGGCAAGGACGATACGGCCGATTTTGTGGAGCTGGGTTATGCGCCTCACAAGAACTTAGGCGAGCGCGGCGAGGACTTCTACTTCTCAGGGTCGCATACACTCGAGTACTCTTTCTCTGCCTACGCCACAGCGATGCTTGCGAAGAGCCTTGGCAAGACGGAATACCTTGATAAGCTGATGTGGATGTCTCGCGGTTGGGAACGCATCTTCGACGAGAAGACTGGTTACATGCACCCGCGTCTCAAGAATGGCGAGTACATTGCCAACTTCGACCCCATGCAGGTTTGGCGTGGTTTCCAGGAAGGCAATGCCGTTCAATACACTTTCTATGTGCCCCATACACCCGAAGAGTTAATTGATAAAGTGGGCGTGGATGAGTTCAACAAGCGACTGGACGGAATCTTCGCAGCCTCACAGCCACAGATATTCTCTGGTGGCAAGGAAATTGATGCCTTTGCAGGCTTGCGTACCTACTACAATCAGGGCAACCAGCCCTGCCTCCACATCTCTTGGCTATTCAATCACAGCGGGCGTCCCGACCTTTCGCAGAAGTGGGTACGTGCCATCTGCGACGAGTTTTACGGCACCGATGGGATACACGGCTATGGCTACGGACAGGACGAGGATCAGGGCCAGTTAGGTTCCTGGTATGTGATGTCGTCTATCGGACTCTTTGCCGTCGATGGTCTGACCTCTCCCGACCCTGTTTTCTCTATCGGCAGTCCTCTTTTCGACAAAGTCACCATCAAACTTAATCGCGATTACTTTAAGGGCAATGAGTTTGTCATCACAACCAAGAATTGTGAGTGGTCAATGGTAAATAATCAATGGCGGATGAAGAACATCTACTTGCAGCCCTCTAAGACCATCAACGGTGAGGAAAGCACAGCAGGTGGCATCAAGTTTGCCGATGTTGTAAATGGCGGTACCCTTGAGTTGACGCTGACAAAAAAGCCTGCAAACGCAAAAAATAGAACGCGTTTAGAGCATTGACAGGAATAGCTCGTGGATGCGAGTGTCGTCTGTCAGTTCTGGATGAAAAGCCGTGACGAGCGTGTTAGCTTGTCGGGCTGCGACGATTTTGCCATCGACAGTTGCAAGGATTTCAACATCAGGACCAGCCTCTTCGATATACGGAGCACGGATGAAGGTCATGGGCACATTGCCGATGCCCTTGAACTCCTCTTCTGCGTTGAAGCTCCCCAACTGCCTGCCATAGGCGTTGCGCTTGGCGAGGATATCCATCACGCCGAGGTGGTTCCTGTCGAGCATGATGAGGCCAGCGCAAGTGCCCAGGACGGGCAACCCGCCAAGGATGGCTTCCCGAATGGGTTCAAAGAGCCCTTCATCCTTCATAATCCGCATCATAGAGGTGCTTTCACCACCGGGGATAACGAGACCGGACCTCCCAACTCCCTTTAGGGGGAGTGTCTTATTCCAATCCTCAAGATTACGAATAAGTCTTGTCTCTGCGCCAAGTCGCTGGAGCATCAGCTCATGCTCTGCAAATGCTCCTTGTAAAGCTAATATGGCTATCATCTACTTCCCTCTCTCCGCCATTAACAGCTCTATTTCACTCTCATTGATGCCTACCATTGCTTCGCCCAGGTCTTCGCTGAGTTCTGCAAGGATGGCAGGATTGTTATAGTTCGTCACGGCCTTCACGATGGCCTGGGCACGCTTCTCGGGGTTGCCGCTCTTGAAGATGCCGCTACCGACGAACACGCCTTCCGCGCCGAGCTGCATCATCAGGGCCGCATCGGCAGGTGTTGCCACACCTCCGGCAGCGAAGTTCACCACGGGCAGCTTGCCGTTCTCGTGGACATACTGTACCAAATCGTAGGGCACGCGAAGCTGCTTGGCTGCCTCGTAGAGCTCATCTTCTGCCATGCCTACGAGTCGGCGGATCTCGCTCTGCATCAGGCGCATGTGGCGGACGGCTTGTATGATGTCGCCGGTTCCTGGTTCGCCCTTTGTGCGAATCATTGTGGCACCCTCGTTGATGCGGCGCAGCGCCTCGCCCAAGTCTTTTGCTCCGCAGACGAAAGGCACTTTGAATTTGCGCTTGTCGATGTGGTAGATGTCATCTGCAGGTGAGAGCACCTCGCTCTCATCGATGTAGTCAATCTCGATGGCTTCGAGTATCTGCGCTTCTGCGAAATGACCGATACGGCATTTCGCCATCACGGGAATGCTGACGGCCTGCTGAATGCCCTTTATCATTTTCGGGTCGCTCATGCGGCTCACACCTCCGGCAGCGCGGATATCGGCCGGAATGCGCTCCAGAGCCATTACTGCACAAGCGCCGGCTGCCTCAGCAATCCGCGCCTGTTCAGGGGTTGTCACGTCCATAATCACTCCGCCTTTCAGCATCTGAGCCAGCTGGCGGTTAAGAATTGTCCTGTCTTCCATTTTGTTCTGAATTTTGGTAAAACTGGCGCAAAGGTACGCCAACAAAAAGGAACGGACAATCATCCGTTCCCATTTGGTAAAGATATACTCCGAGATGGTAAATATTATCGTACAGAATAGTCATGCTATGGGGAAATATGTATCGCCATTGCCAGTATACGCAACAAAAACAATATTTTTTTTTGTATTATTCTCAATTATCCGTACCTTTGGCCTCATATTTGCGCATGAACGATGCTTCCTATGATAAATAATGTGTCTATGATAAGAATCATTCGAGGGGTGATTACCATCCTGCTTTGTTCTTGGATGCTTTGGCACCAAGGCGCCGTTGTAGCGGCGGAATCCTCTGTGTCGAAGACAGCACAGAAAAAGCAGGCTTCGGACGATACCCTTGTGTTTACACCACAGTGGATGGCTCAGGCCCAGTTTGCAGGCTACTATGTGGCTATGGTCAAGGGATTCTACCGCGAGGCGGGCGTGAATGTGAGGATTGAGCATCCTTCGTCCACACAACCGGCTATGAGTCGCCTGCGCAATAACGAGTGTCATGCTACAACGTTGCAACTTTGCCAGGCCATGCAGACGATAGATGGAGGTTTTCCCCTTGTGAACATCCTACAGACGTCAATGAACAATGCAACAGTCATCGTCTCGGCTCACGGCAAAGACCCGTTGACTCAGAAGGGCGCTCGCGTAGGCATCTGGTGTGCAGGTTTTGGCGAATTGGCTATGTGTATGGCGAATAAGGAACAGTTAAACTACCAATGGGTGCCGTTTGCCGAAAATGTCAACCTGTTTGTAACCGGGGCGCTCGATGCCACACTGGCTATGAGCTATAATGAGTATTACCAGTTGATTCAGGCCGGTATGGAGGTAAACGAAAAGACGACGTACCGCTTTTGCGACCATGGTTACAATGTGCAGGAGGATGGCGTCTATATGAACCGTAACTATTATCTGAAACACCGCGAACAGGCCCGCCGTTTCGCCCAAGCCAGCAAAAAGGGGTGGGAGTGGGCTGCCCAGCATCCCGACGAGGCGTTGGATATCGTCATGCAGTATGTGAATAAGTATCACATAGCCACCAACCGTGTGATGCAGAAACTGATGCTGGCGGAGATTTTGCGTTTGCAGATGGACCGTGAGTCAAAGAAGCAGGAGTTCCGCCTGCGTCCCGATATGGTGCAGCTGGCTAACCGCCTGCTGTTGGAGAACGATATGCTTAGTCGGGAAATAACGTATGAAGAACTGACGGATGAAGGCCGACGTTCAACTGAATGAATAATGGAGGACCTATGAATACGATTATCGATTTTATTCGCCGAAAGCTATCCGTCAGGGTCAGCCTGTGGGTGGTGTTGTTTGCCGCCCTCATATTCATTAATGCTTTGGGATTCCTGTTCTATCAGGCTCGCGAGGCCGTCCATCAGGAGTCCGTCAATCGTGCTACTCAGATTCTGGACAACACTTCAATGCGTGTCTCGGCCATCATGAACCGGGCCGAAGTGGCCACCATCATGACCGAATGGCTCGTCAAGCGACATCCCGACAAGGCCGACTCGATGTTTGTATATAGCGAGGGCATCCTGCGTCACAATCCAGACCTGAACGGTTGCTCCATAGCCTTCGAGCCCTATCATTTCAAGGAACAAGGGCGCTACTTCTCAGCCTACTCGTACCGGGAAGGCGACACTATCTTTTCCAAACAGGAAGGCAACAGCCAGTACGAGTACTTCTACATGGACTGGTATCAGCAGTGCCATCTGCTCGACCGTCCCGGCTGGACGGAACCTTATCTTGATGAAGATGAGAATGGATTCTACTCCGAGAGTATAGTCGCCTCCTACTGTCGTCCCCTCAAGGACAAGGATGGGCACTTCTTTGGCACTATTGCCACCGACATCTCTCTGGACTGGTTGTCCGCTACCATATCGGCCGTGAAGCCATATCCCAATTCCTACAGCATCATGATTGGGCGTGGCGGCACCTACTTCGTTCACCCCGACTCGACAAAGCTCCTCTATCAGACCATCTTCACCGAGTCTATGGAAAACCCCGATACAGCCAAGGTTGCTTTAGGCCATGCCATGCAACGTGGCGAGGAAGGAATGAAGCAGATGGATGTGGATGGCAAGAAATGCTACGTCTTCTACAAGCCCCTCGCCCAAACGGGCTGGAGCATGGCCATCGTCTGTCCTGAGGACGACATCTTCAGCGGCATCAATCGCCTGCACCGTGCTATTATGACCATCGTCATTATAGGCCTGCTGCTGATGCTCTGCATTTTTATCCAAATCATCACGCATGAGTTGAGGCCTCTGAGACAACTTGCAACCGAAGCGGAAACCATTGCATCAGGACATTTCGATGCCCAGCTTCCCAATTTCCAGCGCACAGATGAAATCGGCCAGTTGTCTAACTCTTTCGGGAACATGCAGCATTCACTTGTCCAGTATATTGATGAGCTGAAGAAGACAACGGCCGAGAAGGCGACGATGGAAAGCGAACTGCAGGTGGCAAAGAACATACAGATGTCTATGCTCCCCAAGGTCTATCCGCCTTATCCTGAACGAGACGATATCGACATCTTCGGACAGCTTGACTCTGCCAAAGAAGTGGGCGGCGACCTCTTCGACTTCTTCATTCGCGACGAAAAGTTGTTCTTCTGTATTGGCGATGTTTCCGGCAAGGGCGTTCCTGCTGCGCTGGTTATGGCGGTTACGCGTGCTCAGTTCCGTACTATAGCCACTCATGAGACAGTCCCCAACCGTATTGTCTCCGTGTTGAACGATACAATGGTCGAGACCAACGATTCGATGATGTTTGTGACGCTTTTCGTCGGGGTGCTCGATATGCTGACGGGTCGCTTGCGCTATTGCAATGCCGGTCACGATGTGCCTATATTAATAGGTAGCGGAGCCGGACTGTTGCCCTGTGACCCGAACGTTCCCATAGGCGTTATGGGCGGTTGGAAATACACCCTCCAGGAGGCGACCATCGATCCCGGGACCACCATCTTCCTCTATACCGACGGACTGACGGAAGCCGAGAACATTGAGCACGATCAGTTCCAGGAACAACGTATTTTTGATGTGATACATCAATCGTCGAATGCGCCACAGCAGCTTATCGGAGCTATGACCGAGGCCGTGCACCAGTTTGTGGGAGAGGCAGAACAGAGCGACGACCTGACCATGCTGGCACTGCAATATAAACACTATCAGTCCGACGTTCGCTATCAGCGCAGTATTACCCTGCCCAACGATGTGCAGTCGGTTCCCGAACTGGCCGAATTTGTCGATATCGTGTGCGAGGCAGCCGGCTTCGACATGGAAACGTGTATGAAAATGAACCTCGCCATAGAGGAGGCTGTCGTCAATGTCATGAACTATGCCTATCCGGAGGGTGCCAAGGGCGCGGTGAGTGTCGATGCTACTATCAGCGACGAGGGCCTGATTTTTGCCATCAGCGACAACGGCAAGCCATTCGATCCCACATCCAAGGAGGAGGTCGATACCACCCTCTCGGCCGAGGAACGTGGCATTGGCGGGCTTGGCATTCACCTTATCCGCCAGATTATGGACAGTATTAACTACGAGTATATTGATGGACGCAACGTCCTTAAGCTTATTAAGAAACTATAGGATATGTTCTTCGATCAAATAATATTGGGCTTCAGCGTCAACGCCTGGATTACCATACTGACACTCATAGGCATCTTCATCGTGATGTCGCGATACCGCATCCCTGCCGAGGTTGCTTTCCTGAGTGCCCTTACCGTACTGCTGGTTACGGGAGTTGTCACCGAAGAGGAGGGGATGGCCGGCTTCGGCAGTGAACCTGTTGTGATTCATGCTGCTTTCGCCATTATCATAGCCGGACTTCTGCATACCGGTGTGCTCTATTGGCTCTCCAAGAACGTGCTTGGCGACCCCAAGGACTACAATAGTGCCTTGCTGCGCCTGATGGTGCCAACCAGCATTATGGCAGCCTTGCTGAATTCTGTGAATGTGGTACTACTGCTCATAGATGCGGTGAAAATCTGGTCGCGCAAGCTGAATATCGCTCCTTCCAAGCTCTTGCTGCCGCTGAGCTACGCCGCTTCCCTGGGCGGCATGTGCACATTGCTGGGCAATTCGTCGAACTTGGTGATTGCGGGCCTCTATCTGAATCAGACCGGCCAGTCGCTCAATGTTTTCGAGCCCTTGTTGCCTGGAGTCATTCTCACCATTGTGGGCGTGGCGATGGTCATGCTGCTGCAGCGGTTCATTCCCTCGCGCGAGTCTGCCGAGCAGTCGTTCGAAACCACCAGCGACTACACCGTGGAACTGCTTGTGCCCACCGATAACCCCGCTGTGGGAGAATCCGTATCCGAAGCCGGTCTGTATGACGTCAAGGGCGGCTCGCTGGTAGAGATTGTGCGTTTCGACCGCGAAATCATCATGCCTGTGCCCAAGGACGAGTGGATTCTGGGGGGCGACCGGCTCATCTATGCCGGACAGATTAACGAGATTCTGGAGCTGAAACGCACCCACGGCCTGGCTGCTGCCGACCACCACGTGTGGAGCATCAATGATATTGACACCAAACGCCGGATGCGTACTGCATACGTCACCTTCGGCAGTGACCTCATCGGCATCTCCATGACGCAGTGCGACTTCGAGCAGAAGCACAACGCGGCACTCGTGGCTGTGGCGCGTCAGGGACATCGTGTCGAGGGACAGCCTCGCGAGATACAGATACAGGCTGGCGACACTCTGCTCCTGGAGTGTCCCCCGAAAGGCGAGGTGCAGTTTGAGCTCGAGACCCGTCGCGAGCTCACATTTTTCGACAGTCATTTCGTGCCCCAGCTGGGCCCGAAGACCATCACTTCGGCCCTCATCCTCATTTTCATGTTCATCATCTCCTCTTTCCACGTCCTGCCCCTCATGGCCACCACCATGCTGGCCGCCGGACTGATGTTGGTTGTCGGATGCTGCCGCATCACGGAGGTCACCAAGTACATCGAATGGGAACTGCTGCTCGTCCTGGGCTCGACGGTGGTCTTCTCCGTGGCCATCACCAAGACAGGTATTGCCGAGAACATCGCCACCCACGTGCAGCAGTTGTGCGGCAGCAATCCCTATATCGTCATGGGCGTGATGTGTCTGCTGGCATCGCTCGTCAGCGAATTTGTCACCGATGTGGGAGCCAGCGCCATCTTCTTCCCCATCATGTATCAGCAGGCCGAGCTGTTGGGGTGCAACCCGATGCCCTTCGTCATGTCCCTCATGCTCTGCGTCACCTTCAGTTTTGCCTCGCCCATAGGCAGTGGCACCCACATGCTCATCTACGGCCCCGGTTCCTTCCGGTTCACCGACTTTGCCCGGCTGGGCATCTGCATGCACGTCGTGCTGCTCATCATCGCCCTGATTATCGTAAACATTATTTATCCATTATATTAATATCCCAGATTTATGAATACCACATTTAGAGAAGAGAACAACGACTATGTGATGTCTTTCGAGGGTCGTCTCGACACGGCTGCAGCTCCGGATGTCGAGAAGGCAACAGCTCCCCTGATGGATTGCGCCGGCCATAACATCATCCTCGATTGCACCCAGATGGAGTATATCTCGTCCAGCGGACTTCGCATCTTCCTCAAGATCCTGAAAAATGCCAAGCCCCAAGGCAGCCACGTGTACATCAAGGGTGCATCGGAAGCCATCAACAGCGTCTTTGCCATGACGGGCTTCACCAATCTCTTCGAGTTCATCTAACCCGGTCCCCCCGGGCCGTTGTAACTCGACGACATTGCCAATGAATAGCAAAAGGCGAGCGTGATGCTCGCCTTTTTTATTGGGGGAAGTTCTTGGGCGCTCGCGGGACCCCCGCGAATCAGCCGACAGTTGTTTTTGCTTTTGCCGAACCTCGGCGAGACAGCCGACAGTTGTTTTTGCTTTTGCCGAACCTCGGCGAATCAGCCAACAGATGTTTTCCCATTTGCCGAACCTCGGCGAGCCAGCCGACAGATGTTTTCCCATTTGCCGAACCTCGGCGAGACAGCCGACAAGTGTTTTTACTCTTGCAAGCCGCTTGCGAGGCAGCCAACAGATATTTTCTCTCTTGCAAGCCGCTTGCGAGCCAGCCAACGTATGTTTTCTCTCTTGCAAGCCGCTTGCGAGCCAGCCAACGTGTGTTTTCTCTCTTGCAAGCCGCTTGCGAGCCAGCCAATGTTTGTTTTCTCTCTTGCAAGCCCCTTGCGAGCTAGCCAACGTTTGTTTTCTCTCTTGCAAGCCGCTTGCGAGTCAGCCAACAAGTGTTACACATTATATATAATTATGGCACGATATAAGTTACTGGCGGCTGCGGTATTCGCTGGGGGAGGTGGATGCCTGGTTACGGAAGAATTTACAGAAGAGTGCCTGGGAGGAGAAACCCAGTTTGTTGGCAATCTCTTGTATTGTGAGGCGGGTCGTTTCGAGATAACTCTTCGCCTCGCTCATCAAGTAGTCGGCGATAATCTGCTTGGGCGACTTGCCGACTGCCTTGTCTGTAATCTGCGAGAGGTAGCGAGTAGTGATGCAAAGCTTGTCGGCGTAGAATGAGACATCGTGGGCTTCGCGATAGTGTTCGGCAACGAGACTCACGAAAGCATTGTGGAGGTCGATGCTGCGACGGTTCCTCTCATCGGTGTCTTTGGCATAGACAACCTGCGAATGGATGAAGTCGTGGGCATTGCGGATGGCTGTCGGTACATCGTCGCCCAAGCCAAGGCGTGTGGTAATGGCGGCAGAAAGCGCTCCGGCAACACCGTGCCGCTGCCAACCCTCGGTGTTGTAGGAGGAGAACCATTGAGCATTGACCATTGGGCATTGATCATTATTCTTTTCCTGGCCGAGGAGTAGGGCGGTGAGGCGGCCTTTTGTGTGACGACCGCCGCGAAGCAGCACCCACTTGGCTCCCATGTCGGACAGCTGCTTTGCAGCCTCCACCATGTCATCGTCGGTCTGGATGGACATGCCCAGCATCTTCTCGGCATCCTTGCAACGAAGCATCAAAAGGAGAGCCTCTGGGACAAGATATTCTGCAATTGCCCTGATAGCTTCATCATCAATCATCTGCTTTCCGTCAGCATCAAAGATACCCGGAGCAACCACAAGCCTGTCGGTCGCAATGACTTCATTCCGCAGAAGGCGAATCGTCTCGCTATCCGTCACCAACCCGACCTTAATGGCTTTGGGATGGATATTGTCGATGATGGAAGAAACTTGGGCAAGAACAACAGCCCCATCCAAATCTCCCCTTATGGGTGAGTTAGATGGGGTCTTTATACATGTTATTGCCGTAACAGCATAGCCGCCCACGGCAGCTATGGTCTGAATGTCGGCTTGAATTCCTGACTGACCAGTGCTGTCGGAACCGCTTATGCTAAGGATTGGAGTGGTTTCCCTCACTTTTTCTTTGCGGGAGCTTTCTTTGGAGCGGGCTTTGCTTTTGGCTCTGCCTTTTTAGCTGGGGCTTTCTTTGGAGCTGGGGCCTTGGGGGCTGGAGCTTTCTTTGCAGGAGCTTTCTTTGCAGGAGCTTTCTTTGCTGGGGCCTTCTTTGCTGGAGCCTTCTTTGCTGGAGCCTTCTTTGCTGGAACCTCGACTTTCTGTTCTTCCTTCGAAGCCTCTTCTTCTGAGCCGAGTTTCTTGAGGCGGGCACGGAGACGGCTTATCTCATTGTCCTTGACATTGATCTCCTCGCCCATGTTGGCAATCTGGGTATAGAGGCTGTTCAGCTCGTCATTCTCGACGGAATCGGGGAACAAGTCCTTGACGCGCTTCAGGAAGTCGCCCAGGATGTTCATGTAGTTGGTAAAGGCGTCGTATTCGCTGTCATAGATGCCGCGATAGTTGCCCATGCCATTGTTCTTGGTCGTCATGAAGCGGAAATTCTCGGTAGCCTGCAGACGGTCCCAGTCCTGTTGGATGCGACGGTCGCGACAGGCCAGGATGCGACCCACGATGTTCTCGTCGTAGAGTTTGTTGAAGGCATCGCGCTGCATGCCGTTGCCGAGCATACTGCTGGTGTCGCGCTCCTCGTCGTTCCAGCTGACGGGATAGGTGACCTCGAGCGGGCTGACGGGCTTGTTCTTGGCAAGCACTTCGGAAGGTGTTGCGAACTGGATGCCCATATCCTTTGCGAGCTTCGGAAGGGCGCGGAAGAAGTCGAGGATGTGGCTGCTGAGCGGCTGATAGTAGCCAAGAGCAGCAAGCTCCATCATGATGCCTACCACGTTCTCGCCCTCGGAAAGGCTGGCAACCCAGCTGAGCCATTTGTCGGCCATGAGAGGATATTCCGACCAAGAGGCATCGTTGAAGCGAAGACCGATATCGTCGCTGAGCTTGTAGTCGCGCAGAATCAGCGAAAGGCGAGAATCCTCTGCACAGGAGTAGATGTAGTGCGGACTCTTCCAGCCGAGGATGTGCTTGGCACCCTCCACCATCATGCCCTTGAAGCCCATATCGGCCACCGTCGCACCAATCTCGTCGTTGTAGATGAGCGAGCTGTTGCGGAAGACCTTCGGGTTTTGTCCGAACATCTGTTTGATTTTCTTTGCCTGACGCTTGGTCTCGCTGACGAAGTTCTCCGTGTTGCCCAACGATGACAAGCCGTGGCTGTAAGGTTCTGCAAGGAACTCGACACAGCCTGTAGCCACCAGTTGACCGAGGAGTTCAAGCACCTCGGGAGCGTACTGTTCAATGAGTTCCAAAGAAACGCCGCTGATGCTGAATGCCACCTTGAAGGCCTTGCCGTTCTCTGCAATCATGTCGAGCATTGTCTTCATGGCAGGCTTGTAGCTCTTCTCTGCCAGTTCTGTGATGATGCGTTCGTTCTCGTAGTCGTCATAGTAATAGTGGTCAGTACCGATGTCGAAGAAACGATAGCGCTTGAGATGTATAGGCTGATGTATCTCGAAGTATAAGCAAATAGTTTTCATCATTTCATTTACTATTTAAACATTTACCATTTACGATTTCTATATATTATATTATAATGTGTGTGTTTCTCCCTTCTCCTCCCCTGTGGGGGAGGCTGGGAGGGGGCCGTTACTTGATATTCTTCACTGCATTGAGGTAATCTCCGTTGTCGAACCAGCCACGTCCTGTAAGCTGGTTGTAGCACTCGCGGATGCGCAGGCCGACCTTTTCCCAAGTGATGCGGTCAACCTCCTTGATGCCCTCTTCTGCCAGATAGTCGTGCAACGCATCGTACTGGCAGATGCTGTAGATGGCATCGGCCATCGCGTCGATGTCCCAGTAATCGACCTTGATGACGTTGGAGAGAATCTCGCCGCAGCCGCTCTGTTTCGAGATGATTGAGGGACAGCCGCATTGCATGGCCTCGAGGGGCGCAATGCCGAACGGTTCGCTGACGGAAGGCATCACGAAGACATCGCTGTTCTTGTAGCACTCATAGACCTGTTTCCCGCGCTGGAAGCCCGGGAAGTGACAGCGGTCGGCAATACCGTAGCTGGCAGCCAGCTCTATCATCGCGTTCATCATGTCGCCGCTTCCAGCGAAGCAGAAACGTATGTTGCGGCTGCGTTCAAGAACTCTCTTTGCGGCTTCCAGAAAGTACTCGGGACCTTTCTGCATCGTGATACGGCCCAGATAGGTCACCACCTTCTCGCCCTTCTTCTTGTTGGGAACGATGTTGCGGATTTCCTCGTCGAGCGGATAGACTGCGTTGTGCATAGCCACACACTTGCGGGGATCTTGGTGATACTGGTTGATGACAGTCTGCCGTGTGAGTTCGCTCACGCACATGATGCAGTCAGCATGGTCCATACCGTTCTTCTCGATGCTATAGACGGTGGGGTTCACCTTGCCGCGAGAGCGGTCGAAGTCTGTAGCATGGACGTGGATGCAGAGAGGCTTGCCGCTCACCATCTTTGCATGAACGCCGGCAGGATAGGTCAGCCAGTCGTGTGCATGAATGAGGTCGAACTGCTCGCTCCTTGCCAGCACACCGGCAATGATGGAGAAGTTGTTGATCTCCTCATGCAGGTTGCCTGGATAGCCTCCTGCGAAGCCGATGCAACCCATGTCGTCGAGCCCCTGCAGGTAGTTGAAGTCCGCATAGAGATGGTCGCGGAAGCGGTAATAGTCTTCGGCCGTATGACCGACGAAGCGGTCCTTGATGTTGTCGTACCATACATCCCGCCAGACGACGGGTACCTGGCTCATGTTGATTATCTTGAGGAAATTCTCCTCTTTTCCTGTGGGCTTTGGCATACAGAAGGTCGTCTCTACGTCCCCTTGCAGGCTCAGTCCCTTGGTTATGCCGTAGGAAGCTACGGCCAAACCGCCGTATATCTTGGGAGGAAACTCCCAACCGAACATTAGAACTTTCATTGCTATATCAATATCAGACCCCCGACCCCCTTAAGGGGGAGAAAGGGTGATTGTTTGTTTGTCAATTAGTTTTTCATTTCATTATTTGTTCCCCCTAAAGGGGGTTAGGGGGTCTCGTCATTATATTTATCCAGTAGTTTCACGATGCGCATGATGCCCGAGACATTCATGGCGAAGCTGATGGCGCCCCGTCCGTGGAAGGGCGGGTTGCCGTCGAAGAGCTCGGGAATGGTGCCGATGCAGTGGTAGAAGAGTTCCTCTTCGTAGCCCACCAACAGGCGGTCCACATAACTCAGTTTGCTCAACCTGAATATTTTCAGACAAGCTTCCATATAGAAAGCTGCGAGCCAGGGCCACGCTGTGCCCTGATGGTAGGCATAGTCGCGCTGCACCTGCGGGCCGACATACATCGGGTTGTAGCCGTGACTCTTCGGCGAGAGCGAACGCATACCCTTCGGCGTGATGAGTTCCTTCGTGCAGTAGTCGAGCACACTCTTTTGCTGCACCCTGTCGAGAGGCGAGTAGTCGAGAGCAATAGCGAAGACCATATTAGGACGCACATCGTAGTTGCGGTAACCGTCCACACAGTAGTCGCAGAGGTAACCGTACTCATTGTAGAACATCGGGGCGAAGTTCTCCTCACAGAGTTTGGCAGCATCCTCCAGTTGCTTGATGAACTTCTTGTCCTTCATGATGCGGCAGACCTCGGCACTGAACATGAGTGCGTTGTACCAAAGGGCATTGATTTCGACGATGAAGCCTGTCCTCGGAACGATAGGCCGTCCGCCAGCGGTGCTGTTCATCCAGGTGACAGCCTTGTCGCGGCCTTCACAGCTGACCAGTCCGTTCTTCTCGACCTTGAAATTGGGATGACCGCCGCCGCGGAGCCACTCCATGATGTCCCAAAGCAGGTGTCCGTACTTCTCGATGCACTTCTCCATCGAAACGAAGTTGGCATACTGTTGGATGCACCAGACTGCCCAAAGCAGGACATCCGGATGCTCTATCTCAGTCACGCTGACAGATAATTTCTTTAATTCAGGATTTTCTATAAATTCGCGAATAGCCTTCTCTGCTGTCCTCATCACAGCCTCGAACTTGTCCACCTCGTTGTTGGTAAGCGTCAGGCCCGGCAGCGAAACGAACATGTCGCGAGCCCTGCACTTGAACCAGGGATAGCCGGCCAGCACATAGTCCTCGTGTTGGCGATGGATGATGAACTGATGTGCACTGTTCACGAGCGTGTTGTAGAAGTTGTCGCGAGGTGTACGGACGCTTACCTCAAAGTCGGCCAGCTCTGCCAGAGTGTCTGTATTGATTTCTTCCAGACCAGCTGCAAAGACGACGCTCTCGCCCTTCTTGATGTTGAACTCGAAATAGCCGGGCACATAGAGATCCTCCGTGCTGGCATAGCCGCGCTCCTGCTCTTTCGGATATTCCAATCCGCGATACCAGTCGGGACGGAACACAAACTCGTTCTCCTTGTTGATCTGCATGTAGAGCGTCGGGTAACCTTTGTACATACAGGTTGAGATGCCGTTCTGCACGAGGTTGTAGTTACGGTTCACCCCGGCATTCTCGTGTGTGAACTCGCGCACACTGCGGAAGGCGAGAAACGGCTGTAGGCGCAGCGTCGTTTCACTGTGCGCATCGACCAGCGTGTAGCGGATGATGATGCGGTTCTCGAAGTGCTGGAACATCTGTTCGCGCTTCAGGATAACTCCGCCCACACGGTAGATGGTGGTGGGTACCTGCAGGGAGTCAAACTCGCGAATATACTTATGTCCGCGAGGACTGAAGTTGTCTCCATTGTATTTATGAAGACCTAAATTAAACTCGGCGCCATGCTGGATGACAGTGGCGTCGAGGGATGACAGCAGGACGTGGTTCTCGTCGTCGAGCTCAGGAACAGGCACCACCAGCAGACCGTGATACTTGCGTGTATTGCAGTCCACCAGCGTTGTGCAGCTGTATGCACCCGAGCGGTTCGAGCGGAGCACTTCCTTCGGCAGCGACTCTGCCAGGTTCGTCATCAACGTCTTGTCAAAACGTAAATAGCTCATATCCTATAATAATAATTCAAAATTCAAAAATAATAAATTCAAAATACAAGGTTCAAACTGCTTGTCAACTTGTTAACTCGTTAACATGTCAGCTCATTTGCTCGTAAAATTACACATTTTTCCATAATTGCGAAAACTTTTACCGGCCTTTTTCCAAATGGAACGGCAAATAAACCGACAAAAGATGTTTTTTAACACAAAAATACTTGACTTGAAACACTAAAAAGTGTAAATTTGCAAGAAAAAAGACACACTATAATGAAAAAAGAAGATGTGCTTGGCATGATGCCCGAATTGGATAATGTTCTGACACCTCAAGAACATGATCAGGTCCTCGAGGAGATGCAGGTACGTTCATATCGTAAGAATGAGCCAATCTATCGTGAGGGCGACAAACCCTCGCATCTGTTGTGCCTCATCAGTGGTAAGGTGAAAATCTATAAGGATGGTGTGGGTGGAAGAGCGCAGATTGTGCGAGTGATGAACGCAATAGAGTATTTCGGCTATCGCGCAGCATTCTCCGATGAGAACTATGTCACGGCTGCCGCGGCTTTCGAACCTTCGATTATTGCCAGCATTCCGATGGATTTGATTCGTCAGCTCATTATGCGGAATCCTCAGTTGGCATGGTTTTTTATGCGCCGTCTGGCGATTGCCCTGGGCCGCAGCGATGCCCGCACCGTGAATCTTACCCAGAAGCATATACGCGGACGTTTGGCCGAGGGTATCCTTTTCCTGAAGGAGAGCTATGGGGTGAACGAGGACGGCTGTACGCTGAATGCCTGTCTGAGTCGTGAAGATATGGCCAACTTGAGCAACATGACTACGAGCAATGCTATCCGCACCCTGAGTGTCTTTGCCCAGGAAAAGCTCATTTCCCTCGACGGCCGCAAGATAAAGATACTGAACGAGCCGGCCCTGCAGAAAATCTCCAAGAAAGGATGATTCTTTGGTTATAAATAGAATGTTAAGAAAAATATGGTGAAACGAATTCTCTTTGCGATATTGCTCGTGATTTTTGCTTTGACTGGCCGAGCACAATTGATGACCGAAGTGACGAATCCCCAAAACCAGATCAAAGTAGAAGTCTCTGAAGCAGTTGAACTGATGAGCATCCTCTCGCGTACGGCAGGATATCAGGAGTATTGCATGGATCTAGCCGGGCAGTACACAAAAGACACAGAGGCATGGTTTGCCAACTATAAGAACCACCCTATTATAACTTATTATCAGGACCTCCACACCAACCAAGGTATCAGCTATGATGCAGTTATGAGTATGGCCATTCACCTGGAAATAGTAAAGGGGAAGGTGAAATTCATTGGCGAGAAATCCGATTTGGGGAAACGTTGGGAGGATGTGGATATTGATCCCTTCGTTGAACATCTGAACAAGTTCTACAAAGATACACGCTTCCACCAGTTTTTTGAGCAGCACCAGGCTTTCTACGAAGAAGGTTTGAAAAGCTACGAAACCAGTGTGATGCAGTTCTTTCATCAGGACTGGTATTCCCGTTTCTATGGGACGGAACCCGTCGAGCAGTTCCGCATTGTTGTCGGCTTCACCAATGGTGGTCAAAACTATGGTCCCAGCCGACAGCTGCCAGGCCAGTCAAAGGAGGTCTTTTCCATTTGCGGTTATTGTCTCAACCCCAATACAGGTCAGCCTTTCTGGGATGCTTCGGTCCTCATCCATGAGTTCAATCACTCTTTTGTAAATCCACTGCTAGACAATCCCACGAATGCCGCAATGATAGAGAAGGTTGGTCGGAGGCTCCTTCAGTTCTCGCAGCCGGAAATGGAGAGTCAGGCTTATAAAGATTGGCAAATCGTTGTTAATGAGAGCATTGTTCGTGCTGCTGTCTATATTTATATTTGTGAGTACGGACTTGTAAACAGGGGGACGGGAAACTTATTGTTCGAGGAAGTATGGCACAAAGGCTTCCGCTGGCTACCAGAACTTGTCGCCGCCCTAAAGAACTATGCAGCCAATCGTGACCAGTACAAAACACTCAACGACTTCTATCCCGAGATAGCACGTTGTCTTACAGAATACATTATAAAGGAGTCCGAGAGAATGCAAAAAGTCCTGCAACCTTGACAAAAAAAGTCGGGGTGACCCGACTCGAACGGGCGACCACCTGGTCCCAAACCAGGTGCGCTACCAACTGCGCTACACCCCGAACTTTTGCGCTATTCGTGCGAAAAGCGGTGCAAAGGTACAATAAACAGTTGAAAGTTGAAAGTTGAAAGTTGAAAGATTTTCTCTTTTCGACATATTTTCCTATATTTATACATTATTTATTATGGATTTTTGTATCTTTGTGCCGCGTTATATCAAACAAGAGATAATAGAACTCATATAATAAACTACAGATAAACCTAAAAAACAATGAAAAAGTACAATTTTAATGCCGGTCCTTCTATCCTTCCCAAGGAGGTGATGGAGGCAACCGCTGCTGCCTGCCTCGAGTTCGAAGGCAGCGGTCTCTCTCTGATGGAAACCAGCCATCGTGCCAAGAACTTCCAACCCGTCGTTGACGAGGCAGTGGCTTTGTTCAAGGAACTGCTGAATATTCCAGAGGGTTATGCTGTCATCTTCCTGGGTGGCGGTGCAAGCCTGGAGTTCTGCATGGTGCCCTACAACTTCCTCGAGAAGAAGGCTGCTTACCTCAACACCGGTGTCTGGGCAACCAAGGCCGAGAAGGAGGCTAAGCTCTTCGGTGAGGTGGTCGAAGTGGCTTCCAGCAAGGACAAGAACTTCACCTATATCCCCAAGAATTTCACGATTCCGACGGATGCCGATTATTTCCACATCACGACCAACAACACCATTTACGGTACCGAGATCCTGAAGGACTTCGACAGCCCTGTGCCCATGATTGCCGACATGAGTAGCGACATCCTCTCTCGTCCCATCGACGTGAGCAAGTACGGCATGATCTACGGCGGTGCTCAGAAGAACCTGAGTATGGCCGGCGTGACCTTCTGTATCATCAAGGAAGACCTGCTGGGCAAGGTGAGCCGTCCCATCCCTACGATGCTCGACTATCGCACACACATCAGCAAGGGTAGCATGTTCAATACGCCTCCTACAGTGCCCATCTATTGCGCTCTGCAGAACCTGAAGTGGATCAAGAAGCAGGGTGGCGTACAGGCAATGGAGAAGCTGGCTATCCAGCGTGCTGAGATTGTCTATGGCGAGATTGACCGCAACAAGCTCTTCGTCGGCACTGCCGAGGAGGACAGCCGCTCTCGCATGAACATCACCTTCGTTCTCAAACCTGAGTATGAGGAGTTGGGAGACGAGTTCATGGCCTTCGCTACCAGTAAGGGTATGGTTGGCGTGAAGGGTCACCGCGACGTGGGCGGCTTCCGTGCAAGCTGCTACAACGCAATGACTATCGAAGGCTGCGAGGCTCTCGTGGCTTGCATGAAAGAGTTTGAGAAGAGTCATTGAATATTGAACATTGAGCATTGAACATTATGAAAGTTTTAATTGCTACAGAAAAGCCCTTCTCCGCTGTAGCCGTGAAGGGTATTAAAGAAGTTTTCGATGCGGCAGGCTATGAAGTAGCTATGCTCGAAAAATATACTGAGAAAAGCCAGCTGCTGGATGCTGTGAAGGATGTCGATGCGATGATTATTCGTTCGGACAAGGTTGATGCAGAGGTACTGGATGCTGCAAAGCAATTGAAGATTGTTGTGCGTGCCGGTGCCGGTTACGACAACATCGACCTCGCTGCTGCTACAGCTCACAATGTGGTTGCTATGAATACACCTGGTCAGAATGCCAATAGTGTGGCTGAGCTGGTCTTCGGTCTGCTTGTCTTCGGTGTTCGTAACTTCTTCAACGGCACAAGTGGTACAGAGTTGAAGGGCAAGAAGCTCGGCATCCTGGCCTTCGGTAATGTGGGCCGCAACGTGGCTCGTGTGGCAAAGGGCTTCGATATGGAAGTCGCTGCCTACGATGCTTACTGTCCCGCAGAGGTGATTGAGGCTGCTGGTGTGACTGCCGCAAGGAGTCAGGAGGAACTGTTCGAGACCTGCGACATCGTGTCTCTCCACATTCCCGCTACTCCCGAGACGAAGCAGAGCATCAACTACGAGCTCGTTGACAAGCTGAAGAAGGGCGGCATCCTCGTGAACACAGCCCGCAAGGAAGTGATTGACGAGCCCGGCCTTATCAAACTCATGGAGGAGCGCACAGACCTGAAGTATCTGACGGACATCAAGCCCGATGCAGACGCTGAGTTCGCCAAGTTCGAAGGCCGTTATTTCGCGACTCCGAAGAAGATGGGTGCCCAGACAGCCGAAGCCAACGTCAATGCCGGCATCGCCGCTGCCAATCAAATCGTAGGTTTCCTCCGCGATGGTATCACCAAATTTAAAGTCAACTAATCATGGCTGTTGTAAAACCTTTCAAAGGCATTCGGCCTCCGAAGGAGTTCGTGGAGCAGGTGGAGAGCCGCCCATACGATGTCCTTGAGTCGGAAGAGGCTCGTGCAGAGGCTGGCGATAACGAGAAGAGTCTCTATCACATCATCAAGCCTGAAATCAACTTCCCCGTCGGTACCAGCGAATACGACCCGCGTGTCTATGAGGAGGCTGCACGTCAGTTCCAGAAGTTCCAGGACAATGGCTGGCTGGTGCAGGACAAGGACGAGCACTACTACATCTATGCCCAGACAATGAACGGAAAGACGCAGTACGGTCTTGTCATAGGTGCATACGTGGATGACTACATGAACGGCGTCATCAAGAAGCACGAGCTGACACGTCGCGACAAGGAAGAGGACCGCATGAAGCATGTTCGTGTGAACAATGCCAACATCGAGCCAGTCTTTTTCGCCTATCCTGACAATGCCGTGCTCGACAAGCTCATCATGCGCTATGCCGCCACCGAGCCCGAGTATGACTTCATCGCACCCATCGATGGCTTCGGCCACAAGTTCTGGGTCATCAGCGACGCTGCCGACATCGCCACCATCACCGAGGAGTTCCGCAAGATGCC
>JAFZPZ010000009.1 GCA_017552435.1 Bacteroidaceae bacterium
TTATTATCGTACCAACTTTTTCCTCAGAAAATATGAAAAACACACCGAGGGGATGCCTCGCGGCAGGGGGCTCGCAGCCCCCAAGAGCGTCTGCCTGCTCAGTATATCATTCCGTTAGCGACTGCAAACATAGTAACTGTGGCCCAGGATGACGGCCTCGGGGTAGTCCTCGCGGAGGGAGCGCAGCAGGGCCACCAGCGTGGCTTTCTGCTCGGGGGTGCGGGTGTCCTTGGGCTTGCCGTCCTTGTCCAGGCCGCCCTCATAGCAGATGCCGATGGAGTGCTGGTTGTAGTGCTTGACGTGGGCACCGGGCAGGTTCTCGTGGCGCGTCTGGTACACCTGGCCGTCCTTGGTGATGTAGTAGTGGTAGCCGGTGAACCCAAAGCGGTCCTGGTGGCAGGCAATCAGCGACGTCACAGGAAACGACTTGTTCTCCCTCGTCGCCGAGCAGTGTATGACAATCAGATCTATTTTACGCATAGTATTCGTTTCTTTAAAATGTTTATTCCCAGATTAAAAGAAAAAAAACCATAAAAACCCTTCACAAGAGTTTTAGCACTTTGTGCTTTGTCCTGCTATCGGCAGCAAGCAGGTTGGAAGCAAACTTCCCCTACTTACTGCCGTTACCATGCCAATCCTTACGGATTTAAAGCTCTTGTTCAGAAAAACCCCGCTTCACTTCGTTTCGCTGAAAAATAATTCTGGCGTCTGCGTAGGTTTTTGAGCCCAAAGGGCGATGGTTTCTGCTTTCAGCGAACACCGGATGCACCTCGGCATAGCTCAAGCGAGCTTAGCTCTGCCCTCGGTTTTCATGGTTTTTTTAAAATTACAATATGCACGACTGGACGGCGGAGGAGCCGAGGATGGCAGTGAGCACGGTGATGATGAATTGAATGACGGTTTTCCAAGTATCTTTTTTCATAGTGTTACTTTTTTCTTTGACCTAAAGGTGCAAAGTGTGGCTTTGCGAATCCCTTTTTACTTTTTTACTTTTAAAAGAGCGCCCCGTCGAGGGGGCGACTCTTTTAAGGCTCTACTTCCTCCTCGGCGGCAGCCAGGGGAATCATCGGTGCCTTGGCACCGGAGGTCTCCTTGTAGTAGCCGTTGCCGAAGGTCACCTTCTTGCCGAAGGCCTTCACGGTCAGGTCGTCGAGGTTCGTAGAGTCCGGACGGAAGCGGAAGTGGACGCCCTTGACGTTCTGCGTGATGTTGAAGTCGGCGACGCTCTCGGCACCGCCCTTGACATTGGCGATGGTAGGATAGAAGATACCGATGCCGTCGAGCTTCACGCCATAGCCCTGGGCCACGAGTTCAGGGATGCACTCAGAGAGCTTGGTCAGCGTGGCCTCTACCTCGGCACGGTTGCCGATCACGCCGTGTTCGATCATGTGCTGGGCCAGACCACGGGTGGAGAGCGTTCCCAGACGGTTCACATAGGCGAACCAGCGGTTGTTGGCAGTAGAACGGGCGTTCTTGAACTTGCGGAGCACGTAGCTCATAATCAGTGTGTGTGTTGCCATAGTAATCTTTGATTAAATTGAGAATTGAAAATTGAGAATTGAGAATTAAATGGTTAAGGTGTTAAGATTTTTGTGAATTTCGAGAGCAAAATGGAAGTGACTGGTACTCAAGGAGTTACGTTCCTTCTGACGAAATAGGGATTTGCAGTCGTTAAATCAGGGATTTGTGGCCATCAAATCAGGGATTTGTCACGCTCAAATCAGGCTTTTGTTTCCCAGCAGTCCCTTTTGTCTCTTGTTCACGTTACAAAGGTACGAAATTTTCAAAAGGCCAATAACGGCAGTCAACGTTAATCGACGGCGAATGACGGCAGATGCTGGTAGAAAAATGAAGTATTTCTTGCTTTTAATTTGGAAGTTTCAAAGAAACTTTGTATATTTGCAGCGGTTTTTCAATCATTAATAGAATTTAGATGTATATGAACACAAAGAACAGGTCAACTAGTAGCAGGCACTCCAGGCTGGAAGATGCATATAGCTATATGGAATCTCAGGGATGGGATTCTATCGATGCTTCTGAGAGAGAGGAGTTTTCGCAAATGGTTGCAGACTACACTAACCTGTAACTTTCATGCGATACCTGCTTGACACTTGCATTTTGCTCTACATGGTCAATAAGACCGGTGAGATGAGCGATGATGTTGAAGCCATAGTCAACGACTATGGCAATCAACTTTATATGTCAGCGGCAAGCGTTCGTGAGTTGTCGGGCGCTTGGCATAAATATGAGCGGATGCGAAAGAGGTTCCCTGTCTTTCAAACAGTATTGGATTTGTTGCGCGACCTATTCTCAGTAGAAACATTATATCCTCAGCATGAGCATTATAACACCTTTTCTCACTTAGAATGGAATCTTGGAGAAGATCATCGTGACACTACTGATATTTTAATCATTGCTCATGCTATCACAGAGCGTTTGACACTAATTTCATCAGACCGTAAATTTAAATTCTACGAGAATCAGGGATTAAGTTTTGTATATAACAAAAAGCCTAAGAGTAATTCTTAGGCTTTGTTTTTTCTAATATCCGTCGTACTCTCCGGGCTCGCCCCATTTGTCGACCATCAGTCGAATCTGACGGGCTGTGTACTCATTGTCGTTTTTGCCGTTGCCAAGGCTGAGTAACTCCTTGTGGAACTTAGGATCCTTCTTAATCCACCTGAGCAGCTTGTCCTGGGCATAGCGGGGGTCCTCTATATCGGGAAACATCATCTGTGCAAAGTCCGACTTGCCATAAGGTTTGATTTCTATCATATATTCTGAGGTTATGAGTTATTTGTGATTATAACGTTTGGGGGCAGATGGGGCGGATAGGTCGGAGAAAATAAAGAATTCTTTGCGTACGTGCAGGCGGACGTACGCAAAGGGTTTCAGAAAACTGGTGCCCCATCCGCCCCGACCGCCCCATCCTGTGCCAGATGCTGGCGCAGGGAGCGCATCTCCTCGGCACTGCGTCGTACGACGACATAGCCGCGCACTCCGTGCGACTTCTTGAAACGGAAGCCGAGGTCAGTGAAGGCGCGGCCCAGCAGCACGGTGCTGAGCTTCTGCGTGATGCCCATTCCAACAATCTGCAGCGCCATAGAGACAGGCAGGAACTCCCCGGGCTCCTGACCCTGAGGACGACGGAAATACTGGTCGATGAGTTCCTTCTCCAGACTCGCCGTCTCGAAGTGTTCGTTATGGCGCGCCAGGCGGCGTATCTCGTCAGGCGAGAACCAGTACTGGAAGCCCTGGCGGTAGAGGGCATAGGCCTGACTGTAGATGCCCTCGTAGCAGAACGGTGAGGAGCGCGGCGACTCTATCGACGTCACCTCGAAGGGCAGCCAGCGGCGGTTGCCCGTGGAGTCAGAGAGGAACTGCACGTTATTGCCCGTGCCGCAGAACGAGGCGATGTGCTTGCGGTGCTCGTGGAAGCGGGCATAGGCCGCTCGCTCGTCGACGGCCGTCATCGTCATCGCCGCCTTCAGCTGGTTCAGCTCGGCAGGGCGCATGGTGTCCAGCTCCTCACAGCATATCAGCCCGTACTGCGTCAGCGTCAGCAGGTCGTCCTTCGTCATGCGGTTGGCATTGGTCTTCGTATAGAAGTACGTCTTCAGCTCCGGCGGCAGCAGGTAGCCAAACCATGTCGTCTTGTACGAGCCCTGCTCGCCAATCAACACCAGCATGACATTGTTCACCACCGTGTCGTCCACCCACCCCGCCACCATCGCCACGAGCCACTTCTTCAGGTAGTCGTAGAACAGGATCTGCTCGTCCGAGTCGCCTTTAACATTCACCGACAATGACAGCTCCATGATGTAGTCCGGGTGGTCTTCGTTCCATGGCGGCAGGCGGCTCAGGTAGAAGAGGAACGGGTCGTACTCCGGCACGTAGTCGCTTTCGATGACGCGCCACATGTCCTGGATGCGCACAGGCTTCTGTCCAGACAGCTCCTTCCACAGCGTGTTGACCACGCGGTCGGAGATAGGCTCCCACAGCACCTGCTGCGGCATCTCGTCGACGAACTCCGCCAGCAGGTGGCACTCCGTCCGCCTGGTCACCACATTATACCTCAGCATCACGCGCCCGTCGAGGAA
>JAFZPZ010000010.1 GCA_017552435.1 Bacteroidaceae bacterium
GTGCCGTACTGGCGGTTGAGGAACTCGCAATACTTGAGGCCGCTGATCTTGGCCAGGGCGTAGGCCTCGTTGGTCTTCTCCAGCTCGCCGGTGAGCAGGCAGCTCTCGGGCATGGGCTGAGGCGCCATGCGGGGGTAGATGCAGCTGGAGCCCAGGAATTCGAGCTTGCGGCAGCCGTTGCGCCAGGCGGCATGGATGACGTTCATCTCCAGAATCATGTTGTCGTACATGAAGTCGGCCAGGGCGCTCTGGTTGGCCACGATGCCGCCCACCTTGGCGGCCGCCAGGAACACGTACTCGGGCTTCTCCTGTGCGAAGAAGGCCTCCACCTGGTCTTGGCGGGTGAGGTCAAGCTCTTTATGAGTGCGGGTTATAATGTTCGTATAACCTTGTCTTTGTAATTCACGGACAATGGCACTTCCTACCATGCCTCTATGTCCTGCGACGTATATTTTACTGTTCTTTTCCATTATTTTACGATTCCCTTTTCGAGGTACTCAGCGAGGTTGGTACGAACCTTGGCGGCGGCGCCTTCGGCAGCCACCTTCGCTATGTCGTGCTCAACCATGATCTTGACAAGCTGTTCAAAACTTGTCTTGGAAGGATTCCAACCCAACTTGGCCTTGGCCTTGGTGGGATCGCCCCAAAGGTTCACCACATCGGTAGGACGGTAGAAGTCCTCGCTGACGGCAACAAGTGTTTTGCCGACCAGCGATGTCTGATGTTTGATGTCTGAAGTCTGAAGTCTGTTATCCTTCGCGCAGATTCCCACTTCGTGGATTCCTTCTCCCTCCCATCGGAGTTCAATGCCAGCGTGACGGAAAGCCAAATCCGTGAATTCTCTTACTGAGTGCTGCACGCCAGTGGCGATAACGAAGTCCTCCGGTTCTGCGTTCTGGAGAATCAGCCACATACACTCCACGTAATCCTTGGCGTAGCCCCAGTCACGGAGGGAATCTAGATTGCCAAGATACAGGCAGTCCTGCAAGCCCTGGGAGATACGGGCTGCAGCAAGGGTAATCTTGCGGGTGACGAAGGTCTCGCCACGGCGCTCACTCTCGTGGTTGAAGAGGATGCCGCTGCAACAGAACATTCCGTAGGCCTCGCGGTACTCCTTTATAATCCAGTAGCCATAGAGCTTGGCAACAGCGTAGGGACTATAAGGATGGAAGGGCGTATTCTCGTTCTGAGGCACTTCCTCCACCTTGCCATAAAGCTCGGAGGTAGAGGCCTGATAGATCTTGCAAGTCTTTTCCAAATGATTGGTACGCACGGCCTCCAGAATGCGGAGTACGCCTACAGCATCCACATCTGCAGTAAACTCTGGAGCATCGAAACTTACCTGAACATGACTCTGCGCAGCCAAATTATAAATCTCGGTCGGCTGAACCAAACCCACCAACTTAACCAGCGACATGGAGTCTCCCATGTCAGCATAATGCAAGTGGAAGTGTGGTGTGCCCTCCAGATGTGCGATGCGCTCGCGAAAGTCAACAGAGGAGCGACGGATGATACCATGTACCTCGTAACCTTTTTCGAGGAGAAACTCGCTCAGGTACGAACCGTCCTGACCTGTTACGCCTGTAATCAATGCGATGTTTTTGCTCATAGTCAATCCCTAATCTCTAATCTCTAATCCCTAATCCTTTTTCTCCTCGCTGAATTGTTTAATGCGCTGTTCATCGGAAAGGCGACAGATGAGCAACGTGTCATCGCACTCTGCCACAATGTAGCCGTCCAAGCCCTGTATTACGACACGCCTTTCCTGATTTGCATGCACAATACAATTCGTGGTTTCATAGACATCGATGTTTTCACCGACAAGGGCATTGCCATAGACATCACGGCTGGAGTTCTCCAACAGCGAGCCCCAGGTACCCAGGTCGCTCCATCCAAAACTTGCGGGGAAGACATAAATCTCGTCGGCCTTCTCCATGATAGCATAGTCGATGGAGATATTCTCGCACTCCGGGAAGACCTTGTTGATAGCTTCCTGCTCCTTCTCGGTGCCATAGACAGGAAGCAAATCCTCGAAAATCTGTGAAAGCGTTGGCTGATAAACACGCAAGGCATTCGCAATGGTGCCTACGTTCCAAATAAAGATGCCGGCATTCCAGAAGAAATTATTCTTCTCTATGTAGCGCTTGGCTGTATCAATATCGGGTTTCTCCTTGAAGGAATCTACACGGAAAATCTCCTTGTTACGGGCTGTTGAATAGGAGAGATCAGCCTGAATATAACCGTATCCTGTCTCGGGACGGTTGGGCTTCATGCCCAGGGTGACGATTGCGTCCGACTCGGACACGAACTTCAGGCTCGATTTGATGACACGCTGATACTCGGCTGTGTCCATCACGATGGCATCGCTCGGAGTGACCACTATGTTAGCTTTCGGGTCAATCGATTTGATGCGCCAGCTGGCGTAGGCAATGCAAGGAGCAGTATTGCGACGGCACGGCTCCAACAAGACATGGTTCCAGGGTATTTCGGGCAGCTGTTCGCGAACAATACCGACATATGCTGCCGATGTAACAACCCAGGTATTCTCGGCGGGAATGAGCTGCTTGAAGCGGTCGAAAGTCAACTGAATAAGTGTCCTGCCGCAGCCCATCACATCAACAAACTGCTTCGGTCTTTGCGGCGTACTCATCGGCCAGAAACGGCTTCCCACACCACCGGCCATGATTACCAAATGATTATGCTCTACCATCTGTGTACTCTTTTTTAGAAAAATGATTTGCAAAATTAGCACTTTCTTCGCGATTGGACAAAGAATGAGCAAAAAAATATGCGTAAAGGTAAAGAAATAGCACATCGTGCCATTTCTCGATTATGAATTTGGCTCGTCTATTCCGAGCAGGGAGAAAGGCGTCGTATAGGTGGTGCGTATGCGCCATGCTTCTGGATAGAGGTTATTTATGCGATTCCCTACACCCTTGCCCGGGCCGAGAACAAGGCCACGATAGCAAAGTGTGACCGGCCCACGCGGAGCCTCAACCCGAAGCGCCTCGCGCCGCAGGTATTGCAGCGCCTCGTTGTAGGAAAGGGAGATGCAGACCCCCCATCCCCCTTTAGGGGGAGAAAAATATTCTTCACCGTCATAGAGAATACGCAACCCATATTTATTGATGCCCTTTTTCCCTTTAAAAGGAATTAGAGACGTTTCTTCCCCTAAGGAGGGGGTCCGAATTGCAGCCACATAGAACCCTTCTCCCCTGTCTCGGCCAGGCAGGAAATGACGTTCCATGAGCAGTTCACCGCCCAACTCACTGCAAATCCATCGGGCATTGTCCTCATCTTCAAAGCGATTGAAGGTACAGGTACTATAAATGAGCAGGCCGCCCGGCTTAAGCACATGCCAAATGTCCTGCAAAATATCCCGTTGCCGCTGCTGGCACATCCGCACATTCTCCAGGCTCCATTCCTGTCTCGCCACCTCGTCCTTACGGAACATACCCTCGCCGGAACAGGGAACGTCCGTCAGAAGGATGTCAACTTGTCCCGTCAACATACCAAACTCCGCAGGATAGTTCTGCGTTACGATGACCTGCGGAGCCTCTTCCGGCTGTCCCGTCATCCATTTCTGCATGTTCTCCGACAGGATTTGTGCACGTTTGGCGATTGGCTCGTTGCTGATGAGAAGCGAGCCCTCGGGCAGAAGACTTTGCAGCAAAGTGCTCTTACCGCCAGGCGCAGCACAAAGGTCGAGGGCAAGAAGAGCCTCCCCCATCCCCTCCAAAGGAGGGGTGAGGCTTGCTATATACATCGACGATGCCTCCTGCACATAATAGGCACCGGCATGAAGCAGGGGGTCGAAGGTGAAGGCAGGTCTGTCGGGAAGATAGAACGCATTGGGGCACCAAGGCACAGGCTCCAGTTCGGGATGATGGGCCAGCACTTCTTCCGCAGAAAGCTTGCGCGGATTGAGACGGATGGAGACCTCTGGCTCCGTTGTATCCAAAGCATTGCAGAGCGCATCAGCCGTCTCAGCATCATAGTGCTCGTGCATAAGTCGCACGAAGTCCTGAGGTAATTCTATTTGCATTTCGCCACAAAGATACAATAATTAGCTCATAGTTCTCGCATTTTCCACAAAAAATAATGCTAAGGCGCAGGCAGAACATAGTTCATAGTTCATAATTATCACAATTCCATCTTTTCTGCAAAAGTTTTAGCTCACAAAGTTTGGCAGTGTCTGAAAAAAAAGCTAATTTTGGGTGCGAAATAGCTAAAACCTAAAGTTAAAGTATAGTTACTATGAAACTGAACAGACGTTCCTTTATTACGAAGAGTGCGGCAGGTTTCGCTCTCTTCAGCATTATGCCCCGCGAGGTACTGGGTAAGATGGGAGGCAAGAACAATTTCATCGCCCCCAGCGACCAGCTTACACGAGGCTTGATTGGTGTGGGCGGCATCGGCCGTTCCAGTTCACATTTTGTCAGCGACCAGAACTGCCGTCTCGTGGCTCTCTGCGACGTTGACCAGAAGCACCTCGATTCTGCAGTCGCTGCGGCCAAGCAGAAATGGGGCGAAGAGTTGAAAGCCTATCATGACTTCCGCGAACTCATCAACGACCCCAATGTAGATATCGTTCACATCGCTACCCCACCCCATTGGCACGGCCTGATGTCCGTCATTGCCGCCAATGCCGGGAAGGATATCTTCTGCGAAAAACCCATGACACGTACCATCGGTGAAGGCAAACGCGTGGAAGAAGCTGTGAAGCGCAACGGCCGCGTCTTCCGCCTGAACACATGGTTCCGTTTCAAAGATACCTTCTACGGACTCGGCACAGAAGTTAAGCCCCTGAAGAAGCTCGTCGATAGCGGCCTGCTCGGATGGCCTCTCACGGTCCGCATCTCTGGCGCAACTGGCTTTGCATGGAAGTTCTTCTGGGTTGGCAAGGAGAACCTTGAAGTGCAGCCCGTTCCCAAAGAACTCGACTACGACCTTTGGCTCGGTCCGGCTCCCTACAAGCCCTACAACATCCACCGCACTCACCAGACCTTCCGCGGCTACTTCGACTACGACGGCGGCGGTCTGGCCGACATGGGTCAGCACTACATCGATCCTGTGCAGTACATTCTGGGCAAGGACAACGATTTCCCCATCAAGGTGGAGATAGACGCTCCGCAGCAGCATCCCGATGCAGTCGGCATCTGGCGCAGCGTCACCTACACATACGCCGACGGCTGCAAGATTATCCTGGAAGGCGAAGGCTTCGAAAGCGCAGGTAAGGTGCCCTACATCGAAGGACCGAAAGGCAAGGTTTATAAGGGATTTGAATGCACCATTCCCAATGTGCAGCAGATCATCAACGAACTGCCCGACCCCGAAGAGCGCAACACCGACTTCCTGGAATGCGTACGCAACCGCCGCCAGTTCGCCCTCAACGAAAGCAACGGTCACCACAGCGCCACCATCGTCAACATGGGTGTCTGCGCTTTGCGACTCAACCGCACGCTCAACTTCGACCCGAAGACGCAGACCTTCATCAACGATGATGCAGCCAACCGCCTCATCGACCAGCCAATGCGTGGCGAATGGGGAAAGCTGATATAATGACCCCTACCCACCTCCAAAGGAGGGGAGATAAATGGTAAATGGTAAATGATTAAATAGTAAATGATAAGATGAAACGTACATTATATATTATTATAGCAGCGATGCTGCTTAGCCTGTCCTCTTTTGCACAGGATGCACGCAATCGCTCTGCAGAGACCATCGTTCAGGATGTGCTCGCAATTGTGCCTATTCAGAAACAGGCCGACTTCAACAACGAGATGCAGCCGCTCGTTCAGGCTGCGCCAAAATCTATAACCATGCTTGCCGCTATGCTCAAACCTGCTGCCCAGCGCGCCAATGCTAAGGTGGAATATGCTATTCACGGAGCAGTTGCCTTTGCCAGCACGAAAGAGGCATGGGCAGCAAACGTGCGCGAAGGCCTGAAGCAGGCTATCGCTGCACAGAGCGACAAGGATGCAAAGCAGTTCCTGGAGAACGAGTTGCGCCTGCTCTCGAAGGAGAACGACGTTACCTACGTTGCCCATCCTGCCTCAACATCCTATGCTCAGGCATACGACAAACTCGTCAATTTTAGCGACGGCTCTGGCAAGGAGCTGCCCAAGACCTTGAAGAGCAAGGACCATGCTTTGCGCATGCAGGCCCTGAAGTACTATACAGCTAACAACCTCGTGACGGACGAACTGGCTGCCAGCGTGGCAAAGAAGTACAAGTCCCTCAGCGAGGAAGCTAAGTGCGACGTCATCTACTGGATCGGCGACAATAAGAAGGCAAGCCAGAAGGCTCTGCTGATGCAAGTTGCTGCTGAAGGCGGCAAGCCCGCAAAGGCTGCCATCGAAGCCCTCGGCAAGATTGGCGGTGCTGATGCCCAGAAGGTGCTCATCGACCAGCTTGGTGGAGCAAACGATGCAGAAGCCTACAGCGCCCTCTGTTCCTTCCCCGAAAAGCTAAACCTGTCGGAAGCTCTGAAAGCCGCAACAGGCGAAAAGAAACTCTCTTTGCTGAAACTTGCCTCTGCACGTCACTATACCGACGCAGCCAAAGACATTTTCGACCTCACCCAGGACAAGACATACGGAGACGCTGCTCTCGATGCCCTGCCAGGAGTAGCAACATCAAATCTGTCGAAAGCCATTCTTGGTGCCTTAGCTACTACTCATAACACACAGGACATTTCGAAATGGCAAAAAGCTGCTTCCGCTAGTCTGCAAACACTCTCTGTTGATGACCAATACAAGGAATTATCACAATTCGTAAATAATCAGATACCCAACAAGGAGCGCCTCTATCCACTGCTCGCCGCAACAGGAACTGACGCTTCTGTAGCCGATCTGGAAAAGATAGGCGACGCAGCAGCCATCGCTGCCCTTGGTACATCGAGCAACTACAAAGCCGCCAAGCCTCTGCTCGCCGCTGCAAAGAAGGGTGACGAGAAGGCCTTGATGAACTATGTTCGCCTCGTTAGCAGCAAGGAGCAGAATCTGGACAGCCGCTCTGCAAGACTCAGTGAAGCATTTGAACTGGCCCAGTCTGTAGAAAACAAGAAGAGCATCCTTTCTAAACTTGCCGGAACTCCCACCCGCAATGCTTTCCTACTTGCCAGCAAGCAACTCGACAACAAGGAACTTAGCTACGCTGCTGCCACAGCTGCAAAAGAAATCATCAATAAGACAACGGAAGACATTGAGTACGATGTCGCTAAGTCCAGTCTCGAGAAGTGCATCAATATCTTCAAAGCCACAGGCGATGCCGACGACGGATATGCAGTAGATGCTCTGCGCCAAAAACTCTCCGAAATGAAACCCGTAGAACCCTATGTTCTATCCGACGAGGAGAAGAAGCAGGGCTTTGAGCTCCTCTTCGACGGCACCAACCTCGACAACTTTGTGGGTAACAAGGTAGGCTACGTGCCCATCAACGGTTGCATCAACGTGACCGCCAACTATGGCAACGAAAGCAACCTCTACACCAAGAAAGAATATCGCGACTTTATCTTCCGCTTCGAATTCTGCTTCCTGCGCCCGGGCGTGAACAACGGTGTGGGCATTCGTACCCCGATGGGTGTCGATGCTGCTTACTATGGCATGTGCGAGTGTCAGATTCTCGACCACGATGCTCCCATCTATGCCGGTTTGCGCGAATACCAGGTTCACGGCTCCGTCTATGGTGTCATCCCTGCCAAGCGCATCAAGCACAAGCCTCTGGGCGAATGGAGCGAAGAGGAAATCCGTGTGCAGGGTAACCACATCACCGTTACCGTCAACGGCGAAGTCATTGTGGATGGCGACATCAAGGAAGCCTGTCAGGGACACAACGTAGCCCCCGATGGCAGCGACAACAACCCCTACACGGTTGACCACCGCAACCATCCTGGCATGTTCAACAAGACAGGTCACATCGGTTTCCTCGGTCATGGTGCAGGTCTGAAGTTCCGTGCAGTTCGCGTTCTCGACCTCAGTAAAAAGAAATAAGTAAATTGCTTCGGTAAGATACCGTCCAGAAGGGGAGATGGAGATTATTCTTCGTCTCCCTTTTCCTTTTATTCAGGCATATCCTCTTCGGAAGATGTCTGTTCTTGGGGAATTCGTAACTCTAAACATTCTCCTCTAACATCTATCCACTGTATGCTTGTGTCGTGGGCGAACCACGTCATCTGCTTCTTGGCATAGTCGCGGGTGTTTTTCTTGATTTTCTCGATGGCGAAAGGTAGTTCCCATTCTCCGTCAAGATAACGGAAGAGTTCTTTATAGCCAACCGTATTAAGGGCATTCTCATTACGAAAGGGATAGAGACGGCGAGCCTCATCGAGCAGTCCTTCTTTCATCATAGCATCCACACGCCTGTTGATGCGGTCGAAAAGTTCCTGACGCTCACGCCGTATTCCTATCTTAACAATACTGAAGGGTCGAGGTTTGCGCTCTTTTGTCAAAAAAGAAGAATAAGGACGGCCTGTCGTATAACAAACCTCCAAGGCATGCACGACACGTTTAGGATTACGAGTATCGGCAGAGTGATAATAATCGGGATCAAGCAGACGCAATTCGTTCCGCATTTCATCGATACTGCCAGCTGCCAATCGTTGGCGAAGCGTCTCGCGCACTTCTGCATCGACAGACGGGATGTCATCAATACCATTGCAAACGGCATCCAAATACAACATACTACCACCTGTAAGCAATAACGACTGGTGTGTCTCCTTGAGCTGGGCAATAAGCGCAAGCACATCCTGCTCATATTGTGCTGCGCTGTAATATGAGCCGATGTCGTGTGTACCTACAAAGTAATGTTTGACACGCTGTTGCTGCTCGGCAGTAGGAGCAGCTGTGCCTATCTCCATGCCCCGATAAATCTGTCGGCTGTCACAGTTTAAAATAGGACTCCCAAGTTTTTCGGCCATCTGCAAGGCAAGTTCTGTCTTACCGACAGCCGTAGGGCCAAGCAGGACATAAAGAGTCATCACTCGTTTATCTCGTAACCTTCGAGGTCGAGTTCTTCGCTCTCATAACCTTCGTCACCATAGAAGTCTTCATCGATAGCCTCTTCCTCAAGGTCTTCCTCTGACTCCCCCGATGGAGAGGAATTTTCCTGGAAAGTACTAAAAGCTGACTGCTGAGGAGGCATACCATGCCTTCTGTTCACAAGAGCTTTCTTATCGGTTCTTCCGAAGACATTCTCTGTAAGCTCCATTAGGAAAAAGCGCTTGCCTTCAGGATCAAAAACATAAGCCAAACGCTGTCCTTCTTCCTCAAGAAAATCACCAATACGGGTACGTGACATCAAGTTGATATCTTCGTCATAACCCACATCTTCATTGTCATGGAGACAGATACGTTGCTTGACGCGCCACTCGTCATCACAAATGAGGAAACATTGTTTAATATGCTCTCCGTAGTTGCAATCACGCAAAATGAGCTGATGCAATTCGGAAAACTTAGCATCACTGTCGATGAGTATCTCCAGCACGAAATCTTCTTTCTCCTGGCTGAAAAGTGTTAGCTTAAGTGTCATGGGCAGTTGTTTATCTTATGAAACCACGTTCACTATTACGTATAAAATCGAGAATATATTCTATCTCCGGACTCATGGGAATCTCCTGTTCCACACGAGCGAGAAGGTCGTTCAACTTACCCGTGCCTTGCAGGATTATCTGGTAGGCCATGTGGATATTGTTAATGAGGTCACGATCGAATCCGCGACGACGAAGTCCGATGGTATTCAATCCGCAGAAAGCAGCCGGATCGCGGGCCACAAGACTGAAGGGCAAAACATTTTGTGAGAAACGAGTGCCACCACCGACCATCGTATAACTCCCTACACGACAGAATTGGTGCATCAAAACTCCAGCGCTCAAGATAGCATTATCGTCAATGACAATCTCACCAGCCAATTTTGTACTATTGCCGATTATGCACCCATTGCCCACAATGGCATCGTGTGCCACATGCGCGCCTTCCATGAGCAAGTTATTGTTTCCTACTATGGTACGGCCTTTTGCCGCTGTTCCGCGGTTTATGGTTACATTCTCGCGGATCTTGTTGTTGTCTCCTATCTCGGCCGTACTCTCCTCGCCCTGAAACTTCAGGTCTTGCGGAATGGCACTGATTACCGCACCTGGGAAGAAGATGTTGCCATTACCTATGCGAGCGCCATAAAGTACGGTTACACTGTTCATCAATGTATTATTGTCACCAATGACAACACCTTTGTCGATGTAGCAGAAAGGACCAATCTCACAATTCTCGCCAATGACTGCATCAGGATGTATGTATGCCAGAGGGCTTATCATGTTCATTTACGATTTGACGATTTACTATTTTATTTCTTTCTTATTGACGATGACCTGAGCGGTAAACGTTGCTTCTGCGATACAATTCTCGCCGATGAAGGCATAGCCTTGCATCGTGCCGATACTGTGGTGCAAAGGCTCCACCTGCTCTACACGGAAGATCAGGGTATCACCTGGCACGACTTTCTGGCGGAACTTGACATTATCGATGCGCAAGAAGTAGGTGCTGTAGGTCTCGGGGTTCTCTTTGTCATACAAGACAAGCAAGCCTCCTGTCTGCGCCATTGCCTCTATCAACAGTACTCCAGGCATGACGGGGTCGTCGGGAAAGTGCCCTTGGAAGAAAGGTTCATCGCTCGTCACATTCTTAACTGCAACAATGTAGTTCTCCTTGATGTCAATAACCTTATCAACCAACTGCATGGGGAAGCGGTGAGGCAACAGCGTCTTTATCTTGTTAATATCCATCAAAGGCGCCTGGTTGGGGTCATACTTCGGAGCCTGCACATCATGTTTACGAATCTCCTTGCGCATCATGCGAGCAAACATATTATTAACAGTATGCCCTGGTCTCGTAGCAATAATGCGGCCCTTGATGGGTTTACCGATAAGTGCCATATCGCCGATGATGTCGAGCAACTTGTGGCGAGCAGGTTCATTGTCCCATACCAGTGGTTTGTGCTGAATATAGCCGAGGACGTTAGCATCATGATGCTCGGCACCAGTCAATTTGCAAAGTTTGTCGAGGTTCTCCTGTGTGGTCTGACGCTCGTAGATAACGATGGCATTGTCCAGATCACCACCCTTGATTAAGCCAGCCATGAGGAGTTGCTCTATCTCACGAACAAAAACAAAAGTGCGAGCCCCAGCCACTTCGGTTGCAAACTTGTCCATATTGTCGAGCGTGGCAAACTGGCTGCTGAGAACTTTACCATCAAATGCTATCATACACGTTATGGAGAAATCCTCGTCAGGAAGCAAAGTGATGCAGGCTCCTGTCTTGTCATCACGGAACTCCATCTTCTTCGTAATGTAGTAATAGTCCTTCGGAGCATCCTGTTCCACGAAGCCAACTCGTTGTATCTCACGGACAAATGGTTCTGCGCTGCCATCCAAAATGGGGAACTCTGGGCCATCTGCCTGAATAAGTACATTATCAATACCCAAAGCATACAGGGCAGCCAGAGCATGTTCCACAGTACTGCATCGCATTTTACCTTTTCCGAGAACGGTACCACGCTGTGTGTCAACGACATTCTCTGCCACAGCATCCATAATGGGTTGGCCAGGCATATCTACTCGTTGTATCTTATAACCGTGTCCTGCTGGTGCAGGAAGGAAGGTCACCGTCAGGTTAAGTCCCGTGTGAAGACCTTTTCCACTGAGTGAGAAACTCTCTTTGAGTGTATTTTGTTTTAACATTATTAGTCGTTTGGGAGATTTGTCGTTTAGGGAATATAGCTCAGGGCGGTAGCAAATGCTTCACTCTTCACTCTTCACTCTTCATTCTTAACTCTTCCCTGAGCATTTTAATTTCTTTCTTCATTTGGTTCATATCTGCCCACATATCAGGCAAGTTCTTGAATATGGCGCTGCTCTTCCAGAAGTTACGGCCCTCGATGGCCGGGGTTCCCTGGATGGCAGCTCCTTCCTTCTTGACGCTGTTAGGAATGCCTGCCTGGGCACCTGCCATTACGCGATTGGCTATTGTTGCATGATCAGCAATGCCCACCTGGCCGCCGAACATACACCATTCCCCGACTTTCGTACTGCCGGCAATACCCACCTGAGCTGACATCACGGTGTGGCTGCCTATCTCATCGTTGTGGCCAATCTGTACGAGGTTGTCTATCTTGACACCGCTATGCACAATGGTTGCCCCCATCACAGCTCTATCTACACAACTGTTGGCACCTATCTCCACATCGTCTTCGATGATGGCGATGCCTATCTGAGGTATTTTCTCGTAACCTTTCTCCGTAGGTTGGAAGCCGAAGCCGTCTGCACCGATGACACATCCTGCATGAAGTACGCAGCGGTTGCCCACTTTGCAATCATGATAAATGACAGCGTTGCTGTATATCTCGGTGTTTGCTCCCACCTTGGCGTTCCTGCCGATTGTTACATGCGGATGCAGGACACAGCCCTCGCCTATCTCTACGCCTTCGGCGATAGCGACGAAAGGACCTATGTAGCATTTCTCGCCAATCTTGGCGGTCGGGTCAATGAAAGCGAGGTCACTGATGCCTTCACGTTTTGGTTTCATGCTCTCATAGATTTGCAACAATTTTGCTACAGCTACACGAGCATCAGGAACCTTAATTAGGGTTGCCTTTATCTCTTGCTTCGGTTCGAAGTTCTGGTTCACCAATACGATGTTGCACTCTGTCTGGTAAATGTACTGTTCATACTTTTCATCGTATAGGAAGGTTATACTGCCAGGCTTCCCCTCATCTATCTTTGCGAAGTCATTGACCTTGGCTTCAGGGTCACCAACGACGGTACCCCCGATTAGGCCTGCTATCATTTGTGCTGTGAATTCCACGTTTTATATTTACTATTTGACGATTTACTATTTACGATTTATTAATTTTGCCATCTGTTCTGCCATTTCTTTGGCTTTCTCAGCAGCTACTTGTGCGAATCTTTCTGTCTTGTCGGCATAGATGATGGCGCGACTGCTGTTCACCAGCAAACCGCAATCCTCTATCATGCCATATTTGCATACTTCCTCGAGGCTACCACCTTGTGCGCCCACGCCGGGAACGAGCAGGAAGGCATTAGGAGCCACCCGACGAATATCTTTGAACATCTCGCCGCGTGTGGCACCAACGACATACATCAAGGTCCCCTCCGCACCTCCCCGAGGGGAGGCTTTTTCTACCCATTCCTGACTCTTGCGAATGACCTTCTCAAAGAGGCGCTCGCCATCCTTGTCTTCTATGAGTTGGAAGTCGAACGAGCCTTTGTTGCTGGTCAGCGCCAACAGAATAACCCATTTGCCTTCGTAACCTTCGATGAACGGCGTCACGCTATCCTCGCCCATATAGGGAGCAACAGTCAGCGCATCGACATCATACTCGCCGAAGAAGGTGCGGGCGTACATCTGACTGGTGTTGCCTATGTCGCCACGCTTGGCGTCTGCTATGATGAACTGGTCGGGATAATTTTCCTTGAGGTACTTTACCGTTTTCTCGAAAGCCATCATGCCCTTCACTCCGAAAGCCTCGTAGAAAGCCAAGTTGGGTTTGTAAGCGACGCAGTATGGAGCCGTTGCATCAATAATGGCCTTGTTGAAGGCGAAGATAGGGTCATCCTCCCCGAGCAGATGTTCGGGAATTTTCTTCAGGTCGGTATCAAGTCCGACACAGAGGAAGGATTGTTTCTTTCGTATATTTGCGACTAATTCTTGTCTTGTCATAGTTCTGATTCCTTAAGTCGTTCGGCGTTCTCTGCCACGATGAGGTGGTCGATGCAATCCTGGATGTTACCATCCATGAAGGCGGGCAGGTTGTAGATAGTGTAACCGATGCGGTGGTCGGTGATGCGGCCTTGCGGATAGTTGTAGGTACGTATCTTTGCGGAGCGGTCGCCTGTCGAAACCATCGTCTTGCGCTTCGAGGCGATATCGTCAAGGTACTTCTGGTGCTCCTTATCGTAAATAAAGGTACGGAGGCGGGCCAGAGCGCGTTCCTTGTTCTTCGGCTGGTCGCGCGTCTCGGTACACTCTACCAATATCTCTTCGTCCTGATTGGTAAAGGGATTGCGCCAAATGTAGCGGGCACGAACACCGGACTCCACTTTGTTGACGTTCTGACCGCCTGCACCGCTGCTACGGAAAGTATCCCACTTGATAGCACCTTCGTTGATTTCCACATCGAACTCCTCTGCCTCCGGCAATACAGCCACAGTTGCTGCTGAAGTATGGACGCGGCCCTGTGTCTCTGTGACAGGCACTCGCTGGACGCGATGCACACCGCTCTCGTACTTCATGATGCCATAGACGCCTTCGCCCGTCACGGAGCAGACGATTTCCTTGAAACCACCGACTGCTCCTTCGCTATAGCTGCTGACAGCCATCTTCCAACCCTTCATCTCGAAGAACTTCGAGTACATGCGGAAGAGGTCGCCTGCAAAGAGCGCCGCCTCATCGCCGCCTGTACCGCCACGAATCTCAAGGACGATATTCTTGTCGTCTTCGGGGTCGGCAGGCACAAGAAGCAGTTTTATCTCTTCCTCCAGTTCTGGGATGCGCTTCTCGCTCTCGGCCAGTTCCTCGCGAAGCATCTCCTTCGTCTCGGCATCTTCCTCGATAGCCAGCATCTCTTTGGCATCAGCTACATTCTGCAGACAGCCTATATAGGCCTTCCGGGCCTCGACAATCTTGCCCAGGTCCTTGTATTCCTTCGTGAGCTTGACGTAGCGCTTCTGGTCGGCAATCACCGACGGGTCGGTAATCAGTGTACTGACCTCCTCGAAGCGGCTCACCAGGCCGTCCAACTTATCTAATAGGCTGTTACTTTCTGCCATGTTTATTCTTTTTCTTGTGTGTCAGATAGAACTGTCTCCATGCGAAGAACATGGTGACCAAGAGTGCAGCTATAAATATATATTCTATTGCCATTTTTCACTTTTCATTTTTAATTATTCCCCCTAAAGGGGGTTAGGGGGTCCATTCCCCCTAAAGGGGGCTAGGGGGGCTTAGTATTCAAATTCTCCGTATTCGCTCTTGATAAGGAGGCTCTTCTTGCCCTCTTCTATTCGCCCAACCACCTGAGCGTCGATGTTGAAGCTCTTGCTGATGGCAATGACCTTCTCGGCATCTTCGGGAGCCACATAGACTTCGAGGCGATGCCCCATGTTGAAGACCTTGTACATCTCAGCCCAATCGGTTCCGCTGCATTCCTGAATTACCTTGAAGAGCGGTGGTACAGGGAACATGTTGTCCTTGACGACGCGGCAGTTATCGCCCACGAAATGCAGCACCTTTGTCTGAGCGCCGCCCGTGCAATGCACCATTCCGTGAATCTGGGGACGCATCTCGTCGAGCATCTTCTTCACGACAGGAGCGTAGGTCCGAGTGGGAGAGAGAACGAGCTTGCCCATAGACCCCCCGACCCCCTTTAGGGGGAGAAAGGAATCATCCAAAGAGTTCCCCCTAAAGGGGGTTAGGGGGTCCGTTAGTTTATACTTCCCGCTGTACACCAGTTCCTCCGGCACATTGTGGTCGTAACTCTCGGGATACTTCTCGGCCAGGTATTTGCTGAAGACATCGTGGCGGGCGGAGGTGAGGCCATTGCTGCCCATTCCGCCGTTGTATTCCTTCTCGTAAGTGGCTTGTCCGCAGCTGGAAAGGCCCACAATCACGTCTCCAGGACGGATGTTGGCATTGTCGATGACATCGCTTCGCTTCATGCGGCAGGTCACCGTGCTATCCACGATAATCGTCCTCACCAAGTCGCCTACGTCGGCTGTCTCTCCGCCGGTTCCGTAGATGCCGATACCCATCTCACGCAGTTCCTGCATCAATTCGTCCGTTCCGTTGATGATGGCAGAGATGACTTCGCCGGGAATCAACATCTTGTTACGGCCTATCGTCGAGGAAACCAGAATGTTATCAACGGCTCCCACACAGAGCAGGTCGTCGGTGTTCATGATGAGTGCGTCCTGCGCGATGCCTTTCCAGACACTGAGGTCGCCCGTCTCTTTCCAATACATATAGGCGAGGCTGGACTTCGTTCCGGCTCCGTCGGCATGCATGATGTTGCAGTACTCCGGGTCGCCGCCCAGAATGTCGGGGATTATCTTGCAGAAAGCCTGCGGGAAGATGCCCTTGTCGATGTTCTTGATGGCATTGTGAACGTCTTCTTTTGCAGCGCTCACGCCGCGCATCATATAGCGTTGATTACTCATTATATGTGTCGTTTCTATGTTTTCGCGTGCAAAGTTAAGATAAATATCTTAATTCTGCAAATTCTAACGCCGATACTTGCGAATCTGGGCATATATCAAGCGATGGAAACATAAAAAGATACTCCTAAACAGATTCTGTTTGAGATTATACTCACAAAAAAGATTCGGAGACTGTTATGTGGACAATCCCCGAACCTTATTAGTTTTCAGTTTTAATTATTTCTTTTTTTCGAATGTTTTAGAACATGTAGGAAACTGCTATATAGAAATTCCTGTTTCTCGCGCTACCTTCAACATCAAATATCTTTGTAAGGCCTAAATCATAACCTAAGCGGGCTTGGAAGTTGGAGAACTCTACACCTGCAGCAACACCTAAACCAAAGTCAAATCTGTTAGCACCTAAGACAGAATGATTTTTAAAATCGCCGAAATAATCCATTGTGATGTCGCGAAACTCGTATTCAGTCTCCGGATAGATTCCGGCGACAGCTTCTTTCTTCATAAGCACATTGTTTTCATATGCTTTGCCGAAAACACCTATCCCAAAATATGGGCCAAACTCTCCAAAAACAGAGAACTTATCATTAAAGCTATAACGATAACCTCCGTGAATGGGAATCTCAATATAATAAGGTTCATATGAACCGTGAGTGCCCTTTTTCTCGTTCTCGAATTTGCTACTTTTTAGCGAGAATTTAAGCGCACTCGTCATGTAAAAGTTATTGGTAAAGTTATACTCACCAAGGGCGCCTATACTAAATCCTACTTTCGGCTTAACTTCTTTTGCTGAATTTGAAGCAAGATTCAAACCAACGGTAGGGCCAAAACGGAATTTCTTAAAATCCTGTGCAGAGGCACAAACTGTCATTACCGCCAAAATGGCAATTGCAAATGATTTTTTCAGGAACATATCAACTGAGATTAAAGTTTTTCGGATGCAAAGATACAATATTTGTCTTAATCCCGCAAATTCAAGTTACAAAAAATTCAGGGATTGTCCGAAAACTATCCCTGAATCATATTTACGTTTTACTAACGATTCTCTGTAAGTCGCTTAACTTAAAAAAGGAAAGAGAACTTTGCCCAGTGTTCCTTAATTTTCTCGGGACCTAAGTAATTCAGATTATATCCAACTGCAAATCTCTTATGTACCTGAAGACCAACACCAAAGTCCAACCCCAAATAATGGCTTGGTTCTTTCGTATTCCATCCATACTTTATGGTATAGCCAACGTTCAAATCTGCATACCCCCTAATCCAACGATAAGAAGGCGTATAAGCACGAGCACCCAACAACTTGATATTCACTTGTCCATAGTCTGCAGGAGATCCATTTAAACAAGACATATAAGATACGCCTATAATATTCCATCCAAAATATGGATTGAATTCTTTCCTGAGTTGATAGCCAAAGCCCCAACCGTCCTGGAAGTACAAACCTACCTCATGAGTAAAACTCTTCTGTGCATCATACTCTCTCTGTGCACTAACTGATAGAGAAATTGCGGCAAAAACAGCCAAAAAAAGAATCTTTTTCATGTTAATTTAGTTTTAAAGTTAATAAATAGCTAATAATTTATGTCTTTGTACTACTTTCCGAGTGCAAATATACATAGATCTTCCGCAATCATGCAACACTTTTTAAGTTTTTTTTCATAAAATTTGTTATTTACCAAGAATAGGACTCTTTATGCCACAAAATATTGAAGCATTCTATATCCCGAAAGTTATAACCGATAGCGTTTGACAGACACTATAGGGAAATGGCTTTCCCACGTGGAGAAAAAGTTTTTTCTCCCTGAAGAATTTTATGTTTCTGGGCCAAGTACACATGTTTCCGGTGCAAGTACATATGTTTCCGGTGCAGAAACATGAGTTTCTGGGGCGGAAACATAAAAAAGTCCTCGAAGAAAAGAGAAATTCTTCGGGGAATAAAAAGAAAAATAATGTTAAAGAGAAATAAAAAAGAGCCATTCGTTATGGCAATATCTGCAAAAAGTATTAACTTTGCTGAGCGAAACATAACATTTTCAGATATGGGATTAGGAAGCTATTGGGTAAGAAAAGACGACCAGTCGGGCGAAATCAAAACCGTCAAACCTTGGGAGGAAGAAGTAAGTAACGGCGACAAGTTCTTCCCCGATCCGAAAAAAGACAGCAAACCTCATCAATCAGGGCAATCTGGATGAAACCTCCACCTTCGTCTTCGACAAAGGGCGGAAATATGACTATTATAAAATACATATAAAACCTAATTCTATAAACAAAAATAAGACAACAATGAAAAAGATTCTCCAAACGTTGACCTGCGGTCGAACTCACTTAATCGCAACCTTCGCAGCCGTCCTTTGCTGCGCAATTATTTCCACAGTGTTCACCGCCTGCAAAAACGACGAACAAGACAGTGTAAGCAACTTTGCAGCCTACGACGTAGTCACTATCAATGGTAGTGGCAACAGCCTGATCATCTGCGAGAATATGCAAGAGGCACTTAGGACTGGCATGCCTTTAGACAATAAGGTCTGCAACAAGCGCGACGACGCCAAAGCCATCCGCATCTGCGACGAGGTGTACAAGAAAAGCTATGCTACCGCTCACTTCAAAATAATCCTGCGGGTAACCCCCTTTGGTAATGGCCTTGATAATAAGGCCATAGATTTAAAGACCTACGAATTCTAACGGAAAGTCGCGCCCTCAACAGGACTTGCGTCCTCTGCCAGTATAAAGAAATGCACTAAAGTAGTGCAAAACCTCGAATAAAACAAAAGAGCAACCTTATCGGTTGCTCTTTTTGCGGAGAGAGAGGGATTCGTTCCGGCTATGCCGCCTGAGCGAAGCGCAAGAACCGGCTATGCCGCCTGAGCGAAGCGAAGAACCCCCGCGGGGGTGAGGACCCCCGATAGAAAGCAAAGAAGGCAACCCTAATCGGTTGCCTTCTTTGCGGAGAGAGAGGGATTCGAACCCCCGGTGCCTCTCAGCACGCCGGTTTTCAAGACCGGTGTAATCGACCACTCTACCATCTCTCCGAAACATACAAAAGTATGGCGTCTGGGAAGGGTCTGCTCCCAAATGCGGTGCAAAGGTACGAAAAAGCGAGCACAATACAAAATAAATTTGTTTTTATTTTTATTGTCGAGCGAAAAAGTAGCTCGACCATAGGTCAATGTGCAACAAAAAGTGAAAAGTGTTCCGCGACTACAATCGCGCCTTGGTGCTAAAGCATCCAAGAAAATTGAAAAGTGAAAAATTATTTGCTTTCTTGTGTTTTTTCAATTTTTCTTCCCATTTCCTTTACGTAGTAACGACAAAAATAGGAAAAACTTAATCCAAACCCTTGCCGTTCGCAAAGAAAGTCGTACATTTGCATCCGATTTGGGTAATTAGGAGATTAGTCGTTTGGTCGTTTGGAGATATTACCAGCAATCATCGGTTACTTTCCTAAACCACTAAACGACCAGATAACCAAACGACTAACTATAGTAATATGAAAAAGAACCTCGAAACCATCTGCATTCACGGCGGATGGAAGCCCAAGAAGGGCGAACCACAACAGCTTCCCATCTATCAGAGTACAACTTTCCGCTACGAGACGAGCGACCAGATGGCGCGACTCTTCGACCTCAAGGACAGCGGCTACTTCTATACCCGTCTGGCAAACCCCACAAACGATGCCGTAGCGCAGAAGATTGCAGCCCTCGAGGGCGGTGTCGGTGCCGTACTGACCAGCAGCGGACAGGCTGCCAACTTCTACGCCATCTTCAATATCTGTCAGGCTGGCGACCACTTCATCACCGCCAACACCATCTATGGCGGCACGTTCAACCTCTTTGGCGTGACGCTGAAAAAGCTTGGCATCGAATGCACTTTCATCGACCCCGACTGGGACGACGAGCGCATCGAGGCTGCCTTCCGCCCTAACACGAAGTGCTTCTTCGGCGAGACCATCTCCAATCCGGGCTGCAACATCTTCGACATAGAGCGCTTTGCCAAGATGGCACACAAGCACGGCGTTCCCCTCATCGTGGACAACACGTTCGCCACACCCATCAACTGCCGCCCCTTCGAGTGGGGTTGCGACATCGTGACGCACTCTACCACAAAGTATATGGACGGACACGCCACGCAAGTCGGCGGTGTGGTTGTCGATAGCGGCAACTTCGACTGGGACAAGTATGCAGAGAAGTTCCCCTGCCTCTGCACGCCCGATGAATCCTATCACGGCCTGACCTACACCAAGGCTTTCGGCAAGATGGCCTACACGACCAAACTCGTGGCACAGCTGATGCGAGACTTGGGCAGCATCCCTTCTCCGCAGAATGCCTTCCTGCTCAACCTCGGCCTCGAGACCTTGCACCTGCGTATGCCCCGTCATTGCGAGAATGCACAGAAGGTGGCCGAATGGCTCGAGAAGAACCCGAAGGTGGGTTGGATCAACTACGCAGGTCTGCCCTCGAACAAGTACTATCCTTTGGCTCAGAAGTATCTGCCGAACGGCTCTTGCGGCGTGATGGCCTTCGGTCTGAAGGGCACGAAGGAAGAGGCTATCCGCTTCATGGACAACCTGGAATTCATCAGCATTGTGACGCATGTTGCCGATGCCCGTACCTGTGTCCTACACCCCGCCAGCCACACCCACAGACAGCTCAGCGACGAGCAGCTTCGCGAGGCAGGCATTGCCCCCGATCTGGTTCGACTCAGCGTCGGACTCGAGAACATCGACGACATTATCGCCGACCTCGAACAGGCAATGGCGAAGATGTAAGGATGGGCTTTTGTTCATAGTTCATAGTTATGAGTTCATAGTTAAGGGTTAAGAATCGGTTTCGTCGAGGTAAATCTTGTCGTTCCTATTAAATTTTCTTAATTCTTTCGTAACTATGAACTATGAACTATGAAGTATGAACTTTAATTTATATCTTTGCCGTGCTAAACGTGCGATAAAGTGATAAAAAAACTATACTTTATATTATTTTTGGGCCTTCTGACGCTGTTTTCCTGCAAGAGTCAGTACCTAGTGAAAGGCTTCTCCAACGTAGATGACTTGGAGGGCAAGATGCTGACGCTGAAGGTCTATGTCGATGGTGAGATGCGCAGCATTGACTCAACCCGAGTCGTGCATGGGCGCTTCAGCTTCGGAGGCAGCATGGACTCCACGATGCTCGCCAATGTCTTTTGGGGCAACCTGAGTCTGATGCCCATCGTGCTGGAAGAAGGCGAGGTGGACCTGCGCATCAGCGAGACTCAGCAGAGCGCTACCGGAACGCCGCTCAACGACACACTGTCGGGGTTCATCCAGCGCAAGACACAGCTCGATGCCAGGATGGCCGAACTGCCGCACCTGGAATCGCAGATGATAATGGACGGAACGGACTACGACGAAATCATGTACGAGCTGGGCAAGCAGTCGAAACAGATAGCTGCCGAGAACGACCGCCTGATTGTACGCTTCATCCGCGACAATTATAATAATGTATTAGGACCGGGCATCTTCATGATTCTGACCAGCAGCCTGCCCTACCCCATCCTCAATCCCCAGATAGAGGAAATCATCACCAATGCGACGCCCTACTTCCTGGGTCATCCCTACGTCAAGAAATACATTGAAGAAGCAGAAGAAAGGGAAGAGACCCCCTAACCCCCTTTAGGGGGAACCTTAATTTTGAATTTTGAATTTAGTTATTTTGAATTTCTTATATAAGCTCTACCAACTCCTCATCGCTTTGCCGCTTGTTATACTGGCGACAGCCCTGACTGCCATTGTTACCATTATCGGTTGCACTTTTGGGAAGGCCAGAACGTGGGGCTACTATCCCGCTATGGTTTGGAGCCGCCTGATGTGCTGGGGATTGCTGCTGCCAGTCAAGGTTGAGGGACGGGAATTGCTCGACAAACGCCAATCCTATGTCTTCGTCGCCAATCACCAGGGCCCTTACGACATCTTCCTCGTCTATGGTTTCCTGGGGCGTAGCTTCCGCTGGATGATGAAGAAATCACTTCGCAATATCCCATTGGTAGGTAAAGCTTGCGAGAGTGCAGGACACATCATGGTCGATAAGAGTGGACCGAAAGCCATACACAGGACTTACGAACAGGCAAGGCAAGTGCTGCAGAACGGTGTCTCGCTTGTTGTCTTTCCCGAAGGAGCAAGGAGCTTCACCGGTCACATGGGGAAGTTCCGTCGCGGAGCTTTCCAACTGGCCGACGAGCTACAGCTGCCTGTTGTTCCCGTAACTATCGACGGCAGTTTCGACGTCCTGCCTCGCCAGAAGGGCATCAACTTTGTCACCTGGCATCCGCTTCGGCTCGTCATCCATGCTCCCATCATGCCGGAGGGTCAAGGTCCCGAGGAGGTTCAGCGCATTCTGGAGCAGAGCTACGACATCATCATGCAGGACTTGCCCGCCCATTATCAGGGCTTTGTTCCCAACCCCGACCAATAAACCGGCATATCACTCACAAACTTTGACGTCATTCCTCAAAGTTATTCTCCAGTGATTTCTTTCAGCACTTCATCTACCGTCACGTTGTCTCGCTGCTTGCCGTCTTTGTCAAAGAGTACAGTAAAGGGAATGCCTGTGAACTGGAATTTCTCTCTCAGGTAGCCCCATTCTGCAGGAGTAATATGGATGTGCTCTCCCTTGATGTTGTTGGGCTCTAGGAAGGGACGGCACTTCTCTTCTGAGTCATCAGTGATGTAGAGGTATTTCACCGGCTTTTCCTTGTTAGCCTCCACCTCATCGCGCATATTGAGCATCAAGTTACGACAAGGGCCGCACGACATTTCCCAGAAATCGACATAGAGCACATTTCCCTTGTAGGGCTCAATGATACGCTGGAAGATAGAGTCGCCCTTCGTCATTGGTTTCTCTCCAATTACTTTCACTTCATGGTCTAAGACATGCTGATGGTATGCCAGCACTGCCTGACGCATAACCTCAGGATGAGTAATGTACGAGAATGTCTTTGCAACTTGTTCTGCAGCATAATCAGGTTTGTCAGCAGCGTTCTTTAACTCCCAACTGACAAGGTTGCGAAGCTTGCAGACCTGTGCACTGAAATCTGTGGGACTGAGTTTCAGTGAAATGGGATAACTACTCGAGCTAAAGAGGCTGTACTCTATTCTATTGAAGAAAAAATGATTGGCACTAATCAACAAAAGCGGATTGTCAAACAGATAACGCTCACGAGGAGCTGCAAAGCTGAAGAACTGTTGCCAAATCTCCCCTGTGTCAAATTCTTCCCTTTCAAGCCTCATGTAATAATCGCAAATATGTTCTGCGTATGCCGCTACGATATATGTACGGATGATATCCGAAGCCATAGGCGAGCAGCCTTCCAGTTCGGGCAAGCCGGCGTTTATTCTACACACCATTTCGTCCAAGCGAGCCACCAACTTGTCCTTTATCGTCAATACAAGGTCAGGAGTCGGCTCTGTTCGCTCTGCTTGTTCATTGTGACTGTCCTCTGAGGAGAAATCCAAATAAGCCTTCCTTATCTTTGGTGTCAACCTTGTCACTTCTCCGCTTAATCCTGTGCCATCAAGGATAACATCTTCCTCACGGTTTGGTTTTGTGGTATCAATGGTTACGTCCACCGTATCGCCAGGGCAGGCATAAACCTCTCCCATAGGATAGACAAGCAGATACATGGGATAAGGCACTTGCAGGTTGAGGGAAAAAGTGCCGTCTTCTTTGATGTCGAACAATGTGGTATTCTCCTTGCGGACAATGTAATTGCGCATGATAGCAGAGATTTGTCCTTCAAACTGCTTGACGATTTGCGGGTCTCCGGGAATAATGCGCCCCTTTATCACCACCTCGCCTCCATGCAGGGGCAGCTGGTTCATATCTGCACTGGGATAGTTCAGCAGCTGTGGAACTTCCCCCTTCTTGAGTTTTACCTGTTCTTTCTTTTCTGCCTTATCATACTTCAGGCCCTCTATTTTCTGATGGACAGCCTTCTTGTCGAAGAACTTGGCGGCTGCACCAGGGCTGATAACGCGGATGTCTATCAATGGAGGAACAACGGTATTGTCGCTCATGACATTCATCACATGATCATTTGCTCCGCCTCCCCAAGGATTACGGATGGCATAGAGGGCGCCCTTGCGCTGGGGAGGAAGGAACGAATGCCCGTGCTTGGCTATCGTCTTGTGTCCATCCAAAGGGATATCGGAATTCAAGAAACCGCCATTTACCATCATGCCGTGTTCCAGGCAAGTATTTACCATACGCGCCAGATCCTTGCTTCCTAAACGACCGGGCTGAATGCAGAAACTCCGGCCATCGCCTGTAAACATAGGCGTAATCATCTCTGCATTGCAACCACTTATCATGTTTATATGATTATAGACTTGAATCCACTTCATGGCCGACTTCTCCATGATGGAAATCCAGTTGTAGCTGTCATCCTCTCCTACACAGAAGATAGGATAGCCGCCCTCCCTGACAGGGAACCGATTGCTGACACACACCACGATGGGACGGCCCTCAGGGTCGAACATATCCACTCGGAACGAATCTGCCGCCTCCTCGTGAATAATGGATTTGATGAAGTCGGGATACAGAAAAGCCATATCTGCCAATACCGACATGGCGTTGCAATCGTCAACAGCCTTCTGGTGAACATCGGCCAATACGGGCTTGCCATGAGGGAACAGATTGATATCAAACCCAAGCACCTTGACATCTTCACCCGCACCATCAAAGACCTCCTTAGTGCTCTCTAACCAAGCCTTCTCCTCATCGGATGCATTACGGTGATACAGGAAATGCCGCCCCATAGGTGTACGGCTACTATAGGTTAGGTCCGTAATATAGGGAAGCAAGTCGTCTAATTCTCCATCACAGAACCCCTTCTTGCTGTCACATGAAACAGGCAGTACAGAAAGCGTTGGCTGAGAGTTCTGAATGAAGAAAGCACGCGTCAAACCGTCATTACCCTGCGTCAGCAAGACCTCACCGTCGCAATCAACTATCCTGAAGTGGTTATTATCGTGCAACGGCTCCTTCAAGAGCAATACCGAATCCCGCAGCGTGCATTCACGTTTAAAATCGCCGGTCATGGCATATTTCCACTCCAGGTGTGTAGAGTCGGTAAGCACCAGCTGCTCCACGGGCCTTGCCCCTGCAGGATTTGTGGCAATGAATCGAGAGAACCAACTATTCTGAAATTCCCCAAACCGATATAAGACCAGCGTCTTACCAATTAACTCACTCCAATCCGTAGCGCTGGCGGAAAGAGAGAATGAAACTGCCACCAGAAGGCCTATTATAAATTTCTTATTCATTTCTTATATAAACTTTATTCCTTAAACTCCTTTTCTAACCGACGGATTCTGTCGGAGATGCTGACAATTTCCTCTACAATAGCCCAAAAGACTACAGAGCAGAATACGGCTGCAAGCAGGAAGCAAACGGCACGAGGCACACACATCTCGGTGTTTGACTCGAAGATTCCTTTGCTCACCAAAATACCGACAATGATTCCGAAAAGCCCGCCAACTCGAGCCATCAGAAGCAATAGTTCCTCAATTACAGTTCGTTTCATAACCAATTAGAACAGATTAAAGAGTATCTTGCTCCACATAGCCAACACGACGACAATAGGAAAGATGGCGCAGATAGCGATGACGATGAGTATGGCCTTCAAACAGCCTTTGTTCTCATTCTTCACGACGATGGGCTGTGAGTCATCCATAACTTGTTGAGCCAGATTGTCGGGCGTTATCTCTTTCCCCTGTTGGCGCAGACGGTCCTCGGGAGTAATGGCAGCAGGCGTCACAAGCCACATGACGATGTAGATAATGGGAAGAGGAAGGCCTATACCTAAAAGTGTGAGGGCAATAGCTCCAAGTCGCCAAATGAGAGGATCGCCAGCTTCGAAATACTTTGCTACACCTGAGCAGACGCCACCCAGCACTTTATCATCGGCACAACGATAGAAGCGGTGAGTCTTGATATGCTCCTTGCCTCTATCGTATGCATCACGTGCAAATCGGTCCACATCATCTGCAAGCTGATTGAAGTTCTCCCTGAAACGGTTCTCTCCCGGTCCTTCGGTTCTTGCATAATGCCCCTCATTTCGTGCATATTTATCACCGTTTCCACTCTCTCCGGCAATCTGTTCGGCATTGCCGATAGTGTCAATAATCTCTTTCACTGTTTCGATATTAATGGCAGACATTCCTGCCTCGCGACGCTTCCAAAGGAGCTCGGCCACACGATGCTCGATGTCGTCGGCAACCTCCTCGCCACCCTCTTGGCGGCTGAAATAGCGTTGCATACTCTGCAGATAGTTTTCCAGGAGGTTGTAAGCGTCCTCGTCTATATTATATAATGTACCAAAAAGGTTGATGCTAATGTTCTTTTTCATTTCTTTAATAGTTTTTATGTTAACTAATCTCTAATCCCTAATCTCTAATCCATATTTACTGTTTAAGAAAATTTACTGTTCTCGAAATCTCCTCCCAGCCGGCATCCAACTGGGTAAGTGCCTCCTGCCCGTCGGCTGTCAGTGTGTAGTACTTACGAGGCGGTCCCTGTGTGCTCTCTCGCCATTCGTATCCCAAAAGTCCGTCTTTCTTCAGCCTGGAGAGTAACGGATAGAGCGTTCCCTCCATCACGATCATCTCCGCCTCATGCAGGCGTTGGATGATGTCGTTAGCATAGCACGGCTGCCGATGCAACAGGAGCATAATGCAATACTCGAGCATCCCCTTGCGCATCTGCGATTTTGTGTTGTCGGTATTCATTATCTAAGACATTTTTGTGGTTTCACGCCGCAAAGGTATGCATAATTACAATACCTTGTATCGCAAGGTACTAAAGTTTAACATAATTTAAGAATTAGCCCGCTGTCGAAAGAGGGCAGCGGGCTATTGGATTTACTCTGTAAGGACATCCTTTAATCCTTACGCTTCTTGTAGATAAAACTGCCGATAGCAAGGAGGAGAATCAGTACGGAGACTATGCAAGCCCAGGTGTTAACCTTGCGTGAGGTGGCGGTAATGGTGTAGTCCTGGGGAATGAGGCGCTCACCTGTGAAGGGATAGAACACGGTACCATCTGCCTGCAAGGTGCCGTTTCCTGGATCTACGATGGTACCAGGCATCTCGAGGATATAAGGGACGTTGAACCAGAAGATGTTCAGGCTGTTCAGGAACTCTTTGTTCAAAGCCTTTCCGCAGGGCGTATCTTCATCGAAGAACATTGCGTAGGCATCGGAGTGGAAGAAGTCGCGAAGAGCATCCGTAATATTTACTGCCAAAATATCATTCCCTTCCGTCAAGAGATAATTCGCCAGCGAGTCGTGCAACTCGATGAACCGTTCACGGCTAACGGGAGGATTGGGGATAGAATCGTAGTTGGCAACGATGAAATCGAACCCTGTCTTATAGAGGTTATCGTTCAGCCACTTTGTGATTTGGGGTTCCATCTCGCCCAGTTTCTGTGATGCTTCAGCTCCGCTCATTCCCTCTATCAGATTGGGTTGACCTGTGAACCAGTAGCTTATCTCAGCCTTGTCAGCATAGTTGGTGGCAGGCAGCTTGAACGTATCACCCACGCAATAGAAGGTCTCCGTGAAGGTATATTCGGTATAGAACCAGCGGAACCGCTTGTCCAGTTTGGCCTTCGACCTCAGACGCACACCATTCAGCTGCAAGGGCGTCATTTTGCACATCTCTTCTACGGTCTTGAAAGCCATCCAGAATGTAGTAGTAACTGTATCCCCTTCACCGATATCAGTATGTGTGCTCATGAACGCATCCATGTTTAAACATTCCGGAATGGGGTAAGACAATTTAGCCTGGTCGCTTGCCATCATGGAGTCTTGCATCTCTTGCGACATCACATTACTATATTTGGCCTCCCGGACGAAGTTAGAATATCCTCTGTCAAAGACGGAGGTTTTCATCGTCACTTTAGGCTGATAGCAGGAAGCAAGGAGCAAGGCCCCTAAGGCTATTCCAAAATAACTACTTGTTTTCATAAAGTCTGTTTTTTATTTGCGTATAACTAATCGTTTTCTTACAATCTTGGCAAAGACGGTACTTATAGACTTCGCGAAGGGTAGAGGCCCCCTCCGAAGCCACAACTGGAGCCCCTTCCATACCTCCTCGAGGGTAGGCTTCGTATTGCAGGTAAAGGAAGAACCCAACAATCCACATAGCCGCAAGGGAAAGCACCGTTCGCACAATGGGAAGGAAGTTGATGGATCTCCCCTCTCTCACGGGAGAGGGGATGGGGGTGAGGCTACTTATTATCTCCTCTGTCAAATCTATCTGTGGCTTCTCCACATTCTTCAGCTTCTCCAGTATTTCATCAGCTTTATTCATAACCTAAGTGTTTTAATCGTTCACGTATCGTTTGTCGGGCCACATACAGGTTGCTCTTCACCTGCTTGGCATCCAGGCCTGTTATCTGTTCCACTTCCAAGGAGGGCAGTCCCTCCATCTGGCAGAGCGTAAATACCAGTTTCTGCTTCGGGCTAAGTCCCTCGGCCAGCATCCTTACGATGGACACCCATTCGCTGTTCTCCAAAGTCTGTTGGCTGTCGTTATTGGCAAAGTCCTGCAGCACCTTCTCATCTTTTGGCAAAGGCAGGATGCGGCGCATCTGTTTCAGTCGGTCCAGGCAGAGGTGCGAGGCGATGGTGTAGAGCCAAGTGGTGAAGGACTTCTGCGTGTCGTAGTCGCCAATGCGCTGCCAAACCCGAATGAATGTCTCCTGAACCACGTCCTTTGCCTCCTCTTCATCGGCCAGCATCTTCAGCGCCAGAGAGAACACCAGCCGCTGGTGCTGCTGCACCACCCATCGGAAAGCCTCCTTATTGCCGTCCTTACATTGTATTATTATATCACGTTCTGTTTGCACTGTTTTCTGTTGTTGCTCTACTCATTATACGACTGAAACCAGGAAAAGTCAAAAACAAACGTTGGCAAAATTACAACAATTTTTTGAGACATTCCGGAAAGGGAGCAAAAATAATAATTTTTATCTTTTCACCCATCATTTTTCACTTTTCATTTTTCACTTTTCACTTTTTGTCATACCTTTGCAAGACAATTCTTCATTCTTAACTCTTCATTAGAACCGATGACGCTGAAAGATACTTCCTTCGTGGACCTCATGCTCAAGAGGGTCTATAATGTTCTGATTGTCGCCAATCCTTACGATGCCTTCATGCTGGAGGACGACGGGCGTGTGGATGAGAAAATCTTTTCCGAGTACGCCAAACTGGGACTTCGATTCCCGCCCCGATTCATACAGGTAACCAATCGCGAGGAAGCCGAGGCACAGATGGCTGGCGGGCAAATCAACCTCGTCATTTGTATGCCTGCTGCCGAAGACAACAGCGTGTTCGACATCGCGCGAGGTATCAAACAGGACTACCCCACCATCCCCATCGTGGTGCTGACACCATTCTCCCACGGTATCACGAAACGTATGCAGAACGAGGACCTGAGCGTCTTTGAGTACGTCTTCTGCTGGCTCGGCAACACGGAGCTGCTGCTCTCCATCATCAAACTGATGGAGGACCGCATGAACCTGGAGCACGACATCAAATCGGCTGGTGTACAGATGCTGCTCGTCGTAGAGGACGGCATCCGCTTCTACTCCAGCATCCTGCCAACGCTCTACAAGTTCGTGCTGCAGCAGAGTCTTGAGTTCGCCACCGAAGCCCTGAACACGAGCCTTGAGATGCTGCGAATGAGAGGTCGCCCGAAGATTGTACTGGCCCGCAACTACGAGGAAGCCTGGGAGCTATACAACCGTTTTGCCGACAACACATTGGGTGTCATCAGCGACTGCCGCTTCCCGCTCATTGCAGGAGGCGAGAAGGTTGCGGATGCCGGCTTCAAGCTCCTCAGTGCCATCAGAGCCAATGACCCCTACGTACCCCTCATCCTCGACTCGAGCGAGACAGACAACGCCCGACTCGCAAAGGAATGTCACGCCAGCTTCATCGACAAGAACTCGAAGAAGATAGACGTTGACCTGCGCGACCACCTGCGCGACTACTTTGGCTTCGGTGACTTCATCTTCCGCGACCCCGACACGATGGAAGAGGTAGCCCGGCTCCACAACCTGAAGGACCTGCAGAACAACATCATGACGCTGCCTACGCGCAGCCTCCTCTACCATATCTCGCACAACAACGTGAGCCGCTGGCTCGCCTCTCGTGCCCTCTTCCCCATATCGGAATTCCTGAAGGGCATCACCTGGGAGAGCCTGCAGGACGTGGATGCGCACAGAGCCATCATCCTCGATGCCATCGTTGCTTACCGCCGCATGAAGAACCAGGGCGTTGTGGCTGTCTTCCAGAGGGAACGCTTCGACCAGTACAGCAACTTCGCCCGCATCGGTGAGGGAAGCTTGGGCGGCAAGGGACGTGGTCTCGCCTTCATCGACCATTTGCTGGGACGTCACATCGACCTCAACGAGCGGGAAGGCGTCACTGTCTGCATCCCCAAGACCGTCGTGCTCTGTACCGACATCTTCGACGAGTTCATGGACACGAACGACCTCTACCAGTTGGCACTCAGCGACATTCCCGACGAGGAAATCCTGCAGCACTTCCTTCGTGCCCGTCTTCCCATGCGACTTGTGGGCGACATGGAAGCCTTCCTCGATGTCGTGGCAGGACCTATCGCAATACGTTCTTCAAGCCTCCTCGAGGACTCACACTACCAGCCCTTCGCTGGTGTGTATAGCACCTATATGATACCTGCGACGCACGACCGCTACGAGCGTCTCTCGATGCTCTCCCAGGCCATTAAGGCCGTCTATGCCAGCGTCTTTTACCAGAACAGCAAGGACTACATGACGGCCACAAGCAACGTCATCGACCAGGAGAAGATGGCTGTCATCCTGCAAGAGGTGGTAGGCGAGGAACACAACGGACGCTTCTACCCCGTCATCAGCGGTGTAGCCCGCAGCATCAACTATTATCCCATTGGCGACGAAAAAGCCGAAGAGGGTACCGTTTCTTTGGCGATGGGACTCGGAAAGTACATCGTAGATGGCGGAACAAGCCTGCGTGTCTGCCCGGCACATCCGCATCAAGTCCTGCAGATGAGCGAGATGGAGATTGCCCTGCGCGACACACAGACGCACTTCCTCGCCCTCAGGGCACAAAGCTCGAAGGAACTGAGCGAGATAAGCGTCAACGATGGCTTCAACCTCATCAAAGTGCCTGTCCGTGAGGCAGAGCAGGACGGCACGCTGCAATGGATATGCTCAACCTACGACCCGATGGACCAATGCATCTATGAAGGCTTCTACGAGGGCCGCAACCGCAAAATTATCTCCTTTGCTGGTGTCCTCCAAAACGACATCTTCCCACTGCCCGAACTGATGCGAAAAGTGCTTCAGTACGGCCAAGACGAGATGAAGCGGCCCGTCGAAATAGAGTTCGCCGTCAACCTCCACGCAGACCGAACTGGCGAATTCTGCTTGCTCCAGATTCGTCCCATGGTGGATAACCGAATGGAACTTGACGAAGACCTCACCGCCATTCCCGACAAGAACTGCCTCTTGCGCTCCCACAGCGCCATCGGTCACGGCATCTACACCGACATTCAGGACATCGTCTATGTCAAAACCGACGGCTACACCCCAGCCAACAACCCCGCCATCGCAGAAGAGATTGAGAAGATAAATAGAACATTCCTGCGGCCCCCCTCCAACTCCCCCGAGGGGGAGAGAATAAACCCGCAAGTCTCCCCTCGGGGAGATTTAGAGGGGGCCGCGTCTGGGTCGTTCCTTTTAATCGGTCCTGGTCGTTGGGGAAGCTCCGACCCCTGGCTCGGCATTCCCGTCAAATGGTCGCAAATCAGTGCTGCTCAGGTCATCGTGGAGGCAGGGTTAGACAGCTTCCAGGTTGACCCCAGTCAAGGTACCCACTTCTTCCAGAACCTCACCTCGCTTGGCGTCTGCTACCTCACCATCAACGCCTTCCGGGGCGACGGCATCTATCGTCAGGAAGTCCTCGACAAGCTCCCCGCTGTTCAGGAAACAGAACACGTCCGCCACGTTCGCCTACCCCAACCCCTCACCATCAAGGTTGATGGCTGCAAGAAAGAAGCGGTCGTCCTTTCTGAAGCTGTCTCGGTTAAATGATGGGCTCATCTATACGCCTCATCAGGTCTTCAATAGCTGTCTCTAGAGCTTCTTCTGTGGTATATTGCTGGTAATATGTGCAACGGGTAACAATGCCCTGCGTCGAGCAGCGGTTATTCATCACCCGCACCAGTGCCCAGCCCTTCATCTCATCGGCAAATTCCTCACCCACCAGCGCCAAACATCCATCCACAGGAGTCATCTCTTCGCGCAATATTTTACGCATCTTGAACCGTACCCGCGGCAAATCGCCCTCAATCCTCTGCTCCGCGGTGTAGAGCCATAGTTCCTCATAGTCAGGCCATTCGCCATACTTGAGGTCAGTTATCAGGGCGCTGGCGCCATTCACCTCGCCCAACTCCTGCTTCACCGTAGGCAGTGTCCCGTCACTCATGGGAATGCCTGGCATCAGGAACGATGCGTGTTCCATCAGGGCCTTTCCTAAATATACTGCCGGCAACCGGTTTGCAAGTGATATAAAGTTCAGATATGCTGTCAGGCCCTCAGTAAAAAACAATTTCTCACAGAATTTAAGCATCTTCCACAGTTCCACGGAGTGCCGCATTTTTTGCCGCTGCGCGAACTGCAGTGGCGTATTACTGCGTCTTTCATTCGAATGCGAAGAGCGTGTAACCATCTGACCATTGCGCTGATAGACTGTAATACCAGCTGTGCGCAGGCTGCCAATCATCATCAATCCCTTTCCAGTACTTTTCTTTCTCATTGTTAAAGCCTCCTTCTATATTTAATTATCATTATCTTATCTCCTTTTTATCTCTTTCTCATACCGTCCTCATGTCTTTCTCATAAGCCTCTCATAGATACCCCAGAAGCCTCTCAATCATAGGTCAAATGCATCTCCATTCTCTCTCCATTCATTGTACGATAGTTGTTTGATAGTTGTCCGATAGTTGTCCGATGTATTATCGAACAACTATCGAACAACTAGTGTTCACCTATTTAATAAAAATTAGAGGGACTTTGTGGAGGTCCCTTGGAAGGTATAGAGTTCCTTTTGAGGAGTGTATAAGAGGTTACTGAATAGTGATTGAGTAGTGACTGAGGTATTATAGAGATTCCATGGTGCAAAGATACAGTTTTTTTCTCATATCTGGTTATTTCAACCAACAAACTGCCCACAAAATTACAAAAAGCCGTTAAACAGTCAGTATTTTCTCCTCAAAAATGTTTCAACTGCTCTGCCATTCAATGAAAAAGAGGACGAGATAGGGGCAAAATGATAATTTTTCTGCAAGGGCGACACACATTATCAAAAATCTTTGTACCTTTGCCCTCGTAAACAAGCTAATCAGACGATTATGCCCAATATTGACAGAGCAAACAAACATAATCAAACATGTTCCAAGGCGGGCGAGGATGAAAACAGCACATTCTCGCCCGCTTTCGATTCTTATACTCATTTTAACTCTCAAATGTTAAAAATGATGCCAAAAGCAATAATATCTACAAAATAATTTGGTTTATAACGTAAACTTATTTACCTTTGCAGCGCAAACCGGTAATGCAACGCCTAATCTGCCCTTACTGCAGAAGGGAACCGCGACTAAAATCGCGCCTTGGTGCTAGAGCATCCAAGAAGAGGAGGCGTGAGAGAATCAAAAATTAAAAGTAAAAAATTAAAAATGTAACTTCATTATGGAAGAAATAGACAACCTGACTGCAGAGCGCAGTCTTGAGATTATTACCGAGCAGATAGAACGTAGTCGCCGTGCAGTATCCAAGGACACAGGACAATTCCTTTTAGTTGCAGGCCTCATGACGATGGGAACCGCAGTCGTAGCAGCACTTATCAACTATTTTACTTATAATGCAGGGGGAATGTTTCCTGGTTGGTGGGGACATTTCCTGTGGTTCGTGCTACCGTTCTTCATCATGCTGGCGCTACGTTATATTGATAAAGGAAACGCACCAGTAAGTCTTGTGGGGACACATGTCCGTAAGACTTGGTGGACGTTTGCTACCTTTGCCCTTATCTATGCCGTTTATGTTGTTATTTGGAACAAAATAATGTTCCAGCTGAACGGTCCTGAAGTTTATCCTTGGCTACATCGGCAGGCAAGTTCTATTATTATCTTGTTGATGGCTATGGCTATAAGCATCACAGGACAAATTCTGAAGATTCGCTGGTTAGTTTGGCTCGGCATCTTCGGATGGCTGCTTATATATTTGTTCAGTGGGTTATCTGATATTATAATGGTTCACATACTTCCACCTTCAGGAATGGCCAGATTATCTGTCATCAGTCCTTGTCCTTCGATATTCTTCTTTGCCCTTATCGGCCTGACGCTCCCAGGTCTGATGCTTAAACGACAGAAATAGCCTATGTTCGAACCATTAGATCCATTGCTGCACTCCGAGTTGCGACTGGCCATTATGTCGCTACTCGTCAGTTCTGACGAAGCCGAGTTCCCCTACATCAAGGAGCAAACGGGAGCTACAGCAGGCAACCTGAGTGTGCAGGTGGATAAACTTTCGACGGCAGGTTACATCTCGGTAGAGAAGACCTTCAAGGGCAAGCGTCCTTGTACTATCTGCCGCATCACCCCAACAGGTCTCAAAGCCTTCGAAGATTATGTAGTTGCCTTGCGAAGCTATTTGGAAGTCAAGTCTGACGAAAAAAAAGAATAGAACAATGAAGAAGCAAACCATCATCACTATCCTCTTCGCCCTCGTTGCAATGGCGGGGCAGGCAAAGGTTAAGACCATTGTTTGGGAAGAGCCCCATAAGGCATATACTGTGGATCCCTCTTTTGAAGTTCTAAAGGTAGAACTGACGAAAGAGAAGACCATACTTTATGCACGATATCGCGGATTGCCGAAGGGTGAACTCCTTATTAATAAGGATAGTTATTTGCAAGCTGATGGCAAGCAATATGCCATCATTGGCAGCGACAGCATCCAGTTGGGCAACAAATCATTCATAGACGACAGAGGTGAAAAGAAGTTTGTCCTCTACTTCAAGCCTTTTCCTAAAAAGACCAAGGAGTTTGATTTTATTGAAGGTATGGGAGATGATGACTTTAGGGTGTTTGGTATTCACGATAAGGACTTCACAATGCCTGCTGCACCTGTCCCTGCCGGATATCTTGCAGACCTTGCCGAAGACGACCAAGCGGTAGAGATGAAGTATAGCGAAAAGCCTGTTACCATTCACTTCAAGGCACTCAACTACCGCAAGGGGATGCAGACAGAGATAACGCTACGATATGTTAACTTGAAGAATCCTGCCAGACACGGAGGAAGTAGGTTGTACCTGAACGATGATGGGGAAGGCGAGGCAAGCCTGCACATTGGCATCCCTCAGCAAGTGACGGCCGACATATCCAACATCTCTACAACCTCTTTTGCTGAACTGTTCCTTGCACCAGGCAAAGAGGTGACAATACTTGTTGATATGTTGCACGACGACAAAGACGGGAACGGCAAGTTCGTAGGCTACAAAGGATATGCTGCCAAGCTATTCTGGGAATACCGGCCTGCCTCAAGGAATTTCCTGAGTAAGACCGAATATAGCTTCCAGAAGATGTTGGAATGCAAGGATGTGACATCGCTGATTAACTTCATGAAAGGAAGGAATGCCTCCGTGGAAGAATGGAGGAAGATGGCTCCCTATGGTGAGGCGGTGAAGGATGAGCTTCAGACGTATTTCAATATGCCTCTCATCTTGTCCGACAATGTACTGGACTCACTTAAGCAAACAGAAGCCTTTGTAGATTACATTAGCCGCAATCATGCGCCCGATGTACTTTCCTCCATAAGATATTTTGACTATGACTTTGTTATGACCTGCCAGTATTATGTAAAGGACAAGGAAGCACGAGGCTTCAATGCTGATCTGGCTCGTTATTGCTATTACCTGCCTAAGGTACTTGATGGGCAAAAAGTAGAGAAACCTCTGATAGAAGACCCTCAGCTTTCTGCTTTGTATGATAATGTGGTTGCTGATTACCAAAAGACCGTTGCTGTCAATAAGCAGAATCTTGCAGATAACATCCATTACCTCGATATGACGGATGTGGCACCTGAAAACATTCTGCGAACTATTCTTGACAAGTACAAAGGCAAGACGGTGTTCATAGACATCTGGGCCACATGGTGCGGCCCTTGCCGTTATGGTCATAAGGAAATGGCTCCACTGAAAGAGGAACTAAAGGGTGAGGACATTCAGTTTATCTATATTACTTCGCCCTCATCGCCATACAAAGACTGGAAAGGTATGATAGGCGAAATCCCAGGTGACCATTATTATCTGACGAAAGCACAATATGATGTGCTCCTCAGCCTGTACAAGTCCAAAGGCATTCCCACTTACGCCATTTACGATGCCGATGGTAAACAGACCTACACATTCGTCGGCTTTCCAGGAGTTGAAACGTTTAAAGAAGAAATAAACAAAGCATTAAATAAATGAAGAAGCAAATCATCATCACAGCACTGTTCGCCCTCGTATGTTTGGCGGGCTGTGAGCAAAAGAACAATTACACCGTCAGCGGTGACTTTTCTGAGTATGAAAAGAACTATTACATACCTGCCAAGGTGGACTCGGTATGCATCCTTAACGACTCTACGGCGAAAATACTGGCAGGAGAGAAACGTGCCATTTACGAAGTGAAGGATGGCAAGTTCCAAATCAGCGGTTCCATAGAACGGCCTATCTATTCCCTATTATGGGTTTTCATGACAGTAGAGTCATCCGATGGGGAGAAACATAAAAGTGTCGAGGAGATTCCCTTTATCCTAGAGCCAGGCAACATTATATTGTCCTATAATGAACTCTGTGGTACCCCACTCAACGACGCCAGCGTTGAAATGAAACACAAAATATTTGATTTAACGCTGAACGAGGAGTACGACAAAGCGAAACAAGAAGCATACGAATTTATCAAGCAGCATGCCTCAGACCCTGCCTCCATTTTTCTTATTATTGAATTGACACACACATTTATGGAAGTAAGGGACATCTTGCCCTTGATAGACCTTTGCAGCCAAGATATGCAACACACCAATACAGAATTTGCAATGGTAAGGGATAGACTTATTAAAGAAGCCAACTCCCCACAGGCAGGTGATATGTTCAAGGACTTTGCCGTTGAGTATGAGGGTAAGACCACACGCTTGAGCGACTATGTAGGCAAAGGGCAGTACGTCCTCGTTGACTTCTGGGCCTCATGGTGCGGACCTTGTCGTGGTGAGATTCCCAACCTTATTGCTGCCTATGACAAGTACAAAGATAAAGGTCTTCAGGTGCTGGGAGTCGCCGCATGGGACAAGCCAGGAAACACGCTGAAGGCTATAGAGGAAGAGCAGATTCCGTATCCGCAAATCATTAACTCTCAGGAGATAGCTACCGATGCCTATGGCATCACGGGCATCCCAGAAATCATCCTCTTTGCTCCAGATGGTAAAGTCGTAAAGCGTGGCCTCCGCGGTGAAGATATCGAAAAGAAGTTAGCTGAAATATTTAAGGATAAATAAAACAATGAAGCAAACTGTCATCACCGCAAATCGGGTAAAGACAGAAAAAACGCTATAAACTTGCCGGTATCGGCAAAAAGTGATATATTTGCAGGCGATATTGAAGAAATAACTTGCCGATAGAGGATAATGGAGTATATATCAGTGATGCAGTTTGCCGAGAAGTTCGGCATTTCGGAACGCACGGCCCGCAATTATTGTGCGAGCGGAAAGATAGAGGGAGCCTTCCTGACAGGTAAGACATGGAACGTCCCAGCGGATGCGGTTCTACCCCAGCGTGGAGCCGCCAAGAAGAAGGTGTCGCCCCTGCTGAAGGCATTGCGAGAACAGAAAGACTCTCGATTGAAGGGTGGCATCTATCATCGCACGCAGATTGACCTGACCTATAACTCCAACCATATAGAAGGGAGCCGACTGACGCATGACCAAACACGCTATATCTTCGAGACAAACACTATCGGCATTACTGACGAGACGGTGAATGTGGATGATATAGTTGAAACGGTAAACCACTTCCGCTGCATCGACTACATCATCGACCATGCTGAGGAACCGGTGACGGAAGCCCTTGTCAAGCAGCTTCATTTGCTATTGAAAACGGGAACATCGGACAGCCGCAAGGATTGGTTTGCTGTAGGTGACTATAAACGACTGGCTAACGAAGTGGGAGGTCAAGAGACTTGTCCTCCCAAAGAGGTGCATCAGCAGGTCAAGGCTTTACTCGGTTTCTACAATCGTAATAAGCGGAAAAAACTGGAAGACATCCTCGATTTCCATGTACGTTTCGAACAGATTCATCCTTTTCAGGACGGCAATGGCCGTGTGGGACGACTGCTGATGTTCAAGGAATGCTTGGCAAACGGCATCGTTCCTTTCATCATCACCGATGACCTCAAACTGTTCTATTATCGCGGCCTGCGAGAATGGGGACACATTAACGGTTTCTTGACAGACACCTGCCTTACCGCCCAAGACCAGTATAAATCATTACTCGACTATTTCAAGATTACATACAAATAAAACGATGAAGCAAACCATCATCACCGTATTGCTCGCGGTACTGACTTTTACTTATTGCATAGCAAAGGAAAAGAAACCAGTAATTAATGCCACTTTGAAGGGCTACCCTTCGGGAACCATAGATGAATACCATTTTCATGCAGGGAAGGCTGTGGTCAAGGGACGTTATATCAATAGAACAGAACGTGACGCTTCTATCCTTAATGTGCTAGGAACAGACCTGTTCTCCAATCAGGAGTTTGTCAGGATGATTAACATTGCATCTGATGGTTCTTTCTTTGAACAGATTAATCTGCCCCATTCGGGATGGGTGAATTTCGAGGGTGCTGACATCCCACCTGCTTTTATTGCTGTGGGTGATACGTTGGAGATACTTATCGATGGTCACCAAGAAGAAGCAACCATCTCAGGCAGTGGTGTTACAGGTGAAGTGAACAACATCTGGCCGCGGTTGGAGGCTCAGTTCGCTTCTAAAGAGACAAGGACACCATGGGAAGGTATGAATCGCGAATTCATGCTGGAGTGGGAAAGCCGGAAGGTGAAGGAACTTGACCAAATAGCCAATGCTATCAATGCCGACACCATTGCCATGCTGAACGACTGCTCAAACTATGCAAAGGACGTGCTGAAAACAAGCCTGCTGGCTATGCCGTTGGATCAGATTCTTACGGCAGCCAAACTATGGAGGTTGAATACAATGGACGAGGAAGGTAAGGTCAATCCTGCCCTAACGATTCCCGCCAGTTCTTTCTTTGATTTTCTCTCGGCAAGGCAATCTTATCTTGTAGACAACCCATTGATGGTCTTCGCTGCTGACGGTGACGGCGTCATCAATAGTATGGAATTCAGCGTGCTCAATGCATATATGTTTTTGGCAAACGATATGGAAAGATGGACCAAATCTACCGACTCTGACGAATTGGGTAATTACAAAGATAATTTTATCCTGCCTCGCGACTACGACCCTGCACTTCACCGCGAGATGCTTGAGTTTGATAAGGGACACTTGGTTTCTGTGGCAGATTACTATGCTATGTGCAGCGATAGCATTCGTTCGCGTTTCAAACTTAACAATACGGGATTCATGATGCAACTTTGCTTGCTTCACCTTGTTCTTTACTTTGATTTTGATGACTCTCCCGACTTTTTCCTCACTCGCAAGGCTGAAGAATTGGCAGGAGCTATTCCACAGTTTACATACCCTGCCATCTGCCACCATGCCGTAGATGCTTACCGTCGCTTTGTCATCGAACGCGAAGGGAGTGTTCGCATGGATGCATCAAATTCCACGCCAGGTGATTCTCTCTTTCAATCACTAAAAGATAAATATGCTGGCAACGTCATCTATATGGACTTTTGGGGCATCGCGTGTGGTCCTTGTCGTAGAGGAATGCTCGACCAGCGTGCACTTGTTGAGAAATATAAAGATGCATCAGTCCGCTTCCTTTACATCTGCAACGAAAAAGATTCCCCACGTGAACTGAGCAAGAAGTTCCTCTCAGAAAACAACATACAGGGTGAGCATATCTTCCTATCGTCCGATGAATGGAATCTCCTCGCCAACAAGTTCCAGTTCTATGGTATTCCTTTCTCACTTCTAATAGACCGCCAAGGCAATATCGTTGAGAAAGAAATTGAACCTACAACTGGTATGATTGACGAACTGCTTAAATAGAATATTTTCAAGGAAAAATAGAATAATGAACAAGAAAACCATCATCACCGCGCACTCTACTACCAGAAATCGCAATTTATTGTGAATTTCCTTTGCTATTATAATTCTTTTCCTTATCTTTGCAGCAAAACCACAACATATTGTGATATGGATGCGAAGGAAATAGGAACAATCATAAAAAAGCGGCGGAAGCATCTGGGCGTAAATCAGCAGACACTTTCAGATCTGGCTGGCATAGGACTGAATACGTTGGTAGCCATAGAGCGAGGTGAGGGTAATCCACAACTCAGTACCCTGTTGACCATCCTTGACACGCTCGGTCTGCAGATGGATATCAACCTAAAGACATTGGATTATGAGACAATGTAAGGTTTTTGTTCACGATGTAGAGGCAGGCATTCTGCAGGAAACGGATGACCGCCAGTACGTCTTTACTTATAATAAAAGGTACGCGGGAGCCCCCGTTTGTCTGGCTATGCCCGTTCGCTCAGAACCTTACCGCTCTGCTCACCTCTTTCCCTATTTCTTCAATATGCTCTCCGAGGGTGCCAACCGCCAGACACAGTCCATGCTGCTGCATATCAACGAGAACGATGATTTCGGCATCCTTCTGGCAACAGCCCAAGAGGATACGATTGGTGCTGTAACCGTAAAGCCCACAGAATGATGGAAACATTGAACGTTTGTCCCTCCACGCTTGCTGAAGGTTTTGACACCTATTCGCCTGCTGCCTGCAAACTGTTGTTTGATGGCAAGGAGGTTTCTCATATTCTGGGTTTCGACAGTCCGAACAACGAGAGTGCAGACAAGGAGGAATATGCCCGCCATGTAGGTCGTATATCCCTTTCTGGCGTGCAGCCCAAGGCAAGTTTAGTACTCAATGCTGATGGACAGCTCGTCAGACCCTCTGAAGGAGAGCGAGGACAGTACATCCTGAAACCTGCCCCCTCGTCCTATGCATTGTTAGAAAGGAAATACTGTCCTGCCAATGAGCATCTAAGTATGCAGATTGCCGCTCAGGTCTATCATATAGAGACAGCAGCCAATGCCCTATGTTTCTTCCGCGATGGCGAGGCGGCATATCTGACCCGTCGTTTCGATGTAGCTCCGGATGGCAGTAAATACCAACAGGAAGACCTTGCTTCGCTGGGAGGACTGACGAAGGCCAATGGAGGCAGCGACTATAAATACAGCAATCTGAGTTACGAAGAATGTGCAGAACTGATTCGGAAATACACGAAAGCAGCTCCTATTGAGGTGCTGAAGTTCTTCCGAGTCGTCGTATTCAATTATCTGATATTGAACGATGATGCCCATCTGAAGAATTTCTCTCTGATGAATCGTGGTGATGGGGAATATCATTTAACTCCTGCTTACGACCTCATCAATACGAGCCTGCACCTTCATGAGCCTCGTATCTTTGCGCTTGACAAAGGATTGTTCCGTGAAGGTATGCAATTGTCAGACACTCATACCATTGGCCGCAATGATTTTGAAGAGTTTGGTCGTAGGATTGGCTTATCAACTCGTCTCGTTAAACGTGAACTTGACTTCTTCGCCACAGAACAACCCCTTGCGAAAGAATTGATACATCGTTCTTTCTTTTCCGAGAAGCTGAAGCAATACTATTGGCAATCGTATAACTACCGCAGAAATACCATATTATAGCATTATAACCTGGAATCTATGAGCTTTGAATTCTTCAATACAATAAGCGATTGGCTCTGGACCTACGTTGTCATTACGATGCTTGTGGGTTGTGCGCTCTATTTCACATGGAACCTGCGAGCTGTGCAGTTCACGATGCTGCCGACAATGCTCCGCAACCTGTTCAAACCTGCCAGCGAGAGCTGCGAGAGCTTCGGAAAGATAAAAGTCTCCTCGTTCCAAGCTTTTGCCATCAGTCTCTCGTCTAGAGTCGGTACGGGCAACCTGGCTGGTGTGGCGAGTGCTATCTTCGTGGGCGGACCTGGAGCGGTCTTCTGGATGTGGGTGATGGCACTGCTCGGAGCAGCCACAGCCTTCATGGAAGCGACGCTTGCCCAGCTCTTCAAGCGACACGGCAAGGAGAGTTTCTACGGCGGACCTGCCTACTACATGAAGTACGGCTTGAAATGTCCCTGGATGGGCATCCTCTTCGCCCTGCTCATCATCTACGGATTCGGACTGGCCAACCAGATTGTGCAAAGCAACACCCTTTGCGACGCTATCGGTGAGGCTTTTAAGGTGCCAACATCATACGTTGCCATCGGGCTGGCTTTGATGACGCTCGGTATCATCTTCGGAGGCATCCATCGCATCGCCCGTTTCTGTGCGACGATTGTGCCCGTAATGGCTTTTGGTTACATTCTCTTGGCGCTCTACATCCTCATCGTCAACATCACGGAGATTCCCGCCATGCTGAGCCTCATCGTCCGTAGTGCTTTCGGTTGGGAACAAGCTGCCGGAGGCGCTGTAGGCATTGCCATCATGCAGGGTGTGAAGCGAGGCCTCTTCTCGAACGAGGCAGGCGAAGGAAGTGCTCCCAATGCCGCAGCCACTGCCACCATTCCGCATCCCGTTCAGCAAGGCTTGCTGCAGAGTCTGGGCGTCTTCACCGACACGCTCGTCATCTGTACCTGCACGGCCTTCATCATCCTGCTGAGCGGCCTCTATACGGGTCAGGACGACGGCATCATCCTCACGGCTCACGCGATGGATTACCACTTGGGGAGCTTCGGAGCGTGGTTCCTGACGGCAGCCATCTTCCTCTTTGCCTACAGCACCATCATCGCCAACTATTTCTACGGCGAAACGAATGTCCGTTACATCAGTCAGAAGCCTTGGGCAATTACCCTGTTCCGTTGCCTCAGTGGAGTTGTAGTGCTTCTGGGCGGCTTTATGACGTTGCAGCAAGCATGGGGCATCGTGGACCTCGCAATGGCACTGATGACCATCACCAACCTTATTGCCGTCTGCCTCTTAAGCCGCTATGCCTTCCGTCTCCTGAAAGACTTCAAGGAACAACGCCGCAAGGGAACGAAAGAACCTCGCTTCAATCCCGACCTCTTCCCTGAGGCCGACTTGGAAGGCTGGAAATAATTGTGAATAATGAATTTTAAATTATGAATTACATAGATTGCTTTATCCCTTGGCAATGTGATGAACAGGTCAAGGGGACACTGGAAAACCTGACAGCCGACCCCAATGTGCAGAGCGTTAATCTGTTGCGCGAAGACGGGCCAGGCAATACGCGCACCATCAAACGCATCGCCGAAACCGCCACGGCTCCATATACGTTATTATACACGAAGTACGATACCCTGCAATTGGGCTATCACGCTTTGACGCGACTCCTCACCATCGCTGAGGACAGCGGGGCGCTGATGATATATAGTGACCACTACAGCCTCACGCCCGACGGTGAACGTCGGGCGATGCCGCTGGCGGATTATCAATTGGGTTCCGTTCGCGATGACTTCCAGATGGGCTCGCTGCTTTTGTTCCGCACGGATGCGCTGAAGGCATACACGGCTCAGGAGAACCTGCACAACTACCAGTTTGCGGCACTCTACGACCTGCGTCTCTTCATCAGCAGGGAGCAACTGCCTTTGCACGTCGATGAATTCCTTTATACAGAGGTGGAGCATGACACAAGACAGAGCGGACAAAAGCAGTTCGACTATGTTGACCCGCGCAATCGCGCCCGTCAAGTGGAAATGGAAAGAGCATGCACCCGTCATCTGCGAGCCCTGAACGCCTATCTGCACGGCGACGAGTACGACGAGGTGAACTTCGCCGAGGGCGACTTCGCCGTAGAGGCTTCGGTCATCATCCCCGTCCGCAACCGCGAACGCACCATCCGCGATGCCATCCGCTCTGTCTTGGAACAAGAAACGTCGTTCCCTTTCAATCTCATCGTCGTAGATAATGGTTCGACAGACGGCACAACGGAAGCCATCAACGAGTTTGCTGACGACGAACGTGTTATACATATTATACCGGAACGCAACGACTTGGGCATTGGAGGTTGCTGGAACACGGCTGTACATCACCCTCTGGTAGGGCGATTCGTGGTGCAGCTCGACAGCGACGACCTCTACAGCTCGCCCCAGACGCTTCAGCGAATGGTGGATGCCTTCTATGCTGAGGGCGCAGCAATGGTGATTGGTTCCTACAGGATGTGTGACTTCCAGTTGAATACGCTTCCTCCAGGCCTCATCGACCATCGTGAATGGACACTCCAGAACGGGCGCAACAATGCCCTGCGTATCAACGGACTGGGTGCTCCCAGAGCCTTCTTCACGCCTGTCCTTCGGGAATTGCAAATTCCCAACACCAGCTACGGCGAAGACTATGCACTGGGTTTGATGATAAGCCGCCGCTACCGCATCGGCCGCATCTACGACGAGGTCTATCTCTGCCGGCGTTGGGAAGGGAACAGCGATGCGGCACTCAGTCAGGACAAAATCAACAAGAACAACACCTACAAGGATCACCTGCGCACCCTCGAAATCAAGGCTCGTCAGCAGCTCAACCTGCTTTGGCAACATAAAGTAACTTCAGAAGAGATAGAGGCGTTCTTCCAAAAGGAACTGGAGGAATGGCAAGAGGCAGCAGAGAGATACAAGGCGCTGGAAGGTGTAAAGACGAAAGTTCTTTCAAACGAAGAAAGAAGAACGAAGAACGAAGAATCAAAGTTACTTTCGGCCCCTGATGGTTCCTTTAATTCTTCACTCTTAATTCTTAACTCTTCACTCCTTGCCCAATGGAACCCTGCCCGCATTGTTTCCACAGGTGCTTCCATTGACAAGAAGAGTATTAGCGAACGGCCCTGCTTCCTTTGCGACAATAACCGTCCGAAAGAGCAGCACAAGCTCATGACGGAGAAGCACTACCAGATACTGGTCAACCCCTACCCCATTCTGCCACAGCACTTCACCATACCTATGCGTCGGCACAGGCCTCAGAGCATCTATAGTAGCTTTGGCACACTTCGGAAGATGGCCTGGAATATGCCCAAACACCTGGTCTTCTACAACGGACCTTTGTGCGGTGCCTCTTGTCCTGACCACATGCACCTGCAGGCAGGAAGTCGTGGCATCGTGCCTCTGGAACGCGATTGGACGATGTATGAGAAGGGTTTGAAAAAGCTATATCCCCTTACGGGCGAGCAGATGGCATCGATGGAAGAGGCGGGCAATGTGGGTAGCCGCCCTGGACTCTACCTATTAGAGGGCTATGCCTGCCCCGTATTTGTCATCCGAAGCCTGCCTGCAGAAAGCGACAGCCTGCTCTGCCAACGTGTCTATAAGGCCCTGCCCATTGTAGGCGACGAGTCGGAACCTCGTCTGAACACCGTTTGCTGGCGACAGGAGGGTACTTCGAGCCGACCTGACGAAATCGTGACGCTCATCTTCCCTCGCAGCAAACATCGTCCCGATTGCTATTATGCCGAGGGCAAGGAACAACTGATGATAAGTCCCGGAGCACTCGACATGTGCGGTCTCTTCATCACGCCAAGAGAGCAGGACTTCAAAGCCCTAACGGCAGAAAAAGCTGTGAGCATCCTGCAGGAAGTAACGCTAAGCGAGGAAGAGCTGAAACCCATCATAGAAAGCCTCTCTGACATTCAGACCACCCAGACCACCAGCCCCCTCCAAACCTCCCCGGGGGTAGGCTTTAAGTCACTCCCCCTTAGGGGAGTTGGAGGGGGGCCGTGTCCTGTCTCCGTTGGTATCATGCAGGACACCGTCATCCGTTTTTGCATGAACAGCCCATACCAAGCTAAAGGCAACGAGGTCGCAGGCGAACAAGTGGCCGAATACACTGATGGCGGCATCCGCTGGCAGGACAATATCTATCAAGAACTGACGTTCAGGCCACTGCCCCCCTCCAACTCCCCCGAGAGGGAGGGAATGAAAGTCTCCCCTCGGGGAGATATAGAGGGGGCCTCATTTACTTTACGTAACGTCACTATCGGTCAGAAGTTCCATTGGGAGCGACAGGAGTCGCAGACCTTCAGCGGCATCCTCAAACTGGTAGTCGATGAGGACAAGATAGTCGCCATCAATATCCTGCCTGTCGAGGACTACCTGACAAGCGTCATTAGCAGCGAAATGAAAAGCAGTTGCTCGCTGGAGTTCCTGAAAGCAGCAGCCGTCATCAGCCGCAGTTGGCTCTATGCCCAGATGCAGCGCCGCCAGGAACGAGCAGGTCAGCCTGCGCCATTCTTCTCCTTCGTCAAGGGCGATGGCGAGAGCATTCGCTGGTACGATCGCGAGGACCACACCATCTTCGATGTCTGCGCTGACGACCACTGCCAGCGCTATCAAGGCATCACCCGAGCCAGCAATCCCCAGGTAATTGAAGCCGTGAATGCGACTCGCGGACAAGTGTTGATGTACGACGGGAAGATATGTGACACACGATTCGGCAAGTGCTGCGGCGGACGTACCAACGAGTTTCAGTACTGCTGGGAGAACATCGAGATTCCCTATCTGCGCTCCGTTCAAGACCCGTTCTGCAACACCTCTGACCGCAAGATTCTACGCCAAGTGCTCAACGACTACGACCTTGAGACGCACGATTTCTACGAATGGACAGAAGAACTCTCGCAAGAGGAAGCACACGACCGCATCACGAAGCACCTAAAGATGGAACTGGGACCGATTCTCGGCATGGAGATTGTGGAGAAAGGTCCAGGCGGACACATCAGCAAACTACGAATCGTCGGACAGGAGAAGTCCTTCATCGTGGGCAAGGAACTCGAGATACGCCGTATGCTCAGCACCTCGACCCTGAAGAGTAGCGCCTTCACCGTCGAAACGAAGAATGTTCGTGGTGGCATACCTGGTCGCTTCATTCTGCACGGACACGGTTGGGGTCACGGCGTAGGCCTCTGCCAGATAGGTGCCGCCGTCATGGGTGAACAAGGTTACAACTACAAGCAAATTCTCAAACACTATTACACTGGAGCCCTCATCAAGAGCCTTTAATCATGAATCTCTACATCTTCAACCCAGGGGGGGGGGAAATCACCAACGATACAAGTTAAGTTCTGGTCTTTAATACGTTAACTTTGCCAACTAAATGTGCTAAATTTAATTATTCTTTACATCTTGTCCATCAATTATCAATTAATTCGTACCTTTGCAAGCAAAAAAGTATTATGTTATGAATGTTAAGAGTATTATTGCCGCTCTATTTATAATGGTGGCAGGTGTACAGACAGTATGGGCGCAGAAGGTCACGCTTTATATGTCAAATAATCAGACTATCGAGTGCGATATTGAGCGACTTGATAGCATCGTCTTTAGTGAAAAACCAGCAGCAGAAATAGTCGTTACCGTTGATGCAAATGGCAATGCAGATAGTGGACATTGGTTTGAAAAGATTGATGAGGCAAATTTCTATATAGATGACATAAAATACACGGCCCAATATGGTGATTTAATTGTTACAGGCTATAATATGGATTTCTTCAAAGGTGCTGCTACAATTATGTCTAAATTAATATACCGAGGCAGGATAATGAATGTCGTTGAAATCTCAGGAGAAGCTTTTAAGAACTGTAAAGTTTTGACCTCTGTCAACATTCCAAACAGCATAACAAGAATAGGTAGCAGTGCCTTCTCTGGTTGCAGCAGCCTGACCTCTATTACCATTGGTAAAGGGTTAACAAGCATCGATAGTTGGGCCTTCAACAATTGCACCAGTCTTGAAAAGGTTATTATACCAAATATTACCGCTTGGTGTAGTATCTCGTTTTCTACTATGATTTCACATTCTTATAATGGATATGAAGTTGTGGAATCTTTAAGTGATTCTAGTAATCCTTTATTCTATTCTCATCACCTTTATTGTGATGAGAATACAGAAATAACCAAACTTGTCATACCAGATGGTGTAACGAATATTAGTTCTGGGGCTTTCATCAATTGTAACAGCCTGACTTCAATCTCAATCCCAAATAGTGTAACAAGCATTGGCAAATATGCTTTCTATGGAACATCTTGGTTTGACAATCAGCCAGACGGCTTAGTATATGCTGGTAAGGTTGTTTATATTTATAAAGGAGAAATACCTGAAGGGACTGACATTGTAATTAAGGAAGGTACATTAGGGATAACAAGCCAAGCCTTCTATCGTTGCAGTGGCCTAATATCTGTTTCTATTCCTAATAGTGTGACAAGCATCGGTTATGAAGTTTTCGATGGTTGCAGCAACCTGTCATCAGTTGCCATCGGTAATGGGGTAAAAAACATCGGAGAACATGCTTTCTTTGGTTGCACAGGCCTGACCAATGTTTATTGCCTTGCAACGACACCACCAAATGGTTATCATTATGATGGTTACTACTATAGACATGCTTTTGACAGGTCACATATCGCAGAACACACAACACTCCATGTCCCCGCAAATTCAGTGGATGCCTATAAAGCAACCGAACCTTGGAGTAGCTTTAAGAGCATTGTAGCCATAGAGTAATCAAGCCCCAAAAAAGATTTAATATCATCCGACACTCTAACTATATGACGTGACGAGTTCAGGAGATATCTTTTAATCATTAAAAAATGATATGAACAACGAAGGAGTTTCATATACAAGAACTCAATTCAAGAAAGAATTTGCGAAATTGATGGAATCGGCATCAATTCCAAGCAATATGTCCAATGCTGAGATAACAAAACGTTATATGGAACTGTTTTCTTTTGTAGAGCCATATATTCCCCGTAAGCTATTTCGCTTTCGTAAATGTGATATTAATAGTATTATTTCATTTGAGCAGAACACAATTCCTGTTTGTGCGGCATATAAATTTCCAGACAAATACGACTCGACAGTCTATTACGACCACAAGACCATATTACAAAGGGCAAGAAAAGCCTATGATCAACTTATGCCAAATTGGCTTTTTATGTTGAAAAATAATCCTTCTGCATTTCCATCAAATCAAATGACTTCGAAAATCTTAGAACTTATTCATAGTTCGAAATCGGATGGGGAAATTATAGAGTTAATATGGCATGACTACGAAAAATTGCAATACGAATGGGAACAACATATTACTAAACAAGAACAATGGCCACGAGCGAACAAGACGACAAAAATAGCATGCTTCACGGAAGCAGTCAAATCAAAATTCATGTGGGACAACTATGCTGACGGATACACTGGATTTGCTTTGGAATATGATTTTAGAGGTTGGCGCTCTTTATCAATTAACAATCATGCAGTTATGCTTTTCCCCGTCATATATTCTTCTCAAAAGATGGATGCAACTGAAATGATAGATATATTAGGTGCTCAAAATTATATGATATACAATAATGTATCAGAAGACATAAAAAGACATTATGCTGCAACAGTTCCAATAAACAGTTTGTATTTTCAAAGAATGTATCTTTATAAAGACAAAGCGGAATATTCCCATGAAAAGGAGTGGCGTCTGTTAGATATGGAAGATATGAACTCTCCAGAGGCAAATGAAGACTATTTTGCAATAAATGATACAAATAGCCTGAAAGCAATATACTATGGTCCCGAAATAAATTCACATTATAAGTCACATTTGCGAAGTATTGCAAAACAGAAAAAGATACGAGAATATGATGTCATACTTGACACCAATAACCGAAAATATACGTTAAAAACAATTCTTCTTAAATAATGCAACTAAGACTGTAACTATTTGCAAATATGGAATATACGGATTTCAAAAGACTTATTGATAGTCTGATAGTCAAAAATAAGGAAACTGAATGGATTGAATTCAAAGAAAACTTTCACTCCAAAGAGGAAATCGGCGAAAGAATTTCTGCTCTTTCCAATAGCGCGTTCCTTTGCAATATGCCATACGGCTATATTGTGTTTGGAGTAAATAACGACAAACTAAAGGTTGTTGGTACAGATTTCTATGCAACACGAAAGAAAGTCGGAAATGAGGAACTGGAGTCATGGTTGTCAACTCGTCTTAATCCTCGTATTGACTTTGAGATTATTGATGATTATAATTATGAGAACAACGGGCATATTTGCGTGTTTAAAATTCCAGCTGCAACGAATCAACCTGTTTCTTTCTTGCATGAAGAATATGTCAGAGTAGGGTCCACAACAAGAAAATTAAGAGACTTTCCACAAAAGGAGGCAAAAATCTGGAAAGGTGGACAGAAGGCATTAGAGAAAATTTTGGTAAAGGAAAAACTATCAGCTACACAAGTGCTTTTTTTGTTGAGTGTGGAGACATATTTTGACATGATGAAGCTACCCCTGCCAACTGACACCGTGGGAATCATCGACCGTATGCTTGCGGAGAAAATAGTGGTACAAGATGAGGTAGGATATAGCATTACCGAACTCGGAGCCCTATTGTTTGCTAAACGCCTTTCGGATTTTGATGATTTGCGTAGAAAGATGGTACGCGTGGTTGTATATAAAGGGAAGAGTAAAATAGATATCGTTCGCGAGCAATCTTTTGATGCTGGTTATGCCATTAGTTTTAAGACAATGGTAGAATGGATTAACAGCCAACTTCCAGCCAATGAAGAAATAGGACAAGCATTACGTTCTACTGTTACGATGTATCCAGAAATTGCCGTCAGAGAAATTGTGGCAAATATGATTGTTCATCAAGATTTCAGCGAAAAGGGGTTTCCAATGGTTGAGATTTATACCGACAGAATAGATGTGTCCAATCCTGGACAACCAATTATTAGTGTAGAAAGATTTATTGATGAATACAATTCGCGAAATTCTTCATTGGCAGACTTGATGCGTCGGTTGGGCATATGTGAAGAATTGGGTAGCGGCCTTGACAAGGCGGTAGCAGCCATCGAATTGTTTCAACTGCCTCCTCTTCGTTTTACAGTCCAAGAGGCTCGAACAACTGTTACCTTGTTTGCATACCGTAAATATGCCGACCTTGACAGACAAGAGCGTATATATGCTTGCTATCAACATGCCTGTTTGAAATACGTTACTAACAGCAAAATGACCAATCTGACTCTTCGTGAACGTCTTGGGATAGACAAACAAAACTATCCGATGGCATCACGCATTATAAAGGATGCACTGAATGCAGGTAAAATTAAGGAAGAGAAGACAGAGAACCAAAGTCGGAACAATAAAGGATATGTGCCATTCTGGGCATAATGTATGTAACCAGTATGTAACTACATATATCTTTTTTCACGATTGATGAATCCTAAAAACGCCTGTAAATAGGCATATTTCGTATATAACTCGTATGTAACTGGTATGTAACTAATCCATGAGTAAGACCCTCTACATCTTCAACCCCGAGAACGACATGGCTTTGGCCGATGGGAAGCCGGGCTATACGCCGCCTGCACAGATTCAGCAGATGCGGCGGGAATTGTGGTGGCTGCCACAATGGTGGGCTGAAGAGGAAGATATTGTTTGGAATGGAGAAGAGCGACTCAACCTCCCAGACGACACAAAAATACGGCCCTGGGGCTGGAGTCCTGCCCTTTGTCATCAGTTAAAACAAGCAGGCGTACAGGAGTCGCTTCTGCCATCAGCAGAGAAGCTTGAACACATTCGCCAACTCTCGCACAGACAGACGGCAGTTGCCTTGTTGAAAGAATTGCGTGAACAGCTTCCACTTGACGGACATTTTGCAGGCGATTCAACCTTTTGCCACACCACCAAAGAAGTAGAGGAAGCCGTAGAAAGATATGGCGAAGCAATACTCAAACTGCCTTGGAGCAGCAGTGGAAGAGGTATAAGACAAGTCAAAGCAACAGACACTTCTCCTTTAAGAGGAAGATGGAAAGGGTCTGTCGTCGTGGAACGTTTCCTGCATAAGATAGCCGACTTTGCTCTCGAGTTCTGGCTCGATGGCAAGGGTGGCGTGGAGTATCGCGGGCTTTCTCTCTTCTACACCAACAATCGGGGCGCTTACATGGGCAATTGGGTAGCTCCAGAAGGGCAAAAGCTCGCATGGTTGGCACAATACATTCCCTTGCAATACCTTCAAGACATCAGGACATGGTGGGAAGAGCGTCTGCGACACTTCGACTACAGCGGACCTGTCGGCATCGACATGATGCTGGCTCAGGAGGGCATCTGTCCCTGCATCGAGGTAAATTGGCGCATGACGATGGGGCTTGTCGCCTGTCTCGCAGCAGAGCAAGGTCGCTATGGTCGCCTCGTTGTGGAGTACATCTACGGACACTACTCCGCCGAAATCGAGGCATTTAGTTGAAAATTCTCCACTTCCTGCCGCTTAATTGTCAATTTATTCGTAACTTTGCTGCCGCATAATATACCGACAGGATAAATCAAAAATAAATATGGAAAATGTCGAATCAATCTTTGCAGCGAAACTGCTTAAAGTGAAAGCCATCAAATTGCAACCCAATGACCCGTTCACATGGGCAAGCGGTTGGAAGAGTCCGTTCTACTGCGACAACCGTAAGACGCTCTCTTTTCCCGATTTGCGTTCCTTTGTCAAGGTGGAACTGACGCGCCTCGTCATGGAACAATTCCCTGAGGCAGAAGGCGTGGCAGGTGTGGCCACTGGAGCCATCGCACAAGGTGCTTTGGTGGCAGACGCCCTCGCATTGCCCTTCGCCTACGTGCGTAGCAAGCCAAAGGACCATGGGCTGGAGAACCTAATCGAGGGCGAACTCAAGCCCGGCATGAAGGTCATCGTTGTCGAAGACCTCATCAGTACTGGCGGCAGCAGTCTCAAAGCCGTCGAAGCCCTAAGGAAGGCAGGTTGCGAAGTGGTCGGAATGGTTGCTTCCTACACCTATGGTTTCCCTGTGGCAGAAGAGGCTTTTAAAGCAGCAGGCGTGAAACTCGTCACTCTCACCAACTACGAAGCCGTTGTTGCAGAAGCCCTCAAGACGGGCTACATCAAAGAGGCAGACATCGAAGCCCTGAACAAGTGGCGCAAAGACCCCGCAAACTGGGACAAATAATCAAAAGAAGTTAAGCCAGCATACTGGCTGGAAGTAAAAGAGAAGTAACTTCCACTTTAACTACCATAATTTTTAAAAGATGACCGAATACAAAAGTGAAGTAAAGAAGATATTCGCGCCCATTGAGCGTGTCTATGAGCGTTTGTCCGACCTCAACAACCTGACTGTCATACAGCAGGGACTGGACAATCCGGAAGCGATGCAGCGCATCCAACAGCAGGCAGGCGACAAGGTGACACCAGAGCAGTTGGAGCAAATCGTTGAGAAACTGCGCTCTTTACGCTTCGACAGGGACTCCGTGACGGGCGACACACCAATGGGACCTGCTACCCTGCGTATCATCGAGCGCGAGCAAGACAAGACCATCAAATTCAATGCCGAGGGTATGCCCGTGGCTGCCAATATGTGGATACAGCTGCTGCCAGCCGGCGAAAGCGAGTGCGCCATGCGCCTCACCCTTAAGGCTGACCTCAACTTCTTCATCCGCCAGATGGTTGGCAAGAAGCTGGAAGAGGGCGTCGATGGCCTGGCACAAATGTTGGCAAGTTTACCATACTGACCCCCCACCCCCCTTTAGGGGGAGAAATGATGTTCAATGTTCAATGTTTAATGTTCAATGAAAAGTAAGCTTTGGGACAAAGGATATGAGGTGACGGCAGAGATAGAGCGCTTCACCATTGGTCGGGACCGTGAGATGGATCTCTATCTGGCTGAGGCAGATGTGCTCGGATCGATGGCCCACATCACGATGCTTGAGAGTATTGGACTGCTTGAGAAGAATGAACTGCAGACGTTGCTTGCAGAGCTACGCAATATCCTGACGGAGATACGAGAGGGACAATTCGTGATCGAGGAGGGCGTGGAGGATGTGCATTCGCAAGTGGAACTGATGCTCACACGCCGCTTGGGCGACGTCGGCAAGAAGATACATTCCGGACGCAGCCGCAATGACCAGGTGCTGGTCGATTTGAAGCTCTTCATCCGCAAGCAGTTGCGCCTCGTAGCAGAGGATGTCCGCAGCCTCTTTGCAGAGTTGCAGCAGCAGAGCGAAAGGTACAAAGATATTCTTATGCCCGGCTACACCCACCTGCAAGTGGCGATGCCCAGCAGTTTCGGACTCTGGTTGGGTGCCTATGCAGAGAGCCTTGTTGATGACCTCGTCTTCCTGCAAGCCGCCTACCGCATCACCAACCGCAACCCGCTGGGTTCTGCTGCAGGATACGGTTCTTCGTTCCCATTGAACAGGACGATGACGACGGAGCTACTCGGCTTCGATTCGCTTGACTACAATGTCGTCTATGCCCAGATGGGGCGTGGCAAGACGGAGCGCAATGTCGCCTTCGCACTGGCAAGCATAGCGGGAACTGTGAGCAAGCTTGCCTTCGACGCCTGCCTCTTCAACAGTCAGAACTTCGGCTTCATCAAGCTTCCAAAAGAATGCACTACGGGGTCCAGCATCATGCCGCACAAGAAGAACCCCGACGTCTTTGAGCTCACGCGTGCCAAGTGCAACAAGCTGCAAGCCCTGCCGCAGCAGGTTACCCTCATCATGAACAATCTGCCCAGCGGTTACTTCCGCGACCTGCAAATCATCAAGGAGGTCTTCCTGCCTGCTTTCCAGGAGTTGAGAGAGTGCCTGCAGATGGCAACCTACATCATCGCTCGGCTCGAGGTCAACGAACACATTCTCGATGACCCGCGCTACGACCTCATGTTCTCCGTAGAGGAAGTGAACCGTCTGGCAAGCGAAGGGATGCCTTTCCGCGATGCCTACAAGAAGGTCGGACTTGACATCGAGGCTGGCAAGTTCGTCCCCAGGAAGGAAGTGCACCACACCCATGAGGGTAGCATCGGCAACCTTTGCACGAAGGAGATAGCAGCCCTGATGCAGCAAGTCTGGGACGGGTTCCACTTTGAACGGGCAGAAGAGGCGGAAAAGACCCTCTCTGACTCCCCCTTAAAGGGGGAAGAAATGTATCGAAACAACCACACACGCCAATGACTACTCATAACTTCCGTATTAATTCCCTTCGCTTTTTGTTCTCCCCCTTTAAGGGGGAGTTAGTGAGGGTCTGCCTTCTCTTTCTCCTCCTTTTGTCCTGCAAAGAAGGCGAGGTGAACAACAAATACTGCAGCCTGTCGGCAAGGCTAGTCATTGAGAACGTCACACAGGCACCGGTTCTCTTTACCGCCTGCGAGAGCATGGGCGAATACTGCACCGTAAAAAGCGACGGCCAGCGCTTCCTGTTTGCCAATGCCCAAGGCAAGACAGACCCCATCAACATCACAAGCAACCAGACCGGCTATTACTTGGGCCTAAACGGTTTCATTGTGGGGCGTCTCACTATTCCAGAGATAGGCGAGGACGATACACGTGTCGTTTGCTTTGATTTGGCCTGCTCCAACTGCTACCAGAACTATAATATCACCAAGCCCCTTGTCCTACAGACCGCCGGCTACGCGAAATGCAACAGTTGCGGGCGGACCTATAACCTGAATGACTGCGGCAACATCTCTAATGGTCCGGCAGGACGCTCCCTCTACCGCTACCGCGTCTATTACTATCCCCAAAGCCTCCTCCTTCAGATTCGTAATCCATAAATATGCCGTTCAATTCATTTGTAAACCTTACCTCTACAATCATGAAAAATATCCTTATGCCTGCTTTGTGGCTGGTAGTTCTTCTGCTTTTTCCTTTGACTTCGATAGCCCAAGGAACAGTCGTTCAAAACGGTAAGTCTGTTCAGATAGAGCGCTGGATAGCAACGCAGTTCGGCAAAGGAAAGACACCGCCCTTCTCGTTCGAATATGGCAGTGTGCCTTCGAAAGAAATATTGCGGCGATGCCAACACAGCCTGACACGACTGCCCTCGAAAGAGGAGAACCAGTTGCGCTATGTCGTCACCTATACCGACAGCCAAACGGGGTTGAAGGTGGAATGCGAGGTGACGGGCTGGACGGATTTCGACGCTGTGGAATGGGTGCTACGCTTTGCCAATACAAGCAATAACACCACACCAGCCATCAGCAGTGTGCAGACAGCAGACATCACCTTCCGGCATCCTGCCGGCTCACCTACCCTATACTATGCGGAAGGAAGTGACGCCAATCGGGCTGACTTTGCTCCACGCAAAAAAACGCTCCAGGTGGGCGACACGCTGAGGATGGTGCCTCGCGGCGGACGTTCTTCAGATGGAGCTTTCCCCTTCTTCAATCTCCAAACATCGCCATCTGAAGGCGTGATGGTAGCTATCGGCTGGACAGGAACTTGGCAGAGCACCATCACCGCTATCGACAACCAAAAGCTGCAACTGAAAGCAGGCCTGAAACACCTGGATGCCGGTCTGCTGCCAGGCGAGCAAATCCGCACAGCCAGCGTCTGCCTACTCTTTTGGCAAGGCGAAGACCGCATGACGGGGCATAACCGTTTCCGCCGTTTCATGCTGGCCCATCACTCGCGCCAGATTGACGGCAAGCCTGTTTACTATCCTATGTTCGGTGGCTTCAACTGGGGCGACCCAGCGCCTTGCAACGAATACACCTGCATGACTACAGAATACGCCATTGCCCTTGTTCAGCGCACAAAGCTGTTCGGTCTGAAGCCAGAATCGTTCTGGCTGGATGCAGGCTGGTACACCGAAGCGGCGGACTACGCCCTGGGCAAGAACTGGTACAACACCGCAGGCAACTGGATACCTGATCCGGAGCGCTTCCCCAATGGATTCCGTCCTATTAGTGACTATATCCACGAGAAAGCCGATGCTACTTTTATGGTATGGTTTGAACCCGAACGTGTCTATAAGGGCAGTCTATGGGAACGCAAACACCCCGAATGGATGCTGAATGCAGGCGGCGACAACAGGCTTTTCAACCTGGGCAACCCGGAAGCCTGCAAATGGATGAGCAAGACCATCGGCGACTTTCTGGAGGAGAGCGGCATCGACCATTACCGGCAAGACTTCAACATCGCTCCCGAGGGCATCTGGTTGGCGAACGACACAGAGGGGCGTCGGGGCATCACAGAGGTAAAATACATCATGGGCCTCTACGACTATTGGGACTATCTACTCACCCGCTTCCCCCGTCTGCTCATCGATAACTGTGCCAGCGGCGGACGGCGCATCGACTACGAGACCATGCTACGCAGCGCTCCCATGTGGCGCACCGACTATAACTACGGCGAGCCTGTGGGTTACCAGTGCCACACCTACGGGCTGGAGTTCTACCTGCCGCAGCACGCTACAGGCAGCTACCACGTGAACCCCTTCGACTCGCGTTCCTCGCTTGGCAGCGCCGTGGTCTTCAACTGGAAGCTGACCCAGCAGGGCGAAGCGTTCACCGATATGCAGCACACCATGCAGGAGTTTCAGGAGGTGCGTCCCTACTTCTACGAGGACTTCTATCCCCTCTCCGGCACAAGCGACCTGACGGGCGACGACATCTGGCTGGCCTATCAGCTACACCGCCCCGCAGATGGCTCGGGCTACATCGTGGCCTTCCGCCGCGCTGGATGTGAGGACAAAACCTATGAGGTGCGCCTCCACGGTCTCGACCCGTTAGTTACCTATCAGCTGTATGACAAGGATAAGGACGATGTGAAGGAATACACGGGTCGCCAGCTTTCCAAAGGACTGACGCTCACATTAGATCAGCCCCGAAGCAGTCTTTTGCTGAAATACATTCGAATAAGTCCAAAATAAAAAGAAAAACAAGCTTTTATTTGGTATTTCACTCGCTTATTCGTAACTTTGCAGCGCAAATGGTGATACCCACCCTTTTTCCTCCCCTTAAAGGGGGAGGCAGAGAGTTTGGGTAGAGAGGGAATCCGGTGCGAAACCGGAGCAGTGCCCGCTACTGTAATTGCCTTCTGCGTGCAGCGCACCAAAACGTCACTGGGGCCTCCCCCCGGGAAGACGCGCTGCCGGGCAAAAGCCAGGAAACCTGCCATTTCGCAAGACAAAACCATCCTCGGGATTAAGGATGAGAAGACCCCCAACCCCCTTTAGGGGGAGAAATTGACTTCCGCGCCTTATCAGCGCGCCTTGCCGCTAAAGCGTGCAAGAATGAACAATTGACAATTGAGAATTGACGATGTTCTTCGCTACGCATAGGCGTTTCGCGGAGCAAGGTATAGTTTAACTATGAACTATGAACTATGAACTATGAACTATGAATTAAAAAAATACTATCTGCAAACGATTCTGGCCATCGTACTGACATTTGCTGCGATAGCAAGTGTCAGTGCGCAGAATCCAAAGTCCCCCCAGCCCTCTTTAGGGGAGGAATCTCCCGATAGTGTCCGGCAATTATACGAGGTGACAGTCACCTCGAAGCAACCTATGCGTACGATTGCCACTTCGCAGACAATGAGTGGTGCCGACCTGCAGGCGCTTAGCACGACATCTGTTGCAGATGCTCTGAAGTACTTTGCCGGTGTGCAGATAAAGGACTACGGCGGGTTGGGAGGTCTGAAGACCATCAACGTTCGTTCTTTAGGAGCCCAGCATGTTGGTGTCTATGTGGACGGCATCCGTATCACCAACGCCCAGAACGGTACCGTTGATTTGGGAAAGTTCTCGCTCACGTCGATGGAGTCGGTATCGCTCTACAACGCCAATAAGCTCGACTATTGCCAATCGGCCAGCGAATACGCCTCGGGTGCGACAGTCTATCTGCAAACACGCCGACCCACTCACGATTCTCTCTCGGTACAGTTGCGCAATGCCTCGTTTCACACCTGGATGGCAAAGGCCAACGGACAATTCAACTGGCGCGGCTGGCAGGGATTCATCGACGGCGAGTACTGCTCTTCGCGCGGCGATTACCCCTTCCGTTACCACTCGGAATACGAGGATACCATAGGCCGGCGCGCCAACAGCGACATACGCTACGGACGCATCGAGGGCGCATTGTTCCGGGGCGGTTTCTCTTCACATATTTATTATTATGATTCCGAGCGAGGCTGTCCGGGCGGCATTGTGCGCCGCCTGAGCGACAAATACACGAATGTGGGCCGCGAATGGGACCGCGACTTCTTTGTACAGGCCAGCTATCAGGAGCGATTCTTCAAGAAGGTGCTTTTCAAGGTGAACAGCAAATACACCAACGAGTATCTGCGCTATTGCACCAAATATCCAGAGAACCAGAACACAGCCCGAGTGGATAATCACTACCGTCAGCAGGATGTCTATGGTGCCCTGTGTGCCGCCTATATGCCCTGGAACTGGCTGTCACTTTCATCGAGCTATGATGCTCGTTACAGCATCCTGCGGGCCGACCTGAAACGGTTCGAGGACGTGAAGCGTGTGGATCAGAAGCTGGTGTTTGCGGCACAAGTGAACTGGCATAACATACAGGCGGCGGCATCTGTGCTCCATCAACGTTACAGCGATTGGACCTTTGCCAATACAGGAGCAGCCGACCCCTTGGATCGCTGGACACCAGCCGTCTCGCTGGCCTACACCTTCTATGATATCACCCTGCGCGGTTGGTACAAGGAAATTTTCCGTGCCCCGACGCTGAACGACCTCTACTACACGCAGGTGGGTAACCGCAACTTGAAGCCCGAGGAAACAAAGCAATGGAACGTGGGCATTGAGTATTCGAACGTAAAATGGTCAATGTTCAATGGTCAATGTTCAATGAACATTCAGGCGGATGCCTATATAAACAAGATTGAGAACCGCATTGTCTGCCTGCCCCTGAAGGGTACCTATACCTGGTCGATGATGAACTACGGCTATACCTTCTGTCGAGGGCTGAATGCTACGATAAAGGGCCACTATCAGACAGGCCCCTGGAAGTTCTCTCTGCTCAACTCTATTACTTGGCAGCATGATGTGGACCGTACCGACCCCGAGGATGAGGACATGTACGACAAACCTATCTGCTATTCACCAACGTTCTCGACGGGCGTCACCGCCATTGCCGGCTGGCGCACACTACAGTTCACCACCTCGTACCTCTATGTGGGTGAGCGTATGTGGAGCAAGGCCGACCCGGAAGACATTCTGGAGCCTTACCATAACATCGACATGAAGCTCTCCTACACCCATAATATAAAAAAGACTTCGCTGGGCCTCTGCCTGGAGGTTTGCGACGTGCTCGACATACAATACGAACATCTGCCGCGCTACCCGATGCCTGGCAGAAACTATAAATTAACATTATCATTCGGAATATAGACCCCCCCGACCCCCTTTAGGGGGAGGATTTAAGAATTAAGAATATGAGACGATTACTGATTATATTATCATTTATCATTTGTCATTTGTCATTTAGCGTAGCGCAGGAAAAGATTATCCTCCTGAACGAAGGGATGTGGCAAGCTGACAACGGACGCATCACCTACTTCGAGAACGGACAGGTGGTGAGCAACCAATGGTTCCGCGACAGGAACGGCTACAAGCTGGGCGACACCCCCAACGACATCATCCAGGTGAACGAAAACCTCATCGCCATTGCCATCAACTGGTCGAACATCGTACAGTTCATCACCCCCGACGGCAGGGCAGTTGCCGCTACTGAGGACATTCCTAACAATCGCAGGCTCTGCAGCGACGGCCAGTACGTCTATGTCACCAGCTATGGACACGAGTGCCTGACCACCAGCGGCTACAGATATTTCACCAAGGGCTTCGTGGCAAAGATAGACCTCCGCAACTTCCAGACCGTTGCAGTCTGCGAAGTGGGCTACGAGCCCGAAGGTATTGCCCTCTACAAAGGACGTCTCTTCATAGCCAACACCGGCGGCTATGCAGAGCAGGAATACGACCATAATTTCGAGACCACAGTAAGCATCGTCAATGCTGCCACGATGCAGTTGGAGAGGAACATCGACACCTATGTGCCGAACCTCTATGGCGAGATGTCCCAGAGCGGACGCTATCTGTGCATCAACTCGCCTGGCGACTACTACGAGGTGCCTCCTTGCGGCCTCATCTTCGACTGCGAGAAAGCCCTCGCCGGCAGCGACTGTTTCGTCAAGTTCAACTATCCTGTCACCTACAACACGACAACTCTTGACGGCAAGTTCCTTGCCATTGGCTCTGCATTCTCCTATATTACTGGCGGATACCAGTTCTCATACCTCACCATCGATCCCCGAGTCATGATAGAGACAAGGGGACAAAGCGGATTGTCGCAGACATTGCCAGGCACCCTGAAGACAGACTTCGCAAATATGAGCCAACCCTACGGCATTTATTTGAATCCCTATACGGGATACATCTACGGTACAGATGCCGGATCGTTCGAGGGCGCAGGCTTCCTCTACCAGTGGTCGCCAGCAGGACAGTTTCTTGGCAAGCACAAAGTCTATATAAATCCAGGGCATTTCCTTGCTATTCCGCCAGACGGATACTGGAGTAGCCTCACGGAAATTAAAAATGAAAAATTAAATATTAAAAGTGATGTCATATATGACTTGCAAGGCCGGAGACTTCCTTCTCTCCCTAAAGGGGGCCGGAACATCTATATCGTAAACGGAAAGAAAATGTTCAACAAACAATAGTGTTCAATTTTAAAAATTTACAACATGAAAAAGTTTCTACTAAGTATCATGGCATTGACACTGTTCGCAGCGAGCAACGCCTTTGCCACCCAGGTTGAGGTGACAATGAATGCAAAAAGTAAACTCATCCAATCGTTGAAGGGACTGTCCAACAACGAAATCGTGAACGTGGGCGAACCCGACGGCACAAAGTACACCTTCGAAGCAGCCAATGGTTCCTACCTGCTGACAGCTGTTGCTGCCGACGGCGAGACCGTAAGCGGTAGCATCCAGCTTGACATCGACGACGAGCACACTTCGTTCGCCATCTTCTCGCCCGAGGTACGCGTGAAGAATGCTGATTGGGTCTATGGCACCGACTACACCTTCAACCTCAAGGTTACAACCAAAGAGGGTGCTGAAGTAAACACCACAATAGGTGATTATACCAGCGGCAACAAGATGTTCATGGTGTTCAACGGCAACACCTACTACCTGGATGTCGTTCCCTCTGAGGCTCGCCAGGCAGAAGGCTACGTCACAGCCAGCTACACAGGTACTGTAACTTTCAATGCTACTGTACAGGCTGAAGTTCCGATGAGTTATCCATACTCCATCACCGTTCCTGCCGGAGCAAATCTGGTCCTCGGCACCAAGACGGCTCACTTTGTGAAGTTCAAGGAAGTGGCTCCCGAAAGCGTCACAGGCGGTACGGTTTACAACTTCAAGCTTGCTGAAAAGCAGCAGTACAACTATCGTGTAAGCCAGGAAGGCAAACTGACGCAGGCCGGCATCTTCACCATGAGTGGTGACGAGACAGCACGTCCTGAGCTCGTCTTCACCGACGAGGATCTCTCTGCAAAGGACCCGAAATACATCGACCATGATGTGACTTCGAATGGTGGCTACAATGTAGGCGACCTGTTCCTGAACATCAATCCTGCCGGACATCTGCAACTGGCCAACGTAGGCGACACCTACGACATCCTGCCTATGCGCAACTGGGAACTCATCGACGGCATTACCAGCAACTATTTCATCGAGCCCGACTTCCACTTCACCGTCGTCAATCTGAACGGACAGGAAGACAATTCCGTAGTGAAGGTAGAGAACGAACTGCTGACGGCTGTCGGCACAGGCACAGCTCTGGTGCTCGTTACCTACGATGCCATGCATGTCAACACTTACAGCGGTGCAACGAAGAAAGACTTCGTGGGCGGTGCCGACTGGAGTGCCATCTGGCCCGAGAACACTGGTGTGTTTGTTGTGACCGTGGGCGAGCAGGCTACAGATATCAAACCTAACATTATTATTAATAAGGAATACCTGACAACCGTTACTCCCTGGGGCGGCGGCGACCCGATAGACACCAAGCTCTCTATGGAGAATGTTGATGCCGAGTTCGACGTGCTTTATTATCTCGATACCGAGGAAGGTTTCGACTACACCTTCACCCCAGAAGGTGTGGCTTCTGTCACTCTGGCCCGTCCCGTTATCGGCACCAATACAGCCTCCTACACAGGATTCTCTGCCGAGGGCGTTACCGCGAATACCGACGGCAGCTATACTGTTCGCCTCACCGAAGGCCGCAACATTGTCTGCCTGACAAATGCCAACGGACAGAGCCTTTATCAGGTTATCACCGCAAAGCCCTGCCATCGTGACATCAAGGTGGGCGATGAGGTCGTTACGAGTGTGAAGCCCGGCGACGAAGTCACTGTACAGTACTCCGGCCTCTATCATCCCGCTGGCAAACTGGCCGGTATCCACAACTTTAATGCATTTGTAGCTTACGAGCAGGCAAGTGAAGGCATTACCGTTAAAAACGGAAAGGGAAACCAATATACAATGGCTGCAACAGCAACAGCTCAGGCCGTTTCATTCACCGTTCCTGAAGATTGGTCTGCTGGTACTATTGAACTCACTGATGGCGTAATGGGAATTGGAGGTTTTGGCGATCCCGTTGGCAACCATCGCGCCACATCGAAGACGACAGGCCGTGCTCCCAACTTCACAGCTATCTCTCAGACTGCCGTCTTCGGCCGTGTTCCTGCTGTGGAACTGGCTGTTGAGGTATCTGCCGCTCCTACGGTTGCCACCTTCGAGGACATTACAGACATCACCGAACCTGTGGATGGTCACATGAGTGTCGGCACAGAAGACGATGACGAGCGCGAATTCTTCGTGAGCGGCGACTATGCATTTGCCAGCGGTTGCATGAGCGATTGGGACTACTGGTACTGGTTCGGCTATGCTAACCGTACTGCAACACAGTTCGAGTCGCTCGACGACCAGTGGAACAACGTCGTGGGCGGTGGCTATGACGGTTCCGCAACGTATGGCGTGGCTTACGCTGCAGAGTTCAACGGTCCCTGCTATGTCACCCTGCTTACCGAACCCGCAGTCGTTCCCGGCTTCTACATCACCAACAGCAGCTATGCCTACAACTCCCTGACTGGCGGTGACGCCTTTGCCAAGAAGTTCGACAAGGGCGACTGGTTCAAGCTGACCATCACTGGCTATGATGCCGACGACCAAGTGACCGCTACCAAGGACTACTACCTGGCCGACCTGCGTGACTCCAAGACAGCCTACATCATCAACGACTGGCGCTATGTTGACCTCTCCTGCCTGGGTGAAGTTGCCAAGATTGGCTTTGCAATGTCCAGCTCCGATATTGGTGACTGGGGCATGAACACGCCCGCATACTTCTGCTTCGACAACTTCGGTGCCGAGGGTACAGAGGTTCTGCCCGAGAAGAACGTCGTATTGTCTCCCGATGTTGCCACTTTCGAGGAGCTTGAGGTTCCTGCCGACGGTCACATGAGCGTCAGCACAGAAGAGGATGACGAGCGCACAGAGTTCGTCAGCGGCGACTTTGAGTTTGCTACAGGTTGCATGCACGACTGGGACTACTGGTACTGGTTTGGCTATGCTAACCGTACTGCAACACAGTTCGAGTCGCTCGACGACCAGTGGAACAACGTCGTTGGCGGTGGCTATGACGGCTCTGCCAACTATGGTGTTGCCTTTGCTGCAGAGTTCAACGGTCCTTGCGAGGTTTCTCTGCTTTCCGGACCCGCAGTCGTTCCCGGCTTCTACATCACCAACAGCAGCTATGCCTACAACTCCCTGACTGGCGGCGATCCCTATGCCAAGAGGTTCGACAAGGGCGACTGGTTCAAGCTCACCATCACAGGCTACGATGCCGACAACGAGGTGACCGGCACGAAGGACTACTACCTCGCCGACCTGCGCGATGAGGCTACTGCCTACATCATCAACGACTGGCGCTATGTTGACCTCACCAGCCTGGGTGAAGTTGCCAAGATTAGCTTCGCTTTGTCCAGCACCGACAACGGCGACTGGGGCATGAACACGCCCGCATACTTCTGCTTCGACAACTTCGGTGCCGAGGGTACAGAGGTTCTGCCCGAGAAGAACGTCGTCTTCGTTTCCGAGATTGGTTATGCCACCTATGTGGCTGAGAAGGACGTTGACTTCACAGAGACGAGTGTCGAGGCCTACGCTGTGACAGAATCCACCAAAGAAGGTTATGTTAGACTGGCTCCCATTACAGAGGCCCCGGCCGGTGAGGCTGTTCTCGTGAAGGCCGAGAAGGGCGCATACGTATTGCCCACAGCTGCCACCACACCGGCACCTGTCGCAGGCAACCTGCTGAAACCCGCTGTTACAGATGTCGTTGCCGATGGCTCTCAGTACATCCTGGCCGATGATACAGAAGGCGTTGCTTTCTACAAAGCAGCCGCAGGAAGCACCATTACCGCAGGCAAGGGCTATCTCCAGTTTGCCGGTGCAAGTGTGAAGGCATTCCTCTTCGACTTCAATGATGCTACTGGCATCAATACAATTGACAATGGACAATTGACAATTGACAATGAAGTTTACAATGTTGCCGGTCAGCGCCTGAGCAAGATGCAGCGTGGCATCAACATCATCAACGGTAGGAAGGTCCTTAAATAATTAAAGATTTTAGGATTTGAGGATTTAAGGATTGTTTAATGCGACTATAATCTTAAAATAGGAAATCTTTAAATCGTAAAATATCGTTATGAAGAAGATGTATATTAAACCATCCATTAAGGTAGAAGAGGCTCAGGCCGCACAGATGCTGGCCGAGAGCCTGACAATCAGCGATGATCCTGTTGATGGCGGCGATGCCCTCACCAAGGAAGATAACAGCTGGGATATCTGGGGTGAGGAATAGCCTCCAGTATCCTATAAATTGAAACGCAAGAAGGAGGGCAATCGCTCTCCTTCTTCTATATACCCAGTCTCCCAGCGCCGGCCAGGCCCACAATTACTGCGAGCCCAGCCTCGCCAAAACGCCCCAAAAAGTGCAAAGTGCAAAAAGTGCAAATTTCATAACTCATTGAAAACCAAAAGCTGGGCCTGCATCAGATGACGCGAGCCCAGCCGGCCCCCTCTAAATCTCCCCACAAGGGGGAGACTTAAATTTAGAATGGTCCTTTGCCCATACACGAGGTGGTTGTCAGAGCAGTCAGGAATGCTGTGAGTGCAGCTACTAGCATCTTCACCGCAAGCTCGATAATCTTGGATTTGTTCATCTTTTTAGTCGTTTGGTTGTTTAGTCGTTTGGGGATATAACAAAAACCTTAAAAACCCTTTTATCCAGGTTGAGACTATGTCTCTGATGTCGTGCCTGTGTTCTTTTCCTTGTAAGCGAGCTTACAGACAAAAGCCCACATTCACACCATCATTTCTTCGAAATCATAACCTGAATAAAAGAAAAACATCAAAAACAATTATCTCGTGGGTTGATACTGACTGAAAATCGGTTTTCTTGGTTTTTCCTGTGTGTGCTGCAAGCCTTTAGGCTGTCTATGGGTGTCAGGCAAAGGAATGGTTAAGTTTGCTTAAACAGGGCTTTGGATGATGCCTATAGACCAATGCTCACAGAGCATGCAGCACAGACAGGGGTTTTGAAGGTTTTTGTTCTCCTAATTTTGAATTTAGTTATTTTGAATTTTGAATTGAGTTAAGGAGTGCCCTTCGGGCACGTCCTTTACTCTGCGTCTCCGATTGGGCCATCGCCGCCACCGTTGTCGTCACCGCCATTGTCGCCGCCATCACCTCCGGTGTTGCCGCCAGTGCTGCCACCATCGTTACCTCCGGTGTTGTCATTCAAGGGTAAGTTCCTAGGTAACGGCAAGACCATCACGGTTAATCTGGAGAGCACCGACCTGCGGGTTATGGCTCCCTTCCGGTTTGTGGATCAAGCGCTCATCCAAAACCTCACCATAGCAGGCACTATCAAGTACACGGAGCAAGACCAAGAAGGTGCTTGCGGTGGCATTGTAGGCGTCAACTACGGTTACACAACCCTCAACAAATGTATCTTCACCGGCAGTTTGCTGAAAGGTGACAACACCCCGCCGGATGACGCTGCCACTTCATATTACGGCGGTTTCGTGGGCTGGAACACACGTTCCATCACAATCCGGGACTGCCTGTTCAATCCTACCGAGATAACAGTCAGCGACGAGCATGCTGCTACCTTCTACAACAACGATTACAGCACACTGCCCAGAGCTTACTACCTAACGCCTTTCGGTAAGACACAAGGCTGCCGAGTCTATGCCAGAGAAGAAGACGTTCCCGCCGATGTCACAGTATTTCCCGAAACGTTCTTTAATGGCACCACCTATTATGTTGAAAGCGGTTTGAAGGTGGATAACACCATTGCCGCAGACCAGCCCGGACACTACTATATCAACATGCCTACAGAGGGTATCGAGTACTACACGATTCCTGCCGGCATCAGGCATTTCAAGGTGTATGACGATGGCGGTAAGGACGGCAAAGCCTCAGAATACTGCGATGCCGACTTGGTGCTGACGGTGCCTTCGGGCTGTCTGATTCAGGCTACGGGTACTGTGACAACGTGTGACTATAGGGGCAAAGTGGCGCTTTATGACGGCGACTCATACTGGGATGACGAATTTGACAGTTGGGATTCTTATCCTTATTACGGAGAACCTGAATGGGTTGACCCTGTCGTCACGACCGGAGAAAGTATGGATATCTACTTCCGTGCCGATTACGATGCCGATACCGATGCTTCCAACCTGGACTTGGTGGTGAGTGTCATCGAAATGCCATTGCAGGATAAGGCCAACAACGACGCACTGATTGCTGCCAACTCCGGCAAACTGGTCAACGCCGCCCTCACCGGCCGCAAGCTGTACGTGGACAATGACTGGAACACCATCTGTCTGCCGTTCAGCCTTAGTAAGGAGCAGATAGACGCCAGCCTGTTGATGGGGTGCGTTATCAAGGAACTCGACACCGACGCCAGTAACTATGAACACCCGACAGGATACCACAACGGCACCCTCTATCTGAACTTCAAGGATGCGGAGACGATCGAGGCGGGTAAGCCGTATCTCATCAAATGGTCGAAACATAAAGTGTATAATTATGGTATTCCTGACCCGGGATTTGTGGACGTGACCGTCACGGCGACGACGCCTGCCGCCATTACCAGTAGCGACGGCTATGTGTCGTTCGTGGGCACATACAGTCCTACCGACATCTTCAGTGCCGACAAGACGAACCTCTACGTCGGCAGCAACAACAAGCTGCACTATCCTTGGGCAAATAACATGCAGCACTTCTACCTCAACGCCTGCCGCGGCTATTTCCGACTGAACAAAGGCCTCACAGCGGGCGACCCGAGCGCAGTCAAGGAGTTCCGGCTCAACTTCGGAGAAGACGAACCATTATCAATTATCAATTTTCAATTATCAATTGGCGAAGCCGACGGTTGGTACGACCTGAACGGTCGTAAGCTCGGCGGCAAGCCGACAAAGCGCGGACTATATATCCACAATGGGGAAAAAATTGCGATTAAGTAAGAATACATTAATTAAGAATTAAACAATATGAAGAAATCGATGCAATGGTTAAAGGCTGCGCTGCTCGTCTGCGCCACGGTCTGGTTCGCATCGTGTTCTAACGAAGACTCCGCAATAGAGCCGTACGAACCGGGGGCGGCATTCCGAGCCATGTTGCAGTCGCTCGACTGGGGGCAGGACACGACCTTTGTGTATGGGCATAAAGTGCCTGATGTCGATGCTGTCTGCTCGGCGCTGGGCTATGCCAGGCTGATGAGGGCGCTGGGCTATAACTGCAAGGCCAAGGTGTCGAGTCCAATCGATCGCGAAACACAGTTCATAGCTCAGCGGTTCGGGTTCGATGTGCCGGAACTGAAGACCGCCGTGGCTGCCGACACGCGGCTAATACTGACCGACCACAGCGACTATGCCCAATGCGTGGACGGCGCCAGGGAGGCCAGAATACTGCAGGAGATAGACCACCACGTGGAGGGCGACATCAAGGACAGCGGCATCCCATTCGTGCGCCGCGAGATAATCGGCTCCACCTGCACCATCATCTACGAGTGCTACAAAGAACTGGGCATCGCCATCGACGACGAAACGGCCAAGATACTGCTGGCGGGACTGCTTTCCGACACGCGCAATCTGACAAAGATCTCGACCCAGCGCGAGGACTCTGTGGCATGGACGGCGCTCGTCGCCCAGCTGAAGCTGGAGAACGAGGTGGCCGAGATCAGCCGTCTGATGAAAGAAGCCGACAAGAACTTCGACGGTATGAGCGACAGCGCAATCTTTGTGTCCGACTATAAGGGATACGAGATAGGCGGCAAGAACATCGGTTTCGGGTCGCTGGACTGCAAGGTCGAAGAGGCAGAGGACTTCGTCAGACGCATGCTGGACGTGATGCCCATGGTGCTGAAGGACAACAAGTGCAACATGCTGTTTGCCAAAATCGACATCCATGTGCCCAATCCCGACGCGAGCGATCCCGACACGCCCTACGTGAAGGACGGCATCTACTTCATATACTACGGCGAAGGGGCAAAGGAAGTGGCCGAGGCTATCTTCGGCCCCTCAATCAGCGAAGGTGTAACCTACAGCAAGGAGACTTTGTCGCGCAAACAGATTTTACCACTAATTAAGGAGATACTGGAATAATAAACAATAGAAACAAAACGAGAGGGCTCTCACTCCGCTGGCGGTCTCTACGACCTGGTGGAGAAAGAGCCCTCTCTGTTATTTATTATTGATCTCAGAAAAGATGGGCGGGGATGCGCTGACGGGCGTTCTCGAAGTCCTCGACCGTGTCGAGTTCGCAGGAGAAAAGGTCTGTGACGTCGAGGACAGAAAAGGTGCTGCCCTTGGCGATGAGACGCAGGAATGCGAGCTCGTAGAAAGTGTTCTCGAGGTGCTCCGCGTTCATCATCACCTCCAGTTCCCTGTAGAGAGCGGTGGTGTAGGCCATGCCCATACGCTCGATGCCGAGGCTTTCGCCAGCAGCAAGGGCAGGGTCGCAAGTCTTGCTGATTTCGGTGATGGCGCCCTCTTCATTCATCACGACCTTCATCTCCTCTTCCCCAAGCTCGTGCCGGATGAGGGTAAGCACATTGTCATGCTTATCCGCCAGGACGCGCTCTATAATCTTTGCATCATAAAGGAGGTCACTGTCGAGCAGCAGAACCTCTTCGCCTTCGGCCTCGGGGCGCGCCAGCCATAGGGAATAGATGTTGTTGGTGGTCTCGTAGTCCTTGTTGTGAATGAAGCATACCTGGATGCTTTCGCCATAGGTCTGGCGAACGAAGTCCTCGATCTGCTCGTGCAGGTAGCCCGTCACGATAACGAACTCGCGGATGCCGTTCTGTATGAGGGCATCCATGGAGCGCTGCAGCAAAGTGCGCTCGCCCACTTTGAGCAGGCACTTAGGTGTGTGGAGCGTGAGCGGACGAAGACGCGAGGCTGTCCCCGCAGCAAGAATAATGGCTTTCATTGGTCGTTTAGTCGTTTGGTCGTTTAGTCGTTTGGGAAAGTTTCCATCAGGTATGCTATTGTCCCCAAACGACCAAACAACTAATTCCCTAATCTACTAAACTGCGGATTGTGTCCACTACGGTCTGAATCTGTTCGCGGCGACCGAGGGTGATGCGCAGGCAATCCTCCAAGCCCTTGTCGCCCATGAACTTGATCTTGTAGTCCTGTTCGGCGAGCGCCTTCTGCAGTTTCTCCTTGATGGCTGTGGGATACTTGATGAGGATGAAGTTGGCAACACTCTTATAAACCTTGAAGCCGGGCTTGTCGCCCAACTCCTTCTTGAAGAGCTGACGGTCCCACTCCATCTCGTCTGCCACCTTGCGGTAGTGGTCGTCGCTGTCGAGGGCTGCCAGGGCAACGGCCTCGGAGAAGCGGTTGTAGCCCAGATATTTGTTGCAGTAGCTGAGGAACTGGTCGTGACCTGCTCCGATAAAAGCAAAGCCAACGCGCAGGCCAGGCAGGCCGTAGAACTTGGAGAGCGTGCGGGAGATGATGAGGTTGTTGTACCGGTTCACCAGGGGTGCGATGTAATCCACATCGCTGGTGATGAAGGATGCGTATGCCTCATCGACGAGCACCATTGTGTCGGAGGGAATGTTCTCCATGATGCGGCCTATCTCCTCGCTCGTGAGGCTGTTGCCCGTCGGATTGTTGGGCGATGCCAAGAGCAGCATGCGGGGATGGATGCGGTTGGTGTAGGAGATGACCTCGTCCACATTGTAGGCGAAGGTGTCGTCCTTCTCATAGAGCGGATACATTTCGAAAGAACCGCCGCACTCGCCGGCTACGCGATTGTAGTACCACCAGGAGAACTCGGGGATAAGGATGGTCTTGTTTGAGCCTTCCATAAGGAAATAGTGGATGGCGTTCTTGAGAATCTCCTCACCGCCGTAACCCAGGAGCACCTGCTCTTCGGGTACGTTGTAGATTTCACTCAGTCGGACGCTGATGACACTCTTCTTCCCCTGATCGTAGATGCGGGTGTAGAAGCAGAGTGTACGGGGGTCAAAGTTCTTTATGGCTTCGATTACCTTCTTGGAAGGTTCGAAATTGAATTCATTTCTGTCCAGATAGTTCATTATCTTCTTCTAGCTTTAGTTTGGCGCACAAAGGTACGACTTTTCCCCCGAACAACAAAGCAAAACGAAAAAAAAGGGGGGAAGATGTGGTGTAATTGGAAAAGATGTTGTACTTTTGCAAACTAAATAGACAATCGCATAACAATAAAACATGTTCCAAGAACTCAAAAACAAATACCTTGCCACACTCAAGTCCTCCGAGACGGAAGACTGGCTTGATTATCGCGTGATTCGTCCGCTTTGTTACTTCCTGGCGGTGTTCTTTGCCAAGCTGAACATCCATCCCAATGCTGTCACCATCGCCTCCATGTTCATCGGAGCTGCCAGCAGTATTTTCTTCTATCACGGCAGCTTCTATTACGAGGGCTGGCACGGCTTTTGGCTCAACGTCATTGGCGTCATTTTGCTCTGCATAGCGGATTTGCTCGACTGCACAGACGGACAACTGGCCCGACTGACAGGCAAGAAGAGCCGCCTGGGGCGCATCCTCGACGGCATGGCGGGCTTCACATGGTTCATTCCCATCTACGTCCTGCTGATGTTCCGCTTCTACCACTACCACTCAATCGAGTTCGGCTGGCTGGGCATCCCCGATACGGAGCAGAACGCCCTCATTGCCACAGCCGTCGTCACAGCGCTGGCTCTCTATTCGGGCTTTGCTTGCATGGGGCCCCAGCAACGACTGGCCGACTACTACATCCAGATACACCTCTTCATGTTGAAGGGCGAAAAGGGCAGTGAGCTGGACAGCTCCGAGCAACAGCAGAAAGCATATGACGAGACGCCCAGCGAAGGCAACCGTCTCTGGAAGTACTTCCTCAAGACCTACATTGACTATACGCGTAAGCAGGAGAACTCCACCCCGCAGTTCCAGCAGCTCGTGAAGCTCCTGCGCGAAAAATACGGCAGTGCAGGCAACATGCCCGCCGAGGTGCGTCAGGAATTGCTCCGCGAATCGCGATTCCTGATGCCCTGGAACGCATTGCTTACATTCAATTTCCGTTGCGGCATGTTTTTCCTCTTCTGCCTCATCGACCTGCCCTTGGCCAACTTCCTTTTCGAGATTGTCTGCCTGGGACTCCTGACGCTTTGGATTAAGCGTCACCATGAGGCCTGCTGCAAGAAAGTCAGAGAAAGCCTCCCCCTTTAATCCCCTCAATGTTCTTCCCTTTGGTCAGGCACAGGCGGAACAATGCTCAATGTTCAATAATCAATGTTCAATGTAAATGAAGTGGAGCTGGAATAACTTCTTCTTTGTCCTCGGCATCGCTTGTGTCGTAGTGATGCTCTTCACCTTCGACGTCAGTTTCGTCGAACTGTGGGGACATATCTGCCGCGCCGGTTATTGGCTCATTCCCATCGTAGGCATCTGGATTTTTGTCTATGGCATCAACGCCCTTGCTTGGATGAGCGTCATTCGCGGCAATACCGACCCAGACGAGCATGTCGGCTTCTGGCGCATCTACAAACTGACCATCACGGGTTATGCGCTGAACTATGCAACTCCTGTCGGAGGTCTGGGCGGCGAACCCTATCGCATCATGGAACTGAGCAAAGACATCTCGAAGCAACACGCTACATCGTCCGTTATTCTCTATGCCATGATGCACGTCTTTGCGCATTTCTGGTTCTGGTTTACCTCAGTCTTTCTCTATCTCGCTTTGGCAGCCATTGGCGATCTTCCCCTTGACGCGACGGTCGGCACTGTGCTTGGCATCATCATCGTCTTCTGCCTCATTGCCTTCTATCTCTTTTATAGAGGCTACAAGTACGGTCTCGTCGTGCGCCTTATCCGATGGATTGGACACTTGCCACGCCTGAAGGGATGGAGCGACAGGTTCCTTGCGGCTCATTCCGAAGCGTTGCATAACGTCGATGCACAGATAGCAGCCTTGCATCAGCAAAGCCGCAGACACTTCTATGCAGCATTAGGACTGGAGTATCTTTCCCGCATCGTGCAGAGCTCGGAAGTGCTTTTCATGCTGCTTCTCTTTGGCCTTGATTGTGGAGGAGGCATCGAGGGCATCACCCTTACCTTCCTTCACAGCATCCTCATCGTGTCGCTCACCACGCTTCTTTCCAACCTGATAGGCTTCCTGCCCATGCAGCTCGGCGTACAGGAAGGCGGCTTTGCAATCTCCACCGCCGCAATGGGACTGACCGTAGAACAAGGTTTCTTTGTGAGCATTATCTGCCGCGTCCGCGAAATTATCTGGATCATCATCGGCATCGCCCTGATGAAGGTCGGCAATAAGCGAGGGTAATGCGGATGCAAACTATAGGGTTTGCATCCGCATTACCGAGCGTAGCCGAGCTCGAGCGCAGCTCAAGATAGGCAACAAAAGAGAGTAAAAGGGAGGCAAATCCTGATATCAGTCGTTTGGGTAAAGCTTCTTGAACACCTTTGTCAAGGACTCAACCTCGGGAAGCAATGCTTTCAGTTCGTCCTCGTCTTGGTTCTTGACAGCAGTCATGGCTTTCTCCAACACATCCGTCAGCCTCTTGCAGTTGCTTCCTCTATCTGGCGACCATATTGTGGCAATACGAATACTATTCCCAAAGAAGTATGTGGTTCCGTCGAATCCCAGTCGCTCGTCAATAAACATAGATGTCTTAACTGCATGTTCGATTAAGTCAGAAAACTTCATAGCCGTGGCCTTGTCTGTCTCAAGCTCTATAGAATTAAGTTTCAGTTTTGCTTCATTCTCTTCAGCCTCTCCATTCACCACACACCTCTTCACCTGCAATCGTCCGCTTTCCCCTTTGCCACAAAACACGTATAGTGCAGAGGGGAAATCTTCCATAGGTGTAGGGAACTTGAGCATCTGTTGTCTTGCCTTTTTAGAAAGCCATGTCCCAAAATACTCTTTCCCCCACAGCTCCTGCTTGGTTTGTGTCATGGGTTCCAGTCTGCTTTGAGCCTGTGCGCCAATAGCTGCTGCCATCAGCACCGTTACTAATGTAATGATTCGCCTTTTCATGTTCGTAAATTTAATTCTTTATTTCGGGCGGATTTGTCACTCTATCGCCACGATGCTTTTGAAGTTTTTCCAGGGAGCTATTGTTTTGTACTTTGTCACAGAACCTGCAGGCACATGGAGCGTCGCCTTCTCGATGGATGAGTTATTAAACGCATTGCTATTTGTTTCTGGAACATTTTCTGCATGACAATAGACATCTGTCAGGCTGCTGCATCCCTTGAAGGTGGCTTCCCCGATACTGGTCACGCTCTCGGGGATGATGATGGAGGCCAGGCTTTTGCAACCATAGAAGGCATACCAGCCGATGCTTGTCACACTCTCGGGGATGGTGATAGAGGTCAGGCTGTTGCATTCCCGGAAGGCAGAGCCTTCGATGCGGATCACGCTATTGGGAATGGTGACAGATGTCAGGCTGCTGCAATACCCAAAGACCCCAAATTCGATGCTTGTCACGCTCTCAGGAATGGTAACGGAAGTCAGGCTCTCGCAACCGGAGAAGGCAGATTCTGCGATGCGGGTCACGCTATTGGGAATAGTGACAGACGTCAGGCTGGTACAACCATCGAAGGCAACGTAGCCGATGCTTGTCACGCTTTCGGGGATGGTGATAGATGTCAGGTTGCTGCAACCCCAGAAGGCAGAGCCTCCGATGCTGGTCACGCTACCAGGGATAGTGATAGAGGTCAGGTTTGTGCAACGCTGGAAGGCTTCGTTGCCGATGTCAACGACTTCCATTGTCTTTCCTTGGTACTTCAATACTGAGAAGATGGTTGCTATGCCAGAGAAAGAATCTTCATCATAGTCTGTAACCCTTAAGTTCCCATCATCTGTGACGGTATAATATATGCCATCAATGCAGAATGTGTTTTCATCGTCTTCACTCTTTTCAAACTGATGCCCGCCATCGGCATTCCCATCGGCATTGACAGAAACAACAATTTCATCTTCTTGTGAGTTCCCTCGCAGCCGCATGTTCATATTGCTTTTATTTATCTTTGGGAGACGCACGGCAAGTGTCTTGTCGGCAGGCGAGAACTCAACGGATTTGTAGCCAGGATGGACGGCACAAAGCGTGATGTCTCTGGTGGGAAGCCAGATGGCATAATGTCCTGTGGAGTCGGTTGCTGCACCTACAAAATAAGGATATTTTAGTAGCTTTGAGCGTTCCCACTTGACATGCACCCAAGCTTCAGTCAAAGGCTTTCCGTTGTCGTCCACGATGTAGCCTTCCACTCTGCTGTACTTCTTCATCAGTTTCGGGTGTGCTTTGACGTAATCGTCGCAGTAGGTATCGGGAACGGTCTTTAATTCGATTACACCATACTTGGCGCGTTCGCCAAACTTCTCTGTAAACTCAGAGTCTTTGTGAACATATACTTCGTCAAGCAGCTGATGTTGCTGGTAAAAATATCGAGGCACATAGGTGTCGAGGTCATCAGGGTCATTTCCAAGCACCTCTCGCTGTAAATGCTCGGGCAGAGGCTCGCCGTTGACAAGGATTAGGGTTGAGTCCATTCTGTCCTTGTCACTTGGCCTGTAATCTTCTGTCCCCCGAAGTCGCATAGTCGTGCCTGAAGCCAAGCCTGCCGAAGCAATGTCCTGACCTGCGATTTGCTCTTGAAGAGCTTGGTCAACAGACTCAAAGGCGAGTCCTTCCACTTCTTTCATATCAAACTTCTTGACAGCTTCTGCATATTCGCGGAGATACTTTTCAATACGTCTATCGATTTCTTCTGACGTCATGCCACGTGAGTCAAACAGTTTCTTGCCATTGACCACCACGAGGAATGAATCTTCTTTGCTGTATTCTATTCCCCCATGAGTTGTGTCTTTAACCAATTTATTACTGCTCTGGACAACATCCAGCCCGGCAATCTGTCCTTGAAGAGCCTGGTCAACAGACTCAAAGGCGAGGTCTCCCATGTCGCTCATCCTGAAATTCTGAACAGCGCCTGTATATTCACGGGCAGGAATATCAAGCGACGAAGTAGCAGGGGCATTGGCATTCCTTGAGGCCAGCCTTTTGTTCTGAGCAATGACAGGCGTTGAAGTCTTTGTTGCTACTTCTTGTTCCTTTACCTGCACCTCTTCTCTTACGGGCTGAGGCATTGGCTGAGGCTTGATTTCCTCTGTCTGTGCTATAAGAGGTACTTGCTTCGTCTGTTCCTTTCCTTTATTAAATAAAAGGAGCAAAGCCACGGAAGCTGCGATGCCGATGCCCAAAGCCCATGCGAGTGCAGGGCTTCTCCTTGTTCCTTTCGAGATGACTTCCTGCTCGAAGCGTGCCCATTCCTTGTCCACGTCGGGCATACCTATTCTCTTGTCAATATCTTCTGTTTTCATGTCACTTTGCAATTCTAAGGGTTTCTCTGATTCTTGCTAAAGAACGTGTGATGTGCTTGTTGACTGCCGACGAACTGATGCCGAGCACAGAGGCAGTTTCCGCGTAAGTCATCTCGTCCTCATAGTGAAGCTTGAGCACTCGGCGGTCCTGTTCAGTCAGGTTGTCGTCGATGACTTGCTGCAATTGTTTCAGCAACTCGTCCCGTTCCTCTTCCTTCTGCCAGGCAGTCTCCTTCTGAAGTTCTTCCTTCAGCCGCCTTTGCAGTTGCTTGTCGCGCAGGATATGGAGGCATTGGTTCCTTGTGGCAGCCAGCAGATAGCCTCTGATGCTCTTCTCCGCCACTTGCGGTTTTTGGCTCCAAATCTTGGCAAACACTTGATGCACCGCGTCCTTGGCATCGTCGGCATTCTCAACGATGGAGAATGCCATGCGATACATGTGCGGATAGCTGTCCTTGAACAGGCGCTCGAAGTGTTGTTTACTGTAGTCCATAAATGCTTTCAGGTCGCTTTTCATATATAAGACCATCGAAAGGGAGAATCAAATACCCTTGGGCGTGAAAAAACATAGCGTGTTATACTTCGAATCATTACACGTTATGTTTGCAATCATTACGTGTAATGTTTGCCATCATTACACGTAATGTTTTTCACCATGACACGTTATATCTTACCTAAGATGCGGTCCATTACCCAATTGACGCTTGTGGCACTGATGCTGTCGGCGGTGCAGATGCTGCTTTGCTGCAGGTGCTCGACGACGCTTTGAATGAGTGGCAACTGAACGTGTTCAGGGTTCTCGATACGAAACTCCTGTTGCCCCTGTTCGGTGCGCAGAGTGATGGGCTCGTAGGTAAAGACAGAGAAGCACAATTGCCCTTTGTCGCCACTCAGTTCGATGCGGTCGGTTCGGGCACTATCGTGACTGACGAAACACCAGGAACCGCTGCCAGGCAATCCGTCTGAGAACTGGAAGGCGGCACTCACCGTATCCTCAGTCTCATAAAGTCCGCCGCGATTGCTGCTGAAACCCTTTGCACGAACGATGGGCCCGAATATCTCCTGGAGCAAGTCTATCTGGTGTGGAGCGAGGTCGTAGAAATAACCTCCACCAGCAATATCCCGCTGCACGCGCCAAGGTAAAGCGGTGCTATTGTAGTCGAGATCGCGGGGAGGACAGGCAAAGCGTATCTGTACGGATGCAACCTTACCGATGGCTCCACTCTCCACCAACTGCTTCACCTTAAGGAAATACGGCAAGTAGCGTCTGTAATAGGCCACAAAGCAAGGTACATGCGTCTGCTCGCTGACGCGATTGATGCGCTGACAGTCGATATAGCTACTAGCCAAAGGTTTCTCCACATATACAGGTTTGCCAGCCTTCATGGCCATGATGGCATAGGTGGCATGGGAAGAAGGCGGAGTTGCTATATAGATGGCATTCACATCGGGGTCACTGATGAGTTGCTGAGCATCGGTGTACCAACGGGGAATCTGGTGCCGCTCGGCGTAGGAACAGGCTTTCTCCTTGCTGCGGCTCATTACAGCCTGTATTCGCGAACCCGGCACAAGATTAAACGCCGGACCACTCTTCTTTTCGGTCACTTCACCGCATCCGATGAAGCCCCAACGTATCTCTTTATAATAATTCATTCTTCAGGGTTTGGGGGTCTTTAGTTAAAGAGGTTCCAACTGATACCCAGATTGATAGTCATGGGGTTGATGGGATAGTGCGGTACGAGGAATGCATGGCCAGAGCCTGCATTAACATGGCGCACAGAGACATAAAGGCGGCAATGCTTGAGGTGCGCATTAATATAGGCACCAATGATGGGATAGCTGCCAATCTTTATTCGCTCGTAGCGCGTGTCCTGCACTGCAAACTGCTGGATAGCGGTACTGTAGTCGGGAGCATAGTACGAGGTGAAGTAACGCATATCGCCGCCCAACTGCACACGCAACACTTTCGCAATGCCAATGCGGAAGAGCAGATAGAGATTGGTGTAGATATTGAGTGTGGGTAGAGGCAAGGCATCCTGATTACTGCTCGCCTGATAGCTAACCTGACTGTCCCAATGAAGTACGCCCCATTTGAGGTCTTGAGCCAGAGTTGCTCCGAAGACCTGTACGCTGTTCGTCTGCATGACGGAAACATCATGGCTGAAGTCGGTTGGCAAAATACTGCCCGCTTCTGCCTTATCGTGCAAGGTATTTTGCATACCGAAGTAGGTGTAGTTTGATATGTTCTCGAAGCCAATCTGTAACTTTGTCCCCAACTTATTCAGGCGCAAAGTGCCATCGATCTTCAAACGTACCTCACGGCTCAGGTCGTTATTGTCCCACCAAGTTGTCTGCGAATGGTAGTGGCGGAAGAAAAAAGATGGCTTGCGATGCATGAAGCCGACATGGAGATCGGTAAACAGGCTGTCGCGACGCCCCAGACGCAACTTCAGGTCGGTCTTACCGTCAATATTCAAATCGCCAACGTGCTCTCCGACTAGCCATACCTCGGCTGAGGCATTGTAGTGGAAACGGGAACCTTGTGTGCGAGCGAGTTCGCCGCCTACCGAGATGTCATTCTCTGTATAGTCTGTCAGGCCTCCTTGCTCGTTCATCAGCTTATAGGAACGCAATTTGTGAGTGCCGAAAAGCGTAATACCCATCTGAGCCCATTTGTTGAACCCCTCGCGAAGTGCAATGCCGAAAGTATTACGCACGGAAAGAGCCCGCGTCATATCACTCATTGCATTTCCATCTCCGTAGAAAGTGTTCGTGTAGTAATCTTTGGTCGTATTGTGTGCCAGATATTCGTGCTTGAGGTTACTTACATCGAGCGTATGTATAAAACTTGTAACGGGAACAAACTCCTTGGGCACTTCCTGCGTATCGCGCCAAACTTGCATGAGCGAATCAACCGCCAACCTGCGCGCCAGAGTGTCCGAGCGAAGGATCGTCTGTATACTATCAGGCAGATCGGCAAGGAGCGAGGATTCGGAAGGAGGAGTCGGTTTCAGCGAGTCGGGCACCTCGAGAATACGGTTGAAACCGATATTATAACGATGCGTCAGGTAGAAATGTTGTTCGTGGTTACGGTTCCAGGTCTGGCTGAGCATTGTAGGGATATTCTCGGAACTGTAATCCTGCCCCATGCTCAAAGGGTCTTCAATGTAGCGATCATCCTCGATACCACCATTCTCGCCCATCTTCATGTGATTGATACCGATATAAGCGTGCATGTTGTAGCGCTCGCCACGATAATAGCCGTAGAACGTACTGCCGAACATACTGTTAGGTTGGGCATAATAGTAACCAACACCATAGGTATAGTCTAGCTTGAAGCCCAACCCTGCAAGTTTGTTGATATTGGTAGCGAAGTAGCCGCGGACACGATCCTCGCCCGTCTGCCTATTACCACATGAATGATAGGCCAGATTGGTAATAGGGCTCTTGGTATTGGTGAAGCGGAAGTCCTGCAGCGAGCCGCGAAAGAAGCTGAAGGGCTGCAAGAAAAGGAACTCATCGGAGGTTTCGCGGTTGAAATAGATACGACTCAGGCGGGGCGACCCGATGTTGGCCAGATAGTTGTATTCACCGGTATAGCCGTCAGTAGCATTCCATTTCTGGAAATCATGTACTACGGTATCGTTGTTCTCTGCATCAACGACTGTACCGAGACGAGGCTCCAAAACCCATTGAAATTGTCCAATGGGATAGTCCTTTTTGTTCTTGAACCTTGTAGTGTCGCGTCCCCAAGTTGTACGGTTACCCGCACCGTCGGTATACGAGCCCGGTCGGTCTTCGACATAGTATCCGTCACCATCGTCGTACAATGCTGCATTACTTCCATCCTGGTTGATGCGGTGAACTTGTGCCATGGCCATTGACCATTGACTATCAACCATTATACATAGGACAAAAAGCAGGAGTAGTCGTATACAGAGTCTTCTTTTCATTACATTAGAGAAAACGCAATATGAACTCGACCATCTTGAACAGCATACCGGCTGCGATGACGAATAGTGCCGGGACGTGATTCTCCCCACCGAAGAAGTACATAGCCAGTCCGATAGCTGCCAAAACCAGGAACAACATATTGAGGATAGTTCGAACCTTGGAGCCGTCGTATCGTTGCGCCCGCTTCCGGCGGATGCGTTCCACCTGTTCTTCGAGAGAAATATCTTCTTTCATGGAAGTTCTGAGTAATCGGAATTACTTTATCGGCTCGATGACAAAGCCATAAGTATAGCTCTTCTCGCGGAGTTCGTACTGAGGCAGTGGGCCTGGGCCACAGCTGGCATTACCGAGGCCACGCATCGCCGCATCGAGATGCAGGATGACTTCCGGATGACGTATCTTTTTCAGCTCATGCATATACTTCGTCTGCCACAATTCCTCGTCTGTATAATGCTGAGCACTGAAGGAAAGGTTGCCTTCCGTGGTGCAGATGCGGATGCCTTCACCCTTGTCATCGGTAAAAGTAACCCACTGGACATCGCAGCGTTCACCCATGCTCTGGGGCTTGATATATTCTTCCTGCATATCGGTCACAGTATTGGTGTAGCAGCCTACGAAAGCACAATCCTTGCGGTCGGGATAGTTTTCCATCGGACCACGCCCCAAATATTCTACATTCTCCAGGCGGGAATCGAGAGCCGCAATGAGTCCAAGACGGCTGAAGTCGCGATTGGCCTCGTTCCCGAAGCTACTCGTAACATCAATACGGCCATCTGGTGTAATGGTATATACTGTCTCGACGGGAACCGTGGTGCGAGCCTCGCGGCCTGACTTGACATCATAGCGAACCATGACGACGGCCTTGCCTTCCTCCTGCTGCAATGACACTCGCAGAGAAGCGAAGTCGCTCTGGAAATTGTAGCGACGGTCGTTGCTGATGCTGCGAAAACCGTTGAATGTCATATTGCCGAAAGGAACTTTATCGCCAGCGACGATGACGGGCTTGCCAAAGTATGTAAATTCTGTCACAGCACCTGTTTGTTTGCTTACAGCAAAGGAAAAGTTGTCGTTCTTGACTCTTATCTGGTTGTTGCTTTCCTCAACCTTAAGTGCTCCTGCTGCCCGAGCTGCAGTCATGAGCGCTGGCTTGCCTTCAAGAAGGAGAATCTGCTCGCGAGCCACTTCGTGACCTGCCTCTGCCCAGTTTGTATTCTCCTTGAGCCGCAGGGAGATGTTCAAATGGCACAAACCTGATTCTGGAACCTCACAAGGAAGCTCGATAAAGCAGCTGTCACCTGGCTCCACATTGGGCAGAGACGCTGTACCGCCCTTTATCATACGCCCGTCACGTAGCAGACTATAATGGAACGTGAAATTGCTCAATGGCGTGAAACAGTAGCGGTTGCGGATGCGTATCTTACCCTCGTCGGTCAGCTTAAAATCCACGTACTGATAGACTTTCTTCACCTGTTCCAACTTAGGTGTCACATGACGGTCGGCTGTGATGATGCCGTTGCAGCAGAAGTCGTTGTCGTTGGGATAGTCGCCGAAGCCTCCTCCGTAATACATATTGGTAGTAGGTTCTCCCCACTTGCAGAGACTCTGGTCAACCCAGTCCCAGATGCAGCCGCCTATCATGCGCTTGCTCTCGAACTCGATGTAATCCCAGTACTCCTGTAGATTTCCGATAGCATTACCCATTGCATGAGCATATTCGCAAAGGAAGAAGGGACGGTCCTTGAGGCTCTCTTCCTGGTCAAGCCTTATCATGTTCGGCAGGTTGGGGTACATGCGGCTGTCCATATCCGCAACCTCGTTCATGCCTTCGTAATGAATAAGGCGGTCGTCCAGCTCCTGAATGGCCTTCTTACAAGCGACGAAGTTATCGCCGCCACCGCTTTCGTTACCCATACTCCAGAAAATGACGCTGGGATGGTTGCGGTCGCGAAGCACCATACGCACCTGACGGTCAACATATTGTGCCTCCCAACTCTTCTTCCTTGAAAGGCTGTGGTTCCCGTGACACTCAAGATCGCACTCGTCCATCGTGTAAATGCCATAGTAGTCATAGAGAGCGTACATTCTGGGGTCATTGGGATAATGGCTGGTACGAACCGTATTAAGGTTGTAGCGCTTCATCAACAGGATGTCTTCTATCATACTTTCCACGGGAATAGCCTTACCGTAAACGGGATGCGTATCATGGCGGTCGGCACCCTTGAACATAACACGTTTGCCGTTGATGAACACCTGGCCGCCTCGGTTCTCTATTTTGCGGAAGCCGTACTTCTGGGTATAGACATCACCGCCGACAGCAATGTTGACGGTATAAAGATTGGGCGTCTCAGCACTCCAAAGCTCGGGATTCTGCACTTCGAGGTTGAGACGGGCAGGCTGTATGCCTTTCTCTACGCCTGTAACCTGCAAGATAGCTGTCTGGATAGTCTTGCCGGAGGGATTTACCAACTCAACATCAATTCGAGCATCGGTTGCTTTCTTGTTAAGGTTCTGCAGGGCGATATCGATGCCGAGGAATGCACGACGGAAGGCTCCGTCTCCGTTTCCGCCCCCGCGACGCCCACGTCCACCCATCATGGAAGTGAGCTTCACATCCTGTACATGCAGCTTTTGACGTGCCTCGAGATAGACATCGCGATGGATGCCGCTCATGCGGAACATATCCTGATCCTCGATGTACGAGCCGTCGCTCCAACGATAGACCTCGACACAGACAAGGTTCTCCTCGCCTGTCTTGAGGTAGCGGGTCACGTCGAACTCTGCGTCATTGTTGGGACCTTGTGTATAGCCGACTTTCTGCCCATTCACCCAGACGTAGGCAGCGCTGTAAATACCGTTAAAATGGAGATAAATCTCACGTCCGCTCCAAGAAGAAGGAACCTTGATGGTACGACGATAGCTACCTACGGCATTGGGTTCGTTCAGCACCGTATAGCCTTCCTGCCCGCGAATAAGGGGCGGCTGATTCTTGATAGGATAAGTGACGTTGGTATAGATAGGTGTGCCATAGCCCTGCATCTCCCAACAAGAGGGAACGGGAATAGTCTTCCAAGAGGATGCATTGAAAGAGGGCTTATAGAAGTCGATAGGACGATCTTCGGGCTTGGGTACCCAGTTGAACTGCCATTGTCCGTTGAGCATCAGTCGCAAAGAGCTCTCTGGCCAAAGCCAGGGCTTCTGGTAGGCAGCATCTGCTTTCATCTCTTTCTCGTTGGCATAGAGCAACATCGTGGCGCGTCCGGGCTCTTTATTGATGCCGAAGATGGTCTCGTTCTCCCAATCGTTTTTGGAAGCGTTGGAAGTAGCCTGTGCCTCCACTTTGAGATTCGTCTTCACCAAACGCCACTGGACATATTCACTGGTATTAGTGGCTTTCATCTGCCAAACATGTCCTCCGGGCTGACAATTGTCGTTGTAGCCAAGTTTCAAGCCACCTGCGGCACAAGTCAAAGTGACGGTTTCCTGACCACTCTTCTCGATGAGCCACTGCTGGTTGGGGTTGGAGGTGTTGAGGGCCCACGTGAGCACCTCGCCTTCATTTGTACCGTGATTGCCGTTATCAAGCGCCACATCGGCACTGGGGCTATAAAGGCACCAATATCCTTGTCTGTCAGCCTTTTGGATGCGCCACACTTGTGTCTGAGCTTTTTTGTTGACTGGAGAGAATGTAATGGTACCATTCTGATTGTCGAGAGCGAGGCCATCGCCTATCTCGAGCCGGTAACCCTGATTAGGTTCGAAGTCCTGAGCCATAAGGCATAGTGTGCCGAAGGAGAATGCAGCCAGCAGCACGGAGAAGAGTCTTCTTGTCATAGTTACTAAGTATTTATAGATTATGTGCACAAAGGTACAAAAAAGAATTAGAAATTAAGAATTCAGCCTGAAGAATTATATAAAACGAGCGAAAAACAAAGAGAAAATATGTTTTTTCTCTTTATTTCCGAGCATTCAAAGAGACAGTGTTCTCTCTAAATCACTCTTCATGCATCAATTCCTCTGGCGACTTTACGTTACTCTTATATTCTCCGTCCTGAAGACTTCTGCGAGCCGGAGCCGGTATGCTACCGTTACTATAGGAACGGGCATTGTGGCGATATTGTTCCCAACGCTCCATAATAAGTCGGACATAAGCCTCCGTCTCGCTACCACGCATATAACCGTAGCGAACATCAGGGTCTCGGTAATACTGAGGCTGTGCCAGAAGCAGGATGTAGGGTGCCACCTCCTGCCATCGGAAATGGTCTCGCCCTGCCTTGCGAGCCAGAATTTGTGCATCCTGAACATGACCAACACCACCATTATAGGCTGCGAGGGTAAAGCGAATACGCTCTTCAGCATCCTTGATATCGGTAAAAGACAGACTTATCTTCCTGATGTAGCGAGCCGCAGCAGAAATATTCTGCTCCGCGTCGAAACGCTTGTCTTCAGGAACTCCCATGGCATCGGCTGTAGCGGGCATCAGCTGCATAAGTCCCTGTGCGCCCATCGACGAGACAGCCTGCGGATCGAAGCCCGACTCCTGATAGCATTGTGCAGCCAACAGCCGCCAATCCCAGCCGGCTGTACCGCTATAACGGCGAAAGAGTTCGTCGTAGGCAGAGATGATACCATGAGCAGCATCACGCATGACAGGACGCATGCGGCGATGTACGGTGTACGTTGTACGATGTACGAGGGCTTCCTTCAGCTGCACAACACGTTCGGGCTTCCACCATTCTGTGATTGCTTCGCTCAACAGGGATTCGTCGGATCGGGTGTGCCAATGTGGCATCTCAAGTGCGATGAAGTCTATCTCACCCTTCTCGAGTTTTTTCAATAATGTAGCCGTATCGGGAGAAATTTCCATTTGGAGCTTGACACCGATGCTTTGTGCGAACGCCTCAGCAAGTTCGAACTGTAGGCCCAACTCCTTGCCATGATACTCGTAATAGGTGTCCGGACCACTCACAGTTCCGGCAATAATGATGCCACTGTTCTGTATTTCGTGCAGATCGTAATACTGAATGGTGTCTGTTTTCTCCGCTTCAGAGGCAAAGAGGGCAGACGTGTCTTTTTCCTGCTTAGCAGTACAGGCGGCAAACAATAAAAATGAAAAGAGATAAGTGAAAAATGGAAAATGAAACTTGAACATTATAATCCCTAATCTCTAATCCTTAATCCAGTCCCAATGGGGACTATGGCTTTATTCTGTGAATAATGTACGTCCGCATAATCTCGATGGCCTGCTTGTTATTACCGCCCTGAGGAATAATAAGGTCAGCATAGCGCTTGGTGGGCTCGATGAACTCTTCGTGCATCGGTTTGAGGACATCGAGATAGCGGTCGAGCACCATCTGAGTAGTGCGTCCTCGCTCAACCGTATCACGCTGTATGACGCGGATAAGGCGTTCATCAGGGTCGGCATCGACGAAAATCTTCAAGTCCATGAGGTCACGCAACTGCTTCTTCCACAACGCCATAATGCCTTCTATGATGATAACCTCGCAAGGCTCCACATGTACAGTCTCAGGCAGACGGTTGCTGATGAGGTAGCTGTAGGTGGGTTGTTCGATGCTTTTCCCTTCACGCAAAGCCTGAATCTGCTCGGTGAGAAGCTTCCAATCGAAGGCATCGGGATGATCAAAGTTGATGCGGTTGCGCTCTTCTGGCGTAAGATGTGTGGTGTCGTTGTAATAAGAGTCCTGAGGAATGAGTGCTACCCGGTCGATGGGCAGTGTCTCCAGAATTTTCTTTACAACAGTTGTCTTGCCGGAACCTGTACCGCCGGCGATGCCTATGATATACATATTATTTTAGTGTAGCTTTGAGTATGCAGTCAACTGTGTTTGGAAGTTCGGGCAACGAGATAATAAAGCCTTCTTTCTCGTGTTGGAACTTCAACTTTGTGTTGTCGCTGTACGTTGTAACCTTCGTGATGGTTTGTCCTGTGAGAGGCAGGAAGAGTTGTCCGCCTTCTACTTTGTTTAATATATGTATATAGAGCGTCTTTCCCTTTTGTGTCGTGACGCCCCAGTCTTGTGGAGGAACGCATCCGCCTCGCGTACCGTAGATGGTTTCGCCGTTGGCTTTCATGAACTCTCCAATCTGCTTGAGCCTTTCAACAGCTTGGTCGGGCAGCTTCCCGTCGGGTCGAGGCCCGATATTGAGCAGGAAGTTGGCATTCATGCCTGCCGCTTTTACGAGACGGCGAATGAGTTCATCACCATCTTTATAGTTGCTGTCCGTAATGCTGTATCCCCAGGTGTTGTTCATCGTCATGCAGGTCTCCAAAGGGAGATTTTGTGCAACCTCTGCGCCATTGAAGCCAGCCGTATTCTGTCCGGGCAGGTCCTGTTCAAAGAGCTGGAAGTCCTCCACTCCGATAGGTGCCCCATGATGGTTGTTGCCAATCATGCACTTCGGCTGCAACTTCTTGATGAGCGCGTATTGTTCCTCCAATCGCCAGTCGAATTCTTTCTCCTTATGGTCCCACATGCCGTCGAACCAAATGGCACCAATCGGGCCATAGTTTGTCAGAAGTTCTGTGAGCTGACGGTTCATGAAGGCATAATAGCTGTCCCAGTTCGTAGTGGCCTCATCGTGGGGGCAGTTCTTACAGTTGCCCGTTGGGTAGTCCGTGCGTTGCCAGTCCATGTGGCTGTAGTAGAAGTGGAGCTTGAGACCTTGTTCACTGCAAGCCTCCGCAAGTTCACCGACAACATCACGCTTGAAAGGTGTGGCATCGACGATGTTATAGGGGCTTGACTTTGTCGCCCACATCGAAAAGCCGTCGTGATGCCTGCTGGTAAAGGTGACGTACTTGGCGCCTGCTTCCTTGAAGAGTTGTGTCCATTCGCGAGCATTGAAAAGGGATGGATAGAAGCCGCCAGCCAACTTGGCATACTCGTCGCGATCGAGATGGCGGTTATGCATTACCCATTCTCCGTCGGCCAACATGGAATAGATGCCCCAATGGAGGAAGATGCCGAACTTGCGGTCTTGGAACTCTTCGCGGATTTGGCGAGTCTCATCCGTGATACTTTGAGCCACACAGACAAAGGAAGCCAGAAGAGCAAGAAAGGAAAAAACGACTCGTTTCATGTGCTGAAAGAATATAAAAGCCCCTCCCCTTGGATTGGGGAGGGGTAAAAAGAATCTGTTAAAACATCTTGTCAGGGTACTGTCCTGCCTTGTGGAGGGCAGCGAGCTTAGCAACTACCTCAGGACGATCCTCAGGATAGGTCACACCAAACCACTTGCTCGTTGTGTCGAGTACTTCGCAGGTTGCCTTTCCGGTCTTGATGAGATGATCGACCATGAGGGGGATGAAGAACTCGCTCTTGAGATTCGCCTGGTTCTTCGGGTCGGAGAGGAACATCTTGAAGTAAGCCTCGCTGTACGCGAAGTAGTCGGGCGTGAAGCCCCAGAAGTTCATGCTGACGGGTGTCGTATCGGGAATGCTTACCCATTGGTCGTTCTCGTCGAGGTACTGCACCACGCCGTTGTGGCGCTCTATCTTGGTGCGCTCTACAACACCTGTGAGCAGGTGTGTCTTCTCGTCGTTCTCGCAGATACCGCGGCTCACGGTACCGCTCTCGCTCAGGGTGTTATCCACGCGGAAGCCTACCATTGCATACTTGCCTGTGCTTCCCTCGGGCAGTTCGCTCAGGAACTTTGCCATTACGCGGAAGGCATCACGGTCGTAGAAGTCATCGCAGTTGAGCACAGCGAACGGCTCCTTGATGACGTCCTTGCCCATGAGGACAGCGTGGTTGGTGCCCCAAGGTTTCTGACGGCCTTCGGGAACGGTAAAGCCTTCGGGCAGCGCATCGAGGCTCTGGAAACAGAGCTCGCAGGGAACGTGACCCTCGTACTTGGCGAGAATCTGAGTGCGGAACTGCTCCTCGAAGTCGCGACGGATAACCCATACAATCTTGCCGAAGCCGGCCTGGATAGCATCATAGATGCTGTAGTCCATAATGCTCTGTCCCTGAGGACCGAGTGTGTCAAGCTGCTTCAAACCGCCATAGCGGCTTCCCATACCAGCAGCCAAAAGAAATAGTGTCGGTTTCATATTGTCTTTATTTGATGTTCAATGTTCAATGATTAGAGAGCGTTTGCTGTCAGGATGAGCACGAGCAGGCCCAGGATGGCGTACAGCTCGGGGAACACGGCGAGCACCATTGTGGTACCGAAGGCATTGTGACCTGCACCGATAGCGCTGATACCGTTGGCACAAACCTTAGCTTGACGAACGGCACTGAAAAGAGCTACGAGACCAAGAGCCAGACCTACGCCGAAGATGGCACATGCTGCGGGCATAGAGATGTCGGGAGTTACCTTGCTGTTCAGCATGAAGAAGCCGACGAAGCCGTACAGACCCTGAGAAGAGGGCAGAGCGGACAGACCCATGTAGGAACCGCTGGCTGTGGGGTTCTTCTTGAAGGCACCAATAGCGGCATTACCGCAAATCGTTACACCATAAGCACTTCCGATACCGGAGAGGGCTACGCAAAGCGCTACGCCCAGATAAGCTAATAAAATTTCCATAAAGTTGTTTTGTTGTTTAATTCATAATTCATAGTGCATAATTCATAGTTTGGGCCATGCCGGACCGGGCTTTGCAACCTTATTTATGTCAATTCTCTATTTTGGTATGGCTTGCTTCGTTATGAATGATGAACGATGTCTTATGAAGGATTAATAAATATGGTTTTAACTTTTAATTCTTAATGTTTAATTCTTCACTGTCTTAAACGGTGTGTATTCCTTGCCGCCGCCACTGAAGTCAGCGTTCTTGAAGAACTCGACGAAAGTGAGTCGCATGGGATGCACGAAAGCACTGATCATGCTCAGGGCGAAGGTGATGCCGTGTCCTGCAAGCAGAATGAGCACCATCGGAATCCAGCGGATAAACCACGGGAAGCTGGAAGTCAGGTCGATGGCAAGCGAATTAAACACGCCGCCCAGCACACCACCCGTCAGTCCGAGCGCGAACAGACGGATGTAGCTCAGCAAGTCACCCAACAGACCTGTTGACATACCATAGGTTGCCCAGACACCTCCACCGATGTTCATTAGCGGCCCGAGTATGGGATTTTTGTAAGCAGACGGATTATTATATAGGAATATACCGATTGTGCTGATACCAAGAATGCCATACAGGATGTAGGAAACGAATTTAGGCACATCGGCACCTTCGGGCAGACACATCAAGGCAACGATTGAAAGCAGCGCCACTACCCACGAGAACGTACCGATTGCATAGCCGAAGCCATAGTTCTTCCAAGCCTTACAAGCTTTGAGCACCATGCCAAGCAGCACTTGCACGAAACCAATAATAACGGAGATGACCATCATGGGCGAGTAGCCAAAGATTGGACCAACACCGTTGTCGTTCAGGAAATAAGGCTTGACCGGAGCCAGAATGGCCCAGTCCTGCTTCGTCAGGTCGATGCCGAAGACGGTGCCTGTCAGCAGGCCGCAAACGGTTGTTGCCAAGCCGAGCCAGATGCCCAGCCGTCCATAGCTCTTTATCTCCTCATTGCTACCCTTCAGAGCCAGATAAATACCGCCAAACAGGACGAGCAGGCCGTAGCCGCCGTCGCCCAGGCAGAGACCGAAGAACAGCATGAAGAAGGGAGCGAAGAAGATACTCGGGTCGATGTCGTGATAGTTGGGCAGCGAGTACATCCTCAGGATGGGTTCGAAGAGACGCGTATAGCCGTCGTTCGTAATCTTGACGGGCACATCGTCCTCATAGGCTGGGTTTTCCAGTTCGTAGTAGATATGTTGGGAGTCGAGCCACTTTGCCAGGTCTTCTGCCTTTTCTTCCAAGGTCCAACCCACCATCAGGCGCACAACGCCATCGGCAATGCTCTCGTCGGAGAGTTCGACCTGTCGCAGCTGTATCTCGCTCTGAGCCTGCTGCATACCTTCCACCAGGAGCTGTCGTTGTTCGCGAGCCAACTGGCAAGTGATGTCGTGATTCTTTTGGAGAGCCGCTTTCGCTTCGGCGGCTTCCTGCTGATACTGGGCAAGCGAACCGGCGGGCAGTTCCAGGCGTTCGGCCTTGATGTCGGGCTCTTCACTGGAGAAAGCCAGGAAGTAGGTACGTTTGCGGTATTCGTCGATGGGAGTAGCGAAGTACTTCTCGGCCCATTCCTGCCGGAACGATTTTGCGTTGCAGGCATAGAAATAAACCTGCATGCCCGATTCCTGCTGGAGTCGCTTTATGCTCTCCCAGTCGAAGTTGCCCCAAGGCTCCATTCGCTGGATGTTCTTCTCCGCCTCGTCAATCTGGTGGCGGATGTTGACTTCCTCAGCCTTGAGCTTCTCGACGCAGTCAAGAAGGGGACAATATTCAATGTTTGAATTTTGCTCACTCTCTTTCCCCCACGCACTCAGCGATATGTCGAGGTAGTCCAGGGCCTGCTGATAGCGGAGCCGCAGGTCCATAGCCTGCTGTAGAGCGGGACTGGTCTGTCCCTGTTTCAGTTGCTGGACATGTACCACGCCCTGTTCGCGCAGTCCGGCGATAAACCCGTCGTATTCCTTCTGAGTCACCAGGAAGGTGAGCTTCTTCATTTTTTCTATCATGCTACCTCCTCCTTTTTCCTTTTCTCCTGAAGTGACTTCAGAATCTTCTGCGACGACTTGGAGAGGTTCTCTTCGTCCTCCATGAAACGTTTGATTTTACGCACAGCCTCTTGGTAGCCAGGGATTTGCACCTTCTCGAAAAGGTTCACTTTCTGGGTGGTCTTCTTGCGGGCATGATCCAAGAGTTGCAGTTTGCAGAAGACAAACTCGCGTTCGACAGCCGTCTTGGCCAGGCCTTGCAACAGATTGATGCCGTCGAAATACCATTTGGGGGCGCTGAACAAGCCGAAGGGCTTCACCTTCAGGCTGATGTTGTTGAGGATAGGAACGCGTACGCCGGCGACTTTCTTGACAGCCAACTCCACATCATCCAGACTTACCAGCGAAGCGTCGAACTCGCCCCACAGCGCATACATCCGCTCATAGCCTTCAATTTGGCTCTGCAGCTGGCGCTCCAGTTCGTCGGCCTCCTCTTTGCATTTCTTCACCTCCAGTCGCAGCGCCGTCTCCTTGCTCTTGATGATGGGAAGCGTGCGCTGCCGCATCTTCAGGGCCTTCTCGATTTGCTGTAGCGAGGTCTTGTTATATTGAAACTTTATAGCCATCTATTTTATGTACAATTAACAATGTACGATGTTCGATTTACGGGCGCAAAATTACAAAAAAACGGGCAAAGCGCAAAAAGAAAACCAAAATTTTTCTTTCTATTTCCCAAACCTCGGGCACACAGGTCTATCCCAGGAGGTCATAATAAGAGAGGCTCCATAGCGTCCCCGCCATCAAAATGCCTTGGAATTAACAAATTAACATTTTTCACTAACTTACTGAAATACAAAGCCAGGCCCGCAATCCGCGAGCCCAGCCAATCATTTTGAATTTTATAATTTTGAATTTTAATTCCTCCCCCTAAAGGGGGCCGGGGGGTCTTTAGAGTAGCCCCATGCAGCTGGTGACTCCCAGGCTGGTTGCGATAGCCGTCAGAATGGCGATTATCGTCTGAATGATGAATTTCCAGGTTTCTTTTTTCATAATTTTAGTCATTTAGTTGTTTAGTCGTTTGGTCGTTTGGGGATTTAACAAAATGCCGGAAAAGCCCCCATTTATCATTTCTCATTTTTCATTTAGGCCGCAGGCCGCCAGTTCGTAACCTTTGTTGATTTGTGTCTCTGAGAGGCAGAGGCCTGTTTCTTGGCGGGCCATTGCGCGGACAAGGGCTGGCCAGTCGGATTCTGTGAGGCGTTGCATCCCGCCGAGGCCTGTCCAGCGGCAGACGTTGCAGATGTAGCGGCTGGTGTCGTTCTCGCTTGGCGGTGCCCAGCGCGTGATGATGTCTGCGATGCAGTTCAGGTGGTACTTCCTGTTGTAGGTGCGGAGCAGACAGAAGGCTGCGCGAATGCCCCATTCTATGCTTTCGAATTGGACGAACTCCCTGTCTATCTGTTCTGCCCGTTGCCCTTTCCAGGTAGTACCTGCAACCCGCCGAATGTTCAACGGGTTGCAGTTTCTAATACCTCGGTTCATTGTCAATTATCAATTGTCAATTTCTCCCCCTAAAGGGGGTTGGGGGGTCTATTCAGCGTCTCCGATTGGGCCGTCGCCGCCGCCGTTGTCATCGTCACCGCCATTGTCGCCACCGTTGTCACCTCCAGTGTTGCCACCGGTGTTGCCTCCGGTAGTGCCGCCAGTAGTGCCACCATTGTTACCGCCGGTGTTGGTGCCGCCTCCGTTGTCATCACCGCCTTCGGGGTCTTCCACATCGTTGGTGTCGGCGCTGGTCACACGCTTCACGATGTTGCCGTCCTTGTCGTAGCAGGTGATGGCAATCTTGGTGGCCTGCAGTTCGTCCTTCACTTCCTTGGCAGGGATGAAGATGACACGGCGTGCCGTGATGAGCGAGGTCTTGACGTCCTCTACGTTCTGCACACTCTTCGAGCGGACGCTGAATCGCATGCTGCCGAGTCCTGGCAGGGGCACGTTGTGTCCTTCGGTAGCCCAGGTGCGGATCACCTCACCTGCTGCGTCCCAAGCGGCCTTGATAACGCCTTCGCTGATGCCGGAGCGCTTGGCTGCCTCCTCGATCACCTTGCTGGCTTCAAGGGTGTTGTAGAGATGTGCGGAGAGCACGAATGCCAGCTTCTCTACATTCTTTTCGAACGATACGTTCTGTTGTTTAGCTTTAATCTGAATCATAGCTTTTAATTTTTAATTTTTCACTTTTAATTTTTAACTCTTCTCTGTCTCTTTTTGCTGCCTCCGGAGTCTGCACGTGTTGGTCCCGGGAGTCTGCACGTGTCGCCTCGAGGAGTCTGCAAATGTAGGTGCGCCTCCTACTTTCTAAGACAGTACAAAGGTACGACATTTGCCAGTGGCGTTGATGCTCTTTGGCGGACATCGGTGGAACGAAAGAAAAATTATTTGTATTTTTGGGGCAGCTCAATACAATAGTCCTCGACAACGAATCTTACGGCTCTGGGATTCAGCGTTTTAGCACGTGGTGCGACACCCATGGCAGACAGGACATCCCTGCGAGTGTTCAGATACCTGCGGAACGTGTTTGCGCTTACGCCAGCAAGTCTCGCCAGTTCAGATTTATACATGGTTTTCATAATTCATAATGTTCAATGTTCAATGTTCAATGAAAGAAAGTATTCGCTAAAGTCTTTGCAACCCGGGGGCAACTGATGGCGCACCAACGAGGGCAGCACTTCTTTCAGCTGGAGGAAGAGTCGTTCGCCAGGGGCATCGTTGTCGGGGTACATTCCGAAATCAATTGACAATTGAGAATTGATAATTGACAATTGTTCCACGTCCTTCCTTTTCAAGAGCGTGGCCGACGGGATGGCGATGGCTTTGTGGCCGGAGGAGAGCATGGCCCAGCAGTCGGAACAACCTTCGGTGATGAAGAGCGTTTCGCCGGGCTTCAGGAGGTTCAGGACAGGCAGGTTGTAGATGCTGCACTCAGAGCCGCGAGGGAACTTGAAACGAGGGGCAGACCCTCCTAAATTCCGGTTCTGAATGCCTATCAACTTACCTTCGCGGCCATAATAGGGTATCTGGAGCCAGTTGATGCCCTGCCGGTCGCGCCAAGATGTCAGGCGGCACCAGCGCACGACACGCTCATCCAGCTTCCGCTCCTCGAAGAGAAACTTTCGGGCAGCTTCACTCAGCCAAGGATGCTCGAAGAAGCGGGCATAGAAAGCCCCCCTCCATCCCCCCGAAGGGGGGAGGATTTGACTATTGTTTTGGGAGGCTATCTTTTCTCCCCTCTCTATGGGAGAGGGGTCGGGGGTGAGGCTTA